>CAILVF010000093.1 GCA_903837605.1 uncultured Bacteroidales bacterium | reverse complement strand
TTATCAATAAAGATTAGTTTGTCAATCAATTCATCCAGATTGAAATTTTCAGGAAGCTTTGAAATGGTTTTTAAGACACTATCCTTGGTTAACATAATTAAGAATTATAAGAACAAATATAAGGGAAAATTAGGAGTTTTTAAAGCAATTTGTTAATGTCCTGGTAGTCTGTATATTGCTATAGTGGCTAACGAGCCGCTAACCGCAACAAAACCAAGGCATTATTGCTTACAAAGGCTGTGCCTTTGAATGAACACCCATCTTGTAGAAGGATGTGAATTTAGTCGCCATGTTGTGCCCCACTTTTCAGAACTGCAAAGTGTTTTTATAGACCCACCGGGGGTCGCATTTGCAAATTTTGATCCAAGGGAGCAACCGCACTCAGGAATGAGAAGAATAAGCCATTTAGTAACTTAAAGTGGGTGTTACATTGGGTGTATATAAAAACAAAGCGTCATAAATGTTTAAATTACAACGCTTTGTGAAAATTACCTGCGGAGAGACTGGGATTCGAACCCAGGGTACACTTTTGGCGTACACACACTTTCCAGGCGTGCTCCTTCGACCACTCGGACACCTCTCCATTATATTTACGATTTAGGAAGTCAGATTTACGAATTATATCAAATTAATCTGAAATCGTAAACTGGAATGCAACCGTAAATCGTACATCGTAATTCGTAAATAATTACGAGGGTGCAAAGGTACTAAAATTTCCGATATATCAAACTGTCATCTCGCCCCGGAGGCTGGTTTGAAGCAGCTGCTTCACAGCCTGGGTCGAAAATTTGCAGCCCAGGAGGTACATCAGCTTGGTAACGGCCGACTCGGTTGTTATATCATAACCTCCGATAACTCCTATCCTGCTTAACTCGGCGCTGGTTTCATACTTGCCCATTTCCACCGTGCCGCCTTTGCATTGGGTCACATTTACTATGATCACATCACGGTCGGCGGCTTCTTTCAGGGCATCGAGGAACCAGGGCAGGGTAGGGGCGTTGCCGGCCCCGAAGGTCTCAAGTATGACCGCTTTCAGTCCGCAGGTATGGAGGATCGCCTCTACGGCGCATTTCGAAATGCCCGGGAAGAGTTTCAGGATAGCAATGTTCTCATCCAGTTCCTTAAGTACTTTCAGCCGTTTGAAATTGGGCCTGAGGATGCAATCCCTGTTATATTTTATCTTGACGCCGACTTCGGCCAGCAAGGGATAATTTGCTGAAATAAAAGCCCCGAAATTCTCGGTGTTCAGCTTGGTTGTGCGGTTGCCGCGGAACAGCTTGTTCTCAAAGCAGATGCCGACCTCGGGCACTATCGGGGTGTCGACTTCTTTGGCAATGGCAATCTCGATAGCATTGATAAAATTCTCACGCCCGTCGGTGCGCACCATTCCTATAGGTAACTGTGAACCTGTGAAAATAACGGGTTTGTTCAGGTTCTCGAGCATAAAACTGAGGGCCGATGCAGTGTAGGCCATGGTATCTGAGCCATGCATCACCACGAAGCCATCGTAATTTTCATAATTCTCCTCTATCTCGCTTGCCAGCTTCACATAAAATGAAGGGTTCATATTCGAAGAATCGAGCAGGGGCTGGAAAGTGTGGAAATCAATCTGGCAGTTGAAATTCTCCAGTACCGGCAGGTATTTGTAGAGATTTTCAAATGAAAGCGGCTTTAATGAGCCTGTCTTCGGGTCCTGCACCATCCCGATGGTGCCGCCGGTATATATTACGAGTAAACTTGTTTGTCCGATCATTTGTCAAAATTTTAAAGCCATGAGTGATGAGCCATAAGCCATGAGTTAAAATTTCATCACTCATCGCTAATCACTTACAAACTAATCATGAATAATTCCATTGCATTCCTTGTCGTGGCTTCCGCCACTTCTTCCAATGATACTCCTTTTATTTCTGCAATCTTCAGTGCTATTAACGGAATATACGATGATTCATTGCGCTGTCCGCGATGAGGCACCGGCGGCAGGAAAGGGGCATCAGTCTCGGTAAGCAGGGAAGAAAGCGGCATAGCCGCAACCACATCCGCCAATCCTGATTTCTTATAAGTTATTACTCCCCCTATCCCAAGGTAAAATCCCATCTGCAACGCTCTTTCAGCCTGGGCGACATCCCCGCTGTAACAATGGAATACCCCTCTTAATCCCTCGTCATTCCTGGATTCCATGATCCCCAGCGCAACTTCCATGGAATTCCTGGTATGGATTGCAACGGGGAGCCCGTATTCGAGCGAGAGATCAAGCTGGATATTAAATGCTTCAGTCTGCTCCTTCTCGAAAGTCCTGTCCCAGTAAAGATCTATTCCTATCTCCCCCACGCCGTAAAAGCGCAGGGATCTGTCGGCCAGGTAATGCTTCATAAGTTTTAATTCGTCATGGTAGTTTGCACGTACCGAAGTGGGATGCAAACCCATCATCGGGTAACATAAATGCGGCCAGGCTGAGCAAACGTTCAACATTTCCTGCACCGAGGTTGAATCGATGTTTGGCAGGAAAAGATGGGAAATTCCCTCTTTTTCTGCGCGCTGAATCACCTGATCCCTGTCGGCATCGAACTCCTCAAGGTAGAGGTGCGCATGGGTGTCGGTAAAAACAGGCTTACTCAAGGTGAGCTACGATCTCGTCAACAGAAATATCCATCATGCAGCGGAAATGGTGTTTGGGACATTCCCTGAACCCGATTTTGCTGCAGGGCCGGCATCCGAGGCCGGCAACTTCGGAAATGAAAGAATTTTCAGCGTGCGAAGGCATGTAAGGATACATCCCGAAAGCAGGAATTGTATTGCCCCAAACAGATACCATTCTTTTACGGTATGCAGCCGAGATATGCATGAGCCCGGTATCATTTGTAAGGACTGCGGATGACTGCCTCACCAGTGACGCTGCCTGGTTCAGGCTATACTCACCGCAGGCGTTCAGCATGGGTCTGGATGTCAGCTTCATTACCTGCTCTCCCCTTTCCCGGTCTTCCTTTCCTCCCAGGAGGATGACAGGTTTGTCAAGTTTTTCGACAACCTCTGCTACTTTTTCCGGGGGAAAGATCTTGGTATTATGCTTACCGCCAACGACTACCGCGTAGTACTCAGGAAAAATGGGGACGACTTCATCCGCAGGTGAAATAAAATAATCGAGGCCCTGCTGGTCATTCTTCACACCCAGCTTGCTTACCGCCCTGAAATACCGGTCCACGATATGGATGCCGGGAAGGAAATTCCACTTGAAATTTACAATAAGGAATTTCCTGATATTCAGCTTGGGAAAACTCCCCGATGGCTTGCCCAGCATGAGTTTTACATAAGCCGATCTAAGGTTTTTATGCAGGTCGGCGACGAAATCATAACCCTCGGACCTGAGCAGGGGAATGAGGCTTTTAAAATTCCCCTCGTACAACCATAGCTTGTCGATATAAGGATTCGCCTTCAGAATGGGCTCAAATTGCTTTTTGGTTAAATAATGGACCTCGGCGCCGGGAAGTTCCTGCTTCAGGCAGCGTATAACAGGCGTGGTAAGCACGATGTCACCTATGGAGCTGAAGCGGATGATGAGAATTTTTTGCATTTTAGTAATGACCTTGAATTTCGAATATCGATCAACGAATTTCGAATATCGAATGTTATCACCTTCAACATTCAATATTCAGTGTTCAATATTCGATATTCATTTTATAAACGGATTATTCACCATCTCATACCCTATTGTCGTTTCCCCGCCGTGACCCGGATAAACCACGGTATCTTCAGGCAGGGTAAAGAGTTTGGTCTTGATACTTTCCATCAGCAGGTCAAAATCACCCGAAGGCAGATCGGTGCGGCCGACAGTATCCCTGAAGAGCACGTCTCCTGTGATCACAAAGCCATCGGCTGAACAGTAAAAACACACGCTTCCGTCGGCATGGCCGGGAGTATAAAGAACCCTGAGAGAGCTTTTCCCGAACTTAATAACCTCGCCATCCTCAAGAAAACCGCCATGCCCGGGGAGCCCGTCGAAGCTGTAGCCAAAAGTATGGGCAATAGAATCTGCTTCAGTGAGAAAAGGCAGTCCGGCCTTGTGAAATTCGGGGAGGACCCCGTATTTCTCAGCGACAAAAAGGCTTCCAAATATATGATCAATATGGCAGTGCGTGTTGATTTGACGGACTATCTTAAGGCCGGAGTCAACAATGAAATCCGACAGGCCCTGCTTCTCGAAGGGTTCATAGCAGGCTGCGTCGACAATTACGGCCTCTTTGGTCTCATCATACAGTACGTAGGTATTGACCATGAATGAATTGAAAGTAAAGCGTTCCAGTTGTATCATAATATATATTATGCACTGCAAAGATAGGAAATAGAAGCCACTGCACCCTGCTTATAAAATAATCGTAACTTAGCGACCCGGTTACTTTTCTGATCAATTAATATGCCAGCTTGCTTTGCAACTCGTGAGGGATTTTTACGGCGCCTTCTGGTGAGCTGTTGCTGTATTTTGTTTTTCGCGGCAGGCAGCAAGTCCTTCGGACAGTTCTACAGCGGATCACAGTTGAATTTCGGCAAATCAAGGGTCCAGTATAATGATTTCCTCTGGTTGTATTTTAAATTCGATAAATTCGACACCTATTATTACCTTAACGGGAAAGAGCTTGCCCAGTATTGCGCCGAGTATTCCGACAAGCATATTAAGGAAATTGAACTTGAATTGCAGTCGGTACTCGAACAAAAGATCCAGTTCATCATTTTCAACAACCTGAGCGACCTTAAGCAGAGCAATATCGGGATATACGGGGATTGGGATTCTTACAATACCGGCGGTGTTACGCGAATTATCGGGGGGAAGGTCCTCATCTATTTCGACGGGGATTACAGGCATTTTGACCAGCAGATCAGGGCCGGCATTACCCAGGTTCTTCTCAACCAGATGATGTACGGTACGGGAATTGGAGCCCAGATCAAGAACAACGCTTTGTTTACCATGCCCGACTGGTATATGAACGGGCTGATATCATTCGTTTCAAGGCCCTGGGATTCGGAACTTGACAATGTGGTGATGGATGCCGTGCTGACAAAAAAGCATTTTAAGATCAACAGCCTTACAGGCATTGACGCGGCCTATGCCGGGCATTCCATCTGGCAGTATATTGCAGCAAATTACGGGGACGCGGCGATCCCCAATGTCGTTTACATGACAAGACTGACCCGGAGCATAGAAAAAGGGTTTCTTAATGTGCTCGGTTTACCCTATAATACAGTGGTCGAAAACTGGACCAGCTATTACAGGGAATTGTACAAAAGGCAGCTTGCACAAAGGGAGGCCCCGGCCGGGACGCCACTGAATATGAAGAACAAGCCCGACAGGGTTTTCCGCCAGCTAAAGATCAGCCCCGACGGCAATACTGCGGCTTACAGTACCTGGAACCTCGGAATTTACAAGATATTCCTGCTCGACCTGGAAACCGGGAAAAAGAAAAGGATATACCGTGGCGGTTACCGTCTTGCCGAGAAACCCGACCTGACTTACCCTCTTCTTGCATGGCACCCCGGCGGGAAGGTGCTGGCTATCCTGACCGAAAGGAAAGGCGAGGATTACCTTTATTTTTATAATACTGCGGATAAGAGCCGTGAGCATGTCGTACTGTTCGAATTTGACAAGGTGACCGACTTTTCGTATTCCGGTGATGGCAGCCTCCTGCTGATGTCGGCCGTTCAGAAAGGGCAAAGCGATATTTACGTATACAATATAGCCGCCGGGTCGCATGAGCAGCTCACAAAAGATATCTACAATGACCTGAACCCAAGGTTTATCAATGGCTCGACCCAGGTAATCTTTGCTTCAAACCGCCCCGGCGACACGATCAGATTCGACCCGAAGGTCGATATCAGCAGGATAAACGGCAATAATGACATTTTTGTCCTGGATTACAAAAGTCATTCACCTCTCCTGAAAAGGATCACCAGCACACCCGATGCGGATGAGATCCAGCCTAATGCATACATGGGGAATTACTATACTTTCCTCAGCAACCAGAACGGTGTTTATAACAGGTTCCTGGCCCGCTGCGACTCAGCCGTTTCTTTTATCGACACGGCCACGCATTACCGTTACTATACAACATCATATCCCGTTACAAACTATACCAGTAACATACTTGAAAGCGATATATCGGGCACTGCAGGGAGATACGGGGAAGTGGTTTTTCATAACCAGAATTACCGGATGTATGTAAGGGATCTCGTAAAACCGAAGTTCCTGGAACCCCAAACCCTCTCACCTGCATTTTTCAGGATGAAAGCAAGCCTCAGGCCGCCTGAACCCCAGGTGAAGCCCGGCCTCGATGATACCATTATGAAGTTGCTTCAGCAAAGGGCGCCGGCCATACCTGCACATTCGAGGTTTTCCACGGTGAAAGTAAAGGCCTCCCCCCCTGCGAAAGTCAATGAAACCGACTCGGTAAGCATGCAGGAGCTCAGGCTGATTGCACTAGCCATGTCAGATACTTCGCAAAAAGGCGTATTCGGCAAGCAGGCAGGTGTAAAAAAAGACACACTCAATAAGTATAAATACGCGAAGCAGCTGAATTATAATGTGGAATATTCCATCGACCAGATGGTGACCCAGATTGATTTTACCTATCTCAACTGGGCATACCAGCCATTTTCAAATTCGAGCTCTCCTATATACATAAACCCTGGATTCAATGCCCTGTTCATGGTGGGGGTGACCGATCTCATGGAAGACCATAGGATCACGGGAGGGGTAAGGTTGAATTTCAACCTCGTGAACAACGAATACATGCTCAGCTATTCCATATTTAAAAAACGGCTCGACCACCAGATCATTTTCCACAGGCAATCGGTGGAAGAAGCTGCCGATTATTCCATAATCCGCCACCGTATTAATGAGCTGTATTATGTGCTTACCTATCCGTTTAACCCGGTACTGAATATCAAAGGTACTGTAACTGCAAGGTATGACAGGGCCGTATATCTTTCGACCGATCCCATCAATCTTGCAATTCCCGATGTGAACCGGCTGTGGATAAGCCTGAAAGCTGAGCTTACCTATGATAATACCAGGAACCTCGGACTGAACCTCTACCAGGGAACCAGGTATAAGGTTTTCGGAGAGGCATACCAGCTTGCCCTTGATAAAAGCATCCAGTGTTATGTGCTGGGATTCGACATCCGCAATTATCAAAAGATACACAGGACCCTGATCTGGGCTAACCGTTTCGCAGCCAGCACCTCCTTCGGCAGCGGAAAACTTGTATATTACCTGGGCGGGGTGGATAACTGGCTGTTCCCCCAGTTCAATGTTAATACACCTGTGGCCCAGGACCAGAATTACGTGTTTCAGACCCTGGGGACCAATATGAGGGGATTTGACCAGAATATACGTAACGGCAACAGTTTCTTTGTTTTTAATTCGGAACTCAGGATGCCCGTGTTCAGGTATTTTTTTAACCGGCCCATACGTTCCGATTTCCTGAACAACTTCCAGGTAGTGGCTTTTGGAGATGTAGGCACGGCATGGACCGGCACTTCCCCCTGGTCGTCAGACAACCAGCTCTTTACAAGATATATTTACAGGAAACCATTGTTCGTTAAAGTAGAATCTATGAAGGACCCTATTGTCGAAGGATTTGGATTCGGTCTCCGTTCGAGGCTCCTGGGATATTTTTTAAGGGGTGACCTTGCCTGGGGTGTGGAAGACGGCAGGGTGCTTAAACCTGTATTTTATTTTTCACTTAGCCTCGACTTCTGATGAAACAAGCGATTGAGAACCGGGTATTGGACTTTATAGGCGAGCACCATATCTTTACGCTTGCGGTGAGCCGGGAAAACCAGCCCTGGTGCGCCACCTGCTATTATGTGTACCTTGAAGACCTTAACCTGTTCGTCTTTACATCTGATCATGATACGAAACACATAGCCGATGTGGTGAAATCAGGCAATTATTACGCCGCAGGAGCGATAGCGCTGGAAACAAGAATGACAGGGAAGATCAGGGGCTTGCAATTTGCCGGTTTTATGAGGGAGCTTGCCGGGAATGACTTGAAAACAGGGAAGAAGGCATACCTGAGGGCTTTCCCGGTCGCGCGGCTCGCCAAACTCCATTTGTGGGGACTTGAACCGGAAATCATGAAAATGACAGATAATCGCCTGGGTTTTGGGAAAAAATTGATATGGCGTCGCAATAATCAGTAAATCAAGTTATTACGAATTATTAAATGCTAATTGGGTTGCTTTCAATCATTTAACATCATTAGCTCTTTTTCTGTTAATAACTATATTGGCTCACCCTCGTACTTCGTTGTATATTGCCCCTTCGAAAAAACGCCCACGTTAAGAGGTTATCTTCCAGAGGCACAATTTATTATCAAAAATAGTATAAACATTTAAACCTGTTTGAGCATGGAAATCACCCCCATCATCAAATCAGAGCAGGATCAGAAATCTTCGCACTATACCGAGGTATTGGCAAAACGCATTCGACCTAAAGTTTCAGCTGATGATTTGGAGATGAAAAATAAAACAGAGGAAAAGAAAAAGGAGGAGTCGGAGGTGAAAAAGTCAGACCATCCAAGAAAATATTCTCACAGCGAGGCCATAGAAAAATCAACTGTATATTTTCATGGAGACAGCCTCGCAGCGAATGTCTGGGTAAACAAATATGCGTTAAAGAATTCCGACAGTCAGCTTTTGGAGCTTACACCGGATGATATGCACTGGCGTATTGCACGGGAGCTTGCAAGGATAGAAAAGAAATACCCCAATCCCATGGGCGAGGAAGAGATTTTCGAGCTCATCAGGGATTTCAGGTACATCATACCCCAGGGAAGCCCTATGGCGGGGATCGGGAATAATTTCCAGATCGGGTCCCTTTCAAATTGTTTCGTGATAGGGAATGAGGGAGACAGCGACAGCTACGGCGGCATAATGAAAGTCGATGAGGAGCAGGTTCAGCTGATGAAGCGCAGGGGAGGCGTGGGGCATGACCTGTCGCACATCCGCCCAAAAAATTCAATAGTGAAAAACTCCGCTCTCACTTCTACAGGTATTGTGCCATTCATGGAGCGTTATTCCAATTCCACCCGGGAAGTAGCCCAGGAAGGAAGACGGGGCGCCCTGATGCTCAGTATTTCCATCAAGCATCCCGACGCCGAGCATTTTATTGATGCGAAGCTGGAAGCCGGGAAAGTCACAGGAGCAAATATTTCGGTTAAGATCACCGACGATTTCATGAAAGCCGTGATCGAAGACGGCGAGTTTGTCCAGCAGTTTCCCGTAGAATCGAAGAACCCCAGGGTAGTGCGCAAGATCCGTGCCATCGACCTTTGGAGCAAGATCGTGCATAATGCATGGAAATCGGCCGAACCGGGGATATTATTCTGGGATACCATTATCCGCGAATCCATTCCCGACTGTTACGCCGACCTTGGCTTTAAGACCGTAAGCACCAACCCCTGCGGTGAGATCCCGCTTTGCACTTACGACAGCTGCCGTTTGCTTGCCATCAATTTGTATAATTATGTTGACAAGCCCTTCACCACTGATGCCAGCTTTAATTCTGAACTTTTCATCAACCATGTTCACAAGGCACAGAGGATAATGGACGACATTATCGACCTGGAACTTGAAAAGGTGGACCGAATTCTCGATAAAATTGATGCCGACCCTGAAGCTGAAGATATCAAGGCAAGGGAACGTACCATGTGGCTTAATATCAAGAAGAAAGCAATCCAGGGCCGCAGGACCGGTTTCGGCATCACGGCCGAAGGCGATATGCTCGCTGCACTGGGAACCCGTTACGGCTCCGACGAAGCAACCGATTTTTCGGTGGAGGTGCACCAGCTGCTTGCGATTGAAACCTACCGCTCATCGGTTACCCTGGCCAGGGAACGCGGACCCTTCCCAATTTACGATACCGATCGCGAAAGAAATAACCCGTTCATCCTCAGGCTTAAAGAATCGGCTCCCGATGTTTACGAGGATATGACTGAATACGGCCGCCGCAATGTGGCCATGCTTACCATTGCCCCCACCGGTTCGGTGAGTATCCTTACCCAGACCACTTCGGGCCTGGAACCGGTGTTTGCCGTTTCTTACAAACGCCGCCGCAAGGTCAACCCCAACGACAAAAACGTGAAGATCACGTTTAAGGATGAGGTAGGGGATACCTGGGAAGAATACAATGTATTCCATCACAAATTCGTTACCTGGCTGGAGATCAACGGCTACAATGTTGACGAAGTTTCACGTATGGAAGAGAAGGACCTGAAGGAAATGATAAGGAAATCTCCTTTCTTCCGGGCCACCGCCAATGATGTGGACTGGGTTGCCAAGGTCAAGATGCAGGGTGCTGTCCAGAAATGGGTCGATCACTCCATCAGCGTAACCGTGAATGTTCCTACCGATACCAAGGAGGAAATGATCGGGAGCATATACGAGACTGCATGGAAGGCAGGCTGCAAAGGCATGACAGTATACCGTGACGGATCCCGTTCGGGAGTTCTCGTGAACAACGAAACCAAGGAAAAGAAAGAAGAAGTAACCGATTTCCAGGAAACCAAAGCTCCTCACCGGCCCGAACGCCTGGAAGCCGATATCGTACGTTTTCAGAATGAATATGAAAAGTGGATTGCCGTGGTGGGATTGTATAACGGCCGTCCTTACGAAGTGTTTACCGGCCATGCCGAGGACTTCTGGATCCCCCAGTGGGTGCAGAAAGGATGGATCGTCAAGACCCGTCCCGACGGGATGACCTCAAGGTACGATTTCCAGTTCGAAGACAGGCAGGGCTACAAGATCACCATTGAAGCTCTTTCCCGTTCATTCAACAAGGAATACTGGAACTACGCCAAGCTGATCTCAGGTATCCTGCGCCACGGTATACCGCTTCCTTTTGTGGTCAATATCATCTCCAAGCTTCATTTCGAAGTGGATTCCATCAATACCTGGAAGAACGGTGTGGAAAGGGCTCTTAAAAAGTTCATCCCCGACGGCACCCATGCCGTTGCCGGTGCCTGTCCGAAGTGCAGCGACACCAACGGACTTGTATACCAGGAAGGATGCCTTGTATGCAAGAGTTGCGGTTATTCGAAGTGCGGATAGGATGTCGTGATGGCATTATGATCACCATGCTCGTAATGAGCTGATTATGAAAGAAAGATTTGGTTATGAATTCAAGGCCCTGCCGGTTGGCAGGGCTTTTTTTTAACCTATAATGTCGTTATAAATATTGTGATTAAGTGAAAAATATCGGTTTTATTAAGCGTTTAATGAAATATTATTATAAATTTGTTATATCGTGCCCTAACATAAATATATCTATGTTTATTTTATAGTGCTGTTAAACGACAATATATATAGGATTATTGAAATCGTAGGGCGGATTATTTGCATTTAATGCTTGCCATATGAAACGATGTTTACTCATCCTTGTATTTTCGGGCATCCTTTCGGGTTTAATAAATAAAGCGGAAGCCCAATGCCCGCCGACGGTTCAGATTGTATCACTTTTTTATACAACTGTAGTTTCCGGGAATACTGTTTCGTTTTGTTCTGGGGACAGTTGCAAGCTGGTTGCAACACCCAGCGGAGGAGTGACCTATCAATGGTATCATAACGGCATAGTTATCCCTCTTGGTACAGGCAATGTTTATTATCCGACCTTAGGGGGAGATTATTATCTGATCGTCTCGGGTTGCGGTACACCTTCTTCGACTGTGCATGTAAACATCAATCCGCTGCCAACGGGCACAGTAACAGTAGCTCCTTTATCTCCCGTATGTACCGGCACCACCGTTACAGTTACTCTTAATACTGATTTCACCAACAACAACTGGGCATGGAATGCCCCATTCACAGGCAACCCAAGTACCTTTACCCAGCAGTTCATCGCTTCCAACGCAATCCAGGCCAACCTGCAGGACAAACTCACCTTATGTTCGAGAACAGTCGGTTATAATATCATTGTTCATCCTGCCATTGACCCTGGTGTTATCAGTGCCGATCAGATAATCTGTTCAGGTACTGCCCCTGCACTGCTTACAGGGACAGCCCCAGCGGGAGGGGATGGTACATACACTTACCAGTGGATGTCTTCGACAGTCAGCGCAGTGAACGGCTTTACAAATATTACCGGAGCCACAAATCCAACATATCAGCCGGGCATACTCACACAAACGACATGGTTCCGAAGAGTGGTTACTTCAAATTCTCCTTGTCCGTCAACTACTACGAATGTGGTGGAAATCACAGTCAACCCCAGGCCCACGGTTACCAGCGCGGTTGCCAAAACGATATGCTCAGGTTCTTCTGTAGCTTATACTCCCACATCCGACGTCCCGGGAACGACTTTTGCCTGGACCGGTATTACAACATCTCCCCTGGTCACTGTGTATGGCGTTACACCGATCGGAAGTGGTGTCATTAACGATGTCCTTTCCATTGATCCGGGTGGCGCATTGTCGGGGGAAGTTACCTATACAATCACACCTACAGGTCCCGCCCCGACTGTATGTGCAGGCACTCCCAAAAACCTGGTTGTCACTGTCAAACCCCTGCCGGTCCCCGTTATCACCGGACCTACCCCGGTGTGTTTTGGAAGCACAGGTCTGACCTATTCCACTGCCGGAGGTAAAACAGGATATGCATGGACCATACAGGGCGGTGTAATAACAACCGGCCAGAACACCAATTCAATTACAGTCAACTGGACCACGGCAGGTTCACAGTGGGTAAGGGTTACTTATACCGAGAACGGTTGTGCCGCTGCGACTCCAACTCAATATAATGTCACTGTTAATCCGCTTCCTGTGCCTGTGATCATCGGGCCAAATCCTGCCTGTGCCGGTTCCACCGGAAATGTGTATTCTACAGCAGCCGGGATGACCAGCTATGGATGGCTGGTCTCTGGCGGAGGCACAATTACAAGTGGCGGCGGCTCAGCCGATAATAATGTAACAATAACCTGGAATAACTCCGGACCGCAATGGGTAAGGGTTACCTATACCGATGCCAACGGTTGCACCAATACTTCTCCTACCCAGTTTAATGTCAATGTCTCGGTTCCGGCCTTATCAGGCCCGCAATCACCCTGTCTTGGTTCAACGAGTTCAGTGTATATAACCGATGCAGGAATGACCAACTACCAGTGGTCGGTTTCAGCCGGCGGGACAATTACCTCAGGCGGTACTGCAGGATCCAGCACGGCAACGGTTACCTGGAATGCCTCCGGGCCGCAGTGGGTTACCGTGAATTATACCAGCGGGGCAGGATGTATTGCCACTATACCCACAACCATCAGTATCAATGTAAATCCTTTGCCGGTACCTACATTATCTGGAAACAATAATGTTTGCGCGGGCACTTCCGGGATTGTATATACTACACAAACCGGTCAGTCCCTTTATACATGGTCTGTCTCGGGCGGAGGTACGATTACGGGAGGGGGGACCCTCATCAGCAATACTGCCACTGTAACATGGAATACGCCCGGGGCTCAATGGGTCAGGGTGAATTATACCGATGCAAACGGGTGCACGGCTGCTTCGGTCACCCAGTACGATGTGACAGTAAAGACATTACCTGTACCTGGGATTTCAGGGAGCACCTCGGAATGCGAAGGAACCACCGGGATCACTTATTCAACAGAACCTGGTAAAACAGGGTACATCTGGTCTATATCCGGGGGGAATATCACAGCAGGCATCAATACGAATACCATCACGGTAACCTGGACAACGGCAGGCTCCAGGTGGGTAGCTGTAAATTACACCGATGTCAATGGCTGTGCCGCTGCAGCTGCAACCCAATATGCTGTGACCGTTAAACCGCTGCCGGTGCCGGCAATTACAGGATCAGCCTCTGTTTGTATCAACGCCACCAATGTGATGTATTCAACACAGGCAGGCATGACGAATTATTCATGGGCCGTTTCGGCTGGAGGATCAGTAAGCGGGGGAGGCAGCGGAACAGACAATACAGTATTTATAACCTGGGGATCGACAGGTCCGCAAACTGTTTCGGTGAATTACACCGGTGCAAACGGTTGCCGGGCAGCTTCTTCAACAATATATGCTGTGACTGTGAACCCACTGCCCACCCCAAGTATTTCAGGACCCACTGAAGCATGCAACAACTCCACCGGGAATTTATATACAACCCAGCCCGGGATGAGCAACTATGTATGGTCTGTATCGCCCGGAGGGACTATTACTTCCGGAGGCACGACCACCTCCAATACTGCTACGGTAACCTGGAATGCCCAGGGGGCCCAGAGTGTTGTTGTTAATTATGACCAGACCGGTTGCCCTGCATCCGCGCCAACTACTTATAGCGTTACTGTGAATCCTTTGCCAACCGCAAATGCAGGCTTTGATCAGCTTATCCCTTACGGAACAAGCACAACACTTGCCGGTGTCGCAGGCGGAGGTACGCCTGGCCTGAGCTATGCCTGGACCCCGGCAACCGGCATCAATGGTTCCAATACCACCCTTACCGTCCTGACAAAGAATATAACCGTCACCCCAAGCAATTTTACCTTTACAGTTACTGACTCCAAAGGATGTATCGCTTCGGATATCATGCAGGTAACCCTGAATGGAACAGCGCTTGCAGTCCTGGCAACAGCTGTGCCCCAGACAATTTGCAATAACGGGGCCTCTGTGCAATTGAACGCTGCCGCTTCAGGAGGGAACAGCCAAACGAGTATTACTTACAGCTGGACTTCCGTCCCGGCCGGATTTACCTCCGCGATTCAAAACCCTGTTGTGAATCCCACACAGACTACAACGTACAATATTTCAGTCAATGATGGATTTAATACTGCCACAAATTCTGTAATTGTAACTGTTAATCCCCTGCCCACGGTGTTTACTGTAACAGGTGGAGGTGAATATTGCAGCGGGGGCGCAGGCTTGCCGGTTGGCATCAACGGTTCACAACCCGGCGTCAATTACCAGTTGTACCTGGGTGGTGGTATCGACGGCTCGGCTTTGCCGGGAACAGGAAGTGCACTTTCATTCGGCAACAAGACCAGTCCTGGCACATATACCGTACAGGCTGTAAACGGCACTACAGGCTGCCAGCAAAATATGGCAGGAAGTGTGGTAGTCACCGTGAATCCTTTACCTACAGCCTTTGCAGGCCCCGATCAGACCATCCCGCACGGGATCTCAACAACACTTACAGGCTCGGCAGGCGCAGGAACCAGTCCCCTGGCTTACCTGTGGACACCCGTCTCCCTGATATCAACAGGAGAAACAACCCTTTCCCCGACAACAAAGAACATATACTCCACACAAACCTTCACACTGACCGTTACCGACAGCAAAGGATGCAATCAAAGCGACCAGATGCAGGTAATTGTCAACGGCAGCGCCCTGGGCGTTGTCGCAGGAGCCAACAGCAGTACCATTTGCAATGGATCCCCGGCACAACTCACATCCTCCGGTTCAGGCGGAAGCGGAACGTATACTTACTCCTGGATCTGCAACCCCCCGGGCTCACCTCCCTGGTCTTCAACAGAACAGAACCCATTGGTTACACCGTCGGTAACCACTTTGTATACCGTTACAGTCAACGACGGCTATAATACTTCGACAGCTTCGGTAACTGTAATCGTCAACCCCCTGCCTGCTGCTTATAATATAACCGGGGGCGGATCATATTGTTCGGGAGGGACAGGGGTCCTTGTCGGGCTGTCCAATTCAGATGTGGGTGTCAACTACCAGCTTTACTGGAATGGAGGCATACTGGGGAGCCCGGTTCCGGGAACCGGGGCTTCCATAGGTTTTGGGAGCCAGCTTTCAGCCGGTAATTATACGGTAAAAGCCACCCGCGTCTCAACGGGTTGTGAAAATACAATGACAGGAACGGTGAGTATCTCAATCCTTCCCCTGCCCGACACTTATTCCATGACCGGCGGGGGATCTTATCCTTCAGGAGGGATAGGAATGATCGTAGGACTGACAAATTCACAGCTGGGTGTAAATTACAGGCTTATTCATAATACCGATACTCTGACCCCGCCCCCGGGAATCGCCGGGACAGGAAGCCCCATGAATTTTGGTTACCAGACCCTGGCGGGAAGTTATACTGCAGCAGGGAAAAATCCTGTTACAGGATGCCAGATCTCAATGCTTGGCAGCGTACAGGTAACCATTAACCCCTATCCGAGCCTCTTCACAGTCTTTGGGGGAGATACCCTTTGTTTGGGAGATCCGGGAGTGATTATCGGCCTGGATGGCTCGGAAATCGGGATACGTTATGTTTTGAGACATAACGGGGATAGTATAGCGGGAGCTCCGGGCACGGGCGATAGTTTGTTTTTCGGGCCTTATGTAACACCAGGAATATATACGATCAAAGGGATTACCGTTGCAACAGGGCTTTTTAAGATAATGAACGGAAGTGCGGCTATCGTTGTAAATCCGTTACCCATTGCATACCTCATCGTACCCCAGGGTGATACCTGTCCGGGAACCGAAGTCTTTATTAACGGCTCGCAAGCCGGTGTGCGTTATTTCCTTATTACAGGAACCGATACCGTTGCATCAAGAAACGGTACAGGAGCAGCGGGTCTCCTGAGTTTCGGGAACCAGTTTACACCTGGGCTTTACCGGGTTACCGGGCTGAACCTGGCAACAAGGTGTAAATCGGATATGCTGGGCAGTATTACGATCCAGCCGGCTCCGGCGGTTTTCAACCTGAACCCCCCGGGGATTTTATGCCCCGCACAGGTTCTTACCTTATCTGGTTCCGAAGCAGGTATTCTCTACCAGCTGAGACGTGACAGTCTTATCAATGTTGGCGCTGCAGTTCCGGGAACAGGGTCTTCACTGAATTTCGGCCCCCAGTCCTTACCCGGCTTTTACCGTGTGATTGCAACTAACCCGTTGTCACATTGTTACTCATGGCAGAACGGCCGTCCTTCCATTAAGCCTGGCCCGGTGATCTATACCATCGTGCCGAATGGCGATACCTGTGCGGGCGGCAAGGTGAGACTTAACGGTTCTCAAACGGGGATCTATTATCACCTGGTGCTGAATACTACGGTTTTCCTTGACAGCTTATATGGTAACGGACAGCCTCTTGTTTTCGGCACCTATACCACAAGCGGGAATTACAAGATCCTGGGAGTTGACACTTCCTCGCATTGTGAAGCCTGGATGGACGGGCAGGTGAATGTGTTTTCAACACCTATTTCATATAATATTATTCCAAACGGGATAGGCTGCGAAGGTTCAGCAATCTCCCTTGATAATTCCGAGTCTGGTGTTACTTACACCCTGATCAGGAATAACTGGATTATTGCAGGCGGGCCAATGCCCGGGACCGGGTTCCCGATTTCATTCGGGATCCAGGATGTTCCGGGGGATTACACTATCGAAGCGAATATACCGGCAACAGGTTGCTCCCGTATCATGTCGGGGATGGCATCCCTGTATCCCAGGCCTCTTTCATATTTAATTATGCCGCAGGGAAATCATTGTGCCGGAACCGATGTTTACCTGAACGGCTCCCAAACGGGGGTTAATTATCAGCTGCTCAGGGGGGGGATGGTCCAGCAAACCCTTCCGGGAACCGGTTTGCAGATTGATTTCGGCACTCAAAATATTCCGGGTGTTTATACGGTTAAAGCCGTAAACACCCTGTCGACCTGTGATACCCTGATGAGCGGGAGCGTAACCATATTAGCTATACCGCTTATATTCAACATCACACCTGCCGGCGCTAACTGTTCTCCGGCTTTAGTTGGACTTACAGGATCAGAACCAGGAGTAAATTACCAGTTGATCAGGAATGGAGCAACCATCGGAGGCAGCATGGCCGGGACAGGCGGCGCCTTATCGTTTGGCCTTCAAACAGCGGGAACCTACCGCATTGTAGCTTCTTCAGTTGCCACAAGCTGTTCCGACACCATGGCCGGAACAGTGATAATAACACCCGGACCAACTGTGTTTTCAGGCAATGATACCACGATCTGCGCCACTCATTCAGTTACACTCAATGCCACAGGCCTTAACTACTCAAGCATTTACTGGTATACTTCGGGCGATGGAACATTTTCCAATACCAATATTACCAACCCGGTCTATTATCCCGGGAGTAATGATATTACAGGGGGAACGGTTCACCTTTCTGCCTGGGTCCATGGCCTTCCTGCCTGCCCTTCTTCCATTGCAAAGGATACACTTATCCTTACAATCCATCCTTTCCCTTCAGTGAATGCAGGAAGGGACGACACGATATGCGCTTCACAAATATATGCACTGAACGGAACCGCCCAGAATTATACTGAAATAATATGGCGAACCTCTGGAGACGGCCAGTTTGATAATATCCACAGCTTGATCCCGGTATACACTCCGGGTAATGCGGATAAAGCTGCAGCACAGGTCAGGCTTACCCTTAGCGTGCACGGGTCGCTTCAGTGCCATGCGGATACTTCATTTGATGCAATGATACTGCATATTGAACCCATGCCTGTCGCAAACGCCGGTCCGAACGACACTATTTGTGAAGCCGTTTCTTACAGGTTGTCGGGGACGACCCAGCATTCATCATCCGTTTTATGGTCAACCACAGGTGATGGCAGTTTTGATAACCCGCTTATCCTGATGCCGTTTTATACCCCGGGCACCAGTGATAAAAGTTCAGGAAATGTCAGGTTGATCCTGACCTCTTTCGGCGCACTGCACTGCAATTCAGAAGTGAACCGCGATACCATGCTTTTGCAAATAGATAAGCTTCCTGTTGTGTTTGCAGGGAATGACGACACGATTTGCGCAAATCAGCAGTTCTCATTAAATGCTACGGCCCAGCGCCAGTCAAGTATTACCTGGACCACAAGCGGGGACGGGGGATTCAGTGATATTCACAGCCTTACCGCAGTATACACCCCCGGCCCTTCCGACATTAATTCGGGGCAGGTTAAATTAAAGCTCACCGCCTGGGGAAAATTGAAATGTTCCACTACAACGCGGAGTGACTCTTTATTGCTGCGGATACTTCCTCTGCCGGGCGCCAATGCCGGAACGGATATTTTATCCTGCTCCAATGTGATTATCGCCCTGAACGGTTCAGCCACGAATTTCGATTATGTAACCTGGGCCTCCCTTGGGGATGGAACATTCGACAATACAAGCCTCCTGAACCCCCATTACACACCGGGGAATAACGACATTGCAGCAGGGCATGTTTTCCTGACCATGACGGCAAACGGCCAGCATCAATGCGGAACCCAGTATGCTACCGACACAGTCCGTCTTGATTTCAGGCAACTTCCAACGGCCATGATATCAGGCATGCACTCAATTTGCGTGGGTGAAACAGCAACTATTTCTGTTGCACTTACAGGGACGCCTCCCTGGTCATTTGTCTACACTGACGGAACACTGACTTTTCCTGTCAATAATATCCTTCTAAGCCCGTATTCCCTTTACGTGAACCCTGTAGTAGCAACAACATATTCAATTATCAGTATGCATGATTCATACTGTTCGGCAAATCTTCCGATACCGCCATTTACAGTAAGCGTTTTCCCAAGACCCAATACGTACAACACGGTCGTCAGCAACGGGGGAGAATACTGTGAAGGAGGCGCTGGTGTTGAGGTCGGAATCGACGGATCACAATTGGGGATATTCTACCAGTTACTGTTTGGCGGATCTCCAAGCGGGTCTCCTATGCCGGGTACCGGTTCACCAATCTCGTTCGGACTGAAAACAGCTCCCGGCACCTATAAAGTTAAAGCCACTCATCCGGGCACATTGTGTGTAAACAATTTCCCCGACAGTGTTATCGTAGTTGTTTTCCCGACTCCCGTGATTAATTTTACCATTGACTCGACCTGCTACGGAAATTCTACGCAATTCCATATTTCCGGTGCGGATATCAGTAAGATAGCACAGTGGAACTGGAATTTCGGCGATGGAAACACGGCGACATACACAGCTCCGATAGAACCCAGCCATTTGTATCTGACCCTGGGAACATTCAGTGTTACACTCTCGGTGACAGACACAAACGGATGCCAGAAAACCATTGTTCATCAAATGTCGGTCAGCCCCCTGCCGGTAGCTCTTTTCGCTCATAACGCACCGCTGTGTTACGGCAATGCTGTTGATTTTACTGATCATTCCTATTCCCAGGGCACCACATCCCTTAGAAAATGGCATTGGGAATTCGGGGATGGAAAGGATACTTTGATCATCTGGCCCGGGAATCCAAACGTTTCGCATCTTTACGCCAGTCCGGGAACCTTTAATGTCATCCTTACGGTATATACAGATAACAATTGCCACTCCGAAAAGACGAATACCGTCCAGGTTATCGCTGCTCCCCTGGCAAACTTTAGTCACGGGGATACCTGTGCCGGACAGAGTGTGCAGTTCACCGACCTTTCACAACCCGTCGGCGGAGGAAGTATCGTGGATTGGTCCTGGAATTTTGGTGATCCCTCATCAGGTATCAACAACACCAGCATCCTCAGGAATGCAACTCATATTTTCAGTTCAGCCGGCCCTTACCAGGTTCGCCTGATCGTGAAGTCAAGTATCGGGTGCCCCGACACCGTTATTAAAACGGTCCATGTGATGCAGCAGCCAAGAGCTATGTTTACCGCCGGGCCAACCTGCGAATCCAATCCAACGCAGTTCACCGATGCTTCAATACCAAACGCGAATTCAATTATTGAATGGGACTGGAATTTTGGTGACGGAACACCTCACTCAAATCTTCAGAACCCACTTCACCAGTATGCAACCCCGGGGCAGTTCAGTGTTACCCTGTTTGTGAAGAACAGCAACCAGTGTTCTCACGACACTGTGATCACTGTTACTGTTATTGCAAAACCAACAGCTCTTTTCAATACGAATGCCCCTCAATGCATGGGAAGTCCTGTTTCTTTTATGAACTTTTCCACGACCCAGCACGGACAGATAATAACATGGAAATGGACTTTTGGCGACGGAGAGGAAACAACCGTTAACTGGCCCGGCGTCCCGAACGTAAGCCACGTTTTTACGGGCACGGCAACCCAGCACCTGGTCCGCCTTACAGTTACTACAAGTGACGGCTGCATTAATTACATTGAACAGGTCATCAACAGCGTGCCTCAACCCGCCGCCGATTTCAGTTATTCAAATACCAGGTGCAAAGGCCAGAGTGTCAGTTTCACCGACATTACGCAATTGAACGGGGGAGGTGTCATTACCAGCTGGAACTGGAATTTTGGTGATGCAGGTTCAGGCACCCAGAACATCTCAGCATTGCAGAACCCGGTACACATTTTCGCAAATGCAGGACCGTATGATATCAGGCTGGTTGTCACAAACCTGAATTCATGCAGCGACACCATAATTCACCAGGTTATCATTGGCGATGCCCCTCAGGCTAATTTTACTCACGATACAGCCTGTTTCGGAACCACCTCTCATTTTACAGACCAGTCGACGACCAACCCGGGGACGATCATCTCATGGGAGTGGAATTTCGGTGACGGAACTCCTTTCTCACATATCAAGAACCCCGACCACCAATACTCCGCTGCCGGGATTTATGCTGTAAGCCTTACCGTGGTAAATTCAAACGGATGCCTTCAGGCTGTTACAAAACAGGTAAAGGTAAATCCTGCGCCTATGGCCTCTTTCTCATTCTCCCAGAACAGCTGCATGGGAGAGCCGGTAGCATTTACTGATTTCAGCAGTACGACCCAGGGATATATTTCAAAATGGATTTGGAAATTTGGTGACGGGAACTCCACCACAGTCATCCTGCCCGATCCGCAAAATGTAACACATAGTTATGCAACAGCCGGCACATATTCTGTAACACTCATAGTTCAAACCAATGACAATTGTACTGATTCAGTATCCCATACTGTGAATGTAGCTGCCGGGCCTCTTGCGAATTTCAATGTCGGAACCATCAGCTGCCAGGGTTCACCGGTGAATTTCCAGGATAATTCCCAGACGAACGGGGGTGGGGTAATCATATCATGGAACTGGAATTTTGGAGATCCCACTTCAGGGGTTAATAATTTCTCAGCCCTTCAAAACCCATCCCATGTTTATGCTACAGGGGGACCCTACCAGGTGAAACTTGCAATCGTCAATGTCAATAACTGCCACGATACCCTGACAAAGCCTATCAACGTTAATAAAATGCCATCAGCTCATTTCATCGCCGATACTGTCTGTAAAGGCGACACCACTCATTTTACAGACCAGTCGGTGGCAAATTCGGGCACTCTTACTTCCTGGAACTGGAATTTCGGGGACGGAATTACTTCGACCCTGAAAAACCCGACTCACGTCTATTCTTCTGCAGGTGTCTTTAATGTTTCCCTCACAGTGCAGAACTCGTTTAACTGCCAGCGCGATACTGTCGGACAGGTGAAAGTGAACACTCCGCCTGTTGCCTTGTTCAGTGTGGCAAGCGCATGCAGCGGTTCACCAACACAATTTCATGATCTTT
Source organism: uncultured Bacteroidales bacterium (assembly GCA_903837605.1). Taxonomy (GTDB): domain Bacteria; phylum Bacteroidota; class Bacteroidia; order Bacteroidales; family FEN-979; genus CAIRDP01. Next base: position 39,337 of record CAILVF010000093.1, on the reverse strand, counting down.
CTACCACAACAGCAGGTGTGATCAACGTATGGCATTGGGATTTTGGTGACGGATCGACTTCTGATGTGCAAAATCCCACGCATACCTATGCAACCTATGGAGTCTATACCGTTGTACTTACGGTTACCAACACCATGGACTGCTCAGCCGCATTTTCATTGCCGGTTACTGTTTTTATCAGGCCTGCCGCGGCTTTCTCTTATTACAGCCAGTATTGCCCGAAGGGAAAGGTGTCATTCTCTGATCATTCAACAAGCTCGGGTTCACCCATCACTAGCTGGTTCTGGATCTTTGAGAATGGTTATAATTCCAATGCCCAGAACCCAACCTTCATCTTCCCCGTGACCGACACAACCTATATTGTAAGCCTGATCATAACTGATGCAAACGGATGTAAGGATACCCTGACACAGTCTGTATTTGTTGTCCCCGGAAGCGGGTTCAGGATTAACTATGATTCTGTTTGTTTCGGGAACACCACACAGTTCAACCCTGTCAACCTGGCCCAGGGCGACACCCTTCATGACCTTCACTGGAACTTCGGAGATCCCAACAGCGGTTCACACAATCAATCAACCCTGTATTATCCGACCCACCAGTTTACCGGCCCCGGAACATTTGTCGTTCAATTAAGAGCCTATAATTCAAACAACTGCCTGGACAGTGTTTACAGGGAAGTCATTGTTTATAAGAACCCGGTATCTGATTTCTCCTTCGATACCATTCCATATTGTGACAGTGTTGTAACATTCCATAATCATTCGGTCGTGAATGCAGCGGCCATCGATTCCCTGGTCTGGATTTTCGGTGACGGCGACACGGCAATTCAGCTGAAACCGGTACCTGCCACAATTGTACACAAGTATCACGGGTTTGGTTCATTTGCCGTTAAGCTGAGAGCCGTGAACACCAATGGTTGTAATGACATCAGCACCAAAACCGTCCTTGTATCGTGCATTAACGCCAGCTTTGCAGATATTGACACCCTGAAGTGCGAACGGCAAACGGTAGTGTTCAGCGACAGTTCAGGCCCGTTAAGCCTGATTAAAAAATGGTATTGGAATTACGGGGACGGCAAGGATACGACCTATATGAATTTCAAACGAACCATAAAGCATAAGTATTCCTCAGCCGGTGACTATTCGGTGATGCTGGTCGTTTCCATGACAAGCAACGGCATTACGCTTTCAGATACAAGCCGCATTAACATTCACGTGAATTCTACGCCGTTTGCTGCATTCAGTGCACTGTCGGTATGCTTCGGTGATTCCACCAGGTTCATCAACCTTTCCGACAGTAACGGTTATTCCATAGTCAGAAATTCCTGGAAATTTGGAGATTCAGGATCCGGGAATCATGACACAAGCACCCTGGTCAATCCTTCATACCGTTTTACGAAAAACGGGAAATATTATTCCATGCTGGTGATCAGGAACAGCCTTGGCTGCAGGGATACTGTAAAGCATTATGTAAAAGTTTACAAGCTTCCCGAAGCTGTTTTCCTTAGCCCTGAGCCATGTACAAGACAGCATGCATGGTTTACCGATAAGAGCAAGGCCGGCGACACTATAATCACAAAATGGAACTGGACTTTTGGAGACCCCTCGAGCAACCAGGATACTTCGGATCTCAGGAATCCATCACACACTTATCACCAGGCGCGTAAATATTATGTTTACCTGAAGGTGAAGGATTACTTCGGATGTATAAATACAGTGGAAGATTCTGTAACTGTTCTGGAATCACCATTAAGTGCGTTTACATACAAAGACAATGTTGAAGGGGTTTCAGGAAAGGTCCAGTTTACCAATAAATCGGTAAATGCCGTTTCCTACAACTGGGATTTCGGGAACGGAAAAACCTCTACTGAAGAAAATCCTGTAGCCACTTATGAAGACGATGGAACCTATATAATCAAACTGGGTGTCACCAGCCAGAATTCCTGCGAGGACACCACCAGTACAACCTACTCATTTATTTTCCACGGCTTGTATGTGCCGAATCTTTTCTCCCCTACGAATGTGGTTTACCAGGTAAGGTTCTTTAAACCGGTGGGGATTAACCTGGCCGATTATCACGTCACCGTTTATGACATCACAGGCCATACTTTATGGGAATCATCGGCGCTTGACGATATGGGCAGGCCTCTTGAAGGATGGGACGGAACGGTGAACGGGAACATGATGCCCCAGGGGACCTATATGTGGAGGATATCGGCAACGTTTAAAGACGGAAAAGCATGGGAAGGCTCCAATACAGGTAAAGGATCAACAACGACAATGGGAACGGTAACTCTGGTGAGATAAATCATATTGTTAAGAACATGAAAAGCAAGATTGTTTTGTACATGATTTTTGGGTGCATATGTATATGTGCCCCTGATCGTGTCGATGCACAGGACCCGTTATTCACTCAGTTTTTCAGCGCCCCTTTGTATTACAACCCGGCATACACCGGGATCGCTACAGGCTTAAGGGCAAGGTTCAACTACCGGAATCAGTGGCCAAACCTGCCTACTCCTTATAAGGCTTATTATTTCAGCGCCGACCTGGGCGACAGGAACCTCCCGGGAGCAGGGGGGATCGGGCTGATGGTCAATTCCGATAATGAAGGCGTAGGATTTATTCATAACCTGGAACTGGCGCTGGATATCGCTGTAAGGATCCCTATCACCGAATTCCTGATAGCCCAGGTTGGTGTCAAGGGCAGCCTGAAGCAGAAAACGATCAACTGGAATGATTTTGTTGTCACTGACCAGTTGAGTGAGAAGTATGGAAACATTTATCAAACAGCCTTATCCCATCCTGATGCAAATAAAAAAACCTTTCCCGATTTTGCAGCCGGCGGGATCCTGAGGGCAACCAATGAATCAGGATCCTTCACCGGCACCGTGGGATTTGCCGTTGATCATATGTTTCAGCCGGATGAATCCTTTTTGCAGACGTCGAGCGCCCCCCTGCCAAGAAAATGGACTGCACATGTTGATGCTGTTTTCCAGCTTGGACAGGGAGGTTCAACAGCAGGTCTGAGCGCCAACGGATTCGGGGATCCGCTTAAGCTGAATCCCGGATTGATCTTTATAAGCCAGAGCCGATTTAATACGATCGAGGTAGGGATGAACCTGATGAAATTCAATGTCTATCTCGGGGGCTGGTATAAAACTACGGTAACCGGTGCTGTTTCCAACAGTTTTGCCTTACTTGCAGGGTATAATTACAAGTTTGCCGAAAACATGAGTGCAAGGTTCATGTACAGTTATGATATTCCTATTTCAGGTGCGATGATGGGTACCGGTGGTGCGCATGAGATCAGTATAGCCATTGAATTTTCAGCCCTGTCGATCTTCGGAGGGTCAGGCAGCAGCGGCCGGTATAGTTCGAGAAGGGGCTACGATCATCTTGAATGTCCCGAGTTCTATTAAAAGTCAGAAATGCATCTTGTGATAATCGTAGGTGGTATTATCCCTGAGCTCCTTTATTTTTAAAGCGATTATAAGGATGGCTTCCATGTGGTTCTGCCGGAACCAATGTATTGCTGCGGGTTTGGCATGACATGCATCGGCAAACACTATTAAAAAATCATGTTTGTTTTGATGCAGCCATGCATAGGCTTTATCGTCATCATCAATGGCCTGGTCAAGGGCCGCAAGGTGGGGGTACCCGTTCTTCAGAAGCCAGTCTGTGGCTTCTTCGCTCCCCCTTACAGCGCTTGAGAACGCGGCAAGTTCGGGGTAGCCGTTCTTCGGAAGCCATTCAAGGATCTCTTTATTCCCCTTGAGGGTTTCACCGAAAGCCAGCCATATTTTTGAGGGATAATAAAGCATTAATCGTATACTTTCACTTCCAAACCTTCTTTTCTCACGAGAACGGCGATCTTCTCCAGCTCTTGCCTCCTGATCTTTTCCAGTCCCTGCGCGGGAGTAGCCCTTTCAATCGGGTATATCATGACTGCTTTCGGGCGGATGGCCTTAAGGTGTCCTATCCATTCACCCACTTCTCCGGAAGTGGTATTGTCAACCGTCATGCCATTATAAACCCCTCTCAGGAACATGGTCTGTATGATAAGGTTCCCTTTGAATCTTTCCAGGTCGCTTATCATCCGGGCAAAATCAAAAGATTCAACGGGATTGTTCAGGACCCTGAACGTTTCTTCGCTGCCGGCATCCAGCTTAAGGATATTATTATCAAGTTTCAGCAGGGCTTCAAATACAAAAGGGTCATGGATCCGGCTTGCATTGCTCAGGACGCTCACTTTTGAATGAGGCGAATACCGGTTCCTCAACTTTGTTGTATCGTCGACAATCCCGCTGAAATCGGGATGGAGGGTAGGTTCCCCGTTCCCGGCATAGGTAATGGCATCGGGCAGGTAATTTTCCTTTGCAAGCTGTTTAAGTTTTTCTTCCAGGAAGGAGGCTACCTCAGCGCGGGAGGGCAACTCCATACCTTCCCGGGCCGGGGCAGGGGTCCATCCGCATTCACAATAAATGCAATTGAACGAACAGAATTTACGGTGCAGGGGAAGCAGGTTGATCCCCAGGGAGAGGCCGAGGCGGCGGCTGCGCACAGGCCCGAAAATCACATCATGGAAGAGGAAAGGCATAGTAAGCGGTTCAGTGCTGCAAAATTCCGCATTTTCCCCTTACTAACCTACGACAAGTGGAAAATGATTATATTTATTGGCTGAACCGGCAACAGCTTGACAACCTTATCCGAAATAAAACAACCTATCAGGGAGCATATTGAAAGTTTCGAGAAAAGCTTCATGGCTTCTATGAAAAGCCAGGTCCCCCTGCTCGATACCGTAACCCGTTATATCCTCAAACGCAAAGGCAAGCAGATGAGGCCTATGTTTGTCTTTCTCTCGGCCGGGCTGCATGGGACTATCAATGAAAGCACGTATACCGCAGCTTCCATGATTGAATTGCTTCACACCGCCACCCTCGTACACGATGATGTAGTGGATGACTCCAACCTGAGGCGGGGCTTCTTTTCAATAAATGCCCTTTGGAAAAATAAGATCGCCGTGCTGGTAGGGGATTACCTTTTGTCGAAGGGGCTGCTTGTTTCTCTGGAGAAGGATGAATTCCGGCTGCTTAAGATCGTTTCCGATGCTGTCAGGGAAATGAGCGAAGGCGAGCTTTTACAGATCGAGAAGGCGCGCAGGCTGGATATAGAGGAAGAAGTTTATTTTGAAATTATCCGTAAGAAGACGGCCTCTCTCATTGCTTCCTGCTGTGCTACCGGCGCTGCGACTACCACAGCTGACCGCGACATCCAGGAGAAGATGTGGCAGTTTGGTGAACTGGCCGGCACTGCTTTCCAGATACGGGATGATCTTTTTGATTACGAAAAACATAATGCCACGGGCAAGCCGGGCGCTGCCGATATAAGGGAGCAGAAAATGACCCTGCCCCTGATCTACCTTCTTAAACAATCGGGCAGGGGTGAAAAACGCCATATTATCAGCACGGTAAAAAATCATCATAATGACCAGAAACGTGTTGCTGAGTTGATTGCGAAAGTGGGATCGGCCGGCGGACTGAAGTATGCCCATGAAAAGATGCTTGAATACCGCGGCAGGGCCCTGGGGATCCTTGAAGGTTTTCCTGGTAATGAATACAGGGAATCACTCAGGCAGCTTGTATTGTATTCAACCGAAAGGGAAAAGTAGAAGGAATGCTTGATGATGAAAAAAAATTAAATGTTATTTGCATGCAGGCTTTCAGGAGACGGCGTGGATTTATTATTTGCCTGCTGGCGGCTTTTGGGGCGGGAATCCTGCCGGCCTCCGCCCAGCAGTCGGCCGACAGCACAAAATCTGAACTGAACAGGTTATTGGATAAATGGCATCAGGATGCTGCTTCCTGCCACCACTCGGCCTATATCGGGGCCATGAGCCCCACAGGCGTTTTTATAGGTACGGATGCCACGGAATACTGGACTGAAAAAGAATTCGGGGTATGGAGCAAACCGTACTTTGACAGGGGAAAAGCCTGGACCTTTAAAGCTGTCAGCAGACATATCTTTCTTGGCAAAGACGGATCAACGGCCTGGTTTGATGAATTACTGAGCACTCAAATGGGGATTTGCCGTGGTTCCGGTGTACTTCAGAAAAGCGGAGGTGAATGGAAAATTGAGCAGTATGTGCTTTCGGCCACTATTCCAAATGACGAAATGAAGGCAGTGACAAGAAATAAGTCCAAAACAGATTCGCTTCTGATTCTGAAAAGCAAATTTTAGATTTATCTTTGAAAAGATGAAGTTACACCCTGACATATGATTTCCTGTATTATTATCGAGGACGAAAAGAAAGCCAGGGAAACCTTTGAGATGATAGCAAAAAGGTATTTGCCCGAGAAGCTTAAAGTACTTGCCTCGGCCGAAACTGTTAAGGAGGGAGTCTATGCAATTCACAAATCAAGGCCCGACATCGTTTTCCTCGATATTGAAATGCCCGGGGAAAATGGGTTTAAACTTTTCGATTATTTTGATACCATTACTTTTGAAGTGGTTTTCCTGACGGCGTATAAAAACTATGCCATCGATGCAATCCGTTTCGCAGCATTTGATTACCTCCTGAAGCCTCTCGATTATATGGAACTTGTTCGCGTGGTTTCCAGGTTCGAGATGAAGAAAAAAGAGGTTAATAATAATGCGCGGATACAGGTTTTGTTGAATAATCTCAATATGGGGGCCGATATCAGCTCAAAAATAGCGCTGCCGACCCTTACAGGCTACCAGATGGAGAAGATCAGCCATATTATTTATTGCGAGGCTGATGAGAATTACACCAAGATATATACCATCAGGGGAGATTTCATCCTTGTTTCCCGGACCCTGAAAGTTGTAGAAGACATGCTCCCTCCCGAGTATTTCTTCAGGATACATAAGTCTTTCCTTGTGAATATGAATTTCGTCAAAAGCTATAACCGTACCGACGGCCATAAGATACTTCTTGAAAACGGAATAGAAATTGAAATTGCCACAAGGAGGAACGAAGAGTTTGTCAAGGCACTTACAAAAGCCAAGGACTGACATGAGATCTGGCATTGCTTACCGGTTCTTTTCGTATTTCTTTCTTCGGATCACTATTGCGGTGCTGCTGGGCCTGTTAACTTTTCCAACCAGAACCCAGGCTAACTTTACCAGGAATTCTGCCACGGAGTATGGCCTGCCTTCCAATATTGTGAGGTCAGTATCGAAGGATTCAACGAGGATCCTTGCCGGTCAGCAAAGTGTCAGGTACAGGCTGTTGCCTGTAAAAAAAACCTGGAGTAATTTTTCCTCCGATCGTAAAGCGGTGTTTGCCCCGCTGAGCCCCGGAAACTACCTGCTCGAAATTCAATCGGTGAACCCTCTTGATCAGAAACATCTGAGTACTCTGAGTTATAGTTTTCAAATAATGCCCCCGTTTTACCTCAGATGGTGGTTCATTCTGTGTGTACTGGTTATACTCACCGCCATTTCAATTATCCTGCTCCGTTTGCGGTTCAGGCAGATAAGGCAGCAGGAACATCAAAAAGCCGATGTTCGTAACGAGCTTAACAGCATTGAGATGAAAGCGCTGAAAGCCCAGATGAATCCTCACTTCATATTCAATGCCATCAACGCGATCCAGAGTTTCATCCTTAGCAATAACGTAGACCAGGCTTTATATTATCTTTCAATTTTTGCAAAACTCGTAAGGAAGACCCTCGAAAATGCGACAAAGGATTTTATCCCGCTTTGTGAAGAGATGGAATACATCCATTTTTATATAGAACTTGAGAAGATGAGGTATGAAGGGCAATTTTCAAGTGAGATTGACATAGACCCTCAACTGCCGATAGAAACAACCCTGATTCCTCCCATGATCATTCAGCCTTTCGTTGAAAATGCCATCAAACACGGGCTTTTAAAACTAAAGGACGCAGGAGTGTTAAAAATCGTTATCCGAAAACTAAGCGACTCCCAATACATCGTAGTAATTGAGGATAATGGGATCGGCCGGCAAAAATCAGCGGAGCTGAAACAGGAAGACGGAAGGATACATAATTCCAAAGGACTGGAGTTAACCAATGCCCGTATCCGCCTGTTAAATGAAATGAGCAGGACAGGAAAATATCATATTGCAAGCATTGACCTTTATCATGCCGACGGCAGTTCCAAAGGCACCAGGATCGAGGTGACTTTTCCGATATAGTTTTTGGATGAGGATCAGATGATTTGTTCTAATTGTCATATGTTTCGAAGTTTTCTATCAATAAGTAATCAATGAAGAAGCTGTTTCTAACTGTTATTTGTCTGTGGATGTCCACCTGCAATCTTTTCTCCCAATCCACCTGGACCGTAAGCGGAAACTTCACTTACTTTAATGCATCCTCAACCCCGATGGATGTCGTTAAAGTGGTTTTGAAACAGGGCACAAGCAGGGTTGATTCAGTGATGACTGATATTAATGGGAACTATGCTTTTGCCGCTGTTGCGAATGGGATATATAAGGTACTGGCCTATACCACCAAGCCATGGAATAGTGTCAACGCCACTGATGCGATCAAGGTTCAACGGCATTTTGCCGGTCTTGAAATAATGACTGAACCGGTGAAACTTCAAGCTGCGGATGTCAACCTGAGCAATTCCATCAATGCCACGGATGCGATAAAGATCAAACGCAGGTTTTCGGGAATGGACAGCTCGTTTGACCGGGGCGACTGGACCATTGCAAGACCCACGGTGGGAGGGGATACGGTCATCGTTAACGGCGCAAATGCCATCCAGGATTTTTATGTTTTATGTGTTGGGGATGTCAATGGAAGTAATATTCCTTCACCTACTCAGGAGTTACCCGTTATAATTACTGGTATTATAACTAACATATCTACAAACTCTGCAACCGGCGGAGGAAGTGTATTCTCGGATGGAGGCGCAGCGATCACCTCAAGGGGAGTCTGCTGGAGCCTTTCGTCAAGCCCGGCCATTACAGATAATCACACTTCAGACGGCAGTGGAACAGGAAGCTTTTCCAGTAGCCTTACCGGCCTCATGATAAATACTAAATACTATGTAAGGGCCTATGCGACTAACAGCGTAGGAACTGTCTACGGTAAAGAAATAAGTTTTTACACACAGGCTTTTTCATGCGGCACATCCCTGACAATAAATCATGTGGCAGGATCGGTTGCACCGGTTACGAAATCAGTTACCTATGGGGTAGTTACAAATATCCCCGGTGAACCATTAAAATGCTGGATCAGCAGCAACCTTGGCGCCGACCATCAGGCAACAGCGGTTAACGATTCAACCGAAGCTTCCGCAGGCTGGTATTGGCAATTCAACCGGAAGCAGGGATATAAGTATTACGGCACTACCAGAACCCCAAATACAACCTGGATAAACCCGATAAATGATAACCATGACTGGCAGGCGGCAAATGACCCTTGTGCCCTGGAATTAGGCGCTAACTGGAGAATACCTGTATTTACTGAATTAATGAACCTCATCTATGCAGGAGGATGGACCGACTGGAATCAGGCATTTAACTCCGGATTAAAACTCCATGCAGCCGGGGACCTTTCTTACACTAATGGGATGCTGTATACCACACGCGGTAAAGATGGAATCTACTGGAGCAGCACACAATATGCATCCTACGACACAGCAATCGGACAATTAATAATAATATCAAATTCCGGTGTAAGCGGAAGTTACTACAGGAAATCATCCGGTTACAGTTTGAGATGCATAAGAGAAAATTGCACATCAGGACCGAATTCTCCATTTTCAGGAACACACATCCCGTTTCAAACCGGAATACGGTGGATCTGGACTCAGGTTAACGGTGCAACAGGATATAAATGGAACATTTCAAATGACCCGGCTTCAGCTACTGACATGGATACCGTTACAGCAATTACTGAAACCGGTCTCACATGCGGCACTACTTATACAAGATACGTATGGGCATATAATACATGCGGAAATTCCACTCCACTGATCCTGAATCAGGCAACTTCCGCATGTTCTGATTACTGCGGATTACCGGTTACCGATAGCCGGGACGGGAAATCCTATAACACTATTCTGATAGGAACCCAATGCTGGATGGCACAAAACCTGAATATAGGAGTGAGAATAAACGGCAATCAGTATCAATTGAACAACGGGACGATTGAAAAGTATTGTTACAATAATCTTGAATCGATGTGTGATGTTTATGGAGGATTATATCAATGGAATGAATTGATGAATTATACGACTTCAAGTAACACTAACCCCAGCGGGAGACAGGGCATTTGTATGACCGGATGGCATGTCCCCTCAGAAAGTGAATGGTGTCAAATGGAGACCTTAATGGATCCAACGGTGAACTGCAACTCCACAGACGTAACCGGCACCGATGCGGGGGGAAAGATGAAAGAAACCGGAATAACCCATTGGATCACCCCAAATACCGGAGCGATAAATACTTTCGGGCTTTCAATCCTTCCCGGGGGACAAGTTTATCCAACAAGCGCATTCAGTAATCGCGGTCAATACGGATATTTTTGGCCTGCAACTGAAAGCTCGGCTAACGGAGCTGGCTTTTACCTCGTGTTGTATAATACATCCCAGATTGCAAGGTATACAAACAAAAGTAAAGCATATGGGATGTCAGCGAGGTGTGTAAAAGATTGACATCTGCAATAAGCTCTAACCGGTATCTCGGTTTTACCTTTAATTGTTAATTATTTAACGATCATTTATAAAATGCCACGTTAAATAAATCATACTTTATGCTGGCTTTTTATTAATTATATTCATACACTTTTCATTCAAAATCATCAAAGTATGAGAAAAATTCACTTTTTCACGCTAGTGCTTTTAGCATTAAACCAAACTCTTTTTTCACAAGTCGTTCCGGGGAGCATTGTTGAGGAATCAATCCCGGCATATCTTGCCACACCAATAGCAGGGCATGTGAAAACGGTCCCTGTGATCATTCTCAGGTACCTTCCAACTGTGGATGGCGTCAACATTGACGTGGCCAAGGCTACGGATTATTATACCCTGGGGAACATCACCCTCGACCAGCTTAAACTCAATATAGACAAATACCTTGTCGGCCTGAAATTCTCCCTTGAAGAAGGCTCGAAATTCCATGGATACAAGGATCCCACGGCTACCCCTTACCTGGGCTATAAAGTCATGAAATACTGGACGATCTATAACCAGATACCTATCAGTACCACTTACCAGATAGGCACTGCAGGGGGATACCCGGTATATGAACCGAATTTCATCCAGGTTTACAGCGACTTCTCACTTCAGTCATATATACAAGCTAACGGGATAGAAGAGGTCTGGTTGTACTTCGGACAATGCGCCATGCCCGGCTGGCCTTCATATAATCCGGCCATCCACCTTCCACAAAACTTCGTGGAATATGTCGAATCCAACATGGCCAGCCCTGTAACCGGCGATGTCTCCAATAGCCAGCTTTTTCCCAATGATATCCCGATCACCGATTCAACGGTGGTGGTGTATTGTTATAATTTCCGCCGGACCCAGGCCGAAGCGGTCCACGATCACGGGCACCAGCTCGAATCGATGTTCAAATACACTGCCCTTCACCAGGACGGGAACTATAATTTCTTTATTCATGATTTCTGCGGATGGGGTAACAATTATTCAACACCCCCGCTCGGACGTGCAGGTGATACCCATCATCCGCCAAATACTTCAACAGATTATGACTGGCTGAATACAACTCTTGTACTGAGCGACATCGAAGACTGGGAACCTGCCGGGGGACCAAAAAAACTGGTTAACGTCAATACCTGGGGAAACATCAATTACGCCTGGCCTTCGGGCTATGATTTTCCGCAGAAGACCGAATCCCAGTGGTATATCTACTGGATGCAGAACATGCCGGGATATCATGCCTTCATCCCGTATAATACGAACCTCCTGACGAACTGGTGGCGGCTCATCTCCGACTGGGATTCCTGCAGCATTAACCACATGGGCCTGTACGCTCCTGTTTCGCCCAGCTGGCCCGTTAACCAGCTGGCTGTAAATACCGACGGTTCCTCCCCTGATAATTCAGCCATGCTTGATGTTAAAGCGACGGATCGGGGGATATTAATTCCAAGGGTGACAACATCAGCCCGCAACCTGATACCGTCCCCGGCAACCGGACTGATCATTTATAACACGACAACCAACCGGGTGAACTATTATAACGGCAACAACTGGTGCGAATTTGAAGCCGCACTTCTTTCTTCAACTACAGGATCGGTCAGCACGGCAGGAGGGGTCTCGATTAATGCCTCAGCCGGCGTTTCCTCTGAAAATTCAGCTATGCTTGACATAAGTAATCCAAGCAGGGGCATCCTTGTACCACGCACCAGGTTAAGTTTAGTCGGATCACCCGCAAGCGGATTGCTTGTTTACGACATTTCAACAAATATGCTCAATTATTACAACGGGACTCAATGGGTACCGCTTTGTGCCAGTTCCACCGGTGTTGCCGGGGCCTCCGGCAGCCAGGCCTCGATTGGCACGGCCATAAAAACCGATAATTCAGACCCTCATCCGTCGGCAATGCTCGATGTATGGGCGCTCAATAAAGGCGTGCTGATCCCCCGGCTTACTACAACCCAGAGGGATGCGATCTTGCCTGCAACCGGGCTGATGATTTATAATACAACCGCGAAGGATATTGAATTTTATAATGGTTCAGGCTGGTACCAGCTCGGAAAGAATTTATTGACAACACCGGTTGCAGGAACCCAGGTCCCGTCTCAGACTCAGATCGTCTGGAACTGGAATGCAGTAGCCACTGCAACAGGATACAAATGGAATACCACCAATGACTTCAGTACGGCAACCGACATGGGCACAGCCACCACTAAAACCGAGACCGGGCTGACCGCCGGGACCTTGTATACCAGGTATGTCTGGGCATACAATGGATGCGGGGCATCTGATGTATTAACACTTTCACAATCTACCAACGCATATGTGCCTTGTCCCACCTCCATTACAGATACCCGGGACGGGAAAGTGTATAATACCGTAACGATCGGCACTCAATGCTGGATGGCCCAGAACCTGAATACCGGCACAAAGATTAACGGTACAGTTGATCAAACTAACCACAGCGCAATTGAGAAGTACTGTTACAATAATGATGAAGCGCAATGCAATGTGTATGGAGGATTGTACCAATGGGATAATGCCATGCAATGGCAAACAACCGCCGGTGTACAGGGGATATGTATGGCAGGATGGCATCTTCCTACGGATGCGGAATATACCACCCTGATCACTTACCTGGGAGGTCTTGCTACTGCCGGAGGACCGGCGAAGGAAACCGGAACCACTCACTGGTCTTCTCCGAATACAGGGGCCACGAACACAAGCGGCTTTTCAGCCCTGCCATCCGGAATGCGCAACACTAACGGATCCTTTTATAATATCACCTTGTATGACTACTTCTGGTCTTCCACCTATTATTCTGCAACAGAGGCGCGTTACAGGGGTTTCTATTACAATGCGGTTTATGTTGACAACAGCTACAACAGCAAAACACTTGGCTTTGCTGTGCGCTGCATTAGGGACTGAAATGCATGGCAACGATGAGGTTCTATATCATAATTAAGAAAAATTAATACCATGGAAACGATTCAAAAAATAGTTACAGGCTTTAAATCCGAAACAGCCCTCATAATACTGTTGATCGTCTGCGGATTTCATTTCTCCCCTGTTTCCGGCCAGGATGTTAAATTCACGAACGGCAGCTATATAGTCAACAGCGGGGTTGTCATGGTGGTTAACAATGCCAGGCTTTTCAACCTGGGCAACATGACCATCAATGCCGCGGCCTCGGTTAAACTCAACGGGAACCTTCAAAACGATGGCATATTCAACGGTTTAACCGGGAGCAGCGTCACGCTTAACGGGACATCGGCCCAGGCTATAGGAGGTTCCAATTCCTCAACTTTCGGCAATCTGATCCTTAATAACAGCAGCGGAATTGTACTTGCGAAAACCATTACGGTAAACGGAACCCTTACGCTTCAAAACGGGCTTGTCACAACCGGGGCTAATACAATGATCATAGGACCTTCAGGGAGTATTGCGAATGCGGGCTCTTCCAGGTATATCAGCGGGAAACTGGGATTAACATTCGATGCTATAGGGTCCAAAGTGTTTCCTCTCGGGAAAGGAGGTATTTACAGGCCTCTCACATTTCAATATACCGGTTTAAGCGGGACCAGCATTGTAACTGCCGAACAATTTGAAAGCGGATTATCAGGCACCATGCCTCCTAACGTAACCCTGTTGACCACCAGCCGGTCCTGGACCATAAGCCAGACCGGCGGCACCAACCTTCAGTATTTTGTAAGCCTCGATGCCACAGGGTATACACCCACAAGGCAGGTTATGATGCTGAAACAGGATGGAGGGGCAATTATGTGTTTCCCTGCAACAAGTCCGAATTATACCAACGCGATTGCGCTGACCGGCTTCAGTGATTTTGGGCTTGGTGAGGCTCCTGCAGCACCGGGCATGACAGGGTCGTTTGCATATAATAACACTGCTAACACTCCTCTCGATTCAGTGTGGGTCATCCTTAAACAGAATAATGTCAGAATTGACTCGGTACGAACAACTCTTGCGGGTACCTATTCCTTTACCGGGAAGCCCAGTGGTACCTATACTATCAGCGCAAGGTCCAACAAGATCTGGCAAAGCGTAAATGCAACTGACGCTTTAAAAGTCCAGCGGCATTTCGCAGGCGTGGAACCGTTTACAGTTTCTGTCCGTTTGCTGGCAGCAGATGTGAACCTCACCAATTCCATCAATGCCACCGATGCTGTAAAGATCAAACGCAGGTTCTCGGGCCTGGAAACTTCCTTTACAAGAGGCGACTGGGTTTTTGAGAAAGTGACCGGGGGCGATACCCTGGCCTATGCAGGAGGTAGCCTGTACACCCAGTTCTTCGGCCTCCTTGTAGGGGATGTCAATGGATCGAATATCCCCGGAACCGGGGCGAAAAACACCGGATTGATTGTCCTTGAGCAGGAAAATGAAATCAAAGCCTTGCCTGGTGAGATCATTGAAATACCCATCAGGGTGGACAATGAGGTTAATATTGGCGCCATCTCCCTGGTAATAGATTATCCGGAACACCTGATGCAGGTAAGGGAGGTCCGCATCCCTGAAGGTGCGCCTGTATACACTGCTGAAAATGGCTCTGTAAGACTGGCCTGGTCGGAAACCCAGCCTCTGTATCTCACGACTGGCGAAACTTTGATAACTCTTATAGCGAAAATTTCTGATCCATTCCCGATAAACGATAACATCAGGCTTTCACTTACCCGGGAATCTGAAATAGCCGATGCAGAAGGAAAAGTAGTAAACAACCTCGTCCTCAGGGCCCCTTCAGTAATTCACAAAAATGCAACAGGAGTCGACAATCCCGAAAACAACGTAACAAAATTTGAGCTTTATCCTGTCCCCAATAACGGCATATTCACCGCCGAAATCACATCCGCAAGGCAGAAAACTTATGACATCCTGATTTATAATAAGCTCGGACAAATGGTTTTTGAAATGTTAAATGTGAAGGTTAATGGAAAGTTCAAACAAATTTTCGATCTTCGTAACCTGCAGAGCGGGATCTATACAGGGGTTTTAAAGAATGATGAAGAGGCCATCACTAAGAAAATCCTTATCAATAAGTAATCAATGAAGAAACTGTTTTTTACTTTTCTTTGTCTGCGGATGGCATTCTGCCCTCTTTTCGCACAATCCACCTGGATAGTTAGCGGAAACTTCAAATATCTGAACACAGAGTCTACACCCATGGATGTGGTGAAGGTAGTTCTCAAACTTGGAACCGCAAGAGTGGATTCGGTGATGACCGATGCCGCCGGCCATTATGCATTTGCAGCTGTTTCCAACGGTACCTATAAGGTGCTGGCCTATACCTCCAAACCATGGAATAGTGTCAACGCCACCGATGCGATCAAGGTGCAGCGGCACTTTGCCGGCATTGAGATCATGACCGAACCGGTGAAGCTTCAGGCGGCTGACGTCAACCTCAGCAATTCCATCAATGGAACCGATGCCGTCAAGATCAAACGAAGGGTTGCGGCACTGGAGAACTATTTTGACCGTGGCGACTGGACAATAGCGAAATTATCTACCGGGGGAGACACCATTATCGTTAACGGAGCCGCAGTCATCCAGGATTTTAATGTTCTTTGCGTTGGCGATGTGAACGGAAGTAACATTCCTGCCCCGACCCAGGAGCTTCCGGTAGTTTTAACTGCTGCAGCGGCAGCTGTTTCGCCTGGTGCAGCCGGTGGTGGCGGGAATGTTTTTTCCGAAGGAGGGGTGACGGTAACTTCAAGGGGAGTCTGCTGGAGCACTTCTTCCGGTCCCACGATTGACGGCAGCCATACGACTGATGGAGGAGGGAATGGAATCTTTGCCAGCAGTTTGACAGGTCTCATTTCAAATACTGTTTATTATATCAGGGCCTATGCAACCAACAGCCTTGGAACTGCATACGGACAAGAAGTCAGTTGTACGACCCAGCCCTGGGCCTGCGGATTTTCTTTCTCAAAAAATCATCTTGTCACGGGAGGCGTTGCACCGGTTGATAAAACAACTGTTTATGGCAGTGCAACAAATATCACGGGAGAACCTGCGAAATGCTGGATCACCAGTAACAAAACGTCGGGATTTACTTTGCGCTGCGTCAGATAAAGCAGCTTTTATTATCTTTGCGGAATGAACATCCGCAGAAATAAATTAAGGGATATCCTTATTGGAATATTTCTTATATCCTCAGCTTCTGTTTGTTGTGGACAAATCCAGCCCCATGACATTACCCTGACCATCCATCTCCGGGGCGTTTTTGAAAGTAAGATCACCCTCATGTCGCTTTCGGTATCCCGTACAAGCAAGACAATTACTGAAGTTCCGGGCATAAAAAACGGAGAAACAACAAAAATTACAGTTTCAAAAGATTACCTGCCCGGGGAATTTGTTTTAAGGTTCGATTATAAGGAAAAAGAAACCAGCACGCCTTACCCTTCTGAAAAGTATTTCTTTTTCAACGATCAGGACCTGGAACTATGGGCCAGTCCTATGTTTTGCAATAATGCCGACAGTACCCGCTTCCAGAAAGGTGAAAGGGAAAATGCCCTGTATGCCGCGTTCTCCAGGGAAAATGCCGGGAAAAAGGAAAAACTGGCCGTGCTGCAAAGCTTTTTAATGAATTATGATGACACTGAATCCCAACTCTACCAGGATGGGATTAAAGAATTTGAAAAACGGCGGATGGCTTATGACCAGTGGCTTAAGGGCCGCGAACAGCAAGACAAATCCTTCTTTGTGAGCAACCTGTACTGCTTTCAGTATGTTCCCGAGATAAGTTTCAAAGGCAGTGAGACCGACAGGATCAACAACCTGATAACTCATTATTTTGACGGGATGGATTTCAAGGATCCCCTTCTCGTCAAAACCTCGAACCTGATCAAATGGATGGATAATTATGTGAACCTGTACGGACAGTTGTGTACAACAACTGCCCTGAGGGATTCATTGTTCCCCCTGGCTGGTAAAACGGCAATTGAAAGGGCAAAGCAGGGCAATCCGCTTGTATACGGATGGATGGTCGATTATTTCTACAGGGGCTATGAAGCCAACGCTATCGATGCAGGTATGAAAGTGCTGGAACCCTACCTGAATGATCCTGACTGCCTCACTTCAAAACGCCAGGAAATCGCCCGCAGGTTAAAAGGCATACAAACACTTGTGCCCGGCACCAAAGCCCCGGAGATTGTAATGAACGACGCTGAAGGCAATCCCTTTGATCTTGATAAATTTCAGACAAAAAGTAAATATATTATTGTCCTGTTCTGGTCGGCCGATTGCAGCCATTGTGCAGAGACAGTTGAGAAACTTTACCCATGGCAGCAACAACCCGACATCCGCAGTAAAACCGACATCATAGCAATAAGCCTCGATGAAACGGAAACTGCAAAAAAAGCCTGGGATGAAAAGATACTGAAACTGAAAGGATGGAAACATATGAAAGCTGCTGAAGGTGTCAACAGCAAAGCAGCCAACGATTACTATGTATTGTCCACCCCCGTTATGATACTGATCGATGCTCTTACCCGGGAAATTATTTCTCTCCCGAACACTCCTGAAGAACTTTTCAAAGCCGTTAAGTGAGAAAATCCCTTAGCGTTAATTTATTAAAACCCTGCGTTGATTTGAGGGATGCGGCGTTAAATAAATTCACATAGGGAATTTGTATTTTTTTTGTAATTTTATATATATTTTTAACTTGTCCGAATTAGTATGCAACCATGAACACTGAAACTATGTCAATAAATATAAAACAAACAGTTATGAGAACAATCCGACAAATTTGTGTCTTATTGGTAATGATGATATTATTGATAGGCCCTTCAAAGGTTTATTCAATCAATGCCCCAATCACAACGGCGGCTTCTGTGGCGGCCTGTCCGGGAACCCTGATAACATCCCCCATAACAGTCACAGGCTTTACGAATATCACGGCCATATCGCTTAAGATTGATTACAATCCAACTATAATGACCTACAGCACTTTCGCTAACCTGAATCCGGTCATTACAGGTATTTCAGTCAGCGATCTTGTGACCTCTACCACTTTACATTCCATCATGATCGTATGGTCGGATCTGACGGCAAGGACAATAGCCAGCGGGGGAACCTTCCTTGAATTAAAATTCAACTATATCTCGGGGAGTACGACTCTCGCTTTCGACAATACGTCAAACGGGGGCGGCAACTGTGAATATGCCGATATAAACGGAGATCCGATGAATGATATCCCTACGGCGACCTATTATATCAATGGCAGCATTAGCGGTAACCCCCTGCCTTCCGCAGCAGGCGCCATCACAGGGTCTGCAACCGTTTCCCAGGGCCAGCCTGGCGTGGCTTATTCCGTACCAGCTATTGCAAACGCCACAGGGTATACCTGGAGCCTGCCGACAGGAGCCACCATTGCTTCGGGTTCAAATACCAATTCCATCACTGTTAATTTTTCGGCCAGCGCAGTATCGGGAAACATCACTGTTTACGGTTCCAACACCTGTGGTAACGGCACTGTTTCTGCTGCCTTCCCGGTCACTGTGACCCCGCTCGTCACCAATGCCCCGATCACCACAGCCGGCACTGTTTCTGTTTGTCCGGCTGCCCAGGCTACCGTGCCCCTGAATGTAACCAATTTCACCAATATAGGCGCTTTCTCGCTGAAACTCGAATACGATTATTCGAAAATGACCTATGCTTCTTACGCGAATCGAAACGCAGCCATCCCGGGAGCCGTGATCACCGATAATACTGTATCTTCCAGTCTTCACTATGTGCTGATCACATGGTCGGGTACTGCCGCAGCCATAACGAATGGCGGTAAGCTTATCGACCTGGTGTTTAACTTCATTTCGGGCACTTCTTCCCTCTCCTTCAACAATACCTCTAACGGGGGGGCCGATTGCCAGTACACCAATGGTTACAGCATTGTTCTTACCGATACACCCACGGCCGATTTCTACACTAACGGACAGGTTTCATCCTCAGCTCCTGCAGCAGCAGGAACCATCACCGGTCTTGCAACAGTAGTGCAGGGGACCAATGGCGTTCCCTATTCGGTTCCTGTAATTGCCAATGCAACCGGATATGTATGGACACTGCCTACAGGCGGTACCATTGCTTCAGGCGCAAATACCAATTCAATTACCGTGAATTTCTCTTCCAATGCAGTTTCAGGCAATATTTGTGTTTACGGTACAAACACTTGCGGAAGCGGAACCTCCTCATGCAAAGCCATCACTGTAAATACGCCCCAGAATGCCCCCATCACTACTGCGGGGAGCCTTTCCGCATGTGCAGGAACCGCGTTTACCATCCCGGTAACGGTAACGGCCTTCACTTCAATCACGGCAATGTCGTTGCGGCTCAATTATAATCCAACCCTGATGACCTTTGTGAATGCAACCAACCTGAACTCTACACTGACCGGATTGGTAGTGAACAATATCAGTGTCGATGGAACTCACTCCAAGATCATGTTCGTTTGGTCGGATGTGAATCCCAAAACTCTTACTGACGGCTCCAAACTGGCTGATCTGAATTTTACTTTAGTCTCGGGATCGCCAACCCTTTCCTTCGATAATACCAGTAACGGCGGCTCCGACTGTGAATATGCCGATGCAACGGGAAATGCGTTGAATGACCTTCCAACCGCCACTTATTACCATGATGCCGCAGTGACATTGAACCCCCTTCCGGGGGCGGCCGGCACCATCACGGGAACTGCCACGGTAACCCAGGGCCAGAGCGGCATTGCCTATTCAGTGCCCGCCATCACCAATGCGACAGGCTATACATGGTCCCTGCCTACAGGAGCTTCCATAGCCACAGGTGCCAATACAAATTCGATCACTGTTAATTACTCCGTATCGGCTACTTCGGGGAATATCACCGTACAGGGAACAAATACCTGCGGGAGCGGCACTGTTTCTGCGGCTTTTGCTGTTACTGTCAACCCCCTGCCAACCACGGCTCCCATTACCACTGCAGGAACCCTGGCAGCCTGCCCGGCAGCAACTGTCGCAATCCCTCTTACGACTGTCAACTTTAACAATATTGCCAGTTTCTCCCTCAGGCTCGAATACGATCCCACGAAGATGACCTATTCTTCATTTTCAAACCTCGCCAGCGTGCTGACAGGTGCAAGCATCGTCAATTCAGTCGTATCAGGCTCGGTGAATAAGATCATGATCACCTTTACCAATGCAACAGGCGTAACCATTGCCAGCGGAGGTAAGATAGTGGACCTGAATTTTACATATATTGGAGGGACCTCGGCCCTTGCCTTTAACAACACCTCAGGCGGAGGAGCCGATTGCCAGTATACAAACGGTTTCGGTATTGTTCTTACCGACACGCCCACAGCAAGTTATTATTTTGACAGCCAGGTTACTTCCTCTGCTCCCGGTACCCCGGGTACCATCACAGGGCTTACTGTAGTCCCCCAGGGTACTTCAGGTGTGGCTTATTCGGTTCCCGCGGTCACCAATGCAACAGGATATGCCTGGACCCTGCCTCCGAATGCCACTATCGCGAGCGGTGCAAACACGCGCAGCATTACAGTGGATTTTGCCCCCAACTCAACCTCAGGGACTATCACTGTTGCAGGCACAAACACCTGCGGCACAGGACCCGTTTCAGCTCCATTAAGTGTTACGGTAAATCCGGTTCAGAATGCCCCGATCACAACTGTCGGAGGCGCCACCCCATGCGTTGGAACCCAGATCACCCTGCCTGTTACGGTAGTTGACTTTGACCAGATCACGGCTATTTCACTCCGTATCGATTATAACCCCCAGGTAATGACCTGGGTTGGTTCACTCAACCTGAATCCCACACTTACCGGATTAATTGTCACCAATAACAGTATAGATGCAACCCACTCGAAAGTCATGTTCGTTTGGTCGGATGTGGCACCTAAAACTCTTACTGCCGGTTCCAAAATTGCCGACCTGCGTTTTAATTTTATCTCCGGTAATACCACCCTTGCATTTAATAATACAGCCAACGGCGGAAGCGATTGCGAGTATGGAGACCTCAACGGGAATCCCCTCAACGATTTACCATCGGCCATGTATTACATCAATGGAGCCATTACCGGTTTGAACCTTCCGGGCGCCGGCGGGACTATCACAGGACCTGCCACTGTTTGCCAGGGAAGCACGGGGAATGTTTATTCCGTTTCGGCTATTTCAAGCGCAACCGGATATTCCTGGTCACTGCCAACCGGTGCAAGCATTACTGCAGGCGACAATACCAACTCCATCACGGTGAGCTATTCTTTGTCGGCGGTTGCAGGCAATATTTCAGTATACGGAACCAATAACTGCGGAAACGGAACAGCTTCGCCTGCCTTAGCCATCACGGTAAATCCAAAACCCTCGAACCCGGGGGTTATTGTGGGGAATGCTGATGTATGCCAGGGAACCACAGGAGTAACATATACAATTCCTGCCATTGGTAATGCAACAAGTTATTCATGGACGGTACCTACAGGTGCGACCATAATGTCGGGAAGAACTTCAAATTCAATCACAGTTGATTTTGCCCCCACCGCAGTTTCCGGAAACATTACGGTGGTTGGGATCAACGACTGCGGTTCAAGCCTTGTGCCTTCAACACTGCTTGTCAGCCTGCATCCTGTCCCCGCCCAGGCCGGGATAATCAGCGGTCCGGGCACAGTTTGCCAGGGAAGTACGGGTAATGTCTATTCTGTGGCTCCAGTTACCGATGCAACAGCTTACACCTGGACTTTGCCCACGGGAGCTACAATAACTGCAGGCTCAAATACGAATTCCATTACAGTTAGTTTCTCGGCCATTGCAACGGCAGGAAATATGAGTGTATACGGGCATTCCGATTATTGCCAGGGAGCATCTTCACCCAATAAGGCCATCAGCCTGAACCCGCTGCCTTCAAATGCAGGGGCTATTACTGGTATTACAACAGTAACCCAGGGAACCCCTGGTATTACTTATTCCGTGCCTTCAATTACCAATGCCACCGGATACAACTGGGTTGTGCCTTCGGGGGTCAACATCGTTTCAGGGGCAAATACAAATACCATTGTAGTTGACTTTACCCTGCTTGCGGCCGCCGGAAATATTACGGTTAGCGGAACAAATGACTGCGGACCGGGCCAGGAGTCGTCCCTCTATGTGAATGTCATCCAGCTTGGATATACCATCAGCGGAACCTTTAAATACAACAACACCGCCGAAACACCCCTTGATTCGGTTTGGGTTTATTTAAAGCAGAACGGATCGACGATTAAAACCGCCCGCACCGACCTTACCGGCAGTTATGCTTTCTATAACGTCTTTACCGGAACCTATACTGTAAGCGCTGTTACATCAAAACCGTGGAACGGGGTCAATGCCCTCGATGCCACTAAAGTTTCGCGTCATGTTGCCGGACTGGAAATACTCCCGATCGGTGTAAGGCAGGATGCAGCGGATGTAAATCTCTCTTATACCATCAATGCTCTCGATGCAACGAAAATAAAGAGAAGGGTTGCCAATCTTGATAACTCATTTGCCCGCGGCGACTGGTGGTTTGATAAAGTTACCGTCGGAGGTGATACTGTGATCGTAGGCACAACCAATGTAACGTACAACTTCTACGGGCTTGCCGTTGGTGATGTCAACGGGAGCTATAACCCCTCAACCGGAGCAAAAAGTGCAGAAGGACTCAACCTCAGGTATGATCAGACGATCAAAAAAGGCAAAAACAAGGAGTTTAACCTAAGCCTGAGAATCGACCGTCCAGTCTCCTTTACCGCAATTACTGCCGTGCTGCATTTCCCCGAAAACCTCATCCGCGTGAAATCAGCATCCGTAAAACAGGGAGACCTGGTCTATAATGTGCTTCCGGGAGAAGTAAGGCTTGTATGGGCGGAGGTACAGCCAATGTCGCTTGAAGCCAATGAATCCATCGTTAACCTGGTGGTTGAAACAACCGACCAGGTTGCAAACGGCGATCTCATCAGGTTTACCATGGGGGATGAGACTGAATTCGGAGATGAAAATGCAAAGGTGATCTCAGGGTTTGATTTATTGATGGCGGATGTGTCGGTTGATAATAGCAACTCTGTTGAAAATCTCGCATCGAATAATTATAATCTGAGCCTGTTCCCGAACCCGGCCAAAGATTATATGAATATCAGCTTTGAAATACCTGCGGAAGTCGAAGTGAACTGTGAAGTTGTTTCCGTAATAGGTGAGAAAATGATTCAGCATTCCTGGGGTTCCCTTTCAAAAGGGAAACAATTGACCCAGCTCGATCTGAAGAATCTTCCTTCGGGTGTTTATTTCCTTAACATGATATTTGATGATAAGGGAGAAGCAAAACGCATAGTGCAGAAAATTGTGATCAATAAATAGGCACAATAAAACCCCTGGTGCCCCCGATGATGGTAATTTATAATGCTGCGGGGGCACCAGGGTTTATTTCCTGCATGGTGTAATAAAAATTGATGGATGGAAATTTACGATATCTTGTTTTACTTCTATCTCTGCTGAACCTGAACTTCAGCCTTGCTGAAGCACAGAAACCAATTGCATGCAAGCCTTCCGGGCATTCGCTGTCCGACGCCCCCCGAACCTGGATAGGCTCAGCCAATCCATGCCAGCCAAGCACCCTTTCATTTCCCGTAATCGATTCTGGCTTCACCAGTATTACATCCATTTCGTTGCGCCTCGATTATAATCCCAACGGGATGGTATATGATACGTTTTCCAATCTAAATTCCCAGTTAACCGGAATTATCATAAACGACATTCATGTCAGTGACAGCCTTAATAAGATCATGTTTGTGTGGTCGGATATCAATCCGAAAACTGTTCCTGACGGGCAGCCTTTGCTTTCCCTGGTATTCCATTACACGGGAGGCGCTACCTCGCTTACATGGAACAACGCATCCAACAATGGCAGCGATTGCGAATACGGTGATGCCAACGGCGATCCCCTGAATGATCTTCCAAGCATTTCTTTTTATCATAACGGGTATGTGCAGGGAGGGGCGGTTGGAGCGGCTGGAAACATTACCGGCAGCAACGAAGTAACAAGGGGAGATGCGAATGTAAGGTATACTGTTCCCCCCATTCAGAATGCTACCACCTATATATGGACCATCCCGCCGGGTTCAGAGATCACTGCAGGCGCCGGCACTAACGAAGTTTACCTTCATTTTACTTCAACGGCAACTTCGGGCTATCTCCAGGTTCATGGAGTGGCCGGCAATTGCACAGGGGCACTTTCGCCCCCGTTTTTCGTTAATGTTCTCACCGCAGGGATCCCTGTGGAGGACACATACTCCCTAGCTGTATTTCCTAACCCGGTTTCCTCAATGCTCAGAGTTTCTTATTATTTGCCGGAGGATGCCCGGGTAGACCTTGAACTGTTCAACACGCTCGGACAGCCGGTCACACATTCATCCTGCAGCTATGAATCAGGAAACCATCAGCAACTGTTAGATACTTCCGGGCTGGATGCAGGGATTTATGATCTCAAAGTTCAATTTAGTTTCAATGGGAAGAATGTTGTTACCTTGAAAAAAGTAGTAATAATAAAATGATACCTGGTCAACTGGAATTATCAGACCTCGACTGAATTTAAACATTGTTTTTATGAAAAAGCTAATCACCTTACTTTCGTTACTGGTGGCATTCAGTATTGCAGGCTGGTCACAGGGCAATCCGCAGAATTCAGACCTGGTCCAGAGGGATCCGAATGCCCCGGAATATAAGCCAGGTGAGATTCTGGTAAAGTTCAGGGATGACGTTAATGTGAGCAATCAGACCTTAAAAGGGACCCTGAGAACGGGTGTTGCCTCTGTTGACTATCTGAATGAAAAGTACCAGGTTGCGTCAATGAGTAAGGTCTTCCGTAACTCTGTGAAGACATCCACGAACCAGGTCATTACCTTGCCTTCAGGACAAAGGAAGCAGCTGTCCCAGGTGTTCAATATCTACAAGTTGGTCTTCCCCATCACCAAAGATGCAAAAGAGGTAGTAGAAGAATATAAAGCACTTCCCGAAGTGGAATATGCCGAACTCAACGGCTCTGCAGCCATTGTCGGAGGCATTCCCACCTCAGAACCTTTCAGCATACCCTCATCCCCGCGTCCTGATCCCGGTTCCGCGCTCCCCGCTCCCGGTTCCCCGCTCCCCGCTCCCGGTTTCCCGCTCCCCGCTCCCGGTTCCCCGCTCCCGGCGATTGCTCCTAACGACCCACTTTTTTCCCAGCAGTGGTATATCCCGGCAGTCAAGGCTGATTCCCTATGGAGTTACATAACAGGTGATACGACCCAGGTGATTGGTATCCTCGATACAGGGGTAGATTGGCTCCATCCCGATCTTGTGAATAAAATATGGCGCAATCCGAATGAGATTCCGAACAACGGCATTGACGATGACAACAATGGTTTTATTGATGATGTTCGCGGATGGGATTTCGTAAATGACGATAATAATCCCCGCGACGATAACAGCCACGGGACCCATTGCGCAGGGATAGCAGGGGCAGAAGCCAACAACGGGATTGGTATAGCAGGCGTCAGCTGGGGTGCGAAGATAATGCCCATCAAGGTATTTCAGAGTAACGGCATAGGTTACTTTTCACAGATTGCCGAAGGAATGTGGTATGCTGCACAAAACGGCTGCACTGTTTTCAGCAACAGCTGGTCGAGCGGGGGAGAATCCATGACCATCCGCCTTGCCATGGAATATGCCTATTCTAAAGGGCTTATTGTTGCAGCTGCAGGGAATATGAATTACAAAACTGACCTGCCTTTTCCTCCATGGCCTCCGTATCAGCCAAATTATCCTGCTTGTTACAACTGGGTACTCGGGGTGGAAGCTACAGACCAAAGCGGCAATAATGCCTGGTTCTCGAATTTTGACCCAACCGGCCCGGTTATTTCCGATGGCCGTCCCTACGGAAGCATGTACTGGAATGATTACGATTACAATTATGAAATGCGGGCTCCAGGAGTTTCCTTTATAAGCACTGTTCCTAACGGGCAGTACCGCTCCTACAGCGGAACATCCATGGCCTGCCCCCTGGTCGCAGGTTCCATTGCCCTGATGAAAAGCTACGATCCCACGCTTTCAAATGAACAGGTATTTGCAAAACTCATCCAGCCAATAAAGCTCGGTCTGATGCAGGCCGGGGTGCTCGATATTTTTAAATGCACCATGGTCAATCCTCCTCCTGATCTTTATTATATAAAGAACACCATAGTGGATTCTTTGTATGGAGGAGATAATGATGGTCGTCCCGATGCCGGAGAAACAGTCCAGATGTATGTAACCGTAAAAAATGCAGGTGGTTTTGGGGATAGTATTTATGCAAAACTCCGGTTCTCGGAATTTGAAGATACGACTGTTGCGAGGATTTTAGACAGTACTTGCTATCTTGGAAGCATTTCAGCCTATGGCACTCAAACCAGTTTGGACGCAATCAAGATTAAGATAGACAGCAGTGTTGTGGATGCCAGGATAATCAGCTTTCAGCTGCTGATATATCGAAAAGGAAGCACGGATACTCTTATAAAAGGCATAACTCTGACCGTTGAACATGGAATAGAGATTAAAGGGACATATACCAAGCTTCATCTCCGTCCCGGCGCGTATTATATAGTTACCGCTGTCGCGGTGATTGATACATTGATTATTGATCCGGGTGTGACCCTAAGATTCAGGAATACATTTATTCTTATAAATAAATATTTGCGTGCAATAGGTACGCCCGATAGTATGATCACTTTCCGTGGAGCAGATAATGCCTTTGTCAAATCAATAATAACTTCTCCCGGTGCGAACGACGCTTATCATTATTGCATTTTTCGTGATGCGTCAAGTAACGATTTTCTTCTTACAAGTCCTTCCAAGGTATATAACTGCCTATTTACCCTAAATAACTTTGGCACAATGGGCTTGTTTGGTGGCAAACCCGGAGGTGATTATAAATACAATGTTTTCGTGGATAACAGTAATGCAGATTGTTGGGCAGGATTGGTAAATATGTGGCAGCCATTCACTTTTAAATATAATATTTTCAGCAATAACATTAATACGTGCTCCAATGGCCGATGTGCCAGTTTTGTTTTTTATGGTCCGCAATATCCACTTTGCATGGACTCTGCTATAAATAATGTTTTCATGAATAATGAAAAATATGATTGTGCAAATACGGGATTTAATGGCTGGCAGATGGGAATCTATAAAATGAAAGAAAATTATTGGGGCATTACAAACCTGGAACAAATTAAAGATAAAATACTTGATTTTTATGAAGACCAGGGGAGGCCTGTTCTCGAACCTGACACAATTTTAAATCAACCTCCTCTAAAATGTCATGGAGTTACCTGGAAAGTCGAAATCAATGATCAAAATCCTCAAAACGCACTTATTGTTCTAAGTAACGGCCCTGTAAAGTTCTCGGTGTATTTCAATCGCCCTATGGATCCTGCGTATACGCCTTTCGTGACATTTGGGGTTCGTTTCCCATATACCCAGAACTGTGTTAGTGATTCAGTTCGCTGGAGCTCCGATCATAAAATATGGACAGCTTATAAGACTATTGATATAAGCACAGGTGATGGCCAGAATACCATACGGGTTGCATATGCAAAAGACCTCGAACATTTCGAAATTCCTATCGAAAGGACACGCTTTAAATTCGTTGTTCAGGCTGCCGGTTCCCAGTCGGTCGAGTTTATTGCAACACCTGGCGTTGGCAAGGTTAACCTCGAATGGCCCTTATCCGATTCCAGTAATGTGCTTGGATACAATATGTACAGGTTTACAATGCCCACTCCTTCTACTTTTAGTGACACAACTCTTATTAACAGTTCTCTTTTAACCGACAGTGTTTATACAGATTTTGCAGTAACTCCAGGAACTCCCTATTTTTATTTATTCACAGTTGTTAGGACTGATCTTTCGGAAAGTGATTATTCCAAAGTTGTCAGTGCCACACCTCTGGCCGCAGCCAATGGGGATGCCAATGGCGACGGTCATGTCAATGTGCTCGATATAACCACGGTGATATCCTATATGCTTAACCAGAACCCTCAACCTTTCATGTTTGATGCAGCGGATGTGAACCTTGATCACACCATCAATATTCTCGATGTGATTGGGATTGTTAACCTGATTAATGGCAAGAAAAAAGCCGGTAACATTTTTACAGGCACCAATCCTGATCCGGCATACATTTATCTAGATACAACTTCCATAACCTTCCAAAGCAAGGGCCAGGTGGCCGCATTGCAGTTTGAGCTTGCTGGCAAAAACCTCGAAGAAATAGAACTGCTTTGCAAAATGCAGGGCTATGAGTTTGCACATGGAATGGTAAAGGGGAAACTCATGGGGATCATTTTTAATAATCAGAACCGGCCAATTCCTGAAGGCATGATTGAGTTAGTGGATATCCTTAATTGTAATCTCAAACTCAACTGGGGAGAGGTTATCGCAGGTGATCCTGAAGGGAATAATGTTAAGATAATAAAAGATCAGACGTCAACGCGGCAGGGAAATGAATATGAATTATCTGCCTTCCCTAACCCTTTCAAGGAATCAGTAACGATCAGTTATCATTTATATGAACCGGCAGCAATTACACTCTCAATTTTCAATAGCCAGGGTCAATTAATTGAAACTCTTGAAAACCGTGAACAAAAAGCCGGTGCTTATTCCCTCGAATGGAATGGAAAATCTGCACAGTCGGGGATATACTTCTGCCGCTTGCATGGAGAGTCAACGTCGGGACAACAGCTTAAAAATGAAATTAAAATTGTGTTGATGAAATAACTTTATCACGTGAATAAGATAAAAGTCTTTATAAGCAGCGTGCAAAGTGAGTTTGCCGAAGAACGTCGGTTA
The DNA here is from genome assembly GCA_903837605.1 of uncultured Bacteroidales bacterium. Classification (GTDB taxonomy): domain Bacteria; phylum Bacteroidota; class Bacteroidia; order Bacteroidales; family FEN-979; genus CAIRDP01. Next base: position 9,825 of record CAILVF010000093.1, on the reverse strand, counting down.
TTGTTCGATTATATTACCACAGATGTACTTTTGGGCAGGTTTTTCGATGTTTTTATTTTCGAAAACCTTCCGGCAGGCAATCATGCTTCTTCTGAGGTATTTCTCAACCAGGTTGGGCATTGCGATATTTATCTGGGACTTTTTGGAAAATCCTATGGTCATGAAGATGCTGACGGAGTTTCTCCAACAGAAAAGGAATTTGACCATGCCGGCAGGCATTTTAAAACCAGATTAGTTTTTCTAAGCAATCATGACCTGTCAGACAGGCATCTTAAGGAATCCGCATTTATTAAAAAAGCCGAGCAGGTTATTGTACGAAGGCAATTCACATCTGTCTCTGATTTGAAATCTGTGGTTTATGCCTCGTTGATTAGGTATTTAGAAGAAAAAGAATACATCAGAACCGGACCGTTTGATGCAACATTTAATCCTGCAGCTAATATTAATGATTTAGACCAGGATAAAATTTCGGAGTTTTTACACATAGCCAGGGCAAAAAGAGGTTTTCCGCTTTCTGCTGAATCTTCAACTGAAATTGTACTTACTCATCTGAACTTATTAGACCATAGTCGCATCTGTAATGCCGCAATTCTCCTGTTCGGCAAACAGCCGCAACATTTTCTCATTAACTCAGAAATCAGATGTGCTCATTTCCATGGAACAGAAATTGTAAAACCTATTCCTTCCTATCAGGTGTATAAAGGAGATGTATTTCAATTGGTTAATCAAGCAGTGGATTTCGTTTTATCTAAAATAAATCTGTCAGTTGGTACACGGGATTTAAGTACCCAGGTACCTGTAAATTATGAGCTTCCACCCGCTGCAGTTTCAGAAGCCATTGTAAACGCAGTTGCACATCGTGATTATACCAGCAATGGAAGCATTCAGGTAATGCTTTTTAAAGACCGTCTTGAAATCTGGAACCCTGGTCATTTGCCTTTTGGGCTGACAACTGAAAAACTTCGGCATCCACATAGTTCCATTCCGACAAATCCACTGTTGGCAGAACCAATGTATCTCGAAGGTTATATCGAGCGGTTTGGCACAGGAACGGGAGATATAATTCGTTTATGTAAAGAAAAAGGATTGAAAGCCCCGGAGTACATTCAGGAGGAAAATTTTAAGACTATCCTTTGGCGCATTCTAACTGATGTTGATGATGTTGCCACAATTTTTACCGGACAAGCAACCCGACAAGCAACCCGACAAGCAACCCGACAAGCAAATGGTACATATAAGGAGGAAGTTATTGAAGCTATCAGGAGGATTGTCCTGGTTTTAGAAAAGGAGATGAAACGAGTGGAAATACAGGAATTATTGAGATTAAAAGATAGAGAGAATTTTGTTTCAAACTATCTTGTTCCATCATTGGATTCAGCATATATTGAAATGACTATACCTGAAATCCCGACACATCAGGACCAACGCTATCGGTTAACTGAAAAAGGAATGAAATTGAAGAAAAAACTTAAGAAATCAAAAGGGAAAAAGCTGTGAAAAAAGATTAGTAGTGTTAATTTACTTATACAATAATAATGGTTATTTATGCTAAATAAGAATGACCGAAAAGGAATTAAATATAGTATTAAAAAAGGAGAAGGATAAAGGCGGATTGTGGATTACTTTAAGGCAGAAAACCTGCCAGTACCTGTCTTTCAAAATATTTCTGGTGGTTTTATGGTAACTGTTTTTGGAAGAAAGGAGGAAGATGTTACTAAAGATGTCGGTAAAGAGTTGACAGGAAGTATTGCAGAAGCATTAAACGCACATAAACAGAATCCTGAATTAACAATTCCTGAAATTGCCAGGATTACAAAATACACTCAACGTACCGTTGAACGTAGTTTGTCTGAGTTAAAAGAACTGAAAGTAATTAAACGCATTGGGGGAAGAAAAAAAGGCAAATGGCAGCTTGGCAGATAAATTGTCTTAGTAAGCCATTAAAAAGTCTTAAACAACTTGGATTGATAATAGTTCTGACATGAAAAAGATTTTAATCTTTTTGCTGATTGCAGCCTCACTGGAAATTTTCGCCCAGGAGACGCTGTTTGTGAACCTCGCAAAGGATTCTGTGGTTCGCTTGGATTCAAGAACACAACAGTTTGAATTTGTCACGGGGGAAATTCTTATAAGGTATAAGGATGAAGTTGCTGTTTCAAACATGAAGTCGGCCGGCATCGCCCAAACCGGCCTTGCTTCTGTTGACCTGATATTCCGGAAATACAAAGTCAGTCAAAGTGAGCGATTATTTCCAAAGGAACAAAAGCTGAAATCAACAGTGATGCTTAGGGGATTTAACGGACAGGAATTCGAACAACCGAGTCTTCATAATATTTACAAACTAAAACTTGGAGAAGAACAGCGAATTTTCGAAGCCATTGAAGAACTCAAACAGGATCCGAATGTAATCTATGCTGAACCTAACTACATTCTATCCATAACTGATGATAAACCTGTTTCACCTATTTTGACAGAGGAAGATGTTAAAAACGGGACATGGTTGATTGAAAATAAAGATGGAAGATGCATGACGCAGGATGCATCCAGTGATCCAGTGATCCAGCTATCCAGTGGTCCCGGATCCTCTTCATCTGACAGGCCTGCTACCGGTGCCCCCAACGACCCCCTCTACTCCCAGCAATGGTACATTCCGGCAGTCCATGCCAATGAAGTTTGGGACACAATTACGAATGATTCCACCCAGGTAATTGGAATACTAGATACAGGTGTTGACTGGTTGCATCCTGATCTGCAGAATAAGATATGGATAAACCCGGGAGAAATTCCAAATAATGGGATTGATGATGATGGTGACGGATATGTGGATGATGTTCGGGGCTGGGACTGGATCAATAATGATAATAATCCAGCGGATGACAATTCCCATGGAACCCATGTTGCGGGAATTGCCGCAGCCCAGCAGAACAATGGGATCGGGATCGCAGGAGTAAGCAAGAAAGCGAGGATAATGGCATTGAAAGTATTTCAAAGCTCAGGGAAGGGCGATGTGGGAATGATTACACAAGGTATTAATTATGCCAAATCCAAGGGGGCAACTGTCATCAACATGAGTTTCGGAACTTATGCCCGCTCCTTAACAATGGAGGCAGCGTTAGCGAATGCGTATTCAAGTTGTGTTTTGGTAGGTGCGGCTGGCAATGATGATATTAATATAGGACCATGTAAAACATGTTCACCTATGTTTCCAGGCGCACTGTCTTTTGTTTTAGGAGTACAAGCAACTCAATTAGTACCTTATTCCGGAAGCAATAGCTGTAAAACAGGCACCTATTTAACTGAATTTTCAAATTATGATTGTGATGGACCTGTTTTTAGCATTTATTCGGACTTATTGGACTATGAAGTGAAATCACCAGGATCGAATATCTTGAGTACAATTCCTAACGGAAGTTATCGATTTTATAGTGGTACTTCAATGTCAACTCCCATTGTTTCTGGAGCAGCTGCACTGTATAGGTCCTTATTCCCTGGTCGATCACAGCAATTGATGTGGTCTAACTTAATTCAAGAAGCATCTGTATGTTTAAATATTCATTCTGCTATCGATGGTAATCCGACACCAAAATTATGGTTTGTTAATCAAACAATAATAGATACACTCGCTGGTGATGACCGTGATAGTCGGGTTGATGCAGGCGAAACGATAGAAATCTGGGTTAAAATCAGAAATACTGGTGGGCAAGCGGATAGTGTTCGGGTTGGTATGCGATTTGCCGAATTTGAGGATACTACAACAGCTCAAATATTGACATCCAAGGCTTATTTAGGAGGCTTGAGTTCATATGCCACTTTAACTAATCAATGGACTCCTTTAAAGATTCATATTAATCCAAATGTAGTAAATTATCGGGATATCATTTTTCAAGCGTATTCCTGGTACAAAAACTCTCCGGATTCGGTTTTTCAAAATATAGTTTTATCTGTTGAGAATGGTCAACAACTCCAAGGGATGTTATCAGATACTTTGATTTTGACACCTGATAAATTTTGGATGGTAAACGGAAGCTTTAGAATAACTCCTTCGGGAGTATTGATATTAAAGCCCGGTACCCATCTTCAAATAAATACTAAAATTGTTAATGATGGAACAATAATTGCAAATGGCACTTCTGATAGTGCAATATACATATCCGGAACTTACATTCGTGGAGGTAAAATCACATGTAACCATACTGTATTTAATTTAAAAATCCTAACGGGTTATTACGCTGCAATAGCAGGATCAATGCTTAATATGAAAAATTCTACATTTTCATTATATGCAAATTATGGGATAAGCACTCCCAATGGAATTTTTGAGGATTGCCTTTTTAAAGACTGTTTTGCGAATTGGTTTATTTCAGCTTACTTTGATGGCCAAGGATTCGTAAAAGATAATTTTATTAGATGTAACTTCGAAAATATTTCGGAATGGTATCACGGGTACTCTACCTTATTTGATGATGAATGGAATGGTCCTCATTATACTTTGCATACGTGTACTTTCATTAATTGTTTTAGATTTAATGAAGGAAGAAATACCATTGGTAATGATTTTGGTAAAAGCAATCAACTCGATAAATTCAAGGATCCAATATACTTTGCTGGAACAGGATATTATCAAAATGTATCTCAATTGTATTGGGGAACAAGTGATTCAGTAAAAATTTCTAAAAAGATATGGGATTTTTTTGATGATGCATCACTAGCTGAAGTTGTCTTTTGGCCATATCTGACTACTCCTTCTGACTCTGCCCACGGTTTTGTTTGGAGAATCTTAGTCAATAACAAAGACGCCCAGGACCAGGTTCCTGATCCTGTTGGAGTTGGACCCCAGAGGTTTGATATATATTTTAATAAGCACATGGATCCTGTTTTCACTCCGGAGGTTTCCTTTGGAGTCAGACTTCCATATACCCAAACCTCCGTCGCAGATTCCGGTCATTGGTCAAATGATTATAAGATTTACACTTGTTATAAAACAATTCAGCTATATACTGGCGATGGAATCAACCGACTGAGGGTTGCGGGAGCAAGGGACTTGGATGGCTGGGAAATCCCGATTGAAGACCAGCGTTTCGAATTTGTTATCCAGGCCGCCGGCTCGGCTTCAGCCGATTTTATCGCCCAGGCTGGTATCGGAAAAGTTTACCTTGAATGGAATAACGCTGGAATCCCGGATCTGTTGGGATTTAATATCTATCGATTTAAGAATATAACTGATACGACGTATTCAGCGCCGGTAATGATCAATACTTCCCTGATTACCGATACTACATATACGGATTTCGCAGTAATGCCAAATGAACATTACTGGTATTATTACAAAGTTGTAAATACCGATTTCAAGGAATCAGATTCTTCTCATTTTGCATCCGCCATCCCATATAATGCACAGGTCGGGGATGCCAATGGTGATGGAAACGTGAATGTTCTTGATATTACTGCTCTTATTGCTTATATGCTGAACCAGAATCCCCAGCCTTTCCTGTTTGATGCGGCAGATGTTAATAATGATAAAACGATCAACATTTTGGATGTGATCGGTGTGGTGAATATCATCACCGGGAAAAAGAAATCAATTTCAACCACCATTGTGACAAATCCAATGGCGACGCATATCAAACTGGAAGATGATCGTATTATTCTTAAGAATGACGGACAAATTGCTTCCATGCAGTTTGAACTGGCAGGGGAGTCTTTGGAAAATATCAAGCTTTCCGAACCTCCTAAGGGATTTGAGCTGGCTTATGGCATAGTTAAAGGAAAGTTAATGGGGATCATTTACACCTGTTCTAATCAATCATTACCAGTTGGCTCAATTCCATTGATCAGAATTGATGGGATGAAATCCAGGCTCGAATGGGGTAAAATTCTTGCAGGTGATAATGAAGGCAACAGGGTCCCTGTTTTAAAAGATGAGCCAACTGATCAACCAAACAATCTGTCTTATCTGCAGGCATATCCGAATCCATTCACTCAAAGTGTGACCATTAATTTCAGGCTTCCGGAAGATGCTAAAACGGAGATCAAAATTTTCAACATGCATGGAAAACTTGTAAATGTGTTGATGAATGAAGACCTGAAGGAGGGTTTGCACTGGGTTGATTGGAATGGCAAATCCGGGAATGGTAATTTCCTTCCTGCCGGTATCTACATGTGCACACTGGAAGAGACCAACAAGAAGAATGATAATTTCTCAAAGACCATTAAGTTGATTTTCAATAGATGAGTGTTCTTTTAACAGCCAATGAAGAATGTAAATTTTAATCAATAGGTTATGAAAAAGTATTTAGTATTCTTGTTTGCTATATCTCTATTTAGCAATCAAGGATTTGCCCAAAATGCTCCTGTAACAACAATTGGATCAGTTGCTGCCTGCCCGGTTGGAATAGCAATATTACCTGTTACCGTTTCAGCCTGCTCTGGAATCGGCTCTATTTCTTTGAGGTTAGAGTACAATCCAAACCTGCTCACGTTTTCTGATACGGCAAATGTGAACTCTTCTTTGGCAGGAATTATAATCAATGATGTTCATGTTTCGGCTTCATTGCACAAGATCATGATTGTTTGGGGAAGTGTGACTCCAGTCAGTTTCTCAGCAGGCTCAAAACTGCTTGACTTAAAGTTCACTTACATATCCGGCAGTCCGGTATTAAGTTTTAATAATACTTCTAATGTAGGCGGGGATTGTGAATATACTGATGCCGTTGGAAATCCACTCAACGACCTCCCTTCTTCGATTTATTATATCAGCGGCCAGGTTAGTTCTAACCAGGTTGGCGCTGCCGGTGTGATAACCGGGTTAACTTCATTATGCCAGGGGAGGAATTCTGTGATATATACTGTGCCATCTATTACAAATGCAACAGGTTATGTTTGGACTCTTCCTTCAGGGGCAAGTATTGCTTCCGGTGGCAATACAAATACAATAAACGTTAATTATTCTAACACCGCAACTTCAGGAAATATCAATGTGTATGGTACAAACAGTTGTGGGAACGGGACGGTTTCTCCTGATTTAGCGGTTACTGTCAACCATACCCCCGTCCCGGATGTATATGGTCCGGTTTCGGTTTGCTCAGGTTCCTCCGGTGTTCCATACTCTACTGAGGCGGGTATGACAAATTATATTTGGTCGGCAGGAGCTCTCGGAGGAATTTCTTCTGGTCAGGGAACTAATAGTATAATTGCGGCCTTTGAACCCTTGCCGGCAACAACGCCGATTTCGGTTACTTATACAAATTCAAGCGGGTGTACCGGAGCAACCAGCGTACTGGTGAGCCTTCTGGCGAGACCAACGCCAACTATTTCAGGTCCGTCATCTGTTTGCTATTGGAATTCTAATATAACTTACTCTACAGAACCCGGGATGATTGGGTATTCCTGGTCAATTTCACCCGGCGGTATGATAACCTCAGCCTTGGGGACTAATGAGATCATTGTCACCTGGATTATGGAAGGAGTGCAAACAATAAGTGTCAACTATAAGAATAGTAATGGTTGTTACGCTGCAAACCCGACAATAAAAAATGTTACCGTAAATCCTTTGCCAGTCCCCACTATCAATGGTATAGCCTCAACTTGCGCCGGAACTACCGGAGTAATATATTCGACAGAGTCAGGGATGAGCAATTATACCTGGACAGTTTCATCAGGGGGAACTGTAACCTCAGGATCAGCCACGAATCAGATTACCGTAAACTGGAATACGGCAGGCGCCCAGGTGGTGAGTGTTAATTATACCAATAATAATGGATGCACTGCATCATCAGCCACTAACAAAAACGTGACAGTGAAGTCCTTGCCAGTCCCATATATCACAGGTCCCTCCAGTCCCTGCCAGGGTTCGTCAGAAACATACCGGACTTCACCTTCGCAAACAAATTACGTTTGGACAGTTTCACCTGGTGGCTCTGTTTACTATGGAGGGACAGCTACAGATTATACGATAGGGGTTATATGGAATAATACAGGTCCGCAATCAGTTTCTGTAAGTTATACCGATCAGAATGGATGTACCGCGGTTTCTCCGACGGTTTACCCGGTAACGGTAAATCCTCTTCCATCCCCATCAATCACGGGACCTTTAAAAGTTTGTGTGAATTCAAGCGGGAATGTTTATAAGACTCAACCCGGGCAGAGTAATTATGCCTGGACGATATCATCCGGTGGAATAATAACCGGGGGAGAAGGCACAGACTCCGTCACAGTAACCTGGAATGTAACAGGTGTTCAGTATATCAGGGTCAATTATGACAATTCATATGGATGTGCAGGTACACCGGCTATATCTTTTATTAACGTTGACTTTTTACCTGTTCCCTGGATTGAAGGTCAGCAAGACGTATGTATTGGTTCCAGCGGAATGGCTTACATGACTCAATCAGGCATGACAAATTATGTTTGGAATATTTCATCGGGAGGAACAATCACTTCAGGGGGCACAACCAACACAATTTCTGTTAACTGGAATACAGCCGGGCCCCAGACCGTGTCGGTCAGCTACACCAATAGCCTGGGTTGTACATCCCTGCCCGTCAGCAAAAATATTATTGTGCATCCTTTGCCTGTGCCTGTAATCTCAGGCCCTGTCTCAGTGTGTTCAGGGTCCCAGGGAGTAGCCTATAATACGGACCCAGGCATGTATAACTACTACTGGACGGTTGGAGCCTGGGGATTTATTGGATCAGGCCAGGGAACTAACAGTATCACTGTAAATTATGCACCTTATTCAGCTTCGAATCCGATTTCTGTTTCCTATAATGACTCGTACGGATGTTCTGGTACAAAAACCTTAGCGGTGATTTTGCTCCCAAGACCCGCGCCATCAATACTGGGAGTATCAACAGTATGCCAGGGGTCAACGGGAATAACATATACTACTGAAGTCGGTATGACGGGATATACCTGGTCAGTCACTTCCGGCGGTACAATTACTTCCGGCGCAGGCACTAACCAGGTTACAATTGCGTGGACTACTTCAGGTGCACAAACTGTCAGTGTAAATTATACTGGAAGTAACGGATGTGCTGCAGCAAACCCAGCCACATTCAATGTCACGGTTAATCCTTATCCTGTACCAACCATTACGGGGGCCGCCAGCGTTTGTGAGGGAGCCTCGGGTATAACATACTCAACCGAAGCCGGTATGAGCAATTATATCTGGACTGTTTCGTCAGGCGGGTCAATAACTTCAGGAGCAGGTACGAATAGTATAACTGTAAGCTGGCTTACAGCGGGTTCTCAAAGTTTAATGGTGAATTATAACAATTCCAATAATTGTTCGGCATCCAGTCCAAGTCTTAAATGGATAACTGTTAACCCGCTGCCCGTGCCAACTATCACAGGTCCAGGTTTGATCTGTGCCGGGACAAGTGGGCATGTATATATTACCGAATACACAATGAATGGATATTCATGGAATATTTCGGACGGAGGGACTATAACATCAGGCGCAAACACCAGTACCGTGAATGTTGCCTGGAACACAGCGGGACAACGTTGGATAAATGTTATTTATACCGATCAGCATGGTTGTACTGCAAATCCGCCTTCACAACAAATTGTTAATGTTAAACCATACTTTCAACCGGTTATCACCGGAAGCAGTACAATATGCCAGGGTGCCACAAATGTGGTTTATTCAACTGCGACAGACTTCTTTGTTTACACCTGGACTATCTCACCTGGAGGAACCATCACATCAGGTTCCGGAACAAATCAGATAGCTGTAAGCTGGAATTCAACAGGGGTTCAATGGGTAAGGGTCAATTATATGAATGCTTATGGATGTCTTGCACCCAGTCCGACTCAATTTGATGT
>CAILVF010000092.1 GCA_903837605.1 uncultured Bacteroidales bacterium | reverse complement strand
CATGTAACGCCTCTGGCCTTCGGCATAAATGGTATCAAAAGCAAGGGATGATTTTCCGCTTCCGCTCAAGCCAGTAAACACAACCAGTTTGTTCCTCGGAATAATCAAGTCGATATTCCTGAGGTTATGCACCCTGGCTCCTGATATTTCTAGCTTGTCTTCCAATGAATGGAAAGCTTAATGGATCTCGTTGATTCTCAAAGTGTCGTGGAAGTAGGTTTCTGAAACAGGCATGCCCTTTTCCAGGAACTCGGTATTCATTGCCCCCTCTTTTGGAAGAACAATCTGGTATGTTTTCTTAAGCTTATTTGAGAGAGTGTATTTCTTCAGCCAGGGGTTAAAATCACGAAGGATCCTGTATGTCACCTTATTTTTTATTGCAAAGGCAGGCAGGTCATGAATGGGTGAATCAACCGCGACAGAATAAGTAGGGATTACCGGGTAAAAATCACCGGATCTCAGGTAAAGCCCGTATTTTACAGGATGGTTGAAGATCTCCTTAAGAGCAACTATCCTGTAGATATACCTCGATGTTTCGTCGTTGAGGTAAAGGTCGTAAAAGCTTTTAACTTTCTGGTCGGCAACGGCATCGCTGAGGCCGTCCTGTCCGCGGTTGAATGATGCGGCAACGAGGGTCCAGTTTCCGTATTTTGCATAGGATTCGAGGAAATACCTGCAGGCTGCCTCCGTTGACTTGGCCACATTGTAACGTTCATCAACTTCCTCATTCACTTCAAGGCCGTAATGTAAGGCTGTCGGCTTCAGGAACTGCCAGAACCCTTCGGCTTTGGAAGGGGAAACCGCATTGTAGAAATTGCTTTCGGCCAGAGCAAGGAACTTGAAATCATCAGGCACATGGTTCTTTTTCAGTATGGGTTCTATCAGCGGGAACCAGCGGTTGGACCGTTTAAACATCAGTATTGTCGATGCATGCATGAACGTATTGATCATGATCTCCCTGTCGAAACTTTCGTGAACATAAAAAAGTTCGAGAGGCATTTTCTCACCGGCAAAATCAGCGGCTGACGGGCATTCAGGTGAAAAGATACGGTAAGAACGCTGGGCTACTTCCCTGTAATCCTTTGCCGGGTTCTTCTGAACTATTACGGCAAACACCAATATTGCGGCAAATGCAAGCAGGGAGATAATTATAAGAGGTAATTTAAAGTTTTGTTTCATTGTCAGAAAGGGGTAATAAAGTCATTGAATTTCGCTGATATTTTATCCTTGTCGGAGATAACCGGTTTCTGAAGGCCCCAGTTGATGTTAAGGCCGGGGTCGTTCCATAAGATGCTGCCCTCGGATGCCTTGTTATAAATGTTGGTGCATTTATAGAAAAAGATGGTATCGTCTTCAAGCGTTGCGAAGCCATGTGCAAATCCCTCGGGTATCCAGTACATCCATTTATTCTGGCCTGAAAGAACGATGGATTCCCATTTCCCGTAGGTAGGTGAATTTTTACGGATGTCCACAGCCACATCCAGGACCGATCCCCGCATCACCCTTACAAGTTTGCCCTGGGCAAACGGAGGCGCCTGGAAGTGGAGGCCCCTCAACACACCTTTCCTGGATTTGGACTCGTTGTCCTGGAGAAATTTCAGGTCAAGTCCCAGGTTCAGGAATTTTCCATGGTTGAAGGATTCGAAGAAATAGCCTCTTTCATCTTCAAACACATCCGGCTTTATGATGAGCAGGCCTTCGAGGGGAGTCTTAATGATTTCCATTTTCTGATTTTTAGTGAATAGTGAATAGTGACTGGTGACTGGTGACAGTTCACTGTTCACCAGTCATGTTCACTTGCTATAAATGAATGCATTCCCCGTATGCCTGGGCCACTGCTTCCATGATCGCTTCGCTCATGGTGGGGTGGGGGTGAACTGCTTCTATGATTTCCCTTCCGGTTGTTTCAAGTTTCCTTGCAACGACCACTTCTGCTATCATTTCCGTAACATTTTCACCGATCATGTGAGCCCCGAGCCATTCACCGTATTTTGCGTCGAAGATCACCTTGACAAAACCTTCCCTTGCCCCGGCAGCGGTTGCTTTTCCGGAAGCGGTAAAGGGGAATTTCCCGACCAGTATCTCGTATCCCGCATCTTTTGCGGCTTTCTCGGTCATTCCAACCGAAGCGACCTCGGGGTGGGTGTAGGTACAACCCGGGATATTGCCGTAATCGAGAGGCTCAACGTGCTTCCCTGCAATTTTCTCAACACAGATTATGCCTTCATGTGAGGCTACATGGGCCAGTGAAGGGCCTTTGACGATATCACCGATCGCATAGTAACCTTCAACATTCGTCCTGTAAAAATCATCCACGACCACTTTGCCGCGTTCCGTTGCAATCCCTGTTTCTTCCAGGCCTATGCCTTCAATATTTGTTGCTACGCCTACGGCGGATAACACAATGTCGCAGTCAATGATCTCGTTGCCTTTTTTCGTGCCGACACTGACCTTGCATCCATCACCTGTTGTGTCGACCGATTCAACTGAAACGCCTGTCATCACCTTCATCCCGGCTTTCTTGAACGAGCGTTCGAGTGTTTTCGACACTTCTTCATCTTCAACAGGTACAATATTGGGTAAGACTTCAATAAGCGTCACTTTTGTGCCTATGGAATGATAAAAATAAGCGAACTCGGAGCCGATAGCCCCGGAGCCAACAACCACCATGGTTTTTGGCTGAACCTCAAGGGTCATGGCTTCACGGTAGCCTATGATCTTTTTACCGTCCTGTTTCAGGTTGGGAAGTTCTTTAGACCTGGCACCGGTTGCAATGATGATATGAGTTGCGGAATAATCCGTGGTTTTTCCGCTTTCGTCGGTTACCTCAACAATCTTTCCCGGCTTAACTTTCCCGTATCCTTTGATATGCTCAATTTTATTTTTTTTCAGAAGAAATTGTATCCCTTTGCTCATCGAATCGGCAACTTCCCTGCTGCGTTTGATAATTGCAGGAAAATCAGCTTTGGCTTCGGTTGAGGAAATGCCATATTCGGAGGCATGCTGAATATACTGGAACACACTTGCGCTTTTCAGTAATGCTTTGGTCGGAATGCAGCCCCAGTTCAGGCAGATGCCGCCGAGTTCCGCTCTTTCAACCACTGCAACACTGAACCCCAGCTGGGCTGCACGAATAGCGGCAACATATCCACCAGGACCGCTGCCGATGATAATGATATCAAACTTCATACAATACGATGTTTATGAATCCGCGAAAGTACTAAAAAATGAGCTGTGAACCAAGATACGGAAAGCTCATAATTTCTGTTCCCGGGTTTAATTTGTTGACTGTTGTCGCATAATTTTTTATTTTTGTTAAGTGCTCTCTGTATAAGTCCGCCAAGTATCAACCAAAATACAAGCGTTTATGTCAAAACAAGGATTCAGTACCAAAGCCATTCACGCCGGGAATGTCGAATTCAGTCCCGGTTCGATGATCACACCATTGTACCAGTCTGTAGCTTATCCCTATGCCGATGCAAAAGAAGCCGCAGCGATCTTTACCGGTGAGAAACCGGGATATACATACGGACGCTGGGACAACCCGACAGTAGACCTTTTCGAGCGCAGGATGGCTGCACTTGAAGGTACCGACGGGGCAATCGCGACCTCATCGGGGATGGCGGCCATATTCCTTTTATCACATCATTGGCTTTCGCCTGGCGACGAAGTCGTTTCGTCAAACAGGGTTTACGGAGGCACTTTCGGCCTGTTTGAAACCGGCCTGAAAAAGATGGGAACCAGGGTCAACTGGGTGACAAAACCTGAGGATATCAATGCATGGAAAGCGGCGATAACTCCGAAAACAAAGTTTTTATTTGTGGAGACCCCCAGTAATCCCGCACTGTTCATTGCCGATATACCGGCACTCGCAAAGCTGGCCAGGTCAAAGAAACTCCCGCTTGTTGTCGACAATACCATATGCACACCTGCGCTTCAGCAGCCCATTGCACTGGGAGCTGATGTTACAGTGCATTCCACTACAAAGTATGTTTGCGGGAACGGGACAAGTCTTGGCGGCATAATTTGCGGACCCAAAAGCCTTATTGACGGGATCAGGCAGAGTTGCATCCGTTACCTCGGACCTTCCATGGCCCCGTTTAATGCATGGCTGAACCTCCTGGGGCTGGAAACCCTTTCTCTTCGTATGGAGAAGCATTGTTCCAATGCCATGGCGGTGGCCACTTTTTTGGAGAAACATCCCAGGGTTAAGCAGGTGAACTACCCGGGGCTCAAATCCAATCCGTATAACAAGATGATAAAGGACCAGATGAAAGGATGCAGTTCCCTGCTTTCATTTGAGCTGGCAGGCAATTACAAGGATGCGACCAGATTCATCGATTCGTTGAAGATCATAACCCACGCAACCCACCTGGGTACCTGCCGTTCCATTGTGACCCATCCTGCTTCCACCACGCATTCGGCGATGGGGGAGAAGGAGATGAAGAAAGCCGGGATCTCTCCTTCGATGATCAGGTTTTCGATAGGCATAGAAGATGAGAAGGATATTCTCGACGACCTTGCACAGGCTTTCAAGGTGGCCGGCAAACATGGGAAACGCAAAAAATAGGAATTTTCCCCGGGCCCTTCGCCTGTGGCGAAGGGCCCGGGGAAAGAAAATCTCAATGGACAAACCAATTCAATTCTTTTCAACAAACCTCAAATCCGGAAACCTCAGGTTCCATGAGGCCCTGCTGAAAGGCCAGGCCCCCGATAAAGGACTGTATCTCCCGGTAAGCATCCCTCAGATACCAGTTGAAGAGATTATCGATTTCGGAAGAAAAGAATACTGGGAGATAGCATACCATGTCACAAAACGCTTCCTGAAAGGCGAAATATCCGATGACGAACTCATTACCATTGCCAGGGATTCCTACAACTACGAGGTACCGCTTGAACATGTATCCGACCGTAAGTATGTAATGCGGCTTGACAGGGGGCCTACTGCCTCTTTCAAGGATTTCGCCGCCCGGATGATGGGACGGCTGATGCAATATTACCTTCAAACCGGCAACCGCCGCCTTCTCATACTCACTGCCACTTCGGGAGATACGGGGAGCGCTGTGGCAAATGCTTTTTACGGCCTGGATAATATTGATATCGTGGTGCTCTTTCCAAAGGATGAAGTCACCGACCGCCAGCGCAAACAGATGACAACCCTGGGTAAGAACGTTAACGTCCTTGCCCTTGATGCTAAATTCGACGATTGCCAGGCCCTGGTGAAACAGGCGTTTGCCGACGCCTCGCTAGACCATCTGGGGCTTTCATCCGCCAACTCAATAAATATAGGACGATTGGTACCCCAGATCGTTTACTTTTTTTATGCCTATGCAAAACTCTCCAGCCCGGGGGAACAGATCATTTTTTCAGTTCCTTCAGGAAATTTCGGCGATATGATGGGAGGTGTGCTTGCGATGAAAATGGGGCTCCCTGTCAGGAGATTTATTATTGCTACAAATCAGAATGACGAGTTCCCGAATTACCTCAACAGCGGGAAATACAACAAGATCGAACCTTCCCGCAATTGTATCTCCAGTGCAATGAACGTGGGCCATCCAAGCAACCTTGCAAGGCTTGTGGCTTTATACGGAGGTATCATGGATGAAAAAGGCGCCATACTGCGTTCAGCCGACATGGAAAGGATGAGAAAGGAGCTCTGGGGCATCAGCATTACCGATGCCGAAACACGCAAGACTATCGATGAAGCATGGAAACAGTGGAAACTCCTGCTTGAACCCCACGGCTCAGTCGGATGGACAGGCCTGATGAAATACATCCTTGAGCAGGGTGACAACTTTAAAAAGGACCAGCTTTGCGTTTCCCTTGAGACCGCCCATCCTGCAAAATTTCCTGATGAAATTAATAAGATCACCGGCATCGACCCGGAGCTTCCGCAAAGCCTGCAAGGTATCGACAACAAACCTGAATTTTTTACCGACTTGCCAAATAATTATACCAGCTTCAAATCATGGCTTAATACAAACTTTAAATGAAAACATTTCACTGGTCACCGGTAAAATTCACTGGTCACCATTCACTATTCACTATTCACTAATCACTCACCGATATGTATATTGTCTGCTCCGACCTCGAAGGCGTATTCACACCCGAAGTGTGGATCAATGTGGCCGAAAAAACCGGTATCCCGGAACTCCGCCGTACCACCCGAGATGAACCTGACTATGAAAAACTAATGAGATGGAGGATCAGGATCCTTGAAGAACACGGGTTAAAACTCCATGACATCCAGGATGTGATCGCACAGATAGAGCCCCTGCCCGGGGCCCTTGAATTCATCCAGTGGGTCAAAGAAAGAACCCAGATCATAGTGGTTTCCGACACATTTATCCAGTTTGCCGAACCCCTGATAAAAAAGCTGGGAAGGCCAACCTTATTCTGCCATTCGCTTGTCACCGATGAGACAAACCGCATTGTTGATTTTAAAATGAGGCAGCCCGACCCTAAACGCAGGACAGTAGAGGCCTTGCAGGGACTGAGGTACCAGGTGATCGCCATGGGCGATTCCTATAACGATGTTTCAATGCTCAGGCAGGCCGAGGAAGGCATACTCTTCCGCCCCCCCCGGAACGTGATCGAGGAGTATCCCCACTTTCCTGTTACCAGCGACTATGAGGAGGTGAAGGCTATAATGTCGAGATTTATAGGCTGATAAAAATCTTAATCATTCAGGTTTTGATCACTCCCGGTAAATTCCCCGCCCCTCCGGGAAGGAACCCGGGTCCAGGGCTCTGCCCGGGGCTAATTCCAGTTCATTTCAATCAAGTCCACAGTTCCTGGTGAAGAATTATTCTTTTCCGGATTAGAAGGACCTTTGTAACTTTGCGAAAACATTCCGGCATTATGAAAAAGACCAACGATCCTTCAACCCGTATTTTCGACCTGCTTCAGTTCGGGGAATACGGGGATGTGAATCCTTCTATCACTGATTCAGCTACCTACACTTTCATGCAGGCCATAACCATGAGCGAAACATTCGCCGGCCAGCAGGAAGGCTGCTACCTCTACTCCCGCCACTGGAACCCCACCAACAAGTACCTTGCCGACGCCCTTGCGGCCCTCGAAGGAACAGAATCGGCCTGGGTTACCGCTTCCGGAATGGCGGCTATCACCTGCGCGATCTTTCAACTTGTGAAAACCGGGGACCATGTCATCTGTTCGATGACAGTTTACGGGGGAACCTTTGCTTTCCTGAACAACTACCTGAAAAAATTCAACATAGACGTTACTTTTGTCGATATCACCAGGCTGGATCAGGTACGTAACGCCATCCGCCCTGATACCAGGATCATTTATACCGAAACAATGACAAACCCTTTGCTCCAGATCAGCGATATCCCTGAGCTGGCAAAGATCGCCAATGAGCACGGGATCAAGCTTATGGTCGATAACACGTTTACTCCCATGATGGTTGCCCCTGCCCAGCACGGAGCTCATATAGTGGTTCACAGCATGACCAAATTCATAAACGGGAAAAATGATTGTGTTGCCGGGGCTATTTGCGGGGATAAGGAATTTATTGATGCGCTTTGCGATGTGAACAGCGGCACGGCGATGCTCCTCGGGCCTTCGCTTGAGCCCCTCCGTTCCTCCAGCATCCTGAAGAACCTTCATACATTGCATATCCGTATGAAACAACACAGCAAAAATGCCGCCTACCTGGCCGATAAGTTTAAAGCAAACGGCACTAAGATCATTTACCCCGGCCATCCCGAACACAAGGGACATGAGGTCCTTAAAAAGATCATGAACCCTGAATTCGGTTTCGGCGCCATGATCGCCATCGATATGGAGACGGCAGTCCGAGCCTCCAGGCTTATGGAAGCCATGGAACTCGAAGGCGTAGGGTACCTTGCCGTCAGCCTGGGCTATTTTAAAACCCTGTTCAGCAATTCGGGTAAGAGTACATCCTCTGAAGTTCCCGAAGAGATCCAGAGGGAAATGGGGTTATCGGAAGGCCTGATCAGGTTTTCGGTAGGCCTCGACAATGATATCGAGCGCAGCTGGGAAAAGATCAAACACTGTCTCGACCAGATGATCTAACTACCCCAGGCAGGTGCTCACAAGGTTCCTGTCACCGAATGCATCATCTATCCTTGTAACAGTTGGCCAGTATTTGTCGTCACCCGACCATGGCATAGGATAAGCAGCTTTCTGTCGTGAGTAGGGCAGGGTCCATTCATCGGCCGAAACCATAGCCGCCGTATGCGGAGCCTTCATGATCACGTTAACAACTTTATCTGCCTTCCCCGAAGCGATCTCGTCAATTTCGCCCCGGATAGAGATCATGGCTTCTATAAAACGGTTCAGTTCGTAATAAGGTTCGCTTTCGGTGGGTTCAACCATCAGGGTCCCGTGAACCGGGAAAGCCACGGTTGGCGCATGGAACCCATAATCCATAAGCCTCTTGGCAATGTCGATCGCCCCGATATTGGTTTGCCTGGTTATTCCGTTGCAGTCGACTATCATCTCATGGGCACAGCGGCCGTTCTTGCCTGAATAAAGTATAGGATAATATGGCTCAAGGCATGATTTAAGATAGTTGGCATTAAGAATGGCCATTTTCGTGGCTTCGGTCAATCCTTCGCCTCCCATCAGTTTGATATAGGCATAGGATATGGTCAGGATCAGCGCGCTTCCGTATGGGCCTGAAGCCACAGCTGTAGTCCCGGTGACTCCTCCGGTCGCTACCTCGGTATGCCTTGGCAGGAAGGGAGTGAGGTGCTTTGCAACAGCAATCGGGCCTTCGCCCGGACCGCCGCCTCCGTGAGGAATGGCGAAGGTCTTGTGCAGGTTAAGATGGCAAACATCGGCTCCTATCATGCCCGGATTGGTCAGTCCGACCTGGGCATTCATATTGGCCCCGTCCATGTATACCTGCCCCCCGTTCTCATGCACTATGCTTACGATCTCAAGAATATTCTCCTCAAATACTCCATGGGTCGAAGGATAGGTTACCATGAGGGCCGAAAGATTGTCTTTATGCTGTACTGCCTTTTCCCGCAGGTCACTGGTGTCGATATTCCCGTGATCATCGCACTTCACAACCACTACCTGCATGCCAGCCATAGCAGCGCTTGCAGGGTTGGTGCCGTGGGCCGAAGAAGGGATCAGGCAAACATTCCGGTGCCCGTCGCCCCGGCTGATATGATACTGCCTTATAACAAGAAGCCCGGCATATTCTCCTGCAGCCCCTGAATTAGGCATAAAGGAAACGGCATCAAAACCGGTGATACCGCAAAGGTCTTTTTCAAGTTCTTTGATAAGGTACTGGAACCCTTCAGCCTGGTCTTTGGGAACAAAAGGATGGACCCCGCCAAATTCGGGATAACTCAACGCAAACAACTCGGATGCAGCGTTCAGCTTCATGGTGCAGGACCCCAGCGGGATCATTGAACGGTTGAGTGAAAGATCCTTGATCTCGAGTTTCTTAAGGTAACGCATCATCTCGGTCTCGGAATGGTAGGAATTGAAGACCTTTTGTGTCATGAAGGCGGATGAGCGGGTAAGGTCGGCCGGTATGGTCGTGATCTGCTCGCATTCCTTCGGGTTGCAGATGAACTCCGTGTAGCCTTTCCCGCCCGCTTCTGCAAACAGTTTAAGCATAAGGTTTATGTCGGCAAGCTCTGTGGTCTCATCCACGCTGATGCCAATATGTTTTTCACCCAAATACCGTAAGTTTATCTTCTGTTCAAGTGCCCTTTGCCTGAGGCTGCCGGCTGTAACGCCTTCGGGAAGTTCTATACATACTGTGTCAAAGAAATGCCGGTTCAGCTGCTTGTACCCGTATTTCTGAATTTCCTGTGAAAGAACACCGGTGAGTATGTTGATATGGCGCGCGATCTGTTTAATGCCTTTCGGGCCATGATATACGCCGTACATGCCTGCCATAACGGCAAGCAATACCTGTGAAGTGCAAATGTTTGAAGTGGCACGCTCGCGTTTTATATGTTGTTCGCGTGTCTGTAATGCCATTCTCAATGCCCTGTTCCCGTTGGCATCAACCGAAACGCCAATGATGCGCCCGGGCATCTGCCGTTTAAAGTCCTCTTTCACGGCAAAGAATGCTGCATGCGGACCGCCGTATCCCATCGGGATGCCGAAACGCTGGGAGGAACCGAAAACCACATCCGCCCCCCATTCTCCCGGGGGGGTAAGCAACGCCAGCCCCAGGATGTCGGCTGCAACGGCAACACCTATTTTCAATGCATGGCAGCTGTCGACAAAAGCCCGGTAATCGATAACTTCCCCATACTGATTGGGGTACTGTATCACAGACCCGAAAAACGAATTATCCGGCGCAAACTCTGAATGCTTTCCGAAAACAAGCTGTATCCCAAGAGGCAGGGCCCGGGTCCTGATCACATCGGCAGTCTGAGGGAAAATGTCATCCGCCACAAAAAACTTATCCGCTCCTCTTTTGACCGATTCACGGTCACGGGAGTTGAACAGCATGATCATAGCTTCGGAAGCGGCCGTGCCTTCGTCAAGAAGGGATGCGTTGGCAATTGGCATCCCGGTAAGGTCGCAGATCATGGTCTGGAAGTCGAGCAGGGCCTCGAGGCGGCCCTGGGAGATTTCTGCCTGGTATGGCGTATATGCAGTATACCATCCCGGATTTTCGAGGATGTTCCTAAGGATGACAGCCGGGGTGATCGTATTGTAATATCCCTGGCCGATAAATGTCTTGTAAAGTTTGTTCTTTGCAGCAATGCCTTTGATGTGGTTCAGGTACTGGTATTCGTTCATGCCTTTCGGAAGGTTCAGCGAGGTTTTAAGCCTGATGGCCGAGGGTACGGTTTCCTCAATAAGCTGCTCCAGGGTCTTCACTCCGATCTTTTCAAGCATTTTTTCAATTTCGGCGCCGAAAGGGCCGTTGTGTCTTCTTGCAAAATTGTCAGTGATCATATTTATAAGTTTTTAATGGCAGATAGGGAATCGCAAAAGTACCAAGAATATCCCTGAAATCAAAAAGGCTGCCACAAGATCTGCGGCAGCCTTTTTGACGAAATATCAACAATGCTTTTACAGCTTGCAGCCTATTTCCTGATCCTCATATTATAGAAGGAACGGTATACAAAATACAATGCAATAGCAAAGAATATGGCACCTATGTATGGGGCAACGCTGAAGAAATGTTCCGAAATTGCTATTTCCATTGCCAGGAGCCCGAACAGGGTTGTAAATTTAATGATGGGGTTCAGGGCTACGGAAGAAGTATCTTTGAACGGATCGCCAACTGTGTCGCCGACAACTGCAGCATCGTGAAGAGGCGTACCCTTTTCTTTCAGGTCGACTTCAACCACCTTTTTTGCATTGTCCCATGCACCGCCGGCATTGGCCATGAACATAGCCTGGAATAATCCGAAGAAAGCAATGGAAACAAGGTAACTCACAAAAAATGAAGCTGCAGGATAACGCAGAGGGTTTCCGGCAAGGAAATTGGTATCCTGGTACCCCGACAGGAAAGCGATTGCAAGAGCGAAGGAGAAAATTGCAATGAAAATATTGAACATCCCCGTTTGCGCATACTGGGTGCAGATCTTGACGACTTCCTTCGAAGTTTCCACCGATGCCTTTTTCTCCGCATTTTCATCAAGACGGATATTCTTCTTGATGTATTCAACAGCACGGTAAGCACCTGTTGTAACAGCCTGGATGGATGCCCCGGTGAACCAGTAGATCACGGCGCCGCCCATCAGGAATCCAAGAATGGTATAAGGATTAAGTACATTAAGGATCGCTTCGGGGGCGATACCGAATTTGTTCCTTATAAGAAGGATGAGAGAGAAGATCATTGTAGTTGCACCCACAACAGCTGTTCCGATTAGCACGGGTTTTGCCGTTGCTTTGAACGTATTCCCTGCGCCGTCATTGGCTTCAAGGTAATGCTTTGCATTTTCAAAATCGGGTTTGAAGCCGAAATCCTTCTGGATCTCGACAGTTACTGCATCCTTATGTTCTTCAATAAGTGAAAGTTCATAAACCGACTGCGCATTGTCGGTTACCGGGCCGTAGCTGTCGACAGCAATGGTTACCGGGCCCATGCCGAGGAAACCAAAAGCCACCAGGCCGAAAGCAAAGATGGCCGGGTAGATCATAAATGCATCCAGCCCAAACTTGCTGGTGACATAGGCGACAAACATCAAAACAAGGAAAACCATACCCTGCCAGAAGGCTGAGAAGTTCCCTGCAACAAGACCTGAAAGAATGTTAAGAGAAGCGCCTCCTTCACGGGAAGCTGTAACAACTTCGTTGACGTGCCTTGACTTCGGACTGGTGAAGATCTTTGTAAACTCAGGTATTAATGCGGCGCCGAGGGTCCCGCAGCTGATGATAATGGAAAGTGTGAGCCAGAGGTTGTTCTTCAGGTCCCCGATCATCCAGTAGCTTGCTGCAAAGGTTACGGCAATTGACAGGATTGAGGTGATCCAAACGAGGTTGGTGAGAGGGCGTTCAAAATCGATGTCATCCTTATCCCCGTATTTGGCCTGGGAAAATACCTTGTTAATATAAAATGCAGTGATGGATGTAACGACCATCAGGATACGCATCACAAAGATCCATGTCAGCAACTGCTTCTGGTTTTCAACATCTCCGACTGCCAGTACGATAAATGAGATAAGGGCAACGCCGGTCACGCCGTAGGTTTCAAAACCATCGGCTGTTGGGCCGACACTGTCGCCTGCATTGTCGCCCGTACAATCGGCGATAACCCCGGGGTTCCTTGGATCGTCTTCTTTTATTTTAAAAACAACTTTCATCAGGTCGGACCCGATATCGGCAATCTTCGTAAAAATACCGCCGGCAATACGAAGTGCAGATGCCCCAAGTGATTCGCCGATGGCAAAACCGATGAAACTGGCCCCGGCATAATCCCTGGGAACAAATACTAAAATAATAAGCATCATGATCAGCTCAACGCAGATCAGCATGACACCTATGCTCATCCCGGCATCAAGGGGGATATTCAACAGTTTGATAGGCTTTCTTTCAAGGGAGGCAAATGCCATACGGCTGTTTGCCAGGGTATTCATCCTGATGCCAAACCATGCAACGCTGTAGGAACCTAAGATACCAATAACTGTCCAGGACAGGATCAGGATGACCCCCCCGAAAGGCATGGCCTGCAGGAACCCAAAATAAAAAGCGATGCAGAGGCCGATGATCACAAACAGGACCACGAGAAACTTCCCCTGCTGCAACAGGTATGTCTTGCATGTCTCAAAAATAATCTGGGCCACATCAAGCATAGACTGGTGCGCTTTAAGCTTCCTGACTTTTGTAAACTGGTAGTAACCGAATAACATCCCCAGGATAATAATGACAAATCCAAACATCAGCAGGTTGTTCTGAGAGGATGACAGAGAGGGGATCTTGAGGTCTGCCTCGGAGGCAAACATCGAAAATGGCAGCAGCAAGGCCGCAAAAAGTATAGACAATCTTTTCATATGAAAAAAGTTACATATTGTGACCCCAAATTTATAAAGGTTTTTCGAAACAATCCAATTAAAAGATACTTTTTCATCAGGTATTTATTTTAAAATCCGGAAGAATAGGTGTAAGTTTGTACTACGAATCCAAACCTGCCTGATGGAGAAGATCCGCCTCGAAATCATCGGAATGTCATATAGCCAGTCCCAGACCGGGGCCTATGCCCTTATTCTTGGCGAGAAAGACGGGAAGCGCAGGCTGCCGATCATTATCGGGGGGTTTGAAGCCCAGGCTATAGCTATTGAACTTGAGAAGATAAAAACCCCCAGGCCCCTTACGCACGACCTCTTTAAAAATTTTGCCGATGCATTCGGCATTGAAGTTCGAGAGATAATTATCAACAAATTCCTTGAAGGAGTTTTTTATGCCCAGCTGGTCTGCAGCGACGGCAGCAGGGTGGAGGAAGTGGATTCACGTACTTCCGATGCCATTGCCCTGGCCCTCAGGTTCAGTTGCCCCATATATACCTATGAGGATATAATGAAAGCCGCGTCAATCATGGTGGAAGAGGATTCGGAGGCATCTGCCCCGGTGAGCACTGAAGCTCCTCCCGGGATATCCGCCAAAAAGGAATTTGCAGAACAGTCTGCTGCCGAGCTCAAAGAGTTATTACAGGCGGCCATAGTGAACGAGGAATATGAAAAAGCTTCCCGGATCAGGGATGAGTTGAACCGCCGTAACAAGACCAGGAAATAGACCATGCAACAATATCTCAGCCTCCTTGATTATGTATTGAAGAACGGGGTGAAAAAGGAAGACCGGACAGGTACGGGGACGCTCAGTGTTTTCGGTTATCAGATGCGGTTCAACCTGGCCGAAGGTTTCCCTATGATGACCACAAAAAAACTCCACCTTCGCTCCATTATTCACGAATTGTTATGGTTCCTTCAGGGTGCTACAAACCTTAAATACCTGCACGAGAACAAGGTGACGATATGGGACGAATGGGCCGGACCCGATGGTGAGCTTGGCCCGGTATACGGCTACCAGTGGCGTTTCTGGCCCAAACATGACGGCACGCATATCGACCAGATCAGCAATGTCGTTCAGTCAATCCAAACGAATCCCGATTCACGCCGTCATATTGTAAGCGCATGGAATGTGGGACAGCTGGACCTCATGGCCCTGCCCCCCTGCCACCTTATGTTCCAGTTCTATGTTGCCAACGGCAAACTTTCATGCCAGATGTACCAGCGATCCTGCGACATTTTTCTGGGAGTACCCTTTAACATCTCTTCATATGCCCTTCTGCTTATGATGATGGCACAGGTGACCGGGCTTGAACCGGGAGAATTTGTACATACCCTTGGCGATGCCCATATTTACCTCAACCATCTGGATCAGGTTAAACTTCAGCTGACCAGGAGCCCGTTTCCCCTTCCGAAAATGAATATTAACCGGGAAGTGAAAAATATTTTCGACTTCAAATTTGAAGACTTTACCCTTAGCGATTACCAGTCACACCCGCACATAAAAGGTGAAATTTCTGTTTAATTTTGTATCATGCTTTCAATCATTGTAGCAATAGCCGAAAACCTGGCCATAGGCAAGGATAATGACCTCCTCTGGCATATCCCCGAAGACCTGAAACGCTTTAAGCAAATTACGTTAGGGCATACAATCATTATGGGTAAAAAGACATTTTATTCCCTTCCCAGACGCCCGCTGCCGAATCGGAAAAGCCTTGTAATTACAGATATCCCCGGCGAGATCATTGAAGGATGTACCATGGCATATTCAATAGATGATGCCGTGGCTAAATGCAATCAGGCTGAGGAGAATTTTATAATCGGGGGCGCCTCTGTATACAGGCAGTTCCTGCCTTTAGCAAACCGTCTCTACCTCACAAGGGTCAGGAAACCTTTTGACGGTGATGTTTTCTTCCCTGAAATTGATTATTCCCAATGGAAACTGGTATCTAAAGAAGATTTTCCCTTTGATGAAGGACTTGGTTTTGCATTCTCTTATGAGAATTACGAACGAAAGGAATGAGAAAAACCTTACATAAAGGTTCCTGTTATACAGGTATAATTTTGTCTGTTATAATTTTGCTCTCGGCTGCCGCCGGATGCAAAAAGAAAAATACCTCTTTCGATCTTAGCCCCGGTTTGAATGTTGCCGATGACATTGTTTTTACCGAACGTGGACTTTTCCATACCTTCAACCTGCTGCTTAAAGCAAACCTTGACTCGAACATAATGCAGAAAGGAGTAGGAACCATCGATAAGGCCCTGGTATATTACAGCAGTTCATCGAAGCGGTTCACCTTTTATTATCAGAATAAATACTGTGCCGACAGTGTTGTGAGGAACGGCAATATCATCGTCACCCTATCGGGCAGGTTCTTTTCATCTGGGACAACAGCCGCCGTGGTATTCCAGAATTATTCAGAGGATTCGCGCCAGTTCATCGGCCGTGACAATCTTTACAACACGGGAATGATGATAGGAGGTAACGGAGGGTATAACTCTACCATCGACAGCCTTCTTATTGTCAAAGATTCGCTTCATACGACGATATGGAATTCATTACTGGATTATCACCTTCCTCCCGCTCTTAAAATGCAGCCCGACAGCCTTGCCCCTTTTACCATTACAGGAACTGCAAACGGCATATCATCAGGCACATATGCTTTCTCATTTCAGATCAGCACCCCCCTGGTGAATGATATTTATTGCCCCTGGATCCGACGGGGCGTCATGCAATTATCAGTGCCATCAGCTGATGTTGCAACAGGTACTATTGAATATGTAAATAGCGACAGGTGTAATAACCGGGTCACCTATGATTTTGAAGGTTCCATTTTTCAATGGTGGGTTATCAGGAAGAAATTAAGCTACTAGGGGATATCAGGTTTTCCTCTTTTCTTTTTTCGCTGCGGGGAACAGAACATTATTTAAAATAAGCCGGTACCCGGGTGAGTTTGGGTGCAGGTTAAGATCTGTTGGTGGATCCCCGACAAGGTGCTGGTAATCCTCGGGATCATGACCTCCGAGGAACGTCCATGTGCCTTTCCCGAAATCTCCGTGTATATACCGGGCCTCTCCGAGTGCTTTGTTTTCGCCAAGTATCAGCACACTCGTTTTTACATATTTTTCATTGAATGCGGTAGTCTGGCCCATGAACCCGTGAATAAGCGATTCGTGGTCCTGGCAAAGCATGCTTGGCACCGGGTCCCATTTAGCCGAGAATTCGAAGAGGGAGAAAAAATCATTGTTCCAGTTCAGGTTTTTAGGCCTGGTGTCTGTGACATCTATCGATGATATCTCATATTCATAAGGATTATGGACCAGCCTGAAATCCTGGAAAGCAAAACATTTACCGAAGTCCAGTTTGCTGTCGGCCGACTGGTCCATCGGATCCCCGTCAAACATCACGTCGCAGATGTCAAGGCCTTCGGCCGACAATGCGACGTCATAGCTGTCGGGTGCAGAACACATTGAGAAAAGATATCCGCCCCCTGCAACGAAGTCCCGTATCTTCTTTGCAACGGCAAGTTTCATCTGTGAGACTTTGGCATAACCCAGCTTGTGTGCCGATTCCTCCTGGAGCTGGACATCTTCGGCATACCAGGGGAAATTTTTATAGGCTGCCCAGAACTTGCCGTATTGCCCGGTGAAATCCTCATGATGCATATGAAGCCAGTCATACAATGGCAGCAGCCCGGTAAGGACTTCTTCATCATAGAGTATAGTGTAAGGAATCTCAGCATAAGTCAGCACAAGTGTTACTGCATCATCCCAGGGCCTTTTATTTTTTGGTGAATACACTGCAATCTTCGGGGCTTTGTGAAGTTTGATCCTTTCCATATTAACCTGGGGGTCGGCAATCTCCTGCAGTATTGCATCAGCCTGGGCATCGGCGAGGGCCTGGCTGGTTACTCCGCGAACATTACATTCATTTTCAACCTGCTTGCTGTACTGGATCAGGAAACTTCCTCCCCTGTAATTCAGAAGCCAGTCAACTTCCACTTCCTTTCCTAAAACCCAGAATGCGATGCCATATGCTTTAAGGTGGTTTTTCTGGGTATCATCCATTGGCAAAAGCAGGAATGCTGCCCTCAGCTGGGTAGTTGACAAAAGAAAAAAAGCGAAAAGAATAAGGCTGTTTCTAAAACGGCATATCCGGCTGGTCATGGTCATCCATTTTCGACATGATGGTGCGGGTGCGCACTGAACCATCAAACGATGTATTGGCCGAAATAGTATTCGCGGCAGCATACTCCTGCTCCGTATCTGCAAACTTGGCAAATTTGGAGATGAACTTCAGGGGGATATCCTTCAGAGGGCCGTTACGGTTCTTTGCAATACTTACTTCGGCTGCGCCGGAGGTAGAATCTCCGTGTTCATCCACATCGATTTTATAATATTCAGGACGGTAAATGAACATGACCATGTCGGCATCCTGTTCAATAGAACCTGATTCGCGAAGGTCAGAAAGTATCGGTTTTGCAGCGGCGGACCTTTTTTCGGGTGCACGGCTTAGCTGGGAAAGAGCAATTACAGGAATATCGAGCTCCTTGGCAAGGCTTTTTAACCCCCTTGAGATACTGCTGATTTCCTGTTCCCTGTTCCCCTTGGTCTCATGGCCTCCCTGCATCAGCTGAAGATAATCCACAACGATCAGCTGAATGTTATGCCTTGCTTTAAGTCTCCTTGACTTGGCGCGGAGGTCGAATATTGAGAGAGCTGCAGTGTCGTCAAGGTATATTGGTGCATCCAGGAGGTCCTTTATTTTGACGTTAAGCTGTTTCCATTCGTATTCTTCCATTGTTCCCTTGCGGAGCTTTTCCTGCGGGATTTCCGTTTCGGATGAGATCAAACGGGTGACCAGCTGAACTGCCGACATTTCAAGGGAGAAAACAGCCACGGGTTTTTTAAAATCAATAGCTGCATTCCTCGCCATGGTCAGGGCGAAAGCGGTTTTCCCCATACCCGGGCGTGATGCAATGATGATAAGGTCTGATTTCTGCCAGCCGGATGTGATCCGGTCGAGTTCGGTAAACCCCGAACCCACTCCGCGGAGTGAGCCCTCATGGCCGCGGGCGGCAGTGATCTCACGGATAGCCTCTTTAATAATAGATTGCATATCCATGTATGTCTTGCCAATACTGCTTTCGCTTATCGAAAACAAACCGGTCTCAGCTTTGTCAAGCAGGTCGAATACATCAGTCGAATCCTCGTAGGCATCCTTGATGATCTCCGACGATATCCTGATAAGTTCCCTTTGAATATATTTCTGAAGAATGATCCTGGCATGAAACTCAATATTCGCGGCAGATGCAACCCTGTTGGTAAGGTTTGTAATATAATATGCACCTCCCACAATATCCAGTTCCCCGGCCTGCCTGAGGTCTTCTGTCACTG
Source organism: uncultured Bacteroidales bacterium (assembly GCA_903837605.1). Classification (GTDB taxonomy): domain Bacteria; phylum Bacteroidota; class Bacteroidia; order Bacteroidales; family FEN-979; genus CAIRDP01. The sequence goes on along the minus strand of CAILVF010000092.1, from coordinate 27,847 downwards.
TTAAAATATCCACAGGCTGGTTGCTGCCGTATAGCCTGTGGATGGCAGAATATATTTTCTGATGCTGCTCCTTGTAGAACACTTCGGGCTTCAGGATCTCAATAACTTCAGCCAGTTTGTCATTTTCGAGCATCATGGCTCCCAGCACCGCTTCCTCAAGGTCAACAGCCTGGGGAGGGACTTTCCCATGTTCGAAAAAGGTATCCGGAACCGTGCCCGGGTTACTTCTCCTTCGCAATCCCCTCGATTGATCTTTATTTGCCTGGCCTTCGGCCATGCCTCCCTTGTTCTGATTGCTCCCTCTTTCTTCCATCCGCCAAAAATACTATGAAACTCAAAGATGTAGGCCTTTTCCCATAGAATTAGTTTTCAACAATCATAAGGCGAAAAACAGCCCTATATGTCCCCATGCGTGCCACCACCTGTGGCTGAACTCAGGGCTCAGTAAATTCTGTTCCAATTCGATCCCGACCCCGCCAAAGGTCATGGTAAACCCCAGGGATGACTGGGTAATGATATTCGCGATGGCCGAAGCAGGAATGGTATACTCGCTGTTAGTATTGATAATGCCTCCCTCAAGTGTGGCATCATAGGCAACAATCCTGGCCAGGCCTTTCAGTGTAAAATAATACTGGGTAACCCTGGCGCCGCCGGCCTTGAGTATTCGTCTTTTTCTGATTCCCAGGTCGGCGAAATAATCGTTGAACCATCCCATCCTCAGGTTGAATCCGCCTCCGCAGTTAGTGTACAAAGTGCCTAAAACTCCTGTTGCTGCAAGAATCAACTGTACATGTTCACTATTGATAACCCCTTTCTCCAATGCAAAGCTGTAATCAACGACGGCATCGGTACAGATCTGGTTTTCCCATCCCAGAGGCTCATTATTGTATGGGACATATTTGTGAAAAAGGTCCTGTACTGTGCCTCCCATCGAAGGAGGGCCTATAACCCCCAGGTCCAGCTCGGAGGTCTGGCGGAAATGATGTGTTTCATCGTTTGTGATCTTAAAACTTCCGAAATACAGGTAAGCCGAATAGGGCCTGTCCCCGTATAAGATACCAGGTATTTTCGTAGTCGAGGGAGTATACAGGTTCTGGACCAGTGAGAGCCCGTAGTAATTTTTTGCTTTGCTCCAGTAAGGCAGCAAAATATGCTTAACAGGATTGTCACTGATGGCAGGAGCCACAAAGTCGAACCGGATACCGTTTGTATAGAACTGGTCGGTGTAATCGAAAATATCATTGTCAAACCCTATTTTCAAAACCCTGTCGGGGCTCAGACTTATTGCCGATCTGAAAATTGTATCTCCGCTTTGATTTAACAGCAGATCCCTGTTTATTGGCTCCGAAAGGTCGGGTACCGCCCCTTTTGCCTTCAGCAACTCAATATTGCTCAATCGTATTGAATCGGGCCTCCTTGTATGAGTGATAATGATGACCTTAACAGGTTTGCTCCCGTGATTTTTATGTTTTTGAATGCTGGTGCCGGGGCTGGTCTGCTTCCTTTCCTTTGCCGGTTCTCCTTTAACTTCACCTTTATGGGTCCCCTCAACAATGGTTTTAAGCCTTGAAGGGGGAATGACCTTGTTTTTCCCTTTTCCTCCGTCAGAATTACAGGATAAAAGAAAAACCAGCAGCACGGTGATGATAGGAAGCCTCATAAAGCCTGCAATATAGATAAATCAAAGGCTTGTTTTATTCTTACTTATGAAGCTCAAAATATGCCTGTCGAAAAGTTCTTTGTCGGTCCCGTGAAATTCAACACTAATGGGGATATAATAGACAGGCAGATTCTTTAATGCCGGAAGAAGTTCGGAAGTCCTCAGCCTCATTGCATCCTTTTCCGTTGTGATGATTACTTTTTTCCGGGTCGGGATGTCGTTGAACCTGCTCACGATCTCACGGATATCATTCTCATTAAAGGCATGATGATCACCGAAACCCATCACTGTTACATTAGAACATATCCTTTCGATATGTTCCTGAAGCAGGCTGTAGTCGGCAATCCCTGTGAGCAGAAGTATACTGGCTAATTTCAGAGGGAAGCCCGACTCACCGTTCTCCGACAGCGGATAAGGTTCACCATAATTGATGTAAGAAAAAAAGACCTGCTGGTGGTTTTCGGGCGCAATTTCGTCAAGTATCCTCCTTCTTGAAATAGGAGAAAAGATTTTCGGGGTTTTTGTCACAATGATAATGTCGGCCCTCTTGGCCCCCAGGCGGAATTCCCGAAGTGTCCCTGAGGGCACTACATGGTCCTCGGTATATAACCTGGAATTAGTTGTCAGGAGTATGGATAAGCCCGGCTTTACATACCTGTGCTGAAAAGCATCATCGAGCAATATAATTTCAAGGTCCTCATATTTGTTGAACAGGTTGGTGATCCCCCTCTTCCTGTTCTCGTCAACCGCAACCCTGATATCACTGAATTTCCTGATAAGCTGAAGCGGTTCATCGCCGATATACTTGACATTCGACCGCTTTGAGCCGATAATAAATCCCTTGCTTTCCCTCCCGTAACCGCGGCTTAAGGTAGCCAGGGAGTGTGTTGGGGAGAGGAGGCGGATAAGATACTCAATGTGCGGAGTCTTGCCGGTACCGCCCATTGAAAGGTTCCCGACAGAGATCACAGCTTTTTCAAAACGTACCGACGGTAAAATCCTGAGGTCAAACAATAAGTTCCTGACCAGCATTACGAATCCGTAGAGAAGGGAAAAAGGATATAATATGTACTGAAGGGGTTGCATCTCAGGCCGGAAAATTAAGAAAAAAAATGAAATGTAAGGTTACTCGAGGGTTAAATATGATTGGCCTCTTTGAGAATGTACCTGAGATTTTTCAGAAGTTCCGATATGCCAGTTTCCAGTTTGCTGGTTTTTACTATGAAATCGGAAGCCCCCGATTCAAGAAGTTTCATTGCTAAAACAGGATCGGCCGAGGAAGAAAAATAAATTACACTAGCCTCCGGACAACTGTCTTTAACTTTTCTCAGGAAATCAAAACCGGTATAGTTGCCGATATCATAGTCGGTAATGATAATATCGGGTACCATGTTCTTTTCAATCCTGTACAAGCATTCCTGCCCGTTTGGAAAGTTTTGAACCTGGCTGAATTTATTGATATTCAGATGGTATTTGATCAGGCTGTTATGGATAGGGTTCCTGTCTACAATAAAGATACTTGGTATTTGCATGATGGCCTGACCAGGTTTTTTTACAAGGGTCAAATATTGAAAATAAATAAGCGTTTTTATATTGAGTTTCTGAAAACTTGTAAACAACTTACTAACATGAAATCCAGTGTAAATCCTTGAATTCCTTATTTTTGAACCGTAAATTAATTTGATATGAAACTGAAAGAACTGACTTCCTTCCTGGAAACCATTGCACCCCTGGCATTCCAGGAGGATTATGATAATGCCGGATTGCTTACCGGAAGCCCCGAACAGGAGATAAGTGCGGCCTTGTTGTGTCTGGATATTACGCCCGGCATCATTGATGAAGCTCTGAACAGGGATTGCAACCTCATTATCTCACATCATCCTTTTATTTTTCGCGGGCTGAAGAAGATCGAATCAGGAAAAACCGAATCTGACATCCTTGTAAGGCTTATCAAACATGATATTGCAGTCTATGCAATCCACACGAACCTGGATAATGCCACCGGAGGGATAAATGAGTTCCTTTGCAGGAAGCTTGGAGTTTCCGGGCTTAAGATCCTCAGGGAGAGGCCCGGGATGCTTTCGAAACTTGTTACCTTTTGTCCTGTTGGCTATGCCGATAAAGTACGACAGTCCCTATTTGACGCAGGTGCAGGGGTCATCGGGAATTATGATTTCTGCAGCTTTAATTTGACCGGGAAAGGCACATTCAGGGCTTCTTCTGATGCCAACCCTTTTGTCGGCCAGGCTGATTCCCTTCATACGGAGGATGAAACGAGGATAGAAGTTGTTTTCCCCGGCTATATAAAAAGCAAACTGGTCAGGGCGCTGCTTGCAACCCATCCTTATGAGGAGGTTGCATATGACATATACTCCCTTGCAAATACCTTTCCCGGCTGCGGGGCAGGGATGATCGGCGAATTGAAAAAACCTCTGAATCCGGCTGAATTCCTTTCCCTGGTTAAACAAAAGCTGAATATCAAGATGATGCGCCATACCAGTCTGCCTTCAGGAAAAATCAAGAAGGTGGCGGTTTGCAGCGGATCGGGCAGTTTTTTAATTCCCGATGCCTTGAAAGCGGGGGCAGATGTTTTTATTACGGCTGATGTAAAATATCATGATTTTTTTGATGCAAACGGGGCTATCCTGGTTGCCGATATAGGACATTATGAGAGTGAGCAATGGATAAAAGACCTGTTGACTGAAAGATTAATTGAAAAATTTCCTACCTTTGCAGTCCTTTCTTCAGGACTGAATACAAATCCTGTTAATTATTTATAAAGTATTATATGGCAAAGACAAAAGGAGAACCTATAGCAACCTCAAAGCCTTCGAAGATGGCTAAAAAGCCGGCCGTAAAGGAAGTAACGGAAACCGTTAAGCCGGAACCCAAAGAAACTAAAAAGAAGCCGGCACCGGCAAAGGAGGAAAAACCTGCTGAAAAGGTTCACCCAAAAGCCAGGACCCAGGGTGTTGATGATAAAGTTGAAGTATCGATTGAGAAGAAACTGATTGCATTATACAGTCTTCAGCAGATTGATTCCCAGGTTGACAAAATCAGGATTATCAGGGGGGAACTTCCTCTTGAAGTCCAGGACCTTGAAGATGAAATTGCAGGCCTGGAAACCCGTGTTGATAACTACATGCAGGAGACTGTTGCCGTTGAGAAGTCAATAGCAGAGAAAAAAATATTTATCAAGGATTGTCATGCCCTGATCAAGAAATATGAAGATCAGCAGATGAATGTCAGGAATAACAGGGAATATGATTCGCTTACCAAGGAGATTGAATTCCAAAACCTGGAGATCCAGCTGGCCGAGAAGCGGATAAAGGAATTCCAGGCTTCAATGGAGATCAAGTCGGAAGAGATCGAGCGTTATCAGAAACTTCTGGCCGACCGCAAGAACGATCTTGAGATCAAAAAGAATGAACTCGATGATATTATTGCTGAAACTGAAAAGGAAGAGCAGGATCTGATCTCGAACTCTGAGAAGAACCGCAAATACATAGAGGAGAGGCTTTTAACGGCTTATACCAGGATTCGTAAGAATGCCAGGAACGGACTGGCTGTTGTTCAGATCGAACGCGATGCATGCGGCGGATGTTTTAACAAAATACCGCCACAGCATCAGCTTGATATCCGTATGCATAAGAAAATAATTGTTTGTGAATATTGCGGCAGGATACTTGTCGATGATGAAATTGTGAAAAGCGTGCGCTGATGTGCCCTTCACATAACAGACCAAAGGCCCGGTTCAGCATAATTTTCCTGCTTGTCTGGGCTTTTTTATTTGCTTCATATTCTTCATTTTCCCAATATAATTATACCGCTGGTTGCCAGAAGGCTTACCAGGCGATTCTCAACCTTCAATTCCAGGAAGCCCGTCAGCTGATAGCTGTTGAGAAATCCTCCGACCACCTGAACCTCATCCCTGTTTATCTTGAGAATTATATCGACTTCCTGACCCTGTTCATCGGGGAGGATCATAGCAGTTATGAACAGATCAGGCCCGGGTTCATGGCCCGGCTGGATGCTCTCGGGAAAGGAATGAATACTTCGCCTTATTGCAACTTCTGCCTTGGAGAGTCAAATCTTCAGTGGGCTTTTATACAGTTGAAATTCGGGGAATATACACAGGCGGCGCTGAGGGTTCGTAAGGCAAACCAGTATTTTACAGAGAATGCCAGGCGGTTTCCTGATTTTTTGCCCAACAACATAGGCCTCGGAATTACGCATTTTTTTGGCGGGCTTGTCCCCGATAGTTACAAATGGCTTGCAAACCTTATGGGGATAAGCGGCTCGGTGAGCCAGGGACTCGGCGAGCTGAGGTCCGTTGCTAATTACAGCGGGAACGATGTGATTTATAACCAATTCAAGCCGCAGGCGCTGCTTTATATGGCCATGGCCAGTGTAAACCTGGGGAAAGATAAGAGTGAAGCACTCAAAGTGGTGGAACTTTTCAGCAATAACAATTCTTATCAGAGCCCGCTTATTGTTTATGCCAGTGCCAGCATTTTGATGAAGAACGGGATGAATGAAAAAGCCCTCAAAATACTCAGGCAGAGACCGCAGGAACCAGGGTCGTTCCCGTTTTATTTTCTTGATTTTATGGAAGGGAATGCCAGGCTTAACAGTTTGGATACCACGGCGCTGAAGAATTATTATTACTTTCTTGGACATTTCAGGGGTTTGCATTATATCAAATCGGCCTGGCAGAAAGTCGGCTGGCTGCAGTTTATCAAAGGTGATACAGCCGGGTACCGTCAGGCCATGGCGAAAGTGCTGTCATGCGGAAGTGCCAGCGGGGAGGAAGACAAGCAGGCGCTTCATGAAGCCCAATTGAAACAGCTTCCGAATCTGATCCTGTTGAGGGCACGTCTGCTTTTTGACGGCGGATATTATGACAAGGCTGCGGCGGAATTACTGAACCGGTCCACAAAAACGTTCTTATATTCCAAAAAAGACCTGGTTGAGTATTCTTACCGTTTAGGCAGGATTTATCATGAATCAGGCAATCCTGTCAAAGCCCTGGGATATTACAGGAGTACCATTCAGCGAGGGAAGAATGAGCCCTGGTACTATGCAGCTGCATCAGCTTTGCAGATGGGGTTTATATATGAGAATAGCGGAGAACTGGTGAAGGCCGACAGCGCGTATCACGTATGCCTTGAATGTAAGCCGGCCGAATATAAAAACAGCCTTAGCCAGAAGGCCAAGGCTGGAATAAGCAGGATCAGGCAAAACAGTCCTTAAAACCTGAACCCTATGGTTGTCAGTACAGTGCTGGTCGTATAGGTGTTTGTTGACGGGACCATGCCTGCATAGTTATACAGGTAATATTCTTCTTTAGACTGGGCCCACTGGTAAGTAAGGTCGGCATAAAAATGTTTGATCCTGTATCCTAGTCCTCCCGAGAGGGTATAACGTGCGCCGTCAACTCCCGAAGCCGTATACGGATTGCTGAAATATGCCGCACCTGCCCTTATCCTGAAATCGGCTATCCTCCATTCAGTTCCTACACGGATATTCCCCCATGACTGAAAACTGCCTGCAATTTCATCATTGACAGTTGTATATCCGTAACCGGATGAATTGAGCTTGGCCTGGGAATAATTTACGTATTCGTACTCAGCGCTCACAAGGCCGAATTTCCCGATAATAAATGCAAGGCTCCCTATGGCCCTCCAGGGTGTTCTCATATAATAATTATAATCGCCTACGGGAGAATTGATTACGCCGTTCCACTGTGTAGAATCCTTAAAATAGGATGTGGTTGTTGAATACCAATGGTCATGCATGTTGGAATACCATGTGGGAGTGTGAACGGCTGCGCCTATCCTCAACCAAGCAAAAGGACGGTAGATCACGCCTCCTTTAAGGACAAAACCGGTGCCATGAGTTTCCAGGTGGTAGTCGTAATACATGGATCTCAGGAAAGGAATAGTATCCCCGTTATTAGACTCTGAATAGGTCGAATTTTCATAATACCTGATGAATGGCACTCCGAATGTGATCCCGAAATACAGCTTATCGCTGAGGTTAGCGCCCAAAGTGATATCGAACTCGTTAATTGAGCCGAAGGTATTCACTTGTTTTGATTGCCATGCTCCTCCGTGAGGCTGGTCGCTGGTATAGGATTTGCTTCCGGCGTCCCAATATATCAAGGCCGCATCGTAGGCAGGGCCTATGTCAAAGGGATAATCCGAAGGCACTGAGCCGGGTGTCTTGTTAAGTTTATCGGTATAGACATTTAACAGGGAGCTGTTATGATTAGGTCCTGAGATTGAGAATGAAGAGTTGAAGTCGTTCTGCCTGTTCATCCCGAAGGCTATATTGAAATTCCGGAATGGTCCGGCTGCTCCTGCCTGGGGCTTGAATGTGAAAACAAAACCCATGTTGCCCATGCCGACATTCACTACATTATTGGTATTCATTTGTTTAAGGTAGTCGGTTCTTACCCCTTCCACCGATGGTGCTATGGTCATTGAGAATTCCGATCCCTGGTAGAGCCCAATCCCGGCAGGGTTTACCGCCAGGGCTGAGAAATCTGCACCCAATGCGCCGAACGCTCCGCCTGTTCCAACAAACCTGGCTGTTCCGGAGTAGTAGATTCTTGAATACCTGAGCACATCCGACGAGGTTTGGTTAAAGGCAGTCTGTGCAAGAAGCATCGTGATGAAAATGACTGTCAGTTTTTTCATATTCATAGTATTTATAGCAAATGGAATGTTTGGTTGTATTATTTTCTCGGGCTTCCGCCGCCACCGCCACCGCCACCTCCGCCGGAACGGCCACCGCCTCCGCCACCGCCACCGCTGTATCCGCCACCGCCTGAGCGGCCTCCGCCAGATGGAGATGAATACGAGGGGGAAGAATGAGAAGGTGTTGAATAGCCCGGGGAATAACCCCTGGATGGTGAAGAACTGCCCGGTGAATAATTCCTGGGGGAGCTATACTGCCGTGTTCCGGAGCCTGAAGAACTGCTTCTTGTCCCGGACGGGGAAACATATCCCCTCTGGTCAACCGAAGATCCCCCGCGGTTACCGGATGTTGTTCCCTGGCGCCCTGCAGAATTCTGTGACTGCACGCGGGGATTGATATATTCCTGGCTAGAGCGTGCCTGCCTGTAACTTCCTGGTGTGTAATTCTGTACCTGCCCCTGGCGCTGAACCTGCGTTGCACCGGGTTGTGCATATCTTGGTGCCGGCTGCTGTTTTGTTTCACGGTATGCATTGTTACTGCCGTTGTTCCTGCTATAAGTACCCTGCCGGTCATTTGAGGGGCGGGTGTAATGGTAACGCTCCTGGGATGCAGGCGGTTTGCGCTGTGTTGTCACAGGATCAGCACTGCGGACTCCGGGAGAAGGCTGTGTGCCTGTACGCGTAATGCCGGGATCTCCATTACGGGTGCCGGTACCAGGCGATGTGGTGGATGTCCCGGAAGAAGGAGGCCGTGAACGGCCGTTTGCCGTAACACCAATTCCGCCTTCAGTCCTCGCTGTGGAAGCAGGATTGGAAACATTTCCACGGCTGTTACGAGAATAGGATGTGTTTGAAACAACACTCTCCCTGTGCCCGTAATATGAATTATAATATCCGTTCCCTTCCCCATAATAAGGATAATAGCAGCAATAACAGTAAGGATTATAGCCCCAGTAAGGGTAACCCCAGTAATAGGAATCCCAGCCAAAACCCCAGCCATAATAAGGGTAACCCCATCCGTAATAAGGATAACCCCAGCCATAGGAAGGATAACCCCAGCCGAAACCCATCGAAAATGAAGGATCATAAAACCCTCCTCCGCCACCGAAGTTAATGGAGAGATTCGGGTTGCTGGAATAGATCACAGTTGTATCAGAAGTGCTGTTGTCAAAATAACTTTTTGTGCTTTGGGGATGCTGGAATTTCTGCAACCTGTCGGCATAGGAAACATCACTGTAATCAAGAGTTGCAGCCTTTGCAAGGCTGTCAGGAGCAACTTTGGCCTGATCGGCGGCCAGGGCCGATGACAGATCCTGGTTGTAATTGGGTGATTTGGCCGGCTGGCTCTTTTGACGGGCAGGAGTAGAATATACGTCGTCGTTATTTACCGAAAGGGCCTGTTGCTGCGTTTTACAGGCGCTCATCAGGAGGCTGATGATCACTGCTATAAATGCTACTCTTTTCATGGCTTGGATTCCTTTATGTTTCAATTTTTAGTACTTTTGCTGGGCTTTTATAAGCTAAAGAAAACAGCAAATATCATACCAAAGTATTAAATGGCTAAAGATTTCCCAACCCGTGCAGAGAATTATTCCCAATGGTATAATGATCTGGTAATCAAGGCCGATTTGGCCGAAAATTCTGCCGTCAGAGGTTGTATGGTAATAAAACCATACGGTTATGCTATCTGGGAGAAGATACAATCAACCCTGGATAAAAAGTTTAAGGAAACCGGGCATTCGAATGTTTACTTCCCGATCTTCATACCGAAGTCTTTCTTCAGCAAGGAAGCCAGCCACGTTGAAGGATTTGCGAAAGAATGTGCCGTGGTCACACATTACAGGCTTAAGAACTCGCCCGACGGGAAAGGTGTTATTGTTGACGAGGATGCAAAACTTGAGGAAGAACTCATTATTCGTCCGACTTCGGAAACGATTATCTGGGATACCTACAAGAACTGGATAAAATCATACCGCGACCTCCCCTTGCTGTATAACCAATGGGCTAATGTTGTTCGTTGGGAAATGCGGACAAGGCTTTTTCTCCGGACTGCTGAGTTCCTCTGGCAGGAAGGCCATACAGCCCATGCAACAAAGGAAGAAGCGGTCCGCGAAGCGGAAACCATGCTTGATGTATATGCTGATTTCGCTGAGAACTGGATGGCCATACCGGTACTGAAAGGTGTTAAATCGCCGGGCGAACGTTTTGCCGGCGCCATTGAGACATATGCTATTGAGGCACTTATGCAGGACGGTAAAGCGCTTCAGGCCGGCACTTCCCATTTCCTCGGCCAGAATTTCGCAAAGGCCTTTGATGTGAAGTTTCTCAACCATGAAAACCAGCTTGATTACGTTTGGGCCACTTCATGGGGGGTCTCAACCCGTCTGATGGGCGCCCTGGTAATGGCGCATTCTGATGACAACGGACTTGTTCTTCCTCCTAAACTTGCGCCGATCCAGGTTGTCATTGTGCCGGTATTTAAAAATGAAGAGCAGCTGGTTGCAATTTCAAACGTGGTGAATCCGATAAAGAAGGCCCTGGAAAGCAGGGGAGTTTCGGTAAAATATGACGACAGGGACACTCATAAACCCGGCTGGAAATTTTCGGAATATGAGTTTAAAGGAGTCCCCCTGAGGATAACTGTCGGCCCCCGCGATATTGAGAATAAAACGGTTGAGATCGCCCGCCGCGACACACTTGAAAAGGAGACCCTGCAGATCACCGATATAGAGGAAAAAGTCGTTCATCTTCTCGACCAGATCCAGAAAAATATGTTCGACAGGGCTTTATCGTTCAGGGAACAGAATACCTTTAGTGTAAATACCTGGGATGAGTTCGTGGATACCATTGAGAATAAGGGAGGTTTCGTTTCGGCTCACTGGGACGGCACGACTGAAACCGAAGAAAAGATAAAGGAAGCAACAAAGGCAACCATCCGTGTTATACCATTAAATAACGTAAAAGAAAGCGGACGTTGCGTTTATTCGGGGAATCCTTCCGAACAGAGGGTGATCTTTGCCAGGGCCTACTAGGGATAGAAAGGTTCCAGGACCCCGCTTCCAGTTATTTTCCCTCCGACTGTAGGAGGGTTACCTGTATAATAAACACTTCCTATATTTGATATGATTGCGTAGAGGTTGACACTCACATTTACATAGCAATTGTTTGTTCCCCTGTTATTTACAGAACAATATCTCGTGGCAAGATCCTTTGTCTGTATCAAACCCATATCATTCAGGTAAAAATCGGCAATGTCGCAACGCCCGTGCAGGTTATAGTCGGCAGTCCCCATATTCATTATAAACCAGCCCTTATTATAATTCAGGTTCAGGTCAAAACTCCCGCATCCGCCCCAGACTTCTATTTTAATTGAATCCCCGGTAAGGGTGTTTGCCGAACTGACATTACCGGCGGCATTGTAATAAATCTTCCACAGATGGTGCACTGAAACATGCACGTCAAGGGGTTTTTCATAACTTCTGAGCCAGTTGCAGGTATTGAGATTGCGTATGGTCAGCTGACGGTTATGTATTTCGGTTGTGATCCCCGAAATGACATTGTTCCCGGCTTCAACCGTAATCCTGTTTACGGAATCCTCTGAAAGGATGAGATTTACATTATCGCCAAGATCAATGCTGTCGAATGGGGTCACAGGCCTTTCCTGCATAATTACCGTACCTGTATTGGTAAAACACTTCCCTCCCTTTGAACAGGATATAATTGAGACCGATCCCGAAATGCATGCCAGGATGAAAATAAAGCAGTATATGATGCTTTTATTTGATCGTCTTTTTACCATACAATACATTAAAATTATAACCCAGCCCCCAGCCGATATAGTCGGCCCGTCCGAAATGGACCTTTAGCAGCACATGGGCAAAAAAGTTCTTTGTGAAATTATACTGGAAACAGAGTTTCTCATAAAGGGGGCCGTTACTCTTTTCCTTGCCTGAAAGATATACCCCCAGGTTCATAATAAACCCCAGTTTCCCGAGCATCAGTTCATAAGCCGCATTGACTCCCGGCCTTGCGATGTCTACAGGGCTGGTTGTCGTAATACCGGCTGACTCCAGGATTTTTTTATGGGATGCGTCATATGACAGATCGAGCCCCATGCCAAATTTACTTTTCCTGCTGACCTGGAAGAATGTGTTTTCAAAAAGATGGTAGACTAAAAAATTCTGCCCGAATTCCGATTGCATGTTTTTATACCCGATGGCAGCCCCGAAATTAAATTCAATGGCTTTCCTGATCGTGGTCGAGAAGGGTTCGGTCGGAGCGATATAACGGTCGCCGATATCTTTATTATCCCTCACCGGTTTGAATGCAAGACCGATGCTGACAAGAGGAGCGTTCAGGCCATAATTGGGAGTTTTAAGTGAACCGTTCGAGAAGTGCTGAAGGCATATTCCCGCGGTCAGGGTAAAGTATTCACTCAGCTGGTAACGTGCCTCCAGCATCAGGTTTATCGCAGCATTCAGGTGGGACCCGATAGCAATATCCTTATAGTTGTTTATCCTGTCGAACTTCTTTGTGAGATAGCCCAATCCCAGGGCGAAACGGAACCCGAAGGTAAAAGCCTTTGATTTAAATAAGGGGAAATTGACGAAAGGCATAAGGGCAAAGGAGCTTCCGAGGATTGGGTTACTCCCTAACGGGCTGTAAAAGAAGGTCATTCCCAGGATCGGGTAATTGAATGCCCTTTCCCAACGCTGTCGTCCGTAAGTAAGCTTTTCAATGCTGAATTCGAAAGCAGGAAAATGCGCATTAAACAGTTGCAGTTCCAGGTGCTGGGCGTAAAGGAACCCATAATGGATCTTGGCTTCCAGGATAATATTTGAAGTAAACAGTTTATGTTCATACTGGGCTCTTGAGCTGAACGGACAGCTAAGGATGATCAGCAGGGCGATGATCATGAGCAGGCGGATCCGTAAAAATTTTAGCTTCAAGGGCTTAAACATTTTCAGTAATTGCTTCTTTGCAAAATTATGGAACATTGGACTTCAGCCGCTATTGCTGAAATGCTTATTTTTGCCAAAAGACCGATAATGCAGGAAAAACTTGCCGCTTTTGGGCGGTTACTGGAAATCATGGACGAACTCAGGGCAAAATGCCCCTGGGATAAAAAGCAGACAATCGAAAGCCTGAGATATCTCACCATTGAAGAAACATATGAATTATCCGATTCCATTATTGAGATGGACCTTGAGTCTATCAAGAAAGAGTTGGGAGACCTCATGCTGCACCTGGTTTTTTATGCGAAAATTGCATCAGAGACCGGGGCTTTCGATATCACCGATGTTTTGAACAACATCATAGGGAAGCTGATTCACCGCCACCCGCATATTTTCGGTGATGTTATCGTTAAGGATGCAAAGGAAGTTCATGATAACTGGGAAAAGATCAAACTGAAAGAAAAAGGGAATAAATCAGTACTGTCAGGGGTTCCCCAATCCCTGCCGGCAATGGTAAAAGCCTACAGGATCCAGGAAAAGGCGAGCGGTGTGGGGTTCGACTGGGAAAGGCCCGAGCAGGTTTGGGAAAAAGTCCAGGAGGAAATCCTGGAATTGCGCGAAAACGTTCAGAATAATTCAAATCACGCCAAAAAGGAAGACGAGCTCGGCGATCTCCTCTTTGCCCTGGTCAATTACGCCCGGTTTATCGAAGTCAATCCTGAAGACGCCCTGGAAAGGACAAACCGGAAGTTTATCCGCCGTTTCCAGTTTCTTGAAGAAAGTGCGAAAAGCCTGGGGAAATCACTTCATGAGATGAGCCTTTCAGAAATGGATGTTTACTGGAACAAGGCCAAGGAAATGGAGAACCCCTTGTAAAATGATCCTGATGTCAATGGATGTAAGTATAGACAAGGCCAAGGAACTCGGGAACCTCTTGTGAAATAATACTGTTAGCAATGGATGTAAGTAAAGACAGGGCCATCGAAATTCAACCGCACTTATGTTCGTAAGAAGAGCATTCCTTCTGCTTTTTGCGATTATTTCCATGCCGGCATCTTATGCCCGGGAGGTTCCTGATACCCTGCATAAAAACCCTTCGATGATCGATCTCCGGCTGGTAAAGTCGGGACTTGACGATGCCAGGGATATTGTTATCGCACCTGTCAGATGGAACCAGGCCCAGTGGGCCATTGCATTCGGGGTAACCGGGCTTACCATAGGACTTGTAACCCAGGATCTTGTTATTCAGCAGTTTGTACAGAGAAACCGAACATCCCTGCTGGATGCAGTGAGCAAATATGCTTTTGAGCCATGGGGAAGTGGATTGTATACCATTCCGGCAATGGGCCTGATGTATGGTTTAAGCTTTGCCCTGCACGATAAAAAAGCCAGGATGACTGCAATGAAAGGTGTTGAAGCTTTTGTTTATGCTGCAATTGCGGCACAAATATTAAAACAGGTCACACATCGCCAGAGACCCTTACAGGGTGACGCCCCTGACCCATATTACTGGCAGGGGCCGATAGGGCCAATCAATCTGACTTCTTTTCCTTCAGGCCATTCCGCGGCCGCTTTCGCCGTGGCCACGGTCATCGCGTCAGCGTATAAAAAAACGGTCTGGGTCCCGGTGCTCTGCTATTCACTGGCTTCGCTCACGGCCTTGTCCAGGATCTATGATAATGAACACTGGATGTCGGATGTGGTGATGGGCTCAGCGATAGGTTTGGCAATAGGCCAGACCGTTTTCCGGAATTCGGTCAGGTTCAAGCTTTTACCGACTGGTCCTGAAGGACCAGGGTTGACGCTTGTTTACCGTTTGTGATCAATGTTTTGAAAGGTAACTGGCAACACCTTCAGATGAAGCCTTCATACCTTCGTCACCCTTATGCCAGTTGGCCGGGCAAACTTCACCATTCTCTTCGAAGAACTGTAATGCATCAACCATGCGGATCGCTTCATCAACACTGCGTCCGAGGGGAAGGTCGTTAACCAGCTGATGGCGCACGATGCCTTGTTTGTCGATCAGGAAGAGACCGCGGTATGCAACAGGTCCGCCTTCAAATTCCATGCTGCCTTCTTCGGTATAAAGATATTCACCGGCCAGCACGTCATAGTTTGCCGAAATAGTCTTGGAAAGGTCTGAAACGATTGGGAATTTAACGCCTTTTATTCCGCCGTTCTTCTTTTCAGTATTAAGCCATGCCCAATGTGAAAACTTGGAGTCAATGGAACAACCAACAACAGCCACATTGCGTTTCTCAAATTCGGCGAGTTTTTCCTGGAATGCCAGGATCTCGGTCGGACAAACAAAAGTAAAGTCGAGGGGATAAAAGAAGAACACTACATGTTTCTTCCCGATAAACTGTTCAAGAGAGAATTTTTCTACAAATTCACCGCCGTTGATTACGGCATCAGCTTCAAAATACGGAGCTTTTTTTCCAACTAATACTGCCATACAAAATCTATTTAAGTTAATTACTGTTTAATGCCGCAAAGATACGGCAATTATTTAGAAACATTATTAATAAATGGTTAAATTTTTCAGGACTGCTGATGGCGGGGTGCCTGGGTTACTAGGTTACTGGGTTACTGGATAACTGGATAACTGGATGGCTGGTCTCCAGGTAACCTAGTAGCCCAGTAGCCCAGTAGCCCAGTAGCCCAGTAGCCCAGTAGCCCAGTAACCTATAGCTTGATATCTTTAATGTTGAACTGAAGCAGCTCATTCTTGCGGAAATCAAAGAGGGTGAGCTTTCTTATCTCGTAATAACTCTGCCAGTATGTTTGCAGGGCATTGTAATAGTTTTTCTGGGCGTTGTCGGTTTCGATCTGGGCATTGTTGAGGTCGAGGATGCTGTTGATCTTCCCGATGAGGTACCTGCCTTTTGTGACGTCATAGCTTTTGCTGGCAACCGTATCGGACTTGGCGGCTATCATCAGCTGGCGTTCCTGCATGTTAAACTGGACGACTTTAAGGTAAATATTCCTCTGGAAATCAACAAGTTCCTGTTCCACCGAATTTTTTACAATTTCCTGCTGGGACTGTGCCATTTTGATCTTTCCCCTGGCCACTCCCCAGTCGACAATAGGCACCGTGAATTGCAGGCCGACCTGTTGCTGGTCCAGGGGTTTGTAATAGGCATCGGGAATATTGTCTCCGCTTTGGGTCAAACCGAAAATAGCGGTCAGGTTTGCATCGAACCTCCCTTCGGTTTTGGCCCTGTTAACATCCCTGGCCGCTTCAAGCAGGCGTCTCTGGAAGTCAAGGGCGCTCGACGTATTGTGAATAGCCTGCTGGACGGCATTCACCGGGTCGATGTGGAAGAAGCTGATATCGGCCGGGGGCATAAGGTTGATACTTGAGGTATCCTTGATGCGCAGGTAGGATTTCAACCTGAACATGGCATTGTCAACGGCAAGATTTGCATTGTCAATTGCTGCCTGTGCTTTCAGAAAATTCAATTCAAGCTGCAGGAGATCGTTTTCTGCTATTTTCCCCAGCTGGTACCTGCCTTTTGCTATCCGGTAAAGGGTATCGGAGTTCTTCAGGTTGGTCATTGCGATCTTTTTATCGATCTGCGCCTGCAATAACCCGAAGAAATAATTCGTAGTGGTCATCGAAAGCTGTTCAATGTCTTCGAGATAGCGTTTTTTTGCCTGGTAGAATTTAAGTGGTTGTATTTTACGGTCCCAGCGGTAGGGATTATACTGGAACAGGGGTTGCGTATAACCTATGTTGACCGGGGTTGACAAATAAGAAGTGATGGTTGAATCGGTATGGTTGTCCAGCCGCTGCAGCCCGCTTTTGAGAAACACGTTACCCCCGGTGATACCTATTTTCTGGTTCAGGTAGGCATTGGCGGTATAGGTGGTATTCTGCTGATGAACATAGCTCACGGACCCGTCGGGATAAACATATTTCTGAAATCCGCTTTGTATTTCAGGTATGGTGCCGTCCACGTATAAGTTTGGGAGGTAGGTTGCCCTGAAAGTCCTGTATTCCCAAAAGCTGGAGCGGAAGATCTGTTTGGCGTTAAGTGCGTCGGCCGATTGTTGTTTGGCAATATCAAGAGCTTCCCTGAGTGTAAGCGGGCGGCTGGTAGTCTGACAGCCTGCCTCATGTATGGGCAGGAAACCAAGTGAAATCGATATCAGCAATAAGGAAAGCAGGGCTTTCATAGTCATACTGTTGTTTATTCGTGACGGAGTGATTCTACAGGATCTGCAACTGAGGCCTGCTTTGCAGGCATATAACCAAAGATTATCCCGACCGAGGCCGAGACTCCGAAGGAAATAATGATTGACAAGGGGGAAATGATGGTGAGTATGCTGGTAAACTGCATGATAAGTTTGGAGAAGATGATCCCCAGGATGATCCCGATAAGCCCGCCTGTAATGCTAAGGAGCGTGGCTTCCATAAGGAACTGTAAGGCAATATCGCGTTTTGTCGCACCTATTGCCCGTCGTATACCGATCTCCTTTATCCTTTCCATGACCGAAGCAAGCATGATGTTCATGATCCCGATACCCCCGACCAGGAGAGAGATGCCTGCTATGCATCCGAGGACTATGTTGAATATATCCTTTGTGCGCTGTTCCTGTTTCAGGAGCAATTCGGGGACCTTTATCTCGAAATCTTCCAGTTTCTGGTGCCTTCTCAGCATCATCCTTTTCAGCAGGTCGGTGGTAGGAGTGATCTGGCTGCTTTGTTTCACCTGGACCACGATCTTGTCGACCTGGTTTTTTGCCAGGTCGTCTCCATCGCGGGAGCCGGAGATGACCATGTCGCCGAAATCCATTTCATAGCTTGAACCATGCAGAGAGGAGGCAGTGACCATAGTGCGGTCCTTCACTCTTCTCATCATGGTCTGGATCGGGGCAAACACCGAGTTGTTATAATCGGAAATACCCAGGTTCTCCATTGTGGACTGGTTCACTTCTTTTTTTCTCAGGACCCCTATGACTTTCAGCCACAACCTTCCGCATTTGATCTCCTGACCGATTGCGCTTCCGTTGGGGAAGAATTTCGACTGGATGGTCGAACCGATTATGCATACGGCTTTGCCTTCTTTTAGTTGTTCTGCGTTGAACATATCCCCCTGCTGGAGGTCGATATTGAAAAGGTCGAAGAAATCGGGCGTCACCCCGCTGATTTTCGTGGAATACCTGACAGCATCCCTGATCACGTCGGCTTCATATATGACCACAGGGCTTACCCTGAGCACTGTAGGGATCATATCCCTTATACTTTCGGCATCTTTCAATGAAAGCCCGGGGGAGAACTTGCCCTTGTTTTTATCGGAAGAAGAGTTTGAACTGCTCTGGTCGCTGCTCTGGCTGGAACTTCCCTTATTTTTTTCAATTTTTGGCGTGATGATGATATTATTCACGCCAACCAGTTTCATCTGGTCGAGGATCTCTTTCTGGGCCCCGTTGCCTATTGCCATCATGGCAATAACAGCTGCAACGCCAAAAATAATGCCGAGGGCTGTAAGCATGGAGCGGAACTTATTCAGAAAGACCGCTTCAAGTGCTATATTGAAGATATACTGATAGCGTTCGAACACGGCTTTCCTATTTGTTCTTGATAATTACTGCCGGGGCCCCGGCTGGAAGGGTCTTTTTGGAGGAGTCGCTTTTCGGCGGGGCAGGTTTATTCTGTTTCGGCTTATACTTATCCAGGGTTTTTTTATCGAGCAGGACCATCTTTAGTTTCTCGGCTTTTTCGGGTGGTACAAGCATAACCTCTTCATTCTCTGTAAGCCCTTCCCTTATGACGATCTCATTTTCATTACTTTCGCCTACGATGACCTGCTGGCGCAGAACTGAACCTCCGTCTTTTTTATATACAAAAGTCACACTGTCGGTATTGAAAATGGATTCGATAGGTGTGAAAAGCACATTGTCAACGATACTGGTTTCGATGGTGTTCTTCGTTGTCATGGCGGGCCTCAGTATGGAGTCGAACTCGTTGACGATGATCCTTACCTCGTAAACCTTAGCATTGCTGTTCTGGAGCTGTTCACCGATATTGGCCACTTCAAGTACCTTACCCGTGAATCTCTTTTCGGGGAAAGCGTCGATGCCGATCTTTACTTTTTGCCCCACCTTGACTTTACTGATGTCGATCTCGTTCACATAAGTTTTTGAGATCATTTCCTTAAGGTTGGGCAATTCGGCAACCACGTTGTCCCAGGCATTGATCATGCCTCCGACTCCAAGTTTGCTGCCGTCCCAGTTCCTCTTGTAAATGACCATTCCGGCTTTAGGAGCCTTTACCGTAAACTGTTTAAGTCCCTCAAGCATATCATCCAGTTTCCGTTTAGCCTGGCTGTAGGAAGCATTGACTTCCTGCATATTGGCAACGGCCTTCTGGTACCTCAGTTTGTAATTCTTCTCAGCCTGGTCGAGTGCCCGTGTGGCTTTATCGAGCTCAATCTCAACCTGGCGGATCGTTGCCGGGGGTTCGTACTTGGATTGTTCGAGGGTGATCTTTTTTTCCTCCAGCGAGAACTTCAGGTTGATCAGTTCATCCCTTGCATTTCGAAGTTCCAGGGAGGTATCGAGCCGGGTTTTGGTCATCTGGGATTCCAGCTTTTCGGTATTTGTTTCCTCGTCCTTGATTTTACCCGAGATCTCGGTCCTGTCGAGTGCGGCGACATACTGGCCGGAATCCACAACGGTGCCGTCGGGTATGATATCCTGCATTTTGACCTGCCAGATACCGATCTGCCTAAGGCAGGAAGGCCCGAATATCTTTTCGGAGCTTTTGGCGATCAGCTCCCCTGTAACGGAAACCTCGATAGGGAAATTTCCTTTTTTGACTTTGGCGATGATTTGCTGTTCCTTATTCCCTTTGGGAAAGATGAGGTAAACAACGATTGCGACAATAATAATGCCTGCGAAAATGAGAATATACTTCCGGGAAGCCATAGAAGTGAAATTAGATACAGGTAAAACTACCTAAAGATTTATAAGTGCCAAAAAACTATACTATTCTAAGCATCAATGTTGGCATATTTGGCATTCTTCTCGATGAATTCCCGTCTTGGCGGAACGTCATCTCCCATCAGCATCGAAAAGATACGGTCTGCCTCCGTTCCGTTTTCGATCGTTACCTGCCTTAGCGTCCTGAACTGCGGGTCCATTGTTGTTGACCACAGCTGCTCGGCATTCATTTCTCCCAAACCTTTATACCTTTGAAGGTGAACCCCCGATTCCTTTCCGTTGCCCGAATATTCAGCAATAATCCTGATGCGTTCTTCTTCGGTCCAGCAGTATTCCTGCTTATTCCCTTTTTTAACAAGGTAGAGGGGGGGAGTTGCAATGTAAACATATCCGTTTTCAATAAGTTCCTTCATATATCTGAAGAAAAAGGTCAGGATAAGGGTTGCGATATGACTTCCGTCCACATCGGCATCAGTCATGATTATTATTTTATGATAACGCAGTTTATCAAGATTTAGTGCCTTGGTGTCATCTTCTGTGCCGATAGTAACACCCAGGGCTGTAAACATGTTCTTGATTTCCTCGCTGTCAAAGATCTTATAAGCCATGGCTTTTTCCACGTTCAGGATCTTTCCCCTGAGCGGAAGGATTGCCTGGAAGCGCCTGTCGCGTCCCTGTTTGGCGGTACCTCCGGCCGAATCGCCCTCAACCAGGTAAATCTCGCACTGGGAGGGGTCACTTTCTGAACAGTCGGCCAGTTTCCCCGGCAAACCTGCCCCTCCAAGCACGCCTTTTCGCTGGACAAGTTCTCTGGCTTTACGCGCTGCATGCCTTGCAGTCGCTGCAAGTATAACTTTATTTACGATGGTCCGGGCTTCCTTGGGATGTTCCTCGAGATAATACGAAAGAAGCTCGCTTGCAAGCTGGTCGACAACTCCCATAACCTCATTGTTGCCGAGTTTGGTCTTGGTTTGTCCTTCGAACTGGGGTTCCTGTACCTTCACAGAAATAATGCAGGTAAGGCCTTCACGGAAGTCGTCGCCATTGATGTCAAACTTGAGTTTGGACAGCATGCCGGTTTTCTCTGCATAGGACTTCAAGGTGCGGGTCAACGCCCTGCGGAAACCTGAAAGATGGGTGCCTCCTTCATGGGTATTGATATTGTTTACGTATGAATGGATATTTTCGGCAAACGAGGTGTTGTATTGCATGGCGATCTCGATAGGGATACCCGAGCGCTCGCCTTCCATTGAAATAGGTTCGGGAATAAGTTTTTCGCGGTTTGCATCTAGATAGTTTATGAAATCGGTAAGACCGGTACTTGAAAAGAATACATCCTCAAGGTGGTTCCCCGAATCATCCTTCTCGCGTTCGTCGTGGATAGTCAGGGTAATTCCCTTGTTCAGGTAGGCCAGTTCCCTCAGGCGGGAAGCCAGGATGGCATAATCGTACCTGCTGGTGATAAATATCGAGGAATCCGGTAAAAAATTCACAATGGTTCCTGTACGTTCTGTTTCTCCAACGACTTTTACCTCGTAAAGAGGTTTCCCATAAGCATATTCCTGTTCAAATATCTTACCGTTCCTGTGGATGGTGACTTTTAGCCTTGACGAAAGCGCGTTTACCACCGATACACCAACACCGTGCAAACCTCCTGAGACTTTATAACTATCCTTGTCGAACTTGCCACCCGCATGAAGCACAGTCATAACAACCTCGAGGGCTGATTTCTGTTCTTTTTCATGGAAATCGGTCGGAATACCACGGCCGTTATCGGTGACTGTAATCGAATTATCAGGGTGAATCAATACATCAACCCTGTTGCAATATCCGGCCAGGGCCTCGTCAATAGAGTTGTCAACAACTTCGTAAACAAGATGGTGAAGCCCGCGCACATTCACGTCGCCAATGTACATCGCCGGGCGTTTGCGAACGGCCTCCAGGCCTTCAAGAACGGTGATGTTTTCGGCAGTATAATTCTGGCTCGCGGCTTCTTTTTCTATGTCAGTCATAATCAGATACTTATATTAGATTAAAATACTAAACAAAGATACGAAATTCCGGTCATAAAAATTGAATGAAAACATCAATAAAATCAACCATTTTATTAACAATTTGTTCGTTAAAACAGATTACCGGATAAGGTGCTTCGCGCCGATGACTGGATATCCAGTTATCCAGTCATCCAGTTATCTGGATCTCAGCAATGTTTCAGCGATAATGCAGGCGGATTTCCCGTCACCGAAATCCTGTCTGCGTGGGGCTGTGGGCAGGGCCGATCTGACGGCCAGAAGGATTTTATCCGGATCGGGACCGGTAACGATGTTCCAGTTATCATGCAGGGTCTCGACCCATTCGGTTTCGGTTCTCATGGTGATGCATTGCCTGTCAAGAAAATAGGCCTCTTTCTGCAAACCTCCCGAATCGGTCAGGACTTTTTCGGCATGCATTGTAAGCCACAGCATCTCAAGGTAGCCAACCGGGTCAATGATGATCACATTTGAAGGTACGCTGACCTCGCTTTTCAGCAGACGGGCGGTACGGGGGTGTATGGGCAGCACCACGGGCAGGCCTGTTTGTGAAAAGGCAAAGAATATATTCCTGAGATTCCCGGGATTATCAGTGTTTTCAGCCCTGTGAATAGTTGCCAGCAGGTAAGAGGCGGGCAGGCCGGGGGTACGGTATTTATCCCCCCGGGAAACAACCATTTCCCTGTAGAACAGCACCGAATCGTACATCACATCCCCGCTGAAAACGGTTTGCTTCTCAAGCCCTTCATTTTTCAGGTTGGTGATTGCGGTGAGGGTAGGGGCAAACAGCAGGTCAGAGATCCGGTCGGTGACGATACGGTTGATCTCTTCGGGCATCAGGCGGTTGAAGCTGCGGAGCCCTGCTTCGACGTGGGCGACGGGGATATGCAGTTTTGTTGCTGCCAGGGCCCCTGCGATTGTCGAGTTGGTGTCGCCGTATACAAGGGTATAATCAGGCTTTTCTTTTATCAGGACATCTTCTATCCCTTTCAGCATCATCCCGGTCTGGTAGGCATGGCTGCCTGAACCCACTTCAAGGTTATGATCAGGTTTGGGGATGTCGAGCTGCCTGAAAAAGATATCGCTCATATTCTCATCATAATGCTGGCCTGTATGGACCAGTACTTCCTGCAGGCCGGGGGTGGAGCGCAGCACCCTTGAAACAGCCGCAGCTTTGATGAATTGAGGCCTTGCGCCTATAACCGAAACAATTTTCATACTTTCAGCATCACATCCGCAGACAAAAAAAATAAGCAACAGTTCTGTAAGCGGGATTCTGTTCCGGCAAGCCGGTTCCTGTCATTTATCTAATCCGGAAGTCACCCTCCGGCTTCAGCGGCCTACCCCCCGGCATCGGACGAGCAATCCTTGGCATCCGGTATACATGGCCTTTCAACACATGGGGTTTACCCTCCGCGGCAGTCACCTGTCGCGAACGTGAGCCCTTACCTCACATTTTCACCCTTACCTTACGGCGGTTTTTTTCTGTGGCACTTTCCGTCGCCGGCTTTGGGCCGGCGCCTTCCCGTTAGGAAGCATGGCGCTCTGTGTTGTCCCGACTTTCCTCTGCGTCTCCGCAGCGACAGAACGAACTGTTGCAGCACAAAGGTACAAATAATCGGGATATTCTGTCTACCTTTGCAGCCCCCGAAAACTTCCCGATTGAAAGACTTAAGCACCGGCAACGAAGGAAAACTGATCCTTAAATTCGCGATCCCCATGTTGCTTGGCAATGTGTTCCAGCAATTCTACAGCCTGATCGACAGCATTATCGTGGGCAAATATATCGGCAAGGGGGCCCTGGCTGCAGTGGGAACCTCAATGCCTATCAGCTTCCTGCTGATCTCGCTTTTCATCGGAATCACCATGGGGTTTACCATCATAGTATCCCAGTATTTCGGGGCGAAGGACATGGTGAGGGTGAAAAAAGCCATCAACACCCTCTATATCTTTATCTTCATATCCTCCATTTTCATGAGTGTGATAGGCATCCTGCTCTCGGGCTGGATCTTCAGGCTTATCGGTATGGATCCGTCCATTATTCCCCAGGCAAAACTATTCCTTAACATCTTCATGGGCGGGCTGATATTTCTTTTCGGCTATAACGGCACAAGCGCAATTCTCCGCGGACTGGGCGATTCCAAAACGCCCCTGTACTTCCTTGTAGGATCGGTAGCCCTGAACATCATCCTCGACATCCTTTTCGTGCCGGTCCTGGGCTTTGGGGTATGGAGCGTGGCGGTTGCCACGGTTATCTCGGAAGGCGCAGCATTCGTTGCCCAGATCATTTACCTGAACCGCTATCATAAAGTCATCAATTTTTCATTCGCCGACCTGAAATTCGACCCCGAGATATTTAAAAAGGGGATCAGGATCGGTTTGCCTACGGGATTACAGCAAACCTTTGTCGCTGCCGGTATGGTAGCCCTTTACGGAATAGTAAACAAATTCGGTGTTGACGCCAATGCGGCATACAGCGTTGCCGGCAGGATCGATAATTTTGCCGCCATGCCTGCCATGAGCTTTTCCATGGCCCTGAGCACTTTTGTAGGACAGAACCTGGGAGCTAACAAGCCCGAAAGGGTCATTGCCGGACTGCGTTCAACCCTTGCGATCACGGCAGTGATCTCAGTGGCTGTTTCCTTCATTACCGTGCTTTTCGGGAAGTATCTCATGCGCATGTTCACCAATGACCCCATGGTCATTGAACTGGGCAGGGGATACCTTGCCGTGATAGGCTCTTTTTATATACTTTTCTCGACCATGTTCGTCCTGAACGGGATCATGCGAGGCGCAGGCGACACACTGATACCCATGTTCATTTCACTGATCTCCCTCTGGCTCATCAGGATCCCGATAGCAACCCTGTTGTCGTCGCATCCCGATATCGGGATTTACGGAGTTTACTGGTCTATGCCCATCGGCTGGTTTTTCGGCGCAAGCCTGTCATTCATTTATTACCTGACCGGGCGCTGGAAAAAGAAAGCTGTGGTGAAATATGCCGCGGATGGGAAGAGGGTGGAGTGATACGGGATACGGGATGTATAGACAGCAGGTTAAGCAATCATGCCGTCCAGTAAAACAGATAGTTTCCGGGTCAGTTCCAGCCTTGAATACGGTTCAATATTACTGCTGCCCGAACCAGGCCGTCCGCTTACATAATCATTATAAAGACTGCGGATGTGATCCTTCATGGTCCCGGCATCCCCGAATCCTGCGAGTAATCCGGCATTTGTCTCTTTGAGGATGGCCGCTGCGTCACCTTCAGGCGGACCAAGACAAAGTATTGGGCGGCGGGCCGCAAGGTATTCAAAAAATTTCCCGGTAAGTATCATCTTCGCATTCGGGGTGTTGTTGATGATAAGGAGGAGCACCCTCGATTGCTGCTGGCATTTTACAACCTGGTCGTGCGGCATGTAATCTATCTTCCTTACGAAAGATGCCAGTGTGTGCTGATCAATAGCCTCCATCACTTTGTAGTCGACTTTACCCACGAGTTTGATCTCCAGGTCGGCTGCAAAACCCGGGATTTCGGCAATGAGCTCCTGCAGGGCGATCCATAAGGGCTCAGGGTTACGGGTGGCGACCAGGGTCCCGATATGCGCGATGGAGAATTTCTTATCCATTTCGGCCGGATGGCTGTGATCGGTATCCTGGGGGTCATACCCGTTTGTGATCACATCATAGTTGCGGGGCCACAGTGTATTGCAGTCTTCGGCCATGGACCGGCTTATGACCGTAACCACATCCGCCCTGCTCAATACCATTTTTTCAAGTTTCTTATGAAGGGCGTCGGCCCGCCTTGTCAGTTTAAGGTCTTTGTAAAAGTCAATATTCGTCCACGGATCCCTGAAATCGGCCAGCCAGGGGAGTTTCAGGTGTTCCGACAGGTTCATGGCGATAAGGTGCATGCTGTGGGGGGGGCCGGTTGAGATCACAGCCTCCACGGGGTTTTGCCTGAGATAAGCGAGAAGGAATTTAACCGAAGGCCTGATCCAGAATTTACGGGCGTCGGGGATAAAGAAATTACCCCTGATCCAGACCGAGAAGTTCTCAAGTATGGAATTTTTCTTTTTCTCTGAAAGAAAAGCAGCATTGATCTTGTCTTCCTTTTTCTGCCCCAGGAGTTTTTTATATGTATCGTATGGCTCCCATATGGGGTATTTGATTATTTCGAGGTTCTGGGGCACGTCCTTAGCCAGGGAATTATCTGTTTCGGGGAATTCGGGGTTCTCGGGGGTATAGATCACGGGTTCCCAGCCGAAGCGGCGGAGGTATTTGACAAATTTCAGCCAGCGCTGAACGCCGGCGCCGCCGCTGGGGGGCCAGTAATAGGTTATAATTAGGACGCGTTTCATGCCTTGGTGGCAAACAGGTCTTTTGCTGCTATTACGATTCCTGCAATGACAAGCAAGATAAGAACTATTGAAGAGATCATGCTTACTTTCTCGCCTATGTAAAAAGCCCTGGGTTCAAATTTGAATTCCACCGTATGTTCACCGGCCGGCACTACCATAGACCTTAGTACATAGTTTGCGCGGAAATGAGGTGTGGGTGTTCCGTCAACATAGGCATTCCATCCTTTCGGATAATAAATTTCGGAAAACACCACCAGCCCTGCATTCCTGGTCTTGTACTTGTATTTCAGGTCGTTGGGCAGGTAATCGGTGAGCCTGATGTAGTCGAGTGTATCTTTACCCGGGGTCCATGCTTTCAGGTCCGGACCGAATTTTTTATCGACGACGGCGGTTTTTGAAGGATCAAACCCGCTAAGGGCGGCGAGTTCCTGGTCGGCATTATCCACAAGTTTGTATTCGCTTACAAACCATGCATTCCCGAGCGCCTGGGGGTTCTGCTGTGCTACCGGCTGTTTGTTCTGGTCGGGAACGATGACATAGCGCGTGTTCAGCATGTTTATGACCGCCATATTGTTCTTTTCAACATGGGTTTCGAACAATTCCTGGTAACGCCTGAGTTTTGCACCATGATATCCGCCAAGCGATTTATGGAAATACGAAGTGCTGGCATCCATCATCGGGCTTACTGTAAGGTTGAGCACCCTGTAATCGGGATCCTTGTCGGCAAGGATCATCTGATCGGCAGGAGTCGGTTCAAAGGGGGTTTCCACCCTTGTTTTGGATGTGAAACTCTCATTATTGAGGTACCTTTTAGCGACTGTGAACATATCGCCAAGCACAAATACGATGAGGCCGATATAGGCGTATTCCTTTTTCAGTTTTTTGTTGATGACCAGCCAGAGGGTGGCGGCTGTAAGTGCGATGAATATGAAGGAACGGAATGCATCGGCCCTGCAAACTGCTTTGCGGTCATCGCGGATAGCCTGCATCAGCCAGTCGGGGAAGGATTTGGCCAGGGAAGTGTCGTTGGGACCTGTAAAGCTGAGGAACATATCGGGAACGAGGGTGAATACAAGAGCCAGTCCGCCCGCTATCCCGAATGCGATATACAATGCCTTGTTCAGTTTCGCAGTGGTATCCATCCCGTCAAAAACAACTTTGATGGCAAGGAACCCCAGTAAAGGCATGGTAAGTT
>CAILVF010000091.1 GCA_903837605.1 uncultured Bacteroidales bacterium | reverse complement strand
TCTGTGGTTCGCTTGGATTCAAGAACACAACAGTTTGAATTTGTCACGGGGGAAATTCTTATAAGGTATAAGGATGAAGTTGCTGTTTCAAACATGAAGTCGGCCGGCATCGCCCAAACGGGCCTTGCTTCAGTCGACCTGATATTCCGGAAATACAAAGTCAGTCAAAGTGAGCGATTATTTCCAAAGGAACAAAAGCTGAAATCAACAGTGATGCTTAGGGGATTTAACGGACAGGAATTCGAACAGCCCAGTCTGCATAATATTTACAAACTGAAGATTGGAAATGAATCAGGGATCTTCGATGCGATTGAAGAACTTAAGATGGATCCGAATGTGCTCTATGCAGAACCCAACTATATTCTGTCAATTACGGATGATAAGGCCATATCCCCGGTTCTGACAGAGGAAGATCTGAAAAACGAAAAGTCGTCGACCACTCCCAACGACCCCCTCTACTCCCAGCAATGGTATATCCCGGCGGTCCATGCAAATGAAGTATGGGACACAATTACCAACGATTCCACCCAGGTTATTGGGATACTTGACACCGGCATTGACTGGCTGCATCCTGACCTTCAAAATAAAATTTGGATCAATCCGGGAGAAATTCCCGATAACGGGATTGATGATGATGGTGATGGTTACATCGATGATGTTAGGGGCTGGGACTGGATCAATAATGATAATAACCCTGCGGATGACAACTCCCATGGAAACCATGTTGCGGGAATTGCGGCAGCCGAACAGAACAATGGGATCGGGATCGCAGGAGTTAGCAAGAAAGCAAGGATAATGCCACTTAAAGTATTCCAAAGCTCGGGCAGGGGAGATGTGGCAACCATTTCCGTCGGAATTAATTATGCCAAAGCCAAAGGTGCCACTGTACTTAACATGAGTTTTGGAACTTATACACGCTCCCTGACCATGGAAGCTGCATTGGCTAATGCATACTCCAGCTGTGTTTTGGTTGCTGCAGCAGGGAATGATAAAAAATGCCTGGGACCTGGAGAATTCTGTGTCCCGTTTTTTCCGGCTGCATTAAGTTATGTTCTGGGAACAATGGCAACCCAGGCTGCACCAAATCCTGACCCTACGGTTTGTTATCCGTATCTGACATCATTTTCAAACACCGATTGCGATGGCCCGGTTTATAGTGGTTATTCAGAATTATATAATTATGAAATGAGATCTCCGGGTTCGAATATCCTGAGCACTGTCCCGTATGGGAATTACAGGGTATACCAGGGCACTTCAATGGCAGCGCCTGTGCTTTCAGGGGCAGTGGCTATGTTCAGATCGCTGTTTCCCGATCAATCGCAGGAGATGATGTGGAGTAAACTGATCCAGACAACGGGCAATTGTTTCAATATAAAGGCAGCCATCCATTGCATTCCTGTCCCTCAATTAAATTTTGTTTCTAACACAATCGTGGATACTCTTTTGACCGACGACAGGGATAGCCGGGTTGATGCAGGTGAAACGATACAACTATGGTTTAAATTGAGAAATACCGGCGGACAGGCCGATAGCGTTCGGGTTGGTATCCGCTTTGGAGAGTTTGAGGATACTGCCACGGCGCAAATCCTCACACCAAAAGCATATGTTGGCACTATGAGCGCCTATGCCACACTGACTAACCAATGGGTTCCGCTGAAAATTCATTTCAAACCTGATCTTGTTAATGAGAGGGCGATAGTTTTCCAGGCATATACCTGGTGCAAGAACTCTGCTGACAGCGTATTCCAGAATATTATTTTTAATGTTGAAAACGGTGTGGACTTAAGCGGGATCATTGCAACCGATTTAACCCTGTATCCCGATAAACAATACCTGGTAACAGGGAATTTAGGGATCCCTTTAAATGTGACCCTTACCATTTTGCCGGGAACCACCCTGAAAATTGCTTTTGATAAAAAAATTGTCATTTCCGGGAATTTGTATGCACTTGGGAAATCCGATAGTTTAATTCACCTCACAGGCAGCGGGAATGGATTGAATTGGGCAGGCATACAAATGGAAAATACAGGGGTGATAAAAGCAAGGTATACCGAATTCAGAAATGCCGGAGCAAACATTAATGAATACATTATCAGCGGATATCCTACCAAAAAAGTTTTAATCAATAATTGCATATTTAATTACTGCGGACCTTCCCGAAGTTTCAATTTGTTAAAGGGTGATTCCTTGCAAATTGCAAATTCGAATTTCTGCAACTCAATTTTCGCACCCCTCAGAATTTTTGGCGGGGAATTCATAAAAAATAACCTGGTAAATAACGTCAACCCCGGATGGACCGATGCCGATGCCGGAATTTACACACTCATGCCTGGCGATTTCGTTTTTAAGAATAACAATATTTTCTCAAATATGAATACCTATCTGCAGCATGAATATAATTTGTCGTCGAACAGGAATTTCGAAATGCTTACACTGGATTCAAACTATTACGGTACCGCTAACCTGGTTAAAATAAACAGGAACAACTATGATTTTGAAGAAAGCGGAACGGGTTCATGGTTTGATTTCTCGAACAAAATGAACAGGCCTTCAAACCAGGTACATGGTATCGTATGGAAAATCCTGGTCAACGGGAAAGATGCACAGGACGAAACCCCTGAACCTCTTGGGGTCGGGACTCAAAAATTCGATGTGTATTTTAACAGGCCCATGGATCCTGCCTTTACGCCATTTGTTTCATTCGGACTGAGGTCCCCGTATACTCAGACTGCTGCTGATTCGGGCCATTGGTCATCAGACCACCAGGTTTATACATGGTTTAAAACCATTCAATTGTACACCGGCGATGGAATTAACCGCCTGAGGGTTTCAGGGGCCAGGGATATGGACGGATGGGAGATCCCTTTTGAAGACCAGAGATTCGAATTTGTGATACAGGCCGCCGGCTCTGCCTCCACCGACTTCATGGCCTTGCCGGGGATCGGAAAAGTTTACCTGGAATGGAACAATACCGGGATCTCCGACCTGCTTGGATTTAATATGTACCGGTTCAAGAATCTGACCGATACAACTTATTCAAAACCTGTAATGGTCAACACCACCCTGATCACCGATACCACGTATACCGATTTTAATGTGACGCCAGGGCAGCATTACTGGTATTATTATAAGATCGTCAACACAGATTTCCGCGAAAGCGATTCATCGAACCTTGTCAATGCGATTCCATATACAGCTCCTTCAGGTGATGCAAATGGGGACGGAAATGTAAATGTGCTTGACGTTACTGCTATTATCGCCTATATGCTTAACCAAAACCCTCAACCCTTCCTCTTCGATGCTGCGGATGTGAATAATGATAATACGATCGATATCCTCGATGTGATAGGAGTGGTGAACATCATTACCGGGAAAAAGAAATCAATTTCAACCACTGTCGGGACAAACCCAATGGCTGCGCATATAAAACTTGAAGATGACCAAATAATTCTTCAAAACGACGGACAAATATCTTCGATGCAGTTTGAACTGGCGGGGGAAGGTCTTGAAAATATCAGGCTTTCCAATCCTCCAAAGGGATACGAACTTGCCTATGGCATTGTGAAAGGCAAACTTCTGGGGATCATCTATACATCTGATAATAAAACTATCCCTGAAGGGACTATCCGGCTAATTAGAATGGATGGGCAAAAATCACAACCCGAATGGGGCAGAATATTAGCCGGGGATAACGATGGGAATAAGGTCCCTGTGCTGAAGGACGAATCCCCAGCACAGCGTGCCGAAGAACTCTATCTCCAGGCCTATCCGAATCCCTTTACCCAGAATGTGACCATTAATTTCCGCCTGCCGGAAGACTCTAAAGTGAAAATTGAAATATTCAACAGCCAGGGTAAACTGGTGAATGTGATCCTGGATAAGGACCTGAAAGAAGGCCTTCATTGGGTGGACTGGAATGGAACGAGCCAGAGCAACAGAGCACTTCCATCAGGGATTTACTTCTGCAAACTTGAAGGCCAGGCCAAATCGGGAAATGCCTTCCGCAAGGAAATTAAATTGATCTATGTGAAATGACAAACCAGGACCATAATAACAGAATGAACATGAGGACTGCCTTCTGCACGTTGCTTCTATTAATGACAGCTATGCTCCCGTTAAAGACGTCTGCCCAGAACATCCTCATCTCCGACAGCTCGGCCTGCCGGCCAAACGACACAGTGACTGTTTCAATTGAAATTGATAATTCAAAGCAGTTCATCTCTTTCCAGTTCGACCTGCTGATGCCTGATAACGCTGCGTTCATAGGGTATTCGCTTCAATTGAGCAACCGCAGTACAAACCATATGGCAATCGGGAACCTGGTCGGGAATAATATAGTGAGGGTGCTGGCTTATTCGCCCGATAATTCTGCTTTCCTGGGAACAACAGGCAAAGTGCTTTCGCTGAAACTGGCCATAGGGAACATCAGGGGTGTGTTCCCTCTCACCTTGTCGAATGCGATCATAGGCGACAGCCTTTCAACCAATATCCTTACAGGGATCAAAAACGGTCCTCTTTCGGTCTTCCCCCTTGGAGTCAGCGATAACCAGGACCTGATCAGGAAATTTAGCATAAACCCGAACCCGGTAAAGGAAAACTCAAGAATTGAATTTTCTTTAAAGTTTGCCTCGCGGATGACCATAAGTCTTTGTGACGGACTGGGAAGGGAGATCTGCAGGGAAGGGCTTGGAGAATTTCAGGAAGGAAATCATATAATCAGCCTCCCTCCGAAGATACGTTCGGCGATCAAAACATCCGCAATCTATTACCTGGGGCTGGAAGCAAACCCTAAAAACAGCGCTTC
Organism: uncultured Bacteroidales bacterium; assembly: GCA_903837605.1. Taxonomy (GTDB): domain Bacteria; phylum Bacteroidota; class Bacteroidia; order Bacteroidales; family FEN-979; genus CAIRDP01. Next base: position 30,219 of record CAILVF010000091.1, on the reverse strand, counting down.
CAAAGTAGTCCGCATTAAAATAGTTAAATACTGAGAGTATGAAACGATTTGGTAAAAACACCGGTATCCTGCTTGCAACCTTTTTCTTCATGCAACTGTCAATACAGTTATCGGCTGCAAATACGATGAAGTTAAGCATGCATACGGTTGGGGCAAACCAGCAATTCACAGTGAGGATAGGGATAGATAATGCAAATGCTTTCGCGGCATTCCAGCTTGACGTGCCTGTCCCGGCGGGCTTTGCATATCTTCCGAACTCGGCGGTGCTGGAAGCATCGAGGACCACCAGCCAGTCCATCCAGGCCGAAATAGTTCCGGGTAATATTCTCAGGATCATAGGGTATTCCCAGAATAATGCCCTCTTTTTGGGTGATACGGGGACAATCGCAAGGTTCCAGCTGAGATCGGGAAATACCCCGGGGACTTACCCTCTTACCCTTGTAACCCCTGTAATTGGTGATACGAACGGCCATAATATCCTTACGGGTTCTCTGAACGGATCAGTAGTCATTCAGGCTCCGGATATCAATATTACAGTTACAGCGATTGACTTTGACCGCACACCACTGGGCCAATCCACCACCCGCAGCCTCACAGTTTTTAATAACGGGAACCTGCCATTGAACGTTACAGCTATCTCGTTTACTTCGCCTTATTTTGAAGTCGTAGGCAGTCAGACGTTCACAATAACCGGGGGACAGAATCACCAGCTTACAATCAAATTCAATTCCGTTGTCAGGGGGCAGTACAACAAGCTTATGACCATCAGTTCGAATGACCCTGATAAGGGGAGCTGGGGCATTATCCTTTCGGCAAGGGCTTTTGCAGTAAATGAATTGCATACGGGAACCATGTTCGCCTATTCGGGCAAGCAGGCCAGTCTAACCTATTCGATCAATAATATGGACCCGTTTACAGGATTCCAGTTCGACCTCCAGCTTCCATCCCCAATGGCATATGTATCTGGCTCTGCCAGCCTCTTAAGCCGTAAGACAAACCATGTTGTGAGCGCAAATACCCTTCCGGGCAATAAACTCAGGGTGGTGGCATACTCCGCGACAAGACAGGTTTTCAACGGGGCTAACGGGGCCGTGGTCACTCTCACATTCAATGTCAACGGCACCGGGGGCAGCTACCCTTTGACCTTATCAAATGTGGTTATTGGCGATACCACCAGCCAGAATTGCCTTTCAGATTCCTATAACGGCACCCTCGTTGTTGCTTCTCCCTATATTTCCAGTGCCTCTTCCCTTGCTTTTGGAGATGTTTCGGTTTTGACATTCAAACAACTGCCGCTCAGGGTGTATAACAACGGCACCGATACCTTAAAGATCTCTTCAATACAGCTTACTAATCCGGCATTTACACTGTTGACGGCCTTTCCACTGAACATCCTGCCCAACCAGAATGCCGACCTTCAGCTGAAATTCCAGCAGACTGTCAAAGGCTCCTATACGGGAGAACTGAAGATGTTTACGAACGATCCCATCCGCCCCATATACAAAGTGAGTCTTTCAGGCACGGCCTATACTCCTAACTACCTTACCGTTCCATCGCTGAGTACTAAAAATATTGATTCGCTCTGGGTCCCCGTGAAGGTCAATAATATAGAGCCTTTTGTGGGTGTACAGTTCGATCTTGAATTCCCTTCGTTCATGCAGTACATTCCCGCATCAGGCCAGCTTACTTCGCGCTCACAAAACCATGTGATTACTGTGCAGCCCCTGGCTTCCAACAAGATACGTGTGCTGGCTTATTCAATCAGCCAGAGTCCGTTCACCGGGGATACAGGTGCCATAATAAGGCTCAGGTTTGCCGTTAATTCAGTGAGTGAGGGACAGTCCTCGGCCAGCCTGAACCTTTCGGGAGCCATCCTTGGCAACGCCCTGATGCAGAATATACTGTACCAGTCGGTAAACGGAAATGTCACGGTTCACTATCCGCATATCCTCTCAGGAACGGTACTGTATAATAACGCGGTGAACACTCCCATGGATTCAGTTTGGATCTGCCTGCAGCAGAACGGGATAAGGATTGATTCAATGCGGACTACGACCGGAGGCTCATTCTCATTTCCTAAAGTATATGACGGCAGATATCGTGTTACCGGGAGAACCCACAAAGTATGGCAGGGCGTGAACGGTACGGATGCCCTGAAAATCCAAAGACATTTCGCCGGGATTGAATTGCTTACAGTTCCGATTCGTTTGACCGGGGCGGATGTCAATAATTCAGGCAGCATTAACGGCACTGATGCTGTAAAAGTGAAACGCAGGTTTGCTGTGCTTGATACGGCTTTCGCCAGGCCGGACTGGATTTTTGAGAAAACCACAGGCAGCGATTCGGTAGTCATGGGGACCAGCCCGATGTCACTGACCTTCTATGCTTTGTGCACGGGAGATGTCAACGGTTCAAATATCCCGTCCACAGGCGCAAAATCTGCCGATGCGGTCGAAATATCAGGTGAAACTTCAATTTCGGCAGGAAGTGAAGAAGAGCTGTATCTTCCTCTTAATCTTGATATGGAGATGCCGGTGGGCGCCGTTTCCATGGTGCTGGATTTTCCACCGGATCTTATGCAGGTCGAAGAAGTGAACTTTGTTTCAGGACAGGCCATCACCAATGTCAGATCCTCAAAACTCTATATAGTGTGGTCTGAATTGAACCCCATGCATATATACCCGGGCGAGCCTTTTGCTTTTATTAAAATAAAAACAACTCAGCAGTTCTCCGAAGGGAAGAGGATAGAGCTTCAGAAAAGTGACATCCCCCTGGAAATCAGTGACCCCACGGGGACCCCTTTAAGCGGGATCAAATTATATATCCCTTCGGTGATCTACCGGGGCAGCCAGGATGAGGATATGTTCAGCCTTTACCCGAATCCTGCCAGGAATTATACAGCTTTGATCTTCAACTCCCCGGGGGATGGACATGTTTCTTTGAAGGTATTTGATCTGAACGGGAAGCTGGTCGAGCAGATCATTCAGAAGCCTGTAAACAGCGGATTGAATATTAATTTACTGAATACCGATAAGCTGATCAGGGGTGAATATACCGTTCAGGTTCTTCTTGAGACTGCAGACCAGGTCATTAAAAAAGTTAAAAAGCTGATTGTTGCACATTGAAAATTCAGGCAACCCACAGGTTTATCTGAATTTTTATGTACGGATTTATAAATCCAACCTATATATTCTTTTATTTTGGAGTAAAGAAAGATAGATTTGCTTCCCGGGGTTTATTTCCCAGGCTAAAAATCAACAGAAAAAAATGCTAACTCATACGTTCATCCAAACTTCCAAATCATGAAAAGAAATCTACTGGTTCAGATCGCACTTCTGCTGGCTTTCGGCGGTTTTGCACAGATGCTTCCGCAAAGGGGCCCGGTTAATCCTGAATACCTTAAGTATCAGGATAATCTCTCGAAAGGGCTCGTTTCCAATGTTACAGCAGATGGCCATGGCCTCGGTTATGTTCCACCTGTGTTCAAACCTGATTTTTCAAATTATGTCCCGATGAACAACCCGGCTACCTTGCCGGCTGTATACGATATGCGTACCAACGGGCGGCTTACTTCGGTGAAAAACCAGGGGGGCTGCGGCTCATGCTGGACTTTTGCGACAATGGGCTCCATGGAATCACGCTGGAAGGTTCTTGGGCTGGGCGACAATGATCTGTCGGAGAACAATCTGAAAAACTGCCATTTGTTCGACTGGACACCATGCTTCGGCGGCAATTTTAACCTGTCGTCGGCCTATATGGCTCGCAGGGCGGGACCTGTGAATGAAACTTCAGACCCCTATTCCGCCACGGAACAAAGTTGCACAACAGGCTTAACTCCTGTTGCTTACGAATATAGCGGTTGTTTCCTGCCGGCCAATGCAGCAGTCATTAAACAGAACCTGATGGATAATGGCGCCATTTACACCACCTTTTTCTGGCAGGATGCTTCTTACAATTCTACAAATTACACTTATTATTATTCAGGCACTACCGAAACAAATCATGCAGTTACTATCGTAGGATGGGATGATACCAAGGTAACTGCCGGAGGAACAGGAGCATGGATCATTAAGAACAGCTGGGGATCTTCATGGGGGGAGAGCGGATATTTTTATATTTCCTACAATGACAGCCGTATCCTCACCGAAAACGGCTATTTCCCTTCCAGGTCAGCATACACGGCAACAACCAAGATATACAACTATGATGATCTTGGTTGGATTGGCAACTGGGGTTTTAGCAATGCTGTTGGTTATGGCCTGGTAAAATATATTGCTTCGAATAACTGGCCGATAACAAAAGTCGGTACCTGGTGCAATACAAGCAATACGACTATTGATATTGAGATTTATGATACGTTTTCGGGAGGTACATTATCGGGCCTTCTGGGAACTCTTTCAGGCCAGTCAGCCCCGTATCCCGGATACTATCTGTATGACCTTCCGGCTTCCATTCCAATGGCCAGCGGCAATGATTTTTATGTGAAAGTCAAGTATAATTCACCCGGGGCATTATACCCGGTTCCTTCCGAAGAGGTAGTTGCAGGTTACTCATCGAATGTCACCATTCAAACGGGAAAGTGCTGGCTTAGCGGTGACGGTACTTCATGGCTTGCCTTGGGAACGGGCACATCCTACCTTTTCGATTTATGCATCAAAGCCTATACTGCGCAGTCATCCTCCACCGAAAGCATTATTACTCTCGGCACCTCTGCGAACGGATTATCTTACGGAGTAAGCGGCGGACAGCGCACCATGCTCTGGGCCGACGATAACCTCAAAACCGTGGTCAATATACACAGGATGGGTCCGGGTACCACACCTCCGGGACTTTCGGGATACCTTGCCACGGATATCGGAACAGCCATGGGTCAGACAACGGCCAGCTGGACAGTGAACAGGCAAGCTTACGCTTCCACATTATTAAGCGGGACAGCCTATATTGACGGAGGCCGTTATCCGCAGGCAGCAATATATAACCCTGCAGGCAATACAAACCAATCCAATGCATATATTGGTTACTTTTCGGCAAACCTGATAAATAATAACGGATGGGGCGGTTACAGCAGGGGCGTTCAAAACCTGGTAAACCAGGGAGATTCAACCAAACACCTTATCTGGGCTTCCCCTCCTCCCGAAAAATACGTACCCAGCGGGTTTTCAATTTCACAACAGGGCATAGCCCTCGCTGCAGACTTCGATTATAACTCGATTACCATGACCTACGGTTCAGCCCTGGTTTTAAGCCGGGGAACCTGGAATTCTACGACCCATGATTTTAATTATACCCAAAGTACTGTGAGCCTGCCGCTTACTACCGGAACCCTGCCTCTGACACCAAGGGTCGCATTTTCGCCCGACGGGCAAACAGCCTGGGTAGTTGCGCTTGCAAATAACGGGGTGGCTACACAGATAGGAACGTATAAAAACTATTATCCGGTGCTGTATAAATCGGTAAACGCAGGGCAAACCTGGACCGGGCCGATTACAGTCCAATTGGACGGGCCGAACGGAATTACCGGGGTTGAATGGTACCTGTCTGATTATCGTATTAAACAAATATTCCCGACAGGCACTCCTACCAGGAACCTGGTGCCTTATACCACGGCATTTGATTGCGACCTGGCCGTGGATGCATGGGGTAATCCGCACATTGGTGTAGTGATAGGAGTGAGCACCGCGGATTATTCAATTTCGATGAGCGACAGCAGTTATGCTGCATTTGATATATACTCCTCCAACGGAGGTTCTGTTTGGAAGGGCCAGCGATTGGGATACCTGAAGCAGTTCAGGGGGAATTTCCCTGCAGGTGGAACATATACCGAAGACAACAGGATGAATGTTTCCACGTCCATGGATGGAAAGAAGATGTTCTTTACCTGGCTTGAAACCCAGGTAGCCGGAGCTACTGATAATTCCCAGCCTGATATTTTTGCAAGGGGGTTTGATGTTGAAGCCAATAAAATTACAGGTGTGAGCCTTACCGGGGGGTGCAGCGACGTGCCCACCAATGTTACCGGGGCAACAGCCTTCGCACATAATGCACCTTTCCTTTGTGCTTCCCATTATGTGTTCACTTTGAACGGAAACTGGATCATCCCTATGGTTTTTGAACAACTTACAGGAAATGATGTAGGACAAGCCGTTACTTATAAATACATTTCCGATTTTACCTATACACCCAACGATTTTTGCACTGATGCGCAGAACCCGCCAATATATGCGCCTCCTATTAATTTTGCTGCAACCGTAATCAACACTAATACCGGCCACCTCAGCTGGGAACCTGATTATAGAAGCCCCACGCCATCAGGATATAACGTATACCGTAACCAGGTTAAGATCAATACAAACCTTATTACAGCTACATCCTTTGATGACCCGGGCCTTGCAAACGGTATTTATACCTATAAGGTAAATGCAGTATATGGAGCTAATGTATCGACATTTACTGATTCCCGCATGATCAATGTTGGTCCTGCCGGCCCTATCCTTACGATCTCCCCGGCGAATGCAACTGCGTATGACCAGGTTACCCTCACCTTTAACCCTCAGAATGCCTGCTTCCAATCAGGGTCATTAATAGGCTCGCCTGTAGTCAAATTGCATTCGGGGGTGACGGTTAATGGCAATCCATGGTCTTACCCTATCTCATTTGATGCGACAGGGGCTAATGGACAGTCAACCTCGCTTACACAGAATTCCAACGGGACATATTCGATAACATATACTCCCTCAGCTTATTACGGGTTCCCGGCAGGAACTGTAGTTACACAATTATGCATCGTTTTCAACAACGGGATGTGGGGATCCAAAGACGGCAGGGATGTAAATCCAGCCGGATCGGGTTGCATCGATTTCTTTGTCCCGCTGTCAACAGGGATTGGCCCACCGGTTGCTGATTTCAATGCAAGTAATACGACTCCATATACAAACCAGACAGTTATCTTCACCGATTTGTCGACCAACACCCCGACTTCCTGGCAGTGGACCTTTAATCCTGCAACGGTTACTTTTGTTGACGGGACTACAGCCACTTCAAAGAACCCTCATGTACAGTTCACGGCCGCAGGACAGTACAGCGTGACCCTGCAGGCAACCAATGCCAATGGTAACGGCTCAACAACAAAAACAAACTATATTACTGTTACACAGAATACCAGCGTACAGCGTAACCAGGTGGTGATGGAAGTAGGTGATGGAACCTGGAGTTATTATGATCCCGGTGCGGCATTGGGAGAACATGACCTTGTTACCAACGGATGCCAGGTGGCTATGATCAATTACCATAATGGAGACCCTTATGCCAACACATCCTCTGATGCCCGCAATACTTATTACAATATCGCCGGCTTCCCTACTGCATTTTTTGATGGTGTGCTGAGTTATATTGGCGGGAGCCATTCAGCAAGTGTATATTCAAACTACCTGCCGCTGTATCAGCAACGATACGCAGTCTTATCACCTTTAACGATCGATATCGCGGGAACTGCCAGCGGGAATAACTATAACGTGACTCTGACGGTCCACAAGCTGAGTACGATCACGGCAACCAATCTGAAGCTTCACCTTGCACTTACCGAATCGGCAATTACCTATGCATGGCAGGGCCAGGACCACCTGGATCATGTGGAACGCCTGATGGTTCCGGATGCTTCAGGTACCACGATAAGTTTTGCAACTGCCAATACCCAGGTAATCAACCTCTCGTTCGCCAAAGATGCCGCCTGGGTTGCTGCAAACTGTGAACTGATCGCTTTTGTTCAGGATAATGACTCGAAAGAAATATTCAACGGGTCAAAAGTCAATCTTACAGCTATTGCTTCCATACTGCCACCCACGGGTTTGCTTGCAACGGTAACGGGCAGTAATGTCCATTTGAGCTGGAGCGCCCCGGCAGGAGTAACAGGACTTACGGGATATAATGTATACCGCGGGACTACCAAGATCAATTCGAGTGTTGTTACTGCGGTGTATTATGATGATAACGGCCTGTCCAACGGCACGTATTCCTACACGGTGAAAGCCCTTTACGGAACCACCGAATCCACCCCGGCAGGCCCGGCCATGGCTTATGTAGGAGCTACTTACCAGGGCCCGGTGACCAAAGCCGGTATAGCAGGAGCGCCAATCAACACCCCGGTAACGATCCCGATAACAGTTGATTATTTTACCAATATCACCGCCTTGTCGCTGAGGCTGGACTATGATCCCACGCAGGTCACCTATACAGGCTATGCCAATGCAAACAGCCTGCTCTCGGGATTTATCATTAATGAACAGACGGTTTCGCCAACCCTGCATAAGATCATGATGATCTGGAGTGACCTGGTGCCCAAGACCATTCCCACGGGAGGGAAGATCGTTGACCTGAACTTCACCTACCTGACCGGCACGGCAGCCCTGACCTGGAACAACACAGCCAGCGGGGGCACCGAATGCGAATATGCAGATGCAATAGGCAATCCGCTTCCCGATACGCCAACGGCAATGTATTATCTTAACGGGGAGGTGCATTTCCAGCCCGGCTTCTTCCTGAGCGGGGTGTTCAGATACAACAATACCGCTACAACGCTTCTGGATAATGTAAAAGTGGTGCTGAAACAGGGTACGGCCAGGGTTGACTCAACCACTACGAACGCCGACGGAGTATATACCTTCCCGACGGTTCAGAACGGCACCTACAAAGTGCTGGCTTATACCACGAAAGCCTGGTCGAGCGTGAATGCCACGGATGCCATCAAGGTGCAGCGGCATTTTGCCGGACTTGAACTGCTGACCGAACCGGTGAGGTTACTGGCCGGGGATGTGAACCTGAGCAACTCGATCAATGCCACGGATGCCATCAAGATCAAACGGAGGTTCTCGGGGCTTGACACGTACTTTGACAGGGGCGACTGGACCTTTGCCAAACAGACCATAGGTGGTGATACAATCATTGTAAGCGGTGCGGCAGTGAGCCAGGATTTCTTTGGGCTTTGTGTTGGTGATGTGAACGGATCGAATACACCCACCTCAGGCAAGACAGCACAATCGACGATCAGCCTGGTACCGGAAGGGGAGATGGAAATACTTCCCGGCCAGGAGTTCGAACTTCCAATCAGGGTAGATCAAAGTATGGATCTCGGAGCAGTTTCCCTGGTGATCACCTACCCGGATCAATCTCTCAGTATAACGAATGTGACGATCAAACAGGGGAGCCTGTTGTATAAAGCCACAGGGAATGAACTGAGAATCGCATGGAGCGAGATCGAACCCATGCTGCTTAACAGCAAGGATGCATTGATCACCCTTCACCTGAAAGCAGCACAAACTCTGAGTTCCACGCAGCCGTTAACCTTCGGATTAACCGGTGAATCGGAACTGGCCGACGGGTATGGAGTTCCAATCGCGGATGTGACCCTGATTTCACCCATGCTGAAAACAGGCAATGCGACAAACAATGGCGATGAAACCCTGGGCGGAGTATCGGTGTATCCGAATCCCACCGGGGGAGAGGTCAAGGTGGAATACCACCTCAGCCAGGGATGCCTTGTCACCGTTACAATCACAGATGTTTACGGGCAGCTCATCCGCCAGCAGATAAACAGCCATAACACCAGCGGGACATACAACCAACAGTTTGATCTGACGGATGTTTCAGCCGGGGTGTATATGGTAAAGATAACCTGCGGCAATGATGGAAAAGAAACCAGCCGGACACTGAAACTGGTAAAGCGGAAATAGTAACTAATCAAAAAGGATTGAGAAAAGGAGGCTCGAACATTAAGCCTCCTTTTCTCAATATTTCATGAGTATAACAGCGGAAACCAGGTATTTCTCAACGATCCTTTATAAATCGAAGCGTTTAATAATCGGTGTTTTATATATTTAAAAAAGGTTGTATTTTTAGTAAATGAATAATGTTTGATTTTAAGTCTTTAAAACCGGGAACTATGAAAAAATTTTATTCGTTACTGGCTTTTGTATTTTTAACATCAATGGTGTTTTCACAGCCCTGGATTAAAAATCTGCCGCAGAATAAAGCTAAAGAAAACCTGACTTTTTTTGATTATAAAAATGCCTTTGAAGCTTACTGGGCGCCATTTAAAGTCGATAAGGGCTTTTATGTAGAAAATGGGGTTCAGAAAAAAGCTGTCGGCTGGAAACAATTTAAGCGTTGGGAATATAATATGGAAGGGCAAATAAACCCTGCAACAGGGGAATTTCCCAAAAAAACGGCTGAAGAGGTATTTGAACAATACCTCAGGGACAATCCTCAGAATAACCCGGCAAATTCAACAAATTCGGCAAGCTGGACAGGCATGGGGCCAAGCAGTTCAGCCGGGGGATATAACGGGGTTGGACGTATCAATTGCATTGCATTTCACCCAAGCGATAATAACACATTCTGGGTTGGTGCTGCTTCAGGTGGATTATGGGTTACAACCAATGGAGGCTCAAGCTGGACATGCCTGACCGATAATAATGGAGTGCTGGCTGTGAGTGATATTATTATTCCGACAGATTTTACCACCTCCAACACAATTTATATTGCTACCGGTGATAAAGACCATTGGGACAACAGGAGCATTGGTGTATTGAAGTCGACCAACGGAGGATCAAGCTGGAGCGCTACGGGCATCACCTATGGCATTTCTTCGGGAAGTATGGTTTACAGGCTTTTACTCGATCCGTCAAATAACCAGAATATACTTGCCGCCACCTCGGGCGGTGTTTATAAAACCACCAATGGAGGAACTACCTGGAGCACCCAGTTAACCTCGACAAGTTTTATCGACATGGAATATAAGCCGGGGGATTTCAACACCCTCTACGGCTCAACCACCGACGGCAGTATTTATGTTTCTTCAAACGGGGGAACTTCCTGGACCCAGGCTTTTTCTGACGCAAGTGCCTACAGGATCGAGCTGGCGGTATCGGCTAATCAGCCTGCCTGGGTTTATGCACTCGCTGCTAATTCAGCCTCCGGACTTTACGGTATATATAAATCAACGAACTCCGGCACCTCGTATACCCAGGTCTATTCAGGAACTACCCTTAATTTGTTAGGATGGAATTCAAATGGAGCTGATGCAGGCGGACAAGGCTGGTACGATCTGAGCCTTGCAGCTTCTGCATCCGATGCCAATACATTACTTGTAGGAGGCGTAAATACCTGGCGTTCGACTAATGGCGGAACATCATGGGCCATAGTGAATCACTGGTCGGGAAGTACAGTCCAGGCGGTGCATGCCGATAAGCATACCCTGAAGTACAGGGGTAATGGCGATTTATTCGAATGTAACGATGGAGGCGTCTATATTTCAATTAATAACGGGACAAGCTGGACTGACAGAACCAACGGGATGGTCACCAGCCAGATGTATAAGCTTGGTGTTTCCCAAACGGTAGCCACTGAAGTTATCACCGGCTTGCAGGACAACGGAACAAAATTGCTTTCAGGCGGTACCTGGGCGGATGTAAAAGGCGGAGACGGCATGGAATGCCTGATTGATTATTCGGATGTGAACGTTCAATATGGAACTTATGTATATGGCCAGATTTCAAAGACTACAAATCACTGGGGCAGTTCAACCAACATACAACCGGCGAGTGCGGGTGATGGCGCATGGGTTACCCCGTATATTATAGATCCCGTCACGCCCCAGACTTTATATGCAGGATACGCGGATGTATGGAAAACCACCGACAGGGGGACCACCTGGACTCAGATATCCACAATGGCCGCTTCATCAAAGATCCGTTCCATGGCGATCGCTCCGTCAAACAACCAGGTCTTATATGTTGCCGCCACTACCAATATCTGGAAAACGATAAACGGGGGAACCTCATGGACCGAAATTACAGGAACTTTACCTGTGGGTTCAGGAAGCATAACTTATATTACCGTAAAGAATGATGATCCGAACACTCTTTGGGTCACCCTGGGAGGGTATAATGCAAATACAGTTTATCAATCTGTAAACGGAGGGACTGCATGGACAAACATTTCAACCGGCCTGCCTTCGCTTCCGGCATACAGCATAGTACAAAATAAACAAGCTGCAACCGAAGTTCAGTTATATGTTGGTACTGAGCTTGGCGTTTATTTCAAGAAAGGTTCCGATAACTGGATCGCCTGGAATACAGGCTTACCTAATGTAAAGATTGGCGAGATCGAGATTTACTATGCCTCCAATCCGCAAAACTCCAAGCTTAAAGCTGCCACCTACGGCAGGGGTCTCTGGGAAACGCCGGTTTATTTTGCTTCTTCCGCGATGACCTATGTTTCAAGCACCACGACCCAAAACAATATTTCTAAAGTTGCACCAAATACGACAAACCAGGAAATTATCGGAATTCAGATCGTTACGAGCGGGGACCTCACCCCCTTAAGCGCTACTTCATTTACCCTGAATACCACGGGTTCAACAAACCCTGCAACTGATATTGCCAATGCAAAAGTCTTCTATACGGGCACAAGCAGCGTTTTTGCTGCAACTGCGCAGTTTGGCTCAACTTCGGTCTCGCCAAACGGTACCTTTACCATTACAGGGACCCAGGCCCTGTCAACCGGAACGAATTATTTCTGGCTTGCATATGATGTTCCTGCCACTGCAGTCGTCAATAATTACCTTGATGCCCAATGCACTTCATTGACTGTTGGAACGGCCAGAACTCCTACTGTTACAAGTCCAACCGGGAGCCGGCAAATAGGGATAAGCTATTGTACTGCTTCCGCCACAACCTGCGATGAATATATCTCCAATGTAAAACTTGGAACTATCAATAATTCTTCGGCCTGCACAACGGGAGGATATGCCGATTATACTGCTGTCTCCACAACCATGACCAAAGGAGCAACACTGCCAATAACCGTAACAAACGGTGTGCCCTATTCATCAGACCAATGCGGTATCTGGGTGGATTGGAATAACAACGGGGATTTCTCGGATGATGCCGCAATTACCGTTACCGGGACCCCGGGGGGCGGACCCTACACCGCATCCATTGCATGTGCTGCCTCCACATCATCAGGCCCGAAACGGCTCAGGATACGGATTCATTACAACAATGAAACAACTTCCCCATGCGGGGTTGCCGCTTACGGGGAAGTGGAAGATTATACGATAAATGTGGCTGATCCTGCAGGCTGCGTTTCGTTGAACTACCTTGCGATGAAAGCTCAAAGCCTGGCTGGGACTTATACCGATTTAGGTACGAGCGGAAGCGTGATCACTACGGCTAATTTCGATGATGCAAATTCATCTGCCCAGAATATCGGGTTTACTTTCACGTACGATTGCCAGTCCTTCACTCAATTTGTCCTGAATACAAACGGCTTTATAAAACTGGGGAACACTGCACCTTCTGCAGCAGCCTTGTTTTTTGACGGAGCCCAAACGGCCGGGGGAGGGATTTTTAACAGCACCAATGCAGCTGATGTTAATTTAATCAGCCCGTTTAACCATGATCTGACTTCCGGTACGGGAACACCCGAATACAGGGTTTATACCTCGGGAACAACCCCAAACAGGGTTTGTACCATACAGTTTAAAAATGTAAGGGACAAAACCACATCCCCGGCCCAGCAGTATAACAATATGCAATTCCAGGTTAAACTTTATGAAACCTCGAATATCATTGAGTTTGTTTATGGGGACTGGACGGCCTCGGCAAATGCCTCGGCATTTAAAACCTCAGCCTGCGGATTAAAAGGAACGAGCAATGCCGATAATCAGCTGCTTTTAGTAAACAAAGGTTCCACGGCCACCTGGGATGCGGCTAATTTCGCAAATGCAAATTATTCCACTACTGCAACCCTGAATTTCGGAAATCCCCCAACCCGTCCAAAGCCTGATGCAGGCCGCACATACCGTTTTATCCCGATATACAGCAATGACCTCACCGTGGGCGAGATTTATTCACTGGGTGATGCGTCTCTTTATTACTCCAATCCGCAGCCTGTTTCGGTGAATATCCGTAATACAGGGTCTAATACACAGACAAACATCCCGGTGACCCTGACCATTTCGGGCGCAAACAGTTTTACCGATACTAAAACCATTTCCAGCCTGGCTTCAGGTGCAAATGCCATTGTAAGTTTTGCTTCGTTCACTGCCTCTGCAACAGGCTCCACCAGCGTGCTGGTTTCTGTACCGAATGATGATTACAATCCCGACAACACCAGGACATGGACCCAGAATACGAACTATTATACCTGTAATTATTCCACAACAGCAGGACCATCCAGCGGCTGGGGCTACTCAACTGCCGGAGGTTCAGGGATATTTTATGCCAAATATCATGTTACAGGGACAGCCAAAGTGAATTCCGTTAAAGCATATATTTACAATGACGCTGCAAGTGTAGGCCAAACTGTGTTCGGGATTGTATTAACCGATGCGGGTGGCATTGTGGCACAATCGGCAAATTATGTGATCCAGGCCGCTGACCTGGGAACATGGCATACATTTACAATGGCCTCACCCCCAACATTAACGAATGAAAACCTGTACGCGGGATTCGGGGTTACCGCCGGAACGGTCGCATATTATGCTATGGGAGTTCAGAATGAAAATCCTTCACGTGCAACCACCTATTATTATTCCGATATAACCGGATCAGGACTTACTGTTCAGGACCCGGTGACTTTCATTTACCGGTATATGGTTGGGGCGACTTTAAGTGCAGTGACTTTAAATGCACCTGTAACCACAGCTGCAACCCGGGGAGCTCCTTACAGCAGCCCGGTGAGCATTCCCGTCACCGTTACCGGGTTTTCAAATATCACCGCCTTGTCGCTGAGGCTGGATTATAATCCGACCCTGCTCACTTTTACAGGTTCGGCAAATGTCAATAGCCAGCTTACCGGGTTAATTGTCAATGATCTGACGGTTTCATCCTCCCTGCATAAGGTGATGATGATATGGAGTGACCTGGCGCCGCGCACTCTTGCCGCCGGGGACAAGATCGTCGACCTGAACTTCACATACATCACCGGCACAGCCGCCCTTACCTGGAATAACACAGCCAGCAGCGGAACTGAATGCGAGTATGCCGATGCAATCGGGAACCCCATGACCGATACGCCTACCGCCACCTATTATATTAACGGAGAAGTACACTACCAGCCGGGCTTCATGGTGAGTGGTGTGTTCAGGTACAACAACACAGCCATGACCCTGCTCGATAACGTCAAGGTGGTGCTTAAACAGGGAAACAGCAGGGTGGACTCGGTAACCACCAATGCAAGCGGGGCATACAGTTTCGCAACGATACAGAACGGGACCTACAAAGTACTGGCCTATACCGGCAAAGCCTGGTCGAGCGTGAATGCCACGGATGCCATAAAGGTCCAGCGGCATTTTGCAGGGCTTGAAATTTTGACCGAACCTGTACGATTACTGGCTGCGGATGTCAACCTGAGCAACTCCATCAATGCTACGGATGCGATCAAGATCAAGCGGAGGTTCTCGGGCCTTGATACTTACTTTGACCGGGGCGACTGGACGTTTGCAAAACCGACCACAGGATGGGATACGATTGTGGTGAGCGGAGCGGCGGTGACCCAGGACTTCTACGGGCTTTGTGTTGGTGATGTGAACGGATCCAATGTCCCGGCAGCGGGAAAATCATTCCAGACAGCAATCAGGCTGGTCCCTGAAGGAGAGATGGAGATCACGGCAGGAGAGGAGTTTGAACTTCCCGTCCGCATTGAACAGGCTGCAGAACTGGGAGCAGTATCCCTGGTAATAACTTATCCGTCTGAATCTCTTAGCATAAAGAATGTAAGCATCAAACAAGGGGACCTGCTGTACAAAGCCACCGGCAGTGAACTGAGAATAGCCTGGTCGGAACTTGAACCTATGCTGCTTGGAAGCCGGGATGCACTGATCACCCTTCACCTGAAAGCATCGCAGACGCTGAATTCAACCCAGGCCTTATCCTTCGGCCTTACAGGAGAATCGGAACTGGCCGACGGGTATGGAGCAGCGATTCCAAATGTGACCCTGACAATGCCTGCCCTGAAAACCGCTGCAGGTACAAGCAATGGAGATGATTTGCTGGGCGTAGTCTCGGTTTATCCGAACCCCACCGGGGGAGAGGTAAAAATAGAATACCAGCTTAACGGAGCCTGCCAGCTCAGTGTTGAAATCACAGACGTTTACGGCCAGGTCATCCGCAAACAAATAAACACATATACAGCAAGCGGGAAATACCACCAGCAGTTTGATCTCTCTGATGTTTCGGCCGGGGTATACATGGTCAAGATCAGTTGCGGAAACTATGGAAAAGAAACCACCCGAACCATGAAACTGGTGAAACGGAAATAAAATTTAAATTGATCAGTATTTTAGTATGTCAGTGTGTCATATAAAGGATGACATCTATATTTATTTTATAAATTTGTCGAAGTTTTCGAAACCAAATCTATTTACAAAACCACTAAATGATTATAAAAAGAACTTTATTTTTTGCAGTAGTGTTATTATTAGCTTTTATGGCCGGCACCGCAAGCAGCCAGAATACAAGCAGTAATACACAGAGGTTGCACACACCAGATGGTGTCGAAACCTATTATTCAACTCCTGTTCACTTTGACATCTCTCCTCCTTTAAGGGATATGAAATTTTTAAAACCGGGAAAAGAAAAGAAAGAAAAAGTAAACAGGGAAGTCCCTAACTACGTGAGTAACATGGAGGGGACTGCACCTGCGAATTTCAGAGAAGACCCCGTATGGCAAAAGCTGGAAGTTGCTACTAATCGTCCTGCTTCTTCAGGACCCATTGTGAATATTGAGGGGATGGGGAACCTCAGTGGGGTAATGCCTCCCGACCCAAACGGCGATGTTGGTCCTGACAAGTACATCCAGGTTATCAATTCATATTTTGCGATTTATCCGAAGACCGGTTCACCTACCCCTATTTTGGGGCCGGCAGCATTGCATACAATCTGGACCGGCATCGGTTCACCCTGGGAAGGTACTGACGACGGAGACCCTATCGTACTTTATGACCAGGCTGCAGGAAAATGGATGATTTCACAGTTTTCACTACCCGGATACCCCAGCGGCAATATGGGTGTTCTTGTAGCTGTTTCAACTACCTCTGATCCTACAGGTACCTGGTACAGGTATGTTTATAATTTCAATACCATCATGCCCGATTATCCCAAATTCGGAATATGGCCTGATGGTTATTATATGTCGGTAAACCAGTTTACCGGTGCCACCGGCCCTGCAGCCTGTGTATGGGAACGCAATAAAATGCTGACCGGGGACCCGACCGCCGGCTTTATTTATAAAAATTGTTCAACTGCCAGCGGAGTTATGATACCCTCCGATTGGGATGGACCAACAGCACCTCTTGCAAGTGAGCCTAATTATTTTACGTTTATCAGTGGTGCCAATTTGAAAATATGGTCATTTCATACCGACTGGGCCACTCCTGCAAATTCCACGATCACTGAGACATCAAACCTTACACCGGCCACCTTCAGTTCTTATTTCTGCTCGGCAAGCCGCGGACGTTGTATTCCCCAGCCTGGAACCACGCTCAAACTGGAATCCTTGTCAGACCGCCTGATGTTTCGCGTACAATACAGGAATTTCGGGACATATGAGACTATGGTTGCCTGTCATTCGGTGAATGCCGACGGCCTTGGAAATGCCGGTATGAGGTGGTATGAATTAAGAAATACAGGAAGCGGATGGTCCATTTACCAGCAAGGGACTTATGCTCCAAACACCACTTCCCGCTGGATGGGCAGTGTAGCCATGAACGCCCAGGGAGATATTGCTCTCGGGTATTCAGCTTCTGATGCCACTTCGGTATACCCCTCAATACGTTATACCGGCCGCCGTGCCTCAGACACACCTGGCCTGATGACTATCCCAGAACAAACAATAGTTAATGGCACTGCTTCTCAACAATACTCTTCTGTTGGCCGATGGGGTGATTATTCAATGATGTCGGTTGATCCGTCAGATGATATCACTTTCTGGTATACAAACGAGTATTATGTGAGCTGGAACGCCAGCACATGGCCCTGGCAAACCCGCATTGCCTCCTTTAAATTTTCCAGTAATCCCGCTGTAACTACCCTCGCAGCCACCAGTATTACGGGCAGCGGAGCTACCCTCAACGGTACTATTAATGCCAACGGACTGGCAACTACCTATCATTTTGAATGGGGAACGACCACAGGATATGGCAACAATACAACTACAACCAGTGCGGGCTCCGGAACCGGAAATGTTGCTGTAAATGCCCCCATCTCGGGACTTACACCCGGAACCACCTATCATTTCCGCCTTGTTGGTGTAAATGTTGAAGGTACTACAAATGGCAACGACATGACGGTTACTCCAGGCGCAGCCGTTGTTACCACTACAGCTGCTTCGGCCATCGGGCTCACTTCCGCAACCAGCGGAGGCAACGTAGTGGCCGACGGCGGTTCATCAGTTACCGCGCGCGGAGTTTGCTGGAGCATAACAGCCAACCCGACAACAGCAGGCAGTCATACAACCAATGGCGCTGGCCTTGGATCATTTTCAAGTTCCATTACGGGTCTGACCTCCAGCACGCTCTATCATGTGAGGGCCTATGCAACAAACAGCTATGGAACATTTTATGGTGACGATCTTACCTTTACGACTCTTTGCGGCATTTATTCACTGCCGTTCGCTGAACATTTTGATGGCACAAGCATCCCGGGCTGCTGGTCGCAGGTTGACCACCAGGGGAACTCACAGGTATGGCAATTCGGCACAATAAGCACAGCCGGTGCACCTGTCCTTACCGGTAACTACGCTTTCCTGAACAGCGATGGGTATGGCAGCGGAAACAACCAGAATGCAGATCTCATAAGCCCGGTATTAAATTGTTCCGGATATACGAATATTGCCCTTGCCTTCAATCATTATTTCAGGGAATATTCTGCTGAAACAGGGACTTTGTCTTACAGTATCAACGGAGGATCTACCTGGACCGTTCTTAATACCTACAACACAACATCAGCAACCAACCCCGTGGCATACAGCAATGTTATTGCAGGCGCTTCAAACCAGCCTTCGGTCCAGTTCAAATGGAATTATTCCGGCTCTTACGGATGGTGGTGGGGAATTGATGACATCTCTGTCACCGGAACACTAATAAGTACTTTATCAGTCACACCTTCCAACCAGAATGTGGCAGCCGCAGCGGGATCAACTAACTTTACAGTAACTTCCAATTCATCCTGGACCGCTGTCAGCAACCAAACATGGTGTACTGTTACACCTTCAGGAACCGGGAACGGAAACATTGCAGCTAATTATACGTTAAATACAACAGCTTTGCAACGCGTTGCTTCCATCACTGTGACTGTAACAGGGCTTACCCCGATTATTGTTACCGTAACCCAGGCGCCCGGTTCTACAGCAGTTGCACCGGTCACTACAGCGGCAACCTTAGGAGCTCCCTATGGAGGCGCGATAAACCTCCCTGTAACCGTTACCGGATTTTCCAATATTACAGCCTTGTCTCTGCGGCTGGATTATAATCCAACCTTACTCACTTTTACAGGGTCGACGAATGTCAATACAGAGCTCACCGGACTTATAGTAAATGATCAAACGGTTTCGGCAAGCCTACATAAGGTAATGATGATCTGGAGTGATCTCACTCCGCGAACAATTGCTGCCGGAGGCAAGATCATCGACCTGAACTTCACTTATATTACTGGCACAGCGGCCCTTACCTGGAATAACACAAGCAGTGGAGGTTCCGAATGTGAGTATGCCGATGCCAATGGAAATCCATTGCCCGACATCCCCACTGCCACCTTTTATATCAACGGTGAAGTGCATTGGCAACCCGGCTTCCCTGTAAGTGGTGTTTTTAAATATAACAATACAGCCAATACTTTGCTTGATAATGTGAAAGTAGTGCTCAATCAGGGTACTACGAGGGTGGACTCGGTGACCACCGATGCAAACGGAGTTTACAACTTCCCATCAGTACAAAATGGAACATACAAAGTACTGGCCTATACAACCAAAGCCTGGTCGAGTGTGAATGCCACGGATGCCATAAAAGTACAACGTCATTTTGCAGGTCTTGAAATTTTAACTGAACCTGTACGATTACTTGCTGCGGATGTCAACCTGAGTAACTCCATCAATGCCACGGATGCTATCAAGATCAAGCGGAGGTTTTCGGGACTTGATACTTACTTTGACCGGGGTGACTGGACATTTGCAAAACCAACGACAGGATGGGATACGATTGTGGTAAGCGGGGCGGCAGTGACCCAGGACTTCTACGGTCTTTGTGTTGGAGATGTGAACGGATCAAACATACCAGTAGCAGGCAAGTCAACCCAATCGACGATAAAGCTTATCCCGGAAGGGGAGATGGAAATCAGTCCGGGAGAGGAATTTGACCTTCCTGTCAGGGTTGATCAGGCTATGGACCTTGCAGCAATTTCACTGGTACTGACTTGTCCTTCGGAGTCCATTATAATCAAAAATGTATCGGTTAAACAGGGGAATCTGATATATAAAGCTGTGGGCAATGAAGTGAGAATAGCCTGGTCTGAAATTGAACCTATGATGCTCGGCAGCAGGGATGCTTTGATCACTCTTCACCTGAAAGCATCACAAACGCTAAGCTCAATGCAAAACTTGGCCTTTGGTCTGACTAGTGAATCTGAACTGGCCGACGGGGATGGACAACCAATACCGTATGTGACTCTGATTTCACCCGCTCTGAAAGTCGTCGCCGGGACAAACAATGGTGATGAAGTGTTTGGCATTGTTTCTGTACATCCGAACCCCACATGGGGCCAGGTAAAGATAGAATACCAGCTGAAAGCTCCCTTCCTTGTCAGGGTGGAGATTACAGATATTTACGGGCATGTCATCCGCCAACATGTCAACATCTATAATACCAGAGGAACTTTCATTCAGGAATTTGATTTGTCGGATGTTGCAGCAGGAATTTATATGGTGAAAGTCAGCTGCGATGCGGACGGCAAAGAAACCACCCGGACACTAAAATTGGTGAAAAGGAATTAAATAATTAATAAACTATGAAAATAAAAAAGGAGGCTTGTTTCAAACCTCCTTTTATTATAATTCCCAGTGACTCAAAAACGATAATCCGGCCTTTCCCCGCGTTCCCTTAAAAAATCGGCACGTTAAATAATCGGTGCCCCTGATTTTATAAATCTGTTGTAATTTTGTAAACTGGAGGGATTATTTTCTCTGTAACAATTGCTTAAGTATTGTTTAACCCGTTTGAATTAATAAAAAACAAGATCATGAGAAAATTTATTACGCTTTTTGCAATAATAATGGGATGCATTCTGCAAACCGTTCATGCTGATACGAACGTGTCGGGTGTGATTTCTTCAAATACCACCTGGACTGCGGCAGCAAGTCCTTATATAGTAACCTCATACATTACTGTTAATCATGGCGTTACCCTTACTATACAATCGGGAGTAACTGTTAAATTTAATGATTCTCAGTATATGCTGGCATACGGTAAACTTGATGCCAATACGGTGATTTTTACCACCAGCAATCCTTCGCCTGCTCCCGGCAGATGGCAGTTTATTCAATGCGGAGGAACGGCGCCATCCGATTCAGGCTGGGTGATTCTGAATAATTGCCAGGTTTTATATGCCGACAAATTCCTGGTTTATAACGGCAAAGCCACCCTCACTGGCACTGTTTTACAGAATTTTAATTATTACGGGGCTCAGGTAGAAGCAGCAGGCACATTTAATATGACGGGGGGATTGATAAATACGAATTCCACATGGGCTGCCAATTACGGTTGCAATATCTGGGCAAAAGATAATTCTCATTCTGCTGTTTCAGGTGTGAATATGCAGCATGCCCATGATGGAATTTACCTCCAGAGCAACGCTAAGGTAGATATTATTGATGCAACGATTTCCAACTGTACCTGGCCTGTTACATATGTAGCTTCGGCTCACCTGACAGCATCCGGGACTAATACATTTACAGGAAATGTGAATACAGCTGTGTATATGAATTTTTCAAATTTTTCTGACACACTCACCCTGCCTACACTGAATATCCCATACTATTTCATTTCCGGAATGACTGTAAATGCAAGCGGGAGGATGGTAATCGGATCGAATAATGTGTTAAAGTTCCCTCTTTATTATTCATTGACTGTTAATGGAGCCCTTGTTGCAGAAGCCAACGTAGGAGAATTTATTTACTTTACTTCCATCAGGGATGATAACTGGGGAGGTGATACGAATAATGACGGATCAACAACTGCCCCGGCATCAAGTAACTGGTATGGAATCCGTTTTGAGGATCCGAGCAATGATGCTACATGTTTGATGCGGCGCTGCAAGGTCCGTTATGCCGGTTGTAACAACACGGGCGGAATATCCATGTTCAATTCCAGTCCTACCATCGATCTCTGCGACCTTTCAAACAATTATTTCGGGGTTTATATGCAATACGCCTCCAATCCTGTTTTCTCCAATAATACGATTGGTTCCAGCCAGTGGACACCCATTGCCATGTCGTTTGAAGCCAATCCTACCATGCCAAATAATGTACTTTCATTTTCCGATAACGCATATGATTGCATCGGCCTTCTCGGGGGGACGCTTACAGCAAATGCAGTGATCAGGAAACGATCCGTAACAACAGTTCAGAACATCACCTATCTGATGCTTGACCAGATCGTCGTTCCTGCCGGAAAATCCCTGACTATCAATAAAGGTGTTGTGATCAAGTCTTATTCCATTGGACACCGTATAATTGTGGATGGGGCGCTCAATGCCTCAGCCACTGCCGACAGTTTGATCACTTTCACATCCGCGAAAGACGATAACTACGGAAACCCCGGCGATTCAAACAAGGACGGGACTATCACTTCTCCTTCAATAGGAGACTGGGGGGGGATTATTTTTGATCCGGGCAGTACGGGAACCCTGAATTATTGCCGCATCAAATATGCTTCCAACTGGAATTATGGCTTTTCGACCTGCAGTACGACCGAATATCTGAATGAGGCAGGCGTGGGTATGGTTGATGCCAGCCCCGTCATTTCCAACTGTGAGTTCAAGGACCTGAAATACGGTATTTCATGCTACCGTGCTTCTAACCCAACCATTTCCAATAACAGCATGATCAATATCACCTACACCCCGTTCTGTATTTCAGGCGCTTCGGATCCTGCTTTTACAGGAAACACTTTTACGAATGTTACCTGGAGAGCAATAGGCCTTCTGGGCGGTTACGTTTGCCAGAATGGTACGATTAAAAAAAGGAATGTGGCGGGATATACCAATATCACCTATATATTGCTGGCAGATATGTATATCAACAGCGGTACCAGTATTAATACAGAATCCGGTATCGTCATCAAGATGAACAATTACACCAGTATTTATATAGACGGAGGATTTAAAACTGATGGTTCTACCGACCAGAATGTAGTTTTCACCAGTGTCAAGGATGATAATGTTGGAAATCCTTTTGATTCAAACGGTGACGGCAATGCAACCGCACCTGCTAAGAATGACTGGGGGACAATTAAATACAGGGCTACGAGTGATGACGCCTATTCGAAAATAAATTACTCCCAGATTAAATACGGAGGTTATACACAAGAAGGCGGCATAACATTTGAGAATGCCGGGGGACAGATCAATAACTCAGTCATTTCAGATTGTTATTATTATGGTGTTTATTCAAACGGCAACTCCACTCCACAGGTTAATACCCTGACTATTCAGAACTGCCGGCTTGACCCGGTGGCAATGTCATTGCTTTCGAATCCCTCCCTGGCCAATGTCACTTTTTCTGCAAACGGCAGCAAGGCCATCAAGATCATAGAGGGAACGCTTTCCTCCGATGCAACCCTGGCCACAAGGAATGTGGCAGGGATTACCAATATTGCATATATTATTGACAACCTTACTATTTCTTCTAATGCGAGATTTCTTATTCAACCCGGTGTTGTTATTAAATTCAGGGATGATAATTATTATAACGGAACCGGTATAGAGGTGCTTGGAAAGCTGATCGCCAAAGGCCTTCCAGGGAATAAGATATACTTGACATCTTATGCTGATGATTCAAAGGGAGGAGATTCGAACAATAACGGTAATACAACAGAACCGTCAAAGGGAGACTGGGGCTGGTCTTACTACTATTATAACTATAATGCCGGGATCAACTTTAATAATACGGTAAGTGACACAGTGTCTTACTGTGAAATATCATATCCTTCGAATGGGATCTATTTTGGAAATGCTCATTCAATCATCGATAACTGCCTGATTCAGCAGGTTTATAATTTCGGCCTGGACATTTTCGGATCAGCAAATCCTTCTATCAGCAACTGCCAGTTTAACAACATCACATACTCACCTGTGAGATTAAGCATGTTTTCCAACCCGACCTTCACCAATTGTACCTCTCTGAATGTGGGCCGCATGGCTCTGACAGTGCGTGCTGAAACCTATTCGCAAAGCGCAGTGGTCCCCAAAAGAAATTTTGGAGGCTACGACAACATCACCTATTTTATGGAGGGGATATGCACAATTAATTCAGGGACTACAATTACCATCCCGGCTGGGATAGTATTCAAATCAGGCCCGCAGTCAAGCCCTGGCTACCCGGCTTCCATCAGCGGTTTTACAGTAAACGGACGCCTGAACATATTAGGCGCTGATACAAGCAAGGTCGTATTTACCGAATACAGGGACGATGCCGTTGGGAATCCTCCCGATATGAACCAGGATGGAACAGCAACCCAGCCGGCCGATAATCCTTATTATGGCTGGTATGGTACCTGGCTTACATTCAATGATGTATCCAATGACTCCAGCACGATACAGTATGCTTCATTCAAATATTCCAATACTGCAATAGCACTTACCAGCGCTTCCCCGAATATAAATAGTGTAAGGTTTGAAAGGGACCAATACGGCGTTGACCTGAATGGAGTTTCCACACCCAAAATTGACAGTTGTACTTTTTCCAATCTCATGTATTATCCTATGCAGATCTCACTTGTGTCTTACCCCTCTTCATCTGCAAATAACCTGATCTCGGGAAAAACATATAAGGTTATCAAAGTAAGAGATGAGACCCTGACCCAGGATGTGACATTGCCAAAACGGAATTTTGGAGGGATCTCAAACATTTGCTATCTGTTCGACAATTATACTATTGGTACCGGAGCGACCCTGACACTCAGCCCTGGTGTTGTTTGTAAATTTCTTAATGACAGCTATGGCGGTATCACCGTAAATAAAGGATTGATAGCTGAGGGCGGATTTGATGCTCCAAGCAATATAGTTTTTACCGATATAAGGGATGATTTCTATGGAGGCGACTCCAATTCCGATACGGCCAGGACCGTTCCGGCAAAAGGCAGCTGGAAAGGCATTACGTTCAATGACCAGTCGCTGGATCCTTTATGCCGGATTGTCCATGGAATAATTTCATACAGCAATTATGGGATCAATACAATAAGTGCAAGCCCACTCGTGACATACAGCAGCATCACAAAGAATTATTATGGGGTGTATGCTACGGCCGCTTCAAATCCCGTATTTCATTACTGCGATTTTGATGACAACTACTACTGGTCCATCGACAATGTAGATAAATCCTTCACTATCGATGCCACCAACTGCTGGTGGGGCAGTAACCTGGGTCCCATACAAACGAATACCCAGGGAAACGGTACCAGCTCACAGGAACTGATCACCACTGCAGTGAATTACATGCCGTTTAAAACCACCGGCGCTAAAAATCCTGCTATGGGCGATGTGAGCCTGAACGGGATCATCCAGGCATATGATGCATCACTTGTTCTGCAATATGCAGTGGGGAGCATCACTCTTGATGCAACACAGCAGGTCGTCGCTGATGTGAGCGCTGCAGCCGGGATCACCGCCTATGACGCTTCACTTATTTTACAATACGTTGTTGGTATCATTCAGTATTTTCCTGCCGAACTTTTAAAATCAGAAGCCCTGGCACTTACCGGTCCTGTTTTATCGGTCGGAACGGGCAGTGCATTAAACGGACAGGATGTGATAATTCCCATCAGGGTTATCAGTGGTTCAGGTATGACATCTGCTGATATCAAACTTCAGTATGATCCAACCTATCTCCAGGTAAACCAGGTTACAAACCTGATGACTAATATGGGTATATCCACAAACATTGAAAACAGGAATGGGGTTCTGTCAATTGGCATGGCGGGCACAGATCCGTTAAGCCTTGATACGACGATAATTCTTGTTTCGTTCCATGCTAACCTGCCGCAGGGGGGCTCTGTTACAACTCCTGTCCTTGTAAGTAAGTTTCTTGCAAATGAAAGCGACCTCACAGCCACTGCAATTCCGGGTAGTATTACTATTACCGATTACGCCACCGGGATTTCCGGTTTGAAAGATCATCCCGGCAGGATGTCATCTGTTTATCCGAATCCTTCATCAGGTAATTCAACCCTGAAGTATGAAATTAACGGCAATAATCTGTTGGTGAACATAGAGGTGTTTAACCTGATGGGGCAGAAAGTCGCTACTCTCGTGAATAAAACCATGAGCAGCGGAACTTATTTTGTATCTGTTTCAGGTTCCGACAGTCCGCTTCAGTCCGGAACATACACTATCAGGATGAGCGTTGACGGGTTTTCTCAAACACAGATGTTTCAAATTGTCAGATAGTAAAAACAATGAGAAAATATAAGGTTTTACTCTTCCTCCTGTTTTTAATGCTTACAGGAGGATATCTGCAGGCGCAGACCATTGCCATGCGGATACCCGATACTACAGTAGTATCGGGGAGTACCATAGATCTCCCGGTTTATGCTGACAATACGCTTACGGGGAACAATGTGATATCCTACTCATTGCAGCTGACTTTTAACCAGGCCAGCCTCCAGGCGCTATCGGTCATAACTGCAGGAACTATCAGTTCAGCCTTCGGTAGTCCGTATGTAAATACCTCTGTCGCGGGTACTATAACCATAGCTGCAGCAGGGACTGCCCCGCTTGCAGGTGCAGGAAAATTCATTTATATACGCTTTAAAGCCCTGCAACCCTATTATACCTATGTAAGCTTTTCGGGCTCCCAGTATAACTATTTCAACGAGGGCACGCCTGCAATGACTTTTCATAATGGTACGATCAATGTGACTTCTCCTCCAACTATCACAGTTTACCCTAATAACGGGCTGATGGCAAAGGGAGAACAGCTGCAGTTCACGGCATATGGAGGGACCCAGCCCTACCAGTATTTTGTAACGAATCCTGCCGTAGCTTCCATCAGTTCTACAGGACTTCTTACAGGACTGGACCAGGGCTTTACAAAGGTTGTGGCACAGGACAGCCACGGAGTAAGAGATACCACTAACGACCTGATCGATATACGGGCCATGCGATTGAGTATCCCTTCCAGCCTCAGCCAATGGCAGGGTGCTGATATTGATATTCCTGTAAATACAACTGATCTGACGGGCCTGAATATAAACTCGGGTAACTTTGCATTTACCTTCAATGCGAATATACTCACCCCCGTTGGAGTTATTCAGTCCGGGACCTTGCTGGCTTCCTTCCCGGCCCCTGTCCTGAACCAGAGTGTGCAGGGAACCGTATCTGTCGCATTTGCCGGTACTGGTACTCTTACAGGAAGCGGAACCCTGGTCTATGTGCGATTTCACGTTTCCATAACAAATTCAGGGTCTACCAATCTTACGTTTGCGAGTGCAACCTTCAATGAGACCTATGTCCCTGTATTTACAAACGGCTATTTCTCCACCATAAACTTACCGGTCTTATCTATCAGCCCTAATACAGGGACACTGGTTGCAGGGCAGTCCCAGCAGTTAACGCTTAACGGGGGACCAACCCTGCCGGTTGTATGGAGTGTGAATGATGCTTCAATCGCAGGTGTTAGTGCGACAGGATTAGTAAGTACAATTAAAGGAGGTAACTTAATTGTCACTGCCGTGGATGCCCATGGGGCAACCGCCAAAACGGGGAACTGGCTGGTTTATGATACCAGGGTCATCATGCCCGACACCGCAAGCTGCTCCGGCACATTCTTTTACTACCCGATCATGATAGGGGCTCTGCCAGCAGGTGAATCTATAAGTTCGGTGCAGGGAACGCTCACATACAATTCCACACTGCTCACATTCCTGCAACTGGAAACCGCAGGTACTTTAACCAGCGGCTGGTCCTATGCAGTGAATCCGACAAACGGCCAGGTTGTTTTTGCCGGATCCGGCTCCACTGCTTTTAGTTCGGCAGGGGCTATCATTTTACTCAAATTTCAGATAAATGCCGGTTTTAACAGCGGGTCAACTGCCTCACTGAACCTGGCAAACATTTTGCTGAACCAGGGGGTCCCCAATCCGAAGATTGATAATGCAGGGTCTATTTACAAAAGCGTTCCTGTTACGGCAAGCGTTACTATTTCGGCAAACCCTTCCGGGGCAGTTTGTGAAGGGACGTCGGTCACATTCACGCCATCACCTGTTAACGGGGGCACGCCCTCATACCAATGGAGGAAAAATGGAGCCGATATACCGTCGGCAACAGGAACAACATATACAACCACCACTCTTGCCAACGCAGATGTGATCACCTGTGCCATGACATCCTCGATTGCTTGTGTTCTGGTTTCACCAGTGATCTCCAACGGAATAACCATGACGGTGAAAACCCGCCCGGTTCCGACTATCACCGGGCCTGCAGCGGTTTGTGCGGGCTCTGCAGGTAATGTTTATTCTACCGAAGCAGGTATGAGTGCATACAACTGGGTGGTTTCTTCAGGAGGTACAATAACGGCGGGCAGCAGCACCAATGCCATCACCGTGACCTGGACCACAGCAGGCGCAAAAACCGTGAGTGTAAATTACAGCAATTCCAACGGATGCAATGCCGTCACTGCAACCGTATTGAATGTCACGGCCAATCCACAGCCTGTTCCAACTATTACGGGGCCGGTTTCGGTTTGTGTAAATTCAACCGGTAATGTTTATTCTACTGAAGCCGGTATGAGCTCGTATAACTGGATTGTTGCAACCGGTGGCTTGATCACAGCAGGTATTGGTACAAACTCCATCACTGTTACATGGAGCAGTCCGGGATTACTTTCCGTCAGTGTCAACTACGCCAATTCAAGCGGATGTACCGCTTCAACCCCAACAGTGACGAATGTCACGGTCAACCCGCTTCCTTCAGCAGCCGGGACTATTCTGGGGCCAAGCGTGGTACAGCAGGGCCAAACCGGGGTTTCGTATTCCGTTTCGCCAATAGCTAAGGCAACAGGCTATGTATGGACGCTCCCGAGCGGCGCAAGCATTGTTTCAGGAGATAATACCAATGCCATTACCGTGAATTACTCCTCTTCGGCCGCTCCCGGGAATATGAATGTGTATGGAACGAATACCTGCGGAAACGGGGTTGTCTCTCCCAACCTTTATATCAGTTTCGGCCTTAATATCAACGGTGTACTGACTTATAACAATACGGCGAACACCGTGCTTGATTCGGTATGGGTCATTCTCAGGCTGAATAACGTAAGCATAGATTCCACACGTACGGACCTCACAGGGGCATTCGCCTTTGCCGGAAAGGCAAACGGGACTTATACCATTAAAGCAAGGACCGGCAAACCCTGGTCGAGCGTCAATGCAACCGACGCTATCAAGGTACAACGTCATTTTGCGGGACTGGAAATAATTACCGAACCGGTAAGGCTCCAGGCAGCCGATGTCAACAATAGTAATTCAATTAATGGCACGGATGCAATCAAGATCAAAAGGAGATTTTCGGGAATGGATACGTATTTTGACCGGGGTGACTGGACCTTTGCCAAACCAACAACAGGCGGAGATACCATCATTGTTGCCGGAGTG
Organism: uncultured Bacteroidales bacterium; assembly: GCA_903837605.1. Taxonomy (GTDB): domain Bacteria; phylum Bacteroidota; class Bacteroidia; order Bacteroidales; family FEN-979; genus CAIRDP01. The sequence goes on along the minus strand of CAILVF010000091.1, from coordinate 308 downwards.
AATGTGACCCAGAATTTCTACGGACTATGCGTAGGGGATGTGAATGCATCAAATAATCCTTCAACCGGGGCGAAATCAGCTCAGTCAGCAGTTAGCCTGGTACAGGATGGCGAAATGATGATCACAGCCGGCCAGGAATTCGATGTGCCTGTGAGAATACAGCAGGCTGCTGGTCTTGGTGCTGTTTCACTTGTTCTGAACTATCCTTCGGATAACCTCAGTATAACCAATGTAACCATCAAACAGGGTAACCTGATGTTCAAGGCTGCAGGCAATGAATTGAGAATCGCCTGGTCGGAACTTGAACC
>CAILVF010000090.1 GCA_903837605.1 uncultured Bacteroidales bacterium | reverse complement strand
GAAAGGCGCTCTGATGATCGGGGGGAGTACTCATTTACAGTTCAACGGGACTTATTACCGTGGCGATCTTTCGGGCATCACTGATACAGGAAATGACAACCGTGGAACCAGGAGGCCGGCTCCGCTAAGTGAACTCTGCACCCTGGCTGAAGCGAGAGAAGATGATGTAATAAGGGTGATTGACAGCTTCAGGGAACCAGGCAGGGCATTCCTGATGCCTCCGAACCATGTTCGGTTGAATTCCGAATCAATTATCGATATCTCGCATGAGAGTATCATGAGGGTTTGGAAGCGGTTACGTAAATGGGTGGATGAAGAAAACCAATCAGCCCAGTTGTACCTGCGCCTTTCTCAATCGGCCGGGCTTTACCAGACAGGGAAAACCGGACTGTGGGTGAATCCAGAACTCCAGCTGGCCCTCCAGTGGAAGGAGCAGAACAAGCCGAATGCAACCTGGGCTCTCAGGTACAACCCGGCTTTTGAACGTGCCATGACTTTCCTTGAATACAGCAGGAAGGAAAGTGAACTTGCAATTGCAAAAAAAGAGAACCAGCAAAAGCGAAACCTGAAACAGGCAAAAAGTTTTGCTGTTATCCTCGGTGCAGCTTCCATAATCTCAATATTGTTTCTTATCATCTCATTGAACCTGCGATTCAAAGCCGAAGCCAGCCGTAAAGAAGCACTTGAGAAACAAAAGCTTGCTCTCGCCGAGAGCAAACGAACCGAGGAGCAGCGCTCTGAAGCAATCCTCCAGAAACGCATTTCGGACCAGCAACAGCAAATCGCCGAACAGGAGAAACTCCTGACCGAACAGCAGAGGCTTTATGCTGTAAAACAACAGGTGATTGCGGAAGAGCAAACAAGGTTTGCCGTAAGGGAAAGACAAAAAGCCGATACATCACGCATGCTGGCGGTTCAGGCAAGGGATGAAGCCAATAATCAAAGGCAGGAGGCGGTTTCACAAAAAACTATAGCTGAAAAAGAAAGGGTCAAAGCCGAGGAATCCGAGAAAAACACGAAAAGGCTTAGACTGCTGGCGGTCGCCCGTTCCCTGGCCATTCAGGCAGCCCAGATCGACGCCACGCTTAAACAGGATGATCTTCCTGACTTATTGGCCCTCGAAGCCTTTCAGCTGAATAAGGAAAACGGCGGAATAGAAAATGAGCCAGATATTTATTCGGCCCTGTCACAGATCTCCGATGATCCTGTGATCGTCAGGGCCCATGGAGATGCCGTTCGTGCCATCTCATTGTTCCCCGATCAGAAAACCCTTGTTTCGGCCGGTGAAGACGGGAAGATCCTGCTATGGAAAACAGGGGATATGAAAACTCCTCCAACCTCCGCGGGCTTGCCAAAAAGCGTAAAAAACAGCTTCCGGTCAGTTGCAGTGACTCCCGACGGGAAACTCATCCTTGCCGGGACTTTCGAGGGTAAATTATATGTATGGGAGGCTGATAAGCCTGGTGATATGCCAAGGATCATGCCCGCTCATTCCTCAGTGCTGAATTCCATCACCGTATCCCCTTCTGGTCAGTGGTTCGTAACAGGAGGTGCCGATGGGCAGATGTTCCTGTGGACCATGGCCCAACAGCAATTCAACAAGACAAGGATAGATTCAGTTCCGGCAAAAATCAATTCCGTCGCCCTCAACCCCAAAGGGGAAACCCTGGTTTATGCCTGCAGCAACGGCGAGTTGAGATCCTGCCGGATACATGCCGTCGTGCAAACAGGCCACTTAAACCCGCTTATTCAAGCATCTGCAGCAACAGTAATTTTCAGGGCTGCAGATCCATTGATATCAATTGTTTTCAGTCCCGATGGGAAAAGTCTTGCCGCAGGTGATTCCAAAGGGACCATCAGGATATGGAAGACCCCGGGAATGAGTGAAAGCCCGGAACTGTTGATCGGCCGTCATTCTACCGGCATTACATGCCTGGCATACAGTCCTGACGGGAAAGTGCTGGCATCTTGTGGCTATGACGGTATGGTCAAGTTCGGAAGCACAGATGCATCCAACGGTAAATTTGTCACTGCGGGAAGGCATGAACTTTGGGCCTATGGACTTGCATACATTGTCCACGGCACAAAACTGGTCTCCTGCAGCGCCGATAAAACAATCCGCCTGTTCTCCTGCAGCTGTGAACAGATGGCTACGGCGCTCAGAAAAAAACTCAAACGAAACCTGACCCCGGATGAATGGAATAAATATGCAGGTTCGGATATCCCTTATCAAAAAACAATACCGGAACTACCTTAAGCTGAAAGAACATGAAAATCCTAAAGACCCCAGGGCTTTGTTTCAGCCTGATTTTAATGACCTTTCTCTTCATCGGTTTCATGCCATTACAGGCCCAGGATTGCAGCGACCTGACCCTGGATATGGCTGTGAAAAATTATAAAAACGGGAAATTCCAGGACGTTATCGGGCAGCTGCAGAATTGCCTGAGAAAAGGATTTAACGAAAAGCAAAAGATCGAGGCACATAAACTGCTTGCCATGACTTATATTGCCGTTGACTCGATTGAAAATGCGACCTCCGAAGTTCGTTTTCTGCTGCAGATCAACCCGAATTACGAGGTAAACCTCTTTGATCCCCCATCCTTCAACAACCTTGTAAATGAGATTAAAATCAGCGGTGGAGGCCTGCTTGTAACCTCGGTATCCAAGAAAGCTGAAAACATCGACAAGGCACCAGCCACAATACAGGTTGTGACTCGTGCCGAGATCGAAGAAAGAGGTTACAATGACCTTGTGGAGCTTCTGAAGGATGTTCCTGGTTTCGATATCACCATGTGGTACGGTTCTGAATATGCCAATGTGTACCAAAGGGGATTTCGACAGAATAATACCGAGAAGACACTGCTGCTCATTGACGGGATCGAGGAAAATGATCTCTGGACTAACTGGGCCTATATTGACCGGCAGTATCCATTATCGAATATCGACCGTGTGGAAATCATTTACGGACCGGCCTCTACCATGTACGGGCCAAACGCATTTGCAGGCGTGATCAACGTGATTACACGAAATCCTGTCGAAGCGGTGAAACCTGACCGCACGATCGGTATCAGTGTTCAGGGGAAATACGGCACTTATAATACTAAAACCGTTGACATGACCATTTCGGGGCATAAGCGGAATATTTCTTTTTCAGTGACCGGGAGGTTGTTTTTTTCCGATGAAGCCGACCTGTCAGGCCAGAAGTACTTCGATTACGATAAATCAGCCTACGATACCGTCAATTACCAGTCATTGCTGAGCGTTACCAAAAATGCAAAACAATACCTGGCCCTCCATAAACTTCCGTACACCAATCCTTATTACCAGCTTTCCGCCGATTCAAACCAGCTCAGCCTGACACCCCTGGGTATAGAAACGGCAAGAAACCTCGATAAATCGGCCTATGATCAGATCGTGAACGGAAATCCCGTAGGGTTCACAAACCAGTCAAAGGAATGGTTCCTCAACGCCAAGCTGAAAATCGGCAATTTCAGTTTTGGATTCCAGACCTGGAGGTACAACAGGGGGTCAACAACCCAATATACCGACCTTTATGTTCCCGGGTCCAAAAACGGGTTTAACTGGGTGCCTCAGTTATCCTATTTCTTCGCCAAGTATGAAAACCAGCTCAGCGAAAAAGTGTTCTTCTCAAATCTTACCACCTACCGCCTTCATTTACTGACGCAGGATTCAAGATTCGTATCCTTATCCAATTATGCTCGCGGCAACAAACAACTGGCCGACCTGGCAAACCTGGTTCAACCTGCGTGGATTACCCAATATGCTTATGAAAATTCCAGCCAGCTGCGTACCGAGTTTAAAGTTATTTATACGCCTGTCTCGAAATTTGACCTGGTTTCAGGTGTTGAGCTCAGGTATAGTTCGCTGCAGGGAGGATACCTGATGAGCCTTACTGACACGCCAATGGATTCGGCTGTAATCACTCCTTCCCCCAAGGGAGGAAATCAATTCGGTGTGTGGGATCTAGGAGTTTACTCACAGGGGACTTACAATGTACTGAAACAATTGAAAATAACTCTCGGCCTTCGTTATGACTTCAATCGTGTGAGGGATATGGGTGGATTTGGCAGCGCGTTTAGCCCCCGGCTTGCAGTTGTTTACTCCCCGGGCAAATTCACCATTAAAGCCATCTACTCCCATGGTATCATGAATGTCTCAAACTGGACAAAATACTCTACGGCAGGGAACCGCGTACCAAATCCGAACCTTAAAACCGAAAATATTGACAATTTTGAGCTCAGTGCAGGCTTCAGGCCTAACAAAAACTTTCATGCCGATATCGATGTTTACCAGGACTATATCAATAACGTTGTAGGGACCGTCCCGGTTGAAGGAAGCACCACTCAGACCATGAATGCCAATATCGGGAAGTTCAGGATCACAGGCGTCATGGCAACAGCCACATACCAGATCCCGACTTTCTCCGCGTTTTTCAATTATACCTTTTGTGCTCCGCGCCAGGTCTATTCAGAACAGGGAGCTGTCGACAACCGCGTTGGGGATATTTCAAGCAACCAGTTCACCCTTGGAGCAAACAAATCCTTCTTCAACCAGCTCAACATAAACCTGAGGCTGAATTTCGTGGGTGACCGGAAAGTGGGACAAGGAACAACAGTGCCTTTGAATACCGATAAATTTCCGACCACTGCCATCCTGAACGGGACTATAAGTTATAATAACCAGAAATGGGTTCCGGGGCTCAGCCTTCAACTGGTATGCAACAATATCCTGAATACCACTTATTACGATCCGGGCACCAAGACTGCCGATGGTTTAAATAGCCCTACGGAGATATTGCAGGAAGGAAGGCACTTTCTTATCTGCGTATCATATAACTATTGAATGCCAAAAATCGATTTCAGTGACGGACCTGATTCTTGAATGAATGTATGAATTTGAAAAAATAGAAAATAAGGAATTTCAGTGGGGAGGGCTATACATGCCTGCGAAAGTCAAACCGTGTAATGCCAGCGGGTTGCGGCTTGCTGTTTTTGGCAGTACCAACGCCGGGAACCTTGTGATCAGAACATTGCTGAAATATGAAAATAAATATCCCGGGCGGTTAAATTTTGTTGGGGTGGCAACCGATGATCCTGTAGATCCCGATACCCGTATTTCGGTTGCAAAACGGATTTGGGGTAAATATAACCCCAGTGAAATGACAGCATTACGTGACAAAGTCATCCATACCTGCATCGAAGCCGGCATCCCCTGCTATACCGGGGGCGTGAAAAACAATCTTTTCAGGGACATCTTCAGTAAATGGGCTCCCGAACTTGTGATCATGTGTTGTTTCGGACAAAAGATAAACAAGCAGCTGTATGATTACCCGGTGTACGGGATGTATAATTTTCATCCTTCCGACCTGGCCGCACAGATAGGATCGGGACCAAAACCCTTTGAAGGCACAATGCAGAATGGCAGATCAACTTCACGTATGGTCATTCACCAGGTGAACGAAATCATTGACGGAGGACCTTTGGTCGCAATCTCCCCCCCTGTGAATATTTGCCTGCCCGATGGGAGCTATCCTGAAAGCATTCTCTCCCTCCAGGAAAAAATACCTGCAATTTCTGGCTGGATGAGCATGGAACTGGTAATTGAAGTTCTTAAAAAGAAAGACAAGAGTGAAACAGGGCGCATCGGCTACCAGTATCTTGAAAGAAGGATCCCTGAGAAAATCCGTATTAAACTCCTGGAACCTGTTACCAATGATCTCAGCGAGTTGTATGCTTTACCAGATCATGATTGCCTGCTATAAGAAAAAGGAATGAGAAATAATCAATGGCTTTTGAAACTGCTGAATATTCGCGAGGAGGAATCCAAACCGGTATTCCTCCTGATGCTGTTCTCCTTTTTCATCGGTTTATCCCTCACATTTTATTTCACCGCGTCCAATGCCATCTTCCTGAAACATTTTCCTTCCAGGATGATCTCATTCTCATATATTACTTCCGGGATTGTGGTTTACCTTGCATGGTGGGTGCTTTCCCGTATTGACCGCAAACTAAGCATTTCCAACCAGATCCTGATCAAAATATTTTTTGTGTTTATAACGGTCCTTGCCATTAGCCTGGGCGTCTGGATTTACGATACCGCCTGGCTTGCGTTTGCAATGTTTACCTGGGTAAGGGTGCTGGTATACATTACCCTGGTAACTTTTTGGGGGCTGGCAGGAAAAATTTTCAACATCAGGCAGGGTAAGCGTATCTTTGGTTTGATAAGTGTGGGGGAAGTCATTTCCATTATAATCGGTTACTTTTCGGTACCTCTGATCCTGCATTTCCTCAAAGCTGCCGATCTCCTGTTCCTTTCATCCTCAGCCTTACTGATCTGCCTCATCATGGTGATAATCATCCTGAGGCAATTCAGGGAACAACTTGGCAGCAAGGAAACACCTTCAACACCCGGAGAGACCAGGCCGAAAGCCGAATGGAGTTACTGGTCACTGCTAAGGCAACCGTACTTCCGTCTGATCTCCATTATGGCATTCCTCCCGATTTTCGGCTATTTGTTCGTTGATTTCCTTTTCCTGGCTCAGACCAAGAGGGAATTCGCCAACAATCCTGAGACCATTGCCCGGTTTTTCGGTATTTTCCTTGGGTTTGTAGCCATTGTCGAGCTCATCTTCAAACTTATCTCCGGACGTTTGTTAAATAAATACGGTCTGAAACCAAGTTTGTTGTCCCTGCCGCTGATCCTGGCCTTCAGCGTTTTGCTCGCTGCATTTTTCGGTACAATTTATGGCACTGTTGGATTGTTTTTCGCTTTTATTGCATTTGCCCGTTTATTCGAGCGCGCCGTTCGCGGAGCCATGTATGAGCCGGCTTTCCAGTTGCTATACCAACCGGTGCCGAATGAACAGCGCCTGGTGTTTCAAAACCAGATCGAGGGTATTCCCAAAGCGCTGGGAACAGTAATTACCGGAGCCGCCATCCTTTTACTTTCCAGCTTTTCTATCTTTACCCTGGTCCATTTCAATTATTTCTTCCTGCTGGTGCTGGGATCCTGGATATGGATTGCCTTCCTGATGTACAATGAATACCGTAGCCTGCTGAAGAAAAAGCTTTCAGAAGTGCGAGAAGAAGATCATCGGGGGACTGATGAGGAAGCATGGCTTATCAGGCAGCATTTCAGTACTACTGATGTGATGGCATTCAGGAAGGTCTACCGGCTCTATTACAAGGTGGCCCCGGTTTCAATAGAAAAGTCGCTTGAATTCATTTTTCCTGCAGCATCAGAGGAAGTAAAAAAAGAGATCCTTAGAAGCATTAACGATGACCAGATCATCTCCTGCCAGGGATGGATCGGCAGGCTTATCAGGGAAGGTTCATGCAAAGACCTGGAGGCAGAGCTGGTTCGTACCTTGCATGAATTGCAGGAAGCTGAGAACCTGCCTTTTGGATTCCTGTCAGATCTTTCCAAATCATCAGATCCTGACACCAGGGCCAGAGTGGCCCGGTTGCTGGGTTATTCGGGGCGCTACAATACTTATAAATTACTGATTGACCTTTTGCGGGACCATGACCCGCTTGTCAAGAAAGCTGCGTTAATCTCCTCAGGGATGATCAGGCGATACGAGTTATGGCCCTTCCTGATCGAAAACCTGGATTTAAAAGAATTCAGTTTTACGGCATCAATAGCCATTAGAATGGTTGGTGACGCTATATTGAACGAGGTTGACCACCAGTTCACAAAAATTGGTGAGCACCTGCATTCACTCATCAGGATCATCAGGGTTTATGAAAACATAGGGGGGGAAAAGGCTATAAAGATCCTGAGGTCCAAAATCGCGTATCCAGACCCCGAAGTCAGGTTCCAGGTCCTTCTTTCATTAAGCAACCTGGAATATCATGCTACATTTTCGGAAGTCCCTTATATCAGGCAAACCATCGAGGAATCGGTTGACACCATAGTCTGGATCATTGCAGCGATGGTGGATATCGGTGGTTCGGAAGAAACTTTCGAACTTCAGAATGCCTTGCTGGAAGAGATGGAAGAGAAGAAGGAAAATATTTTCCTTCTCCTGTCGCTGATCTATGAAGCGAAGACCATACTCCATATCCGTGAAAATATTGAAAGCCCTGATCTGAAGGCAAAGATCTATGCACTTGAGATCTGCGACATGACTGTTTCGGAAGACATCAAGGAGTTTTTCCTTCCCCTTTTTGAAGATGTTTCCTTTCACGAACGCCTGCAACGCTTCCGGTTTTTATTTCCCCAGGAGAAATTAGACAGGGACGGACGTCTCCTCGACATCATCAATAAGGATTTTTCAAGGATCAACCGGTGGACAAAGAGCTGTGCGATAAATCTTCTTGTTTCCACAGAAGAAAAGAACCACGATGCCGTGGATAATGTGCTTGCCGCCCAGCTGATACACCCGGATCCCCTGATCTCCGAAACAGCAGGCTGGGTGTTAAAACAGCGCAATCCCAGGTATTTTTCGGAGCTGCTTGCCAAATTTGAAAACTGGGAAGCTTTGAGACTATCTCCCGGGATAAAAGAGTTACAGAACGATAACTTCAGGCCCGAATCACTATTCTTTAATATCATAAGAAGTCTGAAGAACAAGCCTTTATTTGCCCCCGTTCATGAAGCAAACCTCATTAACCTTGCCTTGAGCCTTGACAATAAAAATACAGATAAAATCCCCGATGAGGTACTGCTTGAATATATTGCCGGAGACATCCATCTGGTTGACCGTTTTCTAAATCTTGTAACGAATCAATATGAGAAACAGAAAAATCACAGTTAAAATACTGTCCGTTTTTTTAACCCTGTTATTCCTTGAGGTGGCATGGGGACAGTCCGCTGTAAAAAACGGGCAGGGGTATCCATTCATCAGGAATTTCACAACTGAAGAATATAAGGCGCATGCACAGAATTTTGCAATAGTGCAGGATAAACCCGGTTTGATGTATTTCGGAAATTTTGCAGGAGTATTACAATTCGACGGCATCCGTTGGAGGCTCATCCCCACTGCCAATATTACAAAAGTAACATCTCTGGCCGTGGATTCTGCCGGCAGGATCTATGTGGGAGCAAGGGGGGAAATCGGGTATCTTGTCACCAACGCCCGGGGGAATATGTCCTTTCAAAGTCTTGTTCCAAATGATACCAAACAGAGGACTTCCTTCCAGGATGTTATCGGAACATTTTGCATAGGCAAATACGTGTATTTCATCACCGAAAAGAATGTTTTTACCCTGCTGGATGGTAAACTGTCATGCTGGACATCGAAAAATCCAATTATCTCAGCCTTTTCGGCTGACGGACAGCTATTTTTGCAGCAAAAGGATCTTGGCCTGAAGGTTTTTATCAAAGGATTGCCTGAAGATGTTCCCGGCGGGGAGATATTTTCGGGAGCCATTGAGGTCATATCCCTGCTTCATTTCAGTAAGGAAGAACTTCTTGTTGCAACCGGGTCCCAGGGCCTTTTTATACTGAACCGGAATGGAATATCTTCCTTTAAGACCACTGCGGATGTGTTCTTCCAGAAAAATATCATCACCTGTGCTGCCCAGCTGGTCGACGGTACATTTGCTGTTGGTACGACCCGTGGAGGGATATTGATATTATCCCGTGACGGAACTGTAAGGCAGCTCATTGACCATAATGCCGGGCTTGGCAATAACTTTGTCCAGTATCTTTTTACAGATAAAAACCATTTGCTCTGGGCCGCACTCAACAATGGAATTTCTTTGATAGAAACTCCCTCCGTGTTTTCCTATTTTGATGAGCATTCCGGCCTTAACGGTTCTGTAAATCAGGTGATCAGGTTTGGAGGCCAGCTCTTCGTTTCAACCTCGCAGGGACTGCATTATTTTGATTATGAGACAGGTAAATTCAGCGCCGTTCCCGGTATCTACTCCGCCTGCTGGTCATTGCTGCCGCTTGGCAGCGAACTCCTTGCCGCTACTTCCCAGGGGCTCTTCACGGTAAGCAGGACTACTGCAAAGCGTATTACCGATGGGTTTGCGGTAAGCCTTGGAGTTTCGGAGAAGTATCCCGGCTGCATTTATATAGGGCAAACTGAAGGGCTGTTCAGTCTCAAACACCCGGGTGCAGAACGGAGTTTAAGCAGAATACCAGGGCCTGCCGATGATGTTGACGCCCTGCTTGGTGATTCTGCCGGTACCCTTTGGGGATCCTGCGTTTCCATGGGATTATTCAGTTATAAACAAGAGACCGGCAAACTTGTTTTTTTCGATACATTATCGGGATTGCCCGAAAGAAACGGAAATACCCTGCATCTTATCCAGGGCAGGCTAACAGCAGCTACCCGTCACGGGCTATATGCCTTTAATGATAGCACCATGCGGTTTGATCCGCTTACATTTCCATTCTCCGATACGGCCGAAAATCATGCCTGGTTCACGCATCTGACAACAGATAAAGATGGAAAATTGTGGGCGACAATGGGAGATGAAACCCAGGTCAGGTATTATGTGAACAAGGGAAAAGGGTTGTTTAAAGTTCAAACACCCTTTCTTCCGATAGCTTCCTCAGTTATATGCAACATTTATCCGGAACCATCGGGAATTACATGGTTTGGAAGCCCTGATTGCCTGATCCGTTATGACCAGGGAGCCATTCCTTCCATTACAGATATGTGTCCCGCACTGATACGTGAAGTACTGGTTCATGGCGATTCCCTGATCTTCGAAGGGAATTCCGGATCTTTCGCCACAAACATGGACAAAACAATGGATAATACAAGCCCGGAATATATTTTCAACAGCAATGATCATAGTGTGAGTTTTGAATATTCAGCTCCATTTTACATGACGCGGGGGGAAATACTGTTTCAGTGCAAACTTGAAGGCCTTGAAGAGACCTGGTCAGATTGGACAGACCAATCCCAAAAGGATTATACAAATCTTCCAAGGGGCTACTTTACTTTTCATGTAAGGGCAAAAAATGTCTTTAACCAAATCAGTAAGGAAGCGGTTTTTTCTTTTAAAATTTTGTCACCCTGGTATTATAAATGGTGGGCCTACTTATTTTATGTACTGATGGCAGGCGGTCTGATCTACCTGATCGTAATTTTCAGGAACCGGCAGTTACTGAAAGAAAAGAAAGCCCTTGAGCAAAAGATTGCCGAGCGTACTGCTGAAATTATGCAGCAGAAGGAAGAAATCGAGAACCAGTCAGAGGAGCTTGCCAGTAAAAATGATGAACTTGAAAAGATCAACACAGTTGTAAAAGCCATTAACTCGGAAATCAATTTTTCCAATCTTCTGCAATCCCTGCTGGAAAAGACCAAGTTGATCAAGGCTGTGGAAAAGTCCACCGCCCTGATCCTGGATAAGGAATCAGGTTCTTTCAGATACAGGGCCAGTTTCGGATGGGACGTTAAGCAGCTTCAGAATGTTCAGCTCACTTTACAGGTGGCCGAGAAACGATATCTGAAGGACGCCGAGGAGGTTTTTGAGGATATTTTTGTAAAGAAGAATTTCGGAAGTCTTAACGATGATTTGCCTGAGCTGGCCGGTTATGACATCCCTAGATCCATGCTTATCCTTGTAATCAAAGTGGACCGGAAAGTTGAGGCCTTCCTGATCCTTGAAAATATGACCAGGGATAATGCCTTTGAACATGAAGACCTGAGTTTCGTCAGAAATTCAAAAGAGCATATCATATCGGCTTTTATTAAAACCAGGATCCTTGAGGATCTTCAATCCACCTTACATAATCTGAAAGAAACTCAGGATCAGCTGGTGCAATCGCAAAAACTGGCCTCCCTGGGGGAACTCACGGCAGGCATTGCACATGAGATCCAGAACCCCCTGAATTTTGTCACTAATTTTTCCACTCTTTCGGCCGATCTTGCTGTTGAACTAAAAGGGTATATTGATGAGATCAGGGATAAAATCCCTGCCAACCGTGTCGCAGATATGGAAGAGGTTGTGGAGATGATAAAGGGAAATGTTGAAAAGATCCACGATCATGGAAAACGCGCCGCCAGCATTGTGAAAGGAATGCTGCAACACTCCCGCGGCAAATCAGGAGAATTCGAGAATGTTGAAATCAACAACCTGGTGACCGAATATGTGAACCTGGCTTATCATGGGATGCGCGCAAAAGACAAGAGTTTTAACACAGCGCTCAAAACAAACCTCGATCCGAATGTTACGAAAGCAAGTATTATTCCTCAGGAGTTAAGCAGGGTAATACTCAATATTGTAAATAACTCCTGTTATGCGGTGGATGAAAAAGCAAAGAAAGGAATTGAGGGATTTGCCCCAGAAGTAGTCACAAGCACGCGTAAAATAGGCGACAAGATCGAAATCCGTATCCGTGATAACGGCACGGGTATTCCGCAGCATGTGATCGATAAAATATTCAATCCGTTCTTTACTACTAAACCTACCGGAAAAGGAACGGGGCTTGGACTTTCAATGAGTTATGATATCATTACACAGGTTCACAAGGGGAAACTTGAGGTTCAGTCCAAAGAAGGTGAATTTACGGAATTCATTATGACTATACCTGAACAGAGATAAGCGGGGCAGATTAATTAAGATGATTAGAAGAAATATTTTCAGGATAAGCGGGTTTATCATTCTCTGGTTGTACTTTTTCCCTTCAGGGGTGAGTGGCCAGACCCTTTTTAAAATCAACCAGTACGATGTATTGTACAATGGGAACCTGATGCCGATCGTAACATTGTACACAAATTACCAGGTAAATGAGCACATTGGGATTACAAGTTATTTTTATGTGACGGCATATCCGCAAAACAGCTGGGGAGAAGGGCTGGTTGGCATTAGTTATACCATTGTCAAAGGGATAATGATCGGGTTTCTGGGAGGGTACCAGTCAAATGAGACAGAGCTCTGGCGGGTTTCACCGATTATAGGATTATACAAGAAGCCCTTTTCTTTTTTCGGTGCATTTGAATTCGGCGGGAAACGGTATCGCTGGGATGCTATGGGTTTTTATGAATTTCATTCGTGGAAATTCGGTGGAGAATTCATCCGGTACTACCAGATGTATGCAGCAGGACCGAGAGTGGAGTTTTCATTCCTTAAAAATAATATCCTCACGGTTTTTCACTCCAGCCTTTGGGACTGGGTTTACGGAAGGTATGCAGCCATGTTCGGGATTTATGCAAGCTTCGGCAATATGAAACCAGCTTCAGCCAGGATCAAAACAAAGGACTAAAATACAACACACAATATCAGATGTCGCCAACCTGGCATAAAAAAGCCCCGAAACATTTCTGAATCAGGGCTTTAGGGTGATTTGGCAGTGGCATCGACTGGAATCGAACCAGTGACACAAGGATTTTCAGTCCTCTGCTCTACCATCTGAGCTACGACGCCATCTCCCTATTTTGAGAATGGGAGTGCAAAAATAGGAAGATTTTTTAAATTTCCAATACCTTTGTAAGGATTTACAATTTACGATTTGATGTCCGATTGAAGAAGAACGATTTATTATTGTTCCTTCCTGAATCGTAAATGAATTCGTAATTCGTAAATCGTAAATCGTAAATTGAAATGTATCTTATCATTGATCTTGGAAATACAAATAAAAAACTCGCCGTTTTCAGCAAGGGCAGGCTGAAAGATATCAGGATACTGCCTGAGATCACGCTACCGGCGGTCAGATCCCTGGTACAGGATTATCCGCAGATCACACATTGCATCCTTTCATCGGTAATCTTTTATCCGCCTTCAGTAAAAAAATTCCTGGAAAAGAGATTCGGCCTTCTTGAGCTTGACGAGCACACACCCCTGCCTGTCAGGAACTTATATAAAACTCCTGGAACTCTTGGTAAAGACAGGCTGGCCGCAGCTGTTGCCGGGCACCTCCGCTTTCCGGAAGACCCGGTCCTGGTCATCAATGCCGGATCATGTATCACCTGTGATTTCGTTAATTCCCACGGAGAATACCTGGGCGGAAGTATTTCCCCGGGAATTCAGATGAGATTCAGGGCCCTGAATACTTTTACCGGCAAATTACCGTTGATATCAGGTAAGAAAAGTGCCGATCTTACAGGGACCACAACAAATGAATCCATTTTATCGGGTGTGATCAACGGTACACTGGCCGAATTGGATGGGATAATCTGCCAATATCTTCAGAAAAACAGGAAGTTAAAGGTGATCCTTAGCGGAGGTGATCTTAATTATTTTGATAAGCGGTTAAAAAGTAAGACCTTTGCAGTCCCAAATATAGTAATAGAAGGCTTATATCAAATACTTGAACTGAATGCCGGAACGAATGACTAAAAAATACCTGCTGCTTCCATTGTTCATTCTTTGTATGTATTCAGGTTCGTATGCCCAGATCCGGATTGCCTCCCCATATTCAAGGTTCGGTATCGGCGATCTGAGCGGGAACAACAATGCCTGGAATTTCTCACTTGGCCAAACCGGCATCGCCCTTCGCAGTTCAACTCATATAAATTATACAAACCCTGCGTCCTATACGGCTTTCGATTCCCTTTCGTTTGTTTTTGAAGGGGGGTTCACTTCCGAGTCGGTGAAGCTTACTTCGAGGCTTCAAAGTACTTCCCGCTCCTATGCTTCCCTTGGCTATCTTACCTTCGGGATCCCCGTGACCAAATGGTGGAAAACAGCTCTCGGGCTTGTCCCTTTCAGTGATGTCGGGTACAATGTTATCAGTCCTGAAGAAAGTAAGACTGCCGGGACCATTCTCAGGCTTTACACCGGTTCTGGCGGTGTGAACCGTTTTTTCTGGGGAAACGCATTTAATGTTACGAAGGACCTGTCGGTAGGCGTGAATGTCTCCTACCTCTTCGGGAACATGACAAGGGAAGCAACTGTGTTATTTTACGATTCCCTTCATACCATGAACTATAAAACCGATGCTTATATCAATGTCGGGGATTTTTACTACAGTTTCGGAGCTCAGTACAGGATCAGGCTGAAAAGGGAAATGTCGGTCATTGTCGGGGCAGTCTTCGCTCCCACCACCAGCATTACCTCTCATGCCAGCGGAATCGCAAACACATTCCTCATCAGCTCAAGCGGGGTTGAATATCCAAAAGACACAATTTCTATTCTGGATTCCTACAAAGGGGCGATACTTCTGCCTTGGATGGCCGGCGGCGGCCTCACATTTCAGAAGACGGACAACTTCCTGGTCACAGTCGATTACCGTTATCAGAACTGGAAGTCCTTCAGGGCTTTTGGGTTGAACGATTCCCTTGCAAACAGCTATAAAATATCGGTTGGCGGTGAGTTCATCCCGAATGCCGACAACTACAGCAGTTATTTTTCCAGGATAAGATACCGGCTTGGCTTTTATTTTGACCGTACTTACTTACAGCTCAGGGGGCGCCAGCTTAATGAATATGGCATCTCTATCGGCTTCGGACTCCCTTTGCGCGGGATGAAGACAATGATGAATATAGGCGGACAATTTGGGTCCCGGGGTACTGTCCAGGGTGACCTTATCAAGGAAACTTACTTTAAGTTCGTTCTTGGTTTCTCAATTTATGAACGCTGGTTCCATAAACGAAAGTATTTCTAATGACTGTGAAAACAGTTGATCCTCCACGGCTTATCAGGCTTCTGGCTATTCTGCAGGTGATTCTGTTACTCTTTTCAGCCTGTACCAAAGAAAAAGAAGCTGCTTCAATCAAACTTCACAGCTCGGAAGACCCGTCTATGTCGGCGGTCAATGTTGAGATCCTGTTCAGCGATTCAGGCAAAGTTCAGGCCAGGCTAACTGCACCTCTGCTGAATCAATACGGGGGCAAAAATCCCAGGATGGACTTCCCAAGGGGTGTTAAAATTATCATGTATGATTCTATCATGCGGGTTAAATCAACCTTATCAGCTCTGTACGGGATCAGGTTTGATTTCAAAGGGTATATGGAGGGAAGGGGAAATGTTATAGTAAGGAACGAGTTGAAGAACGAACAACTCAATACTGAGCACCTGGTTTGGGATGAACGTAACCACCGTATTTATAATAATGATCCTATAAAAATCATCACCCCCGGGAAAGTTCTTTACGGCAATGACCTTGAATCGGATGAGACCTTCACCCGTTACAATTTCAAAAACCCTACCGGGCAGATGATGGTGAAGAAAGACTCGGTCTGAGGATTTACGATTTACAAATGACGAATTACGATCTGTAATTTTTCGTTTATTGCAAGCTATAAATCGTAAACCGTAATTATTCGCAATATTGTTAATTTTATTGGTGCTCATTTCGGCTTTGCAGAACGTAAATCGTAATTCTCTTTGCTGTTTTCCAAATAATTCCTACCTTTGCACTCCTTTTAAAACTAAGAATAATGGCGATTATTGGAACTATCAGAAAGCAATCAGGCCTTGCGGTTATCATTGTAGGTGTGGCCATTGCTGCTTTTGTAATTGGTGATTTCGGAAAGAGAAGAGCAAAAGGCACTAACGACATTGCCGTGGTTAACGGTGAAGAGATTCCTTATACCGATTTTTCCGCAAAAGTTGAAGAATCCCTGGATATGCAAAAAGAAAACCGGGGTAATGAAAAGATTACCGACCAGGAAGCTTTTCAGATCCGTCAGGGCGTTTATGATAACCTGATCAAAGAAACTATCATGGGCAAGGAATATGACGAGATCGGTCTTGTTGTGTCGCCTGAAGAACTTTTTGACCAGGTACAGGGGAAACAACCTCACAGGTATATTCTCCAGTATTTCAAAGATCCTAAAACCGGGGTTTACGATCCTGCTATCGTATTGAACTACCTGAAACAGCTTGACCAGATGGAACCAAAAGCCAGGAAACAATGGCTGGCTTTTGAAAAAGCCATTAAGGACGACCGCCAGGAATCTAAATTCACCAACCTGGTATCAAAATCCTTTTATCTCCCTAAAGCTTTCATTAAGCAGGATTATATCAATAAAAACCGCAGCATGAAGCTCAGGTTCGTTTCTCCGAATCCCATGGAGATCCCCGACAGCACGGTAAAAATTACAGATGCCGATTACCAGGAATTTTACAATAAAAACATTGGGTTCTTTTATCAGGAAGAAGCTTACCGCGATCTTGACTTCATTACATTTGACGTTCTCCCCAGCCAGACCGACCGTAAAAAGACATCCGAAGACGTGGTCTCATTATATAAAGACTTCCTGGCTTCGCCCGATCCCATCATTTTCATGAATGCCAATTCGGATAAAAAATATGATACCGGTTTTGTAAAAAAGGGAGTTCTTCCGGGCCGTCTTGATTCACTGCTTTACAATTCCAAAGTGGGAACACTTGTTGAACCATTTGAACAGAATAATGTTTGGCTGATGGCCAAGCTCATGGATATACAGGATCGTCCCGATACCATGAAAGGCATGCAATGCCTGGTTGCCTTCTCAACCCCTGGCAATGAAGCGATCAAGCGGACCAAGGACCAGGCAAAGGCCAAGGCCGACAGCCTCATGGATATTCTGAAGAAAAAACCCGAAATGCTCGCCAGCTTTGCAAGAAATGTTTCCGATTTCAGCTCAGCAAAGGAAGACGGGGGTGAACTAAAAGCAATTGTTGACGGGAATGCCGGTTATGCATTATTTTATGATGCAGGATTGAAAATGAAACCCAAAGAAATCAAGGTTCTCGAAACCAGGATTGGTTATGCCATTTTCAGGCTTGATGAGAAATCAAAACCTGTTAAGAAGATGAGGGTTGCCGTTGTGGCAAGGAACATAGAGCCAAGTAACCAGACATACCAGGATACTTATACCAGGGCAAGCGCATTTGCAGGCCAGTACAGGACATCTGATGCTTTTGACAAAGCATCATCCAAACTGGGCCTTTCGAAACGCGAAGCTCCTAATATGAAGGAAACCGATAACACGGTCATGGGCCTGCCAAATGGAAGAGAAGTGGTACGCTGGGCATTCTCTGAGAATACCAAGGTTGGAGACATCTCTCCTGTGTTTGACCTCCAGGGTAAATATATGGTAGCCTTACTTAAATCAGCAACCCCAAAAGGAGCTATCCCACTGGAAAATATAAAGACCAGGATCGAGCCATCGGTCAGAGGCTACAAGAAAGTGAATATGGGAGCAGATAAGCTTACGAAGGTCATGGAAAACACAAAAGACCTGTATGCCATTGCAGCGCAAATGAAGACCAAAGTTGATACTGCTGTAATCAGTTTTAGTGGTTTGAACCGCGCCTCGATTGCACGTGATGCCGATGTTGTGGGTACACTCTTTACTTCTCCCTTTGCAAAACTTCTGGGCCCGCTTAAAGGCCGCTCAGGATCTTATGCCGCTATCATTGACGGTATAAACGATGCCCCTAAAAAAGATGACTATTCTTCTGAAATGCAGCTGCAGAAATCACTTTTTGAGCAGCGTGCTGCCAACGCCATATATCCTGCCCTTCAGAAAACTTCTAAAATCACTGATTCCAGGCTGAGGTTCTATTAGAATTTTAAATGCCGGAATGGATTCCTGCAGGAATTAACAGGAAAGGCTGCTCAAACAGGGCAGCCTTTTTTTATTTAACCGTATCTGAAATAACTACGTTTTGGGCCGTGGATGCCCATTCTTTCTGGCTTTCAGTATAAGCCCTCATCGTTACAATGTATTTCCCCGGGCGGGTGTAGACTTTAACAGGTTCTTTTGCCCATGAAGTGGAGTCATCCCCAAAGTTCCATACCCAGGCAAAAGAATTCTCGGAATTGTTGATGAATGTAACTTTGCAGGGTATTTTAAAACCATTGGTTCCTTTAAATGTGAATGCGGCCACCGGAACTGGTTCATTTTTATAACAGCCTCCGAAAATAATCAGAAGGAACGCCGGTATCAATATGGCTCGTGAATGTCTCATAAGGCAAAACAGGGAATTACTCCGCAAGAATCAGAACCTTATTGGAGAGAACTTCAATAACCCCTCCGTTGATTTCGAAATACTGCTCCTTTTCGTTTTTGTTCTGAAGCTTGATCTTGCCTTTTTTCAGGATTGAGATCAGGGGAGCATGGTCTTTCAGGATTTCAAAGGAACCGTCAATACCGGGCAATTGCACCAGTTCAACCTGGTCGCCGGTAAACAGTGTGGCGTCGGGAGTTACAATATCTACTTTCATGGTTTTCCCTATTTACTCTCGGCCATCAGTCTCTTTCCTTTCTCGATGGCTTCCTCTATTGTTCCAACAAGGTTGAATGCCGATTCAGGATATTCATCCACCATGCCATCCATAATCATATTGAAGCCTTTGATAGTATCTTCAATATTTACGAATGCTCCCGGAATACCAGTGAACTGGGTGGCAACATGGAATGGTTGCGACAGGAACCTCTGAACGCGCCTTGCGCGGGCAACTACCAGCTTGTCTTCGTCGGAAAGCTCATCCATGCCAAGAATTGCAATAATATCCTGAAGTTCCTTATACCTCTGAAGTATCCTTTTAACCCTTTGGGCCGTGTTATAATGTTCTTCGCCAACCACATCCAATGAAAGTATCCTTGAAGTGGAATCAAGTGGGTCAACGGCCGGGTAAATTCCTAATTCGGAAATTTTACGGCTTAAGACCGTAGTGGCGTCAAGGTGGGCAAAAGTAGTTGCAGGTGCCGGGTCCGTAAGGTCGTCGGCAGGCACATAAACAGCCTGTACAGAGGTGATGGAACCCCTTTTGGTTGAGGTGATCCTCTCCTGCATGATCCCCATTTCTGTTGCCAATGTAGGCTGATAACCTACTGCCGAAGGCATGCGTCCCAGCAATGCCGAGACTTCAGAACCGGCCTGGGTAAACCTGAAAATATTGTCAATGAAAAACAGGATATCGCGGCCTCCTGACTTTTCGTCCCCGTCACGGAAATACTCGGCCACGGTCAGACCCGATAAGGCGACACGGGCGCGTGCCCCGGGAGGTTCATTCATCTGGCCGAATACCAGTGTAGCCTGGGATTCTGCAAGTTCTTTGCGGTCAACCTTTGACAGGTCCCATCCGCCTTTTTCCATTTCCTCAAGGAACTCCTTACCATATCTGATAACCCCTGATTCAATCATTTCACGGAGAAGGTCATTCCCTTCACGGGTACGCTCTCCAACTCCGCCAAACACCGACATCCCGGAATATTTCTTTGCGATATTGTTGATGAGTTCCATGATGATCACCGTCTTGCCAACACCTGCACCACCGAACAAACCGATCTTCCCTCCCTTCGAATAAGGTTCAATCAGGTCAATGACCTTGATCCCGGTATATAGCACTTCTTTGGTCGTCGTAAGCTGGTCAAAAGCGGGCGGGTCACGGTGAATGGGGTAAGTATGAGCCCTTGAAACATCACCCAGGCCGTCGATAGGATTCCCGATGACATTAAATAACCTTCCCCTGATATCTTCGGTGGCAGGCATCGAAATAGGGCCTCCCCTTTCAACTACGTCCATCCCCCTGCGAAGACCATCGGTGGAGTCCATGGCAATGGTCCTTACCGTATTCTCCCCTATGTCATACTGGCATTCAAGAACGATCACATCCCCGTTTTCATTCTTTACCTCAAGAGCATCATAGATATTCGGGAGAGCAACTCCTTCATCAAAAGCCACGTCGATAACGGGGCCGATGATCTGTAATATCTTCCCCTTAATCAGTTCTTTACTTGATACTTTTGCTTGCATATAGCTGTGGAAAATTTATACAAACCTAAGCTAATTTGGCGAAATGAACAAGAGCAGAAAGAATAAATCCGTATTTTTGGCGTTTCTGAATTACCAAACCCTAACAACTTTTATAAAATGCACATGTGCAAGAAGTGGTTGCTTGCCCTGATTTTTATTCCTATTATGTCCTTCGGACAGCGGAACGTCGATGCAATTGTCGATACGGTAGAAATGAAAAACGGGACTGTACTGCTGTTTAAAAACTTTACCTGGGAATACCTTGAGAACGAACCTGTGATGATGAGCATTGAGGAGGATTCTACAGGGATTTTCAGCAACCAATGGATCAATGACCAGATATTTGCATATAAAATGCAAAGGGACTCCATAAAGGATACACTTCTTGTACTGGTCGATTCTTTACATACATTTCACATGCCGGTTTACGGTCATCTTTTCCGGGGCTTTACATACACCCACAAGGGCCTGGATATCAAACTCAACAAGGGTGATACCGTAAGAGCCGCTTTCAATGGAGTGGTTCGTTATGCCAAATACAACCGCGGAGGTTTCGGCAACCTGGTCATCATCAGGCATTATAACGGGCTTGAATCCTATTACGCCCATAATTCAAAACTTCTGGTGCGCGTAAACCAGGTCGTTAAAGCCGGGGATCCCATTTCCCTCGGCGGATCCAGCGGCAGAAGCCGCGGCCCCCATTGTCATTTCGAGCTGAGGTATAAAGATGTGCCTATGGATGCTTTGAGGGTTATAGATTTCGATAACCAGAAACTTATGACAAGAAGTTTCCCCATCACCAAAAAGGTTTTTTATCCCAACGATTATAATGGCAATGCCGTTTACCACAAGATTAAAAACGGAGATACCCTGGGCCGCCTGGCCAAGAAATACCATACCAACGTCAAGGAGATCTGTGCCATGAATAAAATCAAGACAAATTCGAAATTGAAGGTTGGAAGTACGATAAGGGTAAAATAAAATCAGTGAATAGTGAATAGTGACTAGTTAACAGTGACTAAAATAATTCACTAGTCACCAGTCACTGTTCACCAGTCACTTTATTGGGAAATATCTTCCTCTGGAAAACAATCAGCATCAGTACACCCGTGGTTATCGCCGAATCGGCAATATTAAAAACGGGTCTGAAAAAGACAAGATCTTCGCCTCCGTAAAAGGGAACCCAGTTCGGGAACCTGGTTTCAATAATCGGGAAATAAAACATGTCAACCACTTTCCCATGAAGGAAACTGGCATACCCTCCGCCTTTGGGAAACAGGGTTGACAGTTGCATATATGAACTTTCATTGAAAATGAGGCCGTAAAAAGCAGAGTCTATAATGTTGCCGATAGCTCCTGCAAGTATCAGTGAAATACAAACGATCATCAGGGTCCCGGCTCCCTTTGTCGTAGCTGTTCTGAGCCACCAGAATATACCTGCGATCGCAATAATGCGGAATATGCTCAGGATCAGTTTCCCCCATTGCCCGCCCAGTTTCATGCCAAAGGCCATCCCTTCATTTTCAGTAAAATGAAGATAAAACCAATGACCGATAACAGGATGGCTTTCTCCTAGATAAAACGTTGATTTAATCCAGATTTTGAGGATCTGATCTGCAAGGAGGATCAGAAATACTATCCAGAAAGCTTTTTTCATTCTTCGTGATCCAACAGATCGGTGGTCTGCTTCTGAATAACAGAGGGTGCAGTTTGTACGCGTTTGGCTTCAATGCTGAGGGTGGCATGGGGTACCGAGCGTAAACGGTCTTTGGGAATTAACTTTCCCGTGACCCTGCATATGCCATAGGTCTTGTTTTCTATGCGGATAAGGGCATTTTCAAGGGATTTGATGAATTTTTCCTGGCGTGCGGCAAATTTGCTGTTCTCTTCCTTAGAAAAAACCTGATACCCTTCTTCAAGAACCTTGAAAGTAGGTGAAGTATCGTTGGTGTCATGTTCATTCCCCGTTGTGTATGCATCGGTAAGAAGTTGCAGGTCATTATGGGCCTTCTCAAGCTTCTGAAGAATGATCTGTTTGAACTCTTCCAGTTCATCATCGGTATACCTTGTTTTTGCTTTCTCCGGTGCTGTTGCTTTTTTCATAGCGCGTCACGTTAATATTCTAAAACAAACAACGACAGAAATCTAGCTCCCTGCCGTTTGCGAATCAATCCACCTTTTGGATGGAAATTTTAGTTTTAATTGTATCTGTCAGCTCAATCTCATCAGTGTCGTTACCTTCTAAATTTCCCGTAACAGTAAATGACTGAGCCAGAATTTCGCTGCAAATATAAGAATTATTCTGATTCACTGCCTCATCCATTTCAGGATGTGACTGTATTTTCACCCTGATCTTATCTGTTACTTCGAATTTTTTATCCTTTCGGAGGTTCTGTATCCTGTTGACCAGTTCTCTTGCAATTCCTTCATTTTTAAGTTCAGGAGTGATATTTGTGTCCAGCGCAACAACAAGGGACCCCATTGCCGCTGTATTGTACCCGGGGAGGTCGTCACTCTGGATCTCGATATCGCCCAATTCAAAGGTGTACGAATTACCGTTGGGGTAAACCCTGGTACAGGTTTTTTCCCTCTCGAAATCAGCTATTTCCGACTGGGTCCATCCTTTCATGTCCTCAGCTATCATTTTCATGTCCTTGCCGCATTTTGGCCCGAGCTTTTTGAAATCGGGTTTGATCTTTTTGGATAGGATGCCCTCAGTATCGGTTATGTATTCGATATGCTTGACATTAACCTCTGAAAGGATCAGGTTCTTTACCGATTCAACCTGCTCTTTCAGTTTTTCATTCAGAACAGGAACAAGTATACGGTTCAGCGGTTGCCTGACCCTTATATTGGTTTTTTTCCTTATCGAAAGTGCCAATGAAGATATTTTCTGTGCCATCTCCATCCTTTCTTCAAGATCTTTATCGATCATTGACAGGCTGGCGGCTGGAAACTCTGTAAGATGAACAGAATCGGTCTTTTTTCTGCCCGATACACTATTCAAATCGGTAAACAGCTGTTCGGCAAAGAAAGGTGCTATGGGAGCCATGAGCTGTGACAGGGTTTCAAGACAAGTGTAAAGGGTTTGATACGCGCTGATCTTGTCAGAAGAATAGTTACCTTTCCAGAAACGGCGCCGGCATAAGCGCACATACCAGTTACTCAGGTGTTCATCAACAAAATCGGTAATTGCACGGCCTGCCCTTGTAGGTTCATAATCAGTGTAACTTTCATCGACAAAACGGATCAGTGAATTTAATTCCGACAGTATCCACCTGTCAATCTCAGGCCGTTCATTCAGAGGGATCTCATCGTCGGAATAGCAGAAACCGTCAATATTGGCATAGAGTGCAAAGAAAGTATAGGTATTGTATAGGGTTCCGAAGAATTTACGCTGTGTTTCGGTAATGCCTTCAATGTCAAATTTCAGGTTATCCCAGGGCTGGGAGTTGGTGATCAGGTACCATCGGGTTGCATCAGGACCGAATTTATTAAGTGTCTCAAAAGGATCCACCGCATTCCCGAGGCGTTTCGACATTTTATTGCCGGCTTTATCAAGCACCAGGCCATTGGAGACGCAGGTCTTGTAAGAAACCGAATCAAACAGCATCACGGCGATTGCGTGCAGGGTAAAAAACCAGCCACGGGTCTGGTCAACACCTTCGGCAATAAAATCGGCCGGGAAAAAGCTATCCAGGCTGCGGCTTGAATCGAAAGGATAATGATATTGTGCGTAGGGCATTGCCCCGGAGTCGAACCATACGTCGATAAGATCAGTCTCCCGGGTCATGGGGCGCCCGTCATCGCTTATGAGGATAATGTCATCCACAAAAGGGCGATGGAGGTCGAATGTCTGATAATTTGAGTCGGCCAGGTCGCCTTCCTTATATGAAGCCAGGGGGTTGGTCTTCATCATGCCGGCCTTCACCGCTTTCTCAATTTCTTTCCTGAGTTGATTTACCGAGCCAATACAGATCTCTGTTTTACCGTCTTCGGTTCTCCAGATAGGAAGCGGTGTCCCCCAGAACCTGGAACGGCTGAGGTTCCAGTCGACAAGGTTTTCCAGCCAGTTCCCGAACCTTCCAGTGCCTGTTGATTCGGGTTTCCAGTTAATTGTATTATTGAGGCTGATCATCGTATCTTTATACGCAGTAGTACGGATAAACCATGAATCCAGCGGATAGTAAAGGACAGGTTTATCGGTACGCCAGCAATGCGGGTATGAATGCTCGTATTTCTCCGACTTAAAAGCCTTGTTCTCATGCTTTAGCTTGACAATGATGTCGATGTCGACAGGCGGGCATTCCTTATTTGAACAGTCATCATCATATTCGACTTTGACATAGCGGCCGGCAAACTCTCCCATCTGTTCAGTGAACCTTCCCTGTTTGTCAACCAGGGTAAGAGATCCCAGGCCATATTGTCTTCCCACCCTGAAGTCGTCCGCCCCGAAACTTGGTGCTATATGCACAATGCCTGTACCGTCCTGGGTAGTGACAAAATCACCGATAACAACCCTGAAAGGATCTCCTTCCTCTGGCCGGGCATAAGGAAGCAGCTGCTCATACCGAAGGTTTTCGAAATCGGCGCCCTTGTATTCGGCAACAATCCTGAAGGGTATGTTTTTCTGGCCTTCATGGTAGTCGTCCAGTTCAAGCTGGGCATTTTTTTCGGGAAGGTACTGGTGAAGAAGATCCTTCGCCATGATCACTGTTTGTTCACGGAAGGTATACGGATTATATGTCCTGATAACCAGGTATGTAATATCCTTCCCGACGGCCAGGCCGGTGTTCGACGGAAGTGTCCAGGGGGTGGTAGTCCATGCCAGGAAATATACATCACCAAAAAGATCCCTGAAAAGGAACTCCGATTTTTCGTCCTGTATGACCTTAAACTGGGCAACCACAGTGTTGTCTTTGACCGTTTTATAGGCCCCGGGCTGATTAAGTTCATGGGTGCTCAGGCCTGTTCCGGCGGCAGGAGAATACGGTTGTATGGTGTACCCTTTATAAAGCAGACCCTTTTCATAGAGTTTACTCAGAAGGTACCATACCGATTCGATATATTTATTGTCGTAGGTTATATACGGATCGTCGAGATTCAGCCAATAGCCCATCTGCACAGTAAGTTCATCCCAGAGGTCCTTGTATTTCATCACTTCGCTCCGGCATTCTTTATTGTAATCTTCAATGGATATTTTCCTGCCGATGTCCTCTTTGGTGATTCCAAGTTTTTTCTCAACACCAATCTCGATGGGAAGGCCGTGTGTATCCCAGCCTGCTTTACGGCTGACATAGAAACCTTTCATGGTCTTATACCTGCAGAAGATATCCTTGATGGTCCGGGCCATAACGTGGTGAATCCCCGGAATACCATTTGCTGAAGGCGGTCCCTCATAAAAAATAAAAGGGGTCCTTCCCCTGGTAAGTTCCAGGCTTTTTTCAAACGTATTATGTTCTTTCCAGTATGACTGGATGTCTCTCCCGATTCTTGTCAGGTCCAGATTCCGGTATTCAGCGTATTTTGTCTTCATCCTTAAAAAAAAGTGTGCAAAGGTACGTTTTTTTGGGGAAATCGTGATAAAAAAGCAGGAGAAATGATAGAGGATTAGGGATAACTGGATAAGGCGCTGCGCGCCGATAACTGGACATGGCACTTCGCTCCGATGACTTGATTACTGGATATCCAGTGATCCAGCAATCCAGTGATCCAGTTATCCAGTCCTCCAGCTATCCAGCAATCCAGGTTATCCCGGGAAAAGCATCCTGACAGTAGCCCCGCCTGAAGGGTTGTTAAGCACTTCCACCTTCCCTTCATGTGCGTCCATCGCCATCTTGGCAAGGCAAAGATCGAGGCCTACATTTTCGTCAATATGTTCGCCCCCAAGCCCGAAGAGGGAAAAAAGGTTTTTCAGGGCCTGCTCGCTGAAACCAGGTCCCTGGTCGGTAATCTCGCAACCTTTAAACCCGTTTTCCGAGATCAGCCTGATGCTGATCTCGCCGCCTTCGGGTGAATATTCTATAGCATTCTCAACCACCCCCTGGAAACAGCTCCTCATCAGCTTCTCATTACCTTCAACCATGGCATCGGTAAGCCGGGGATCAAGAAGGGTATTTATGCCTTTCTTGCCTGTTTGCAAGACATAATCATTGAGACAAAACTCCAGTATTCTTCCCAGGGAGGCGGGTTTTTTCTGCAGCGGTTTCTCCCTGGCAATTAATTCGGTCAGCTGAAGCACGACGGCAAGGAATTTCTCAAGCCGCATCGAAGAATAAAAAATAAACTCAACATGCTCCTTAACTTCCGGAGATTCCACTTCATCCTGCAGGATATTTGTAAAACCCAGGATCGCATTCAAAGGCGTGCGGAGTTCATGGTTGATCATGTGCAGGAAATCGGTCTTGGCTTTATCAAGGGATTTTAAGCTGCTGTATGCCTTTTCCAGCTCTTCGTGAGCCGATCTTAAGTCCTCGGTGCGTTCTTCAACTTTCTGTTCCAGCCATGAATTAACCTCCAGCAGCTGCTGACGGCTTGATTTAAGTTCCAGGTGGGTCCTCACCCTGGCAAGCAATTCCTCAGGCGAGAACGGCTTTGTGAGGTAATCTACTCCCCCGCTGGTGAACGCCTTGTTAAGACTGGCCATATCGGTCTTGGCTGTAAGAAATATCACCGGAACCAGGCTGTGTTTCGGCATACTTTTAATCCTGACACAGGTCTCGTAACCATCCATCCCTGGCATCATGATGTCAAGAAGGATGAGGTCGTAACTTTCAGCTTCAAGTATGTTTATTGCCTCAGGTCCGCTGAACGCATAATCAACCTGGTAGTGCTGGGGTGAAAGTAAAGCAGCCAGTACCTTAAGGTTCTTGGGATTATCATCAACAGCCAGTATTTTATAATTTGAGTTCTCCATATCAGAAAAATAAGCCTGTGAATATCGCTCCTTTTAGCGAATTACCTGCTCTTTGGAATACATTTTTTTAAACAGCTCCCGGTGAAATTATGAAATGCATGTTATGGTGTTAAAGTATTTCCTATTTTTGAGTAATTTTTCTGCTATATGTCAGGTTCTTCCGCGATAGTATTGGAAACCATTCTCAAGCGCAGAAGCGTCAGGAGCTTTACCGGTCAGACGCCTGACCATTCAATGCTGATGACTTTGCTGAAAGCCGCAATGGCAGCACCTTCTGCAAGGAACCGCCAGCCATGGGCCTTTTTGGTCATCACTGAACGTTCCACTTTGGATTCCCTGGCCGAAGGCCTTCCGTACACTAAAATGCTTTATACGGCAGGTGCAGCTATCGTGGTTTGCGGTGATTCAACTGTTGAACTGCAGGAGGGGGCCACTGACCTCTGGTACCAGGATGCTGCGGCGGCCTCTCAAAATATCCTTCTTCAGGCTTATGCCATGGGTTTGGGTGCGGTATGGAGCGCCTTATTCCCCTATGAAGACCGCAGCACGCATGTACGAAATATAATTGGCCTTCCTGATCATATCAGCCCCTTCTCGATAATCCCACTTGGCTACCCTGCGGGAGAGGATCTCCCCAAGGATAAATTTAAGCCTGAACGGATTCATTGGGAAAAATGGTAAACAGCATGCAATTGAAACCCGCAGGCAAAAAAAAGGACAAAAACAAATCTAATGATTACAAAATGGATTGGATTGAAAAACTGGATGGATCGGTTATAGTTACAGACCTTGGCGGAAAGGTGATCTATGCAAATTCGATGGCAGAGGGCACATTCGTCAAACCCGGAGAGCCTTCGCTTATCGGCCGCGACCTGATGGACTGCCATAACGAGAACTCGAAAAAGATCATCGGCAGGATCATGGAGGAGAAGATTAAAAATGTGTATACAATAGAAAAAAAAGGGAAGAAAAAGTTGATATACCAGACACCCTGGATTGTGGAAGGAGAGTTGAAGGGCCTGGTTGAATTATCCCTGGAAATTCCTTTTAACATGCCTCACTTTGTGAGGGAATAGATCAATGGTATGAAAGCCGGGGGTAAATCCCCGGATACGGATTCCACTTCAAAACGGAGGGGATTTGTCATAAGATATGAAATCCTTTATGAGAAAATTTATTTGTCTTTTACCGCTTATCATAGTTCTCTCGGGGGGCTGCATCCGTCATAACATCCTGAAACAGGGACCCTACCTGGGAGTAATACGGATCGACAGTGCGGAACCCGCAATGGACCTTCCCTTCAATATGATCTTTGCCCTGAGTCCCGACGGACAAAAGGTCATGCAGGTATCCAATGCAGGGGAGGTCATTATGATCAATGAAATGGCTGTTTCTGGTGATACGGTATTTATGAAATTTCCGGTTTTCACTTCCGAGATCATTGCAATCATCAGGCACGATTCCCTAATCGGCAAATATTATCCGAAAGGGAAGGAAGCCGGCAGCTGGTATGCATTTTATGCCATACCGGGTGTGACCGACCGTTTCCCTTGGGCTAATAAACCAGCTTCTGCAAACCTTAGCGGACGCTGGAAGATCACCGAAAATGCAGGCACTCCTGATTCCTCCATCATGGTTGGTGAATTCGTGCAGGACAGCAACCGCATCACAGGAACAATCCTGAATTCCGCGGGTGACTACCGTTACCTGGAGGGGAAAGTTTCAGGGAACAAATTCATGATCTCGGCGATTGACGGGGCTCACACCTTGATTCTCACAGCCGATGTCTCACCCCTGGGCAAACTGGAAAATGGCCGTTTTATGGGGAGCCCCAGATGGAAAAGCATCTGGACTGCCGAAAGGAATGAATCCATCAAACTTCCGAAGATGGATGAAATAGTTAAAGTAAAACCGGGCGCCCGCCCTTTCAACTTTGATTTACCTGACATCAACGGGGATAAAGTTTCGCTTGAAGACCCTAAATTCAAAGACAAGGTCATCGTGGTGATGGCAATTGGAACCTGGTGCCCCAATTGCCTTGATGAAACCATCTTTTACAGGGATGTGTACACGAATTACAGGGAAAAAGGCCTTGAGATCGTCTCACTGTGTTTTGAAGAAAAGACCCTGGAAATTTCAAAACCCAGGATGGAACGCTTTATTGGGCAGACCGGTGCGGGCTATACATTCCTTTATGCAGGGCCAAGAGGCCACGAATCCCTGCAATCTGTGCTGTATAATCTCGACGGCCATATGGCCTATCCAACTACTTTGTTTATTGACAGGAAAGGTGTGATCCGGAAAGTTGAAACAGGATTTTCAGGCCCGGGAACCGGGCAGCATTACACCGAATTCTGCGATGAAACACTCAAGTTTTTGGATACTCTGCTGGAAGAAAAACATTGAGAAACGTGATGTTCGTGATGGCGTGATGATAATCCCGCTATCTCATTATCCCGCTATCTTTTAATACGCCCACTTCAGCCAGATACTTCCCCAGGTGAAGCCTCCGCCGAAAGCTGCGAGGATGATATTGTCGCCTTTCTTCAGCTTGTTTTCCCATTCCCAGAGGCATAAAGGTATAGTTCCTCCCGTGGTATTCCCGTAACGCTCAATGTTGATCATTACCTGTTCGGTGCCAACTCCCATACGCCGGGCAGTTGCATCGATGATGCGAAGATTTGCCTGGTGGGGCACAAGGTAGGAAACGTCTTCAGACTTAAGGTTGTTCCTGGCCATGATCTCCGCAGCAACATCAGCCATTTTGGTAACTGCAAACTTGAAAACCGGCTGGCCTTCCTGGTAAACGAAATGTTCTTTGGCATCGATGGTTTCGTAGGAAGGGGGTTTTACAGAACCTCCTGCCTTCATATGCAGGTAAAACCGGCCTGAGCCATCCGAATGCATGATGGAATCCATTATTCCTACTTCTTCAGTGGTTGGTTCCAGCAAAATAGCTCCCGCCGCATCCCCGAATAATACGCAGGTTTCACGGCTTGTGTAATCGGTGATTGACGACATCTTATCGGCCCCTATCACTATTGCTTTTTTAACCGTGCCTGTTTCAACGTATTTTGATGCGGTAACAAGGGCATATAAAAGGCCTGAACAGGCGGCGTTCATGTCGAACCCAAAAGCATTTTTGATCCCTGTCTTGTCGCAGACGATATTTGCAGTCGCAGGGAAAATCATATCCGGGGTAACCGTAGCACAGATTACCATACCGATCTCATCGGGGTTTGTGCCTGTTTTTTCAAGAAGCGCTTTTACAGCTTCAGCGGCCATGTCGGAAGTTCCCAGGCCTTCGCCTTTAAGGATGTGCCGTTCCTTGATCCCGGTACGGCTCATAATCCATTCATCCGAAGTATCCACCATGGCCTCCAGTTCCTTATTTGTAAGAATATAAGGCGGGACCCAGCCTTGAATCCCAGTAATTGCCGCTCTGATTCTGGTCATGAAAAAAATGTTAAATATTGTTGATGGTGTACTGCTCGAGGGCATGTTTGATCCTAGAGGGAAGATTGGCCTCAATGATCTCCCTTGAAAGAAGGATCATGTTTTTTATAGCAATACTGTTTGAGATACCGTGGCCCACGATGACATTCCCGTTGACTCCCAGGATAGGGGTACCTCCATAAATCTCATAATTGAAACGGTCGAGGTAAGAATCTTTAATACCTCGTTTTACAAGCACGCGGTACATGGCTTCTACCTGCTTCAGCACAATGTTGCCGACGAAACCGTCGCAAACAATAACATCCACATTGTCCCTGAATAACTCCCGGCCTTCAACGTTTCCAATGAAATTAAAATCTTTCGACTCTTTCATCAGCTGGAAAGCCGACTGGGTTGTAAGGCTTCCTTTTTTTTCTTCGGATCCGATGTTCAGAAGTCCAACCCTGGGGACCTTAACGTGATACACATGCTCGGCAAATAAGGATCCGAGCAAACCGAACTGGTACATAACGTCGGGTTTGGCATCAGGATTGGTTCCCACATCGATGAGAATTGACATGCCGCCATTCTCCTTGGCTATATAGGCAGGAGAGCTCGGGCGGATAATTCCCTGAATATTACCAACACTGTATATGGCTCCAACAAGCATTGCCCCGCTGCTGCCGGCACTGGCAAAGGACTGGATCTCCTCATGCTTCAGCATGCGGAAACCGGTCGAAATGCTGGAATTCGGCTTGTTGACAAGAGCTTTAGTGGGGCTTTCATCCATCTCAATGAGATCGGGAGCATCCACGATCTCAAACACCGCCGGACTTACATTTTCTTCTTTTAAAAAGGTAAGGATATGATCCTTATCCCCTATTAAAACGATCTTGTCGGTGGAAGGCAACTCTTTAAGAGCCATTATTGCACCATGCATAGTGGCATTTGGTGCAAAATCACCTCCCAATACATCTAAGCCGATCTTCATTAGTCAGAATTAAGTTAAACAACTGAATAATTAATCGGTGAATGACCCTGTCGGACAGGATTATTCAGCAGCCGACTTTTCAATAGTCTGCTTCCCACGGTAGTAACCGCATTCAGGACATACCCTGTGATAAAGAACCGGTGCACCGCAATTAGAGCAGAGAGCAAAGGTAGGACTTTCAGCTTTATCATGAGTACGTCTTTTATCCCTGCGCTGATTGGAAATTTTTCGTTTCGGATGTGGCATACAAAATTAGATTTAATAATATTAATAACACTATATTTTTTCCCTGAGTTTATTCAGAACTTCCCATCGCGGATCAGGCGCATGCGATTCCTTTAACTCTTCAAGTCTCTTCAAAATGTCAGGATCGCACAGGGTTTTACCCTTGCTGTCAACCCCGTGAACACGGTATACCGGGAGCATAAGACTTACATATTCATAAATGAACTGGCTCAGGTCAAACCTGCTCTCCGATTCTTTTACGATCTGGACATCTTCGCTTTCTTCTTCATTATGGTCACTAAGCTTGACAACGAGGCTTTGCTGACCTTCAATCTTCACTGTAAGCGGATCCCCGCAACGGTCACAGAAAACGTCGACACTTCCACGGATATCGAAACGGAAAACGATCATACGGTCTTCCTT
Source organism: uncultured Bacteroidales bacterium (assembly GCA_903837605.1). GTDB lineage: Bacteria > Bacteroidota > Bacteroidia > Bacteroidales > FEN-979 > CAIRDP01. Next base: position 11,300 of record CAILVF010000090.1, on the reverse strand, counting down.
CTCCATATCAATATGCACAATCACTTTGCTGCCTGTGACATCATTAATCCGGTAATGTTCAAAGAACGATTGATCCAGATCGAAATCAAAACTATATGTCCCAGGTTTCAATCCACTGAACTGGATCTGATATTTTTCCATCTTCTCCACTTCCTTTGAAAAAGCCTGCAAAATTAAAAATTAATTTGGTGACTACCAAACCTGTAATTAGTGATATATTTGTATTTGCACATATTAGTCCTTAAAATTCAGCTGTATGTTCAATAAGATTATTACCTGGATGATCCCATTCATGCCCAGGAAACTTGTATGGGTTTTTTCAAAAAAATACATTGCGGGCGAGACCATTGATGATGCAATTAAAGTGAGCAGGAGCCTCAATTCCGCGGGAATCAGGATTACCATAGATCTGCTGGGAGAGTTTATAACAAATCTCAGACAGGCGGCTGAAAATAAAAAAGCCTACCTGTCTATTATCGAAAGGGTAGAAAAAGAAAAAATAGACGGGAATTATTCCCTGAAACCTACCAGTTTTGGTTTGCTTCTTGACAAGGAACTCTGTTATCGGCACATCCGGGAGATAGTTGCCTGCGCCGCTTCTTTTGGCAATTTTGTAAGGATTGACATGGAAGATTCACCTTGTACCGACCTTGAGATCGAACTATTCAGAAAGCTGAAGACGGAATTTCCGGGGAACGTGGGATTGGTTTTACAAGCCTATATGAAACGGACATTGCAGGACCTGAAAGAAATGAAGGATCTTCATTCCGCTGCAGTGCCGCTGAATTTCAGGCTTTGTAAGGGCATTTATGTTGAACCTGAAGTTATTGCTTATAAAAAGTACCAGGAAATCAACGATCATTACCTGGAGGATCTGGAGTTTATGTTTTCAAACGGCTATTATCCCGGCATAGCCACCCATGACAAGCCCCTTGTCGAAGGAGCATACAAACTGATAGAAAAATACAAAGTGCCCAAACAAGCTTACGAATTCCAGATGCTTTACGGTGTAACTCCCGATCTGAGGAAAAATATTGTCGGAAAAGGCCATTCCATGCGTGTTTATGTCCCCTTCGGAAAAGAATGGTTTGGTTATTCCACGCGCCGGCTCAAGGAAAACCCCAAGATGGCATCACATATTATCAAAGCCTTGTTTGTGAGAGGATAATATATCAAGGCGAGATTATGAGTTGAAGAGCAGCCCGGTAATTTATTTAAACGCCTTCTCCGGCATGCCGTCTCCGCTGAGTTTCAACCTCTCAAAATATGAAGGTGTGGATTTGCCCTGCAATTTGTCGACGTACATTTTGGCAAGATACTGCCCGAGCATAAATCCCTGTCCCCTCAGTCCGAGGAATAATCCCAGTTCGGGATCGATCACCATCCTTGGCTCCACGTAGTATCCTGCCCAAACAGCCTGGAATCCAACTGAAGAAAGCTCAGGTATCCAGTTTGTGAATACCTCTGAAGCGATTTCAATAAAATCCTCTGTATTGACTTTTATATTCTTCTCGGCTTCCTGCGCGTCGACCGCAGGGGAAGCACAGCCTATGATCTGCCCTGTTTCGCCCAGCTGCTGCCCGTAGACTGCCGAAAACCCCTTGTATCTCCTCCGGTCGATCAGCATAGGGAGAGGGCTGCCGTTATTCCCCAGCATCGGAAGGCGGCGGGTAATGAATGCCTGGTGTTTTACCGGATAAAGACCAGTGTCAAAACCAAGGGTTTTTGCGAATCTTCCACCTTCGGGCCCCAATGCGTTGATGAAGATCTCTGTCTCATATTCAACATACTCTTTCTGATGGTTTATCACAAGAACCTTGTAATGCCCGTTTTCCTGGTTCACATCCACAAGGCGGCAATCTTCTTCTACCTTGCCTCCCTTTTCAATACCTATTCTGCGGATCAGGTCAATGACCCTTCCGGGTGTAGCCTGCCAGCAATTTCTTGTGACCAGGGCCGCAGAATAATTGGTCATCGAAGGATTCATCCTCGGGGAAATTTCTTTCAGAAAATCCCCCGGCTCCACCATGTATGCATCGGACCAGGCCATGGATGCTTCAAGGGCCCGGTACATCTGCTCGTCATGAGCAAAAGTCACATACAATATAGCCCTGAAATCAATATTATGGATGGTCTGGAGCTCTTTGAATATTTCAAGGTTGTGGTTGGCAATATCACTTAACTCAGGCACCGAAAAATTCGGACGCCCACCGGCAATATTACGCCATGAGGCACCACGCCCGTAATTCAGCAATACAGGTTCCATTCCGGCCTCGCTGAGGTAACGGAATAATGAGCTGCCCCCGATACCGCCTCCGGCAACCAGTGAACGAACCTTTATCTTCCTTGTTTTTTTACCGTTGATTTCGGTTATTACCTGTTCGTGTGCATTCCTTGGATAAAGCTCTCCCATGGAGACCTGGTTCGAGAGCGGACCACGGGGCGTGGGTTCCCCCACTATGCTTATCCCGGTTCCTGCCAGGCGGGTCTTAAGGCGCTTGATGCAACGCTTTCCGCGACATGCACCCATCCCCAGGCGGGTTGTGTGTTTAACCTCGTCCACCGAAATAAACTTCCTTTCCCCTATCACTTCCATGATTTCGCCGAGAGTCACATCATCGCAATGGCAAACGTAGGTTGGTTCCTCCGACTCAAGTTTGTACGGTTTGAATTTAATCGGGTCGGGGTAATTGGGCTTTACAATGAATCCCCTCACCTTCACAAGGTCCCCGCCATGGATATCGGTTGCCTTCACCCGGGCAATGTTTGTTTTGTTTGGTTTGCGAAGGATCTTCTCAACGATCCCCTGCCCGAGTTTGTCGCCGTTGTTATCAACCAGGAAGCATTCCGATTTCTCCCCAACTTCATATTCTATGGGAAGGAAAAGCCAGTCTTTTTTAAAGTTATAACCGAAAATGGCAAGACCGGGACATTGGTAAACACAGTCCATGCAACCGGTACATTTGTCAAAATCAATTTCCGGTACTGTGCTGGTGGACGACTTGGTGATGGCCCCGTTGGGGCAGGCAAATGCGCAGGGATTGCAGGCGAACCCATACAGGCAGTCAATAAGCACAAAGCCTTTTTCGTTCATCCTGTCAATGCCGGGTGTAACCGGATCAGCGATCACCCTGACGGGATGCTGCTGGGAATCTATATATTCTTTAGACAGTGAGAGGAAAGCATCATAATCATATCTCTCGCCCATCTCCTGGAGTATTTCGTAGGCAACCTGCTTGCCGCGAAGTACGGCGCTCGTACCTTCCCCTATGCGTATTGCATCCCCCGCCCCGAAACACTTCCTGCCAAAGACTTCATTCCCCTTGATCAGTAGCTGATCATCACATACCAGGCCTGTGCAAATGTTGATGGCGTCAATGCCGTCTATAAGTTTTTCAGTACCGGGAACTGGTTTGAAATTTTTACATTCTGCCACCACGGCGCCTACAATCCCGTCGTGATTCTCATTAGGAATGGCTTTCAGCAGGATATGCGATGTAAGGACAGGAATCCCAAGCCGTCTTACCCTGTTGGCCTGTACAGGGAATCCACCTTCATAAGGCATGGCCTCGATAATGGCTTTTACCCTTGCACCGGCCTGCATAAGCTGGTAAGAAGTCAGGTACCCGATGTTGCCTGCTCCTACAGTAAGTACATTTTTACCAAGCAGCGTGAATTCGTTATTCATCATTTTCTGAACCACGGCTGCTGTAAACACACCGGGAAGATCGTCATTTTCAAAAGTTGGCATGAACGGCACTGCCCCGGATGCCACAATCAGGAACTCACTGTCGACAAAATAGATTTCGTCGGTAAGTATATTCTTCACTGCAAGCCGGCCTCCTTCCAGGATATCCCAAACGGTTGAATTGAGAAATATCCCTTCATGGCTCTCTCCCGCAAGAGTCTTTGCAATGTCGAAACCGCGCATCCCCCCGAATTTCTTTTCCTTTTCAAAGAAAAAGAACTGGTGGGTCTGCATCAGGAACTGCCCGCCGATTTTATCGTTATTGTCTATTACTATGCAATCGACCCTGTGGTTGTTCAGCTCTTCACGGGCTGCAAGCCCGGCCGGGCCGGAACCTACAATCACAACAGAAGTCTTATATACTTTAATACGTTCGTCTTTCCTGACATCCACAGGGCTGGGCTCATAATTTGCAGGGATCTCCCTTACTTCCTTTACCCCATCCACCCTGGTAATACATATTCGTTTTATCTGCCCGTCGACCAGCATCTCACATGCTCCGCATTTTCCGATGCCGCATTCTAGGCTTCTTTCACGGTTTCTCAGGCTGTGACTGTGAACCGGGTGACCTGCCTGATGCAGGGCGGCCGCAATAGTGAATCCGTTTTCGCCTGTAACTTCACTGCCTTCAAACACGAAGGTCGTTGGCCTGGACTCAGGAATATCGAGAATAGGATGTTTGTCGATTTTATACATAGGTCTGGTAAGTTCGTGTGGAAAATCCCGATGATAGCGATGGACGTATTGATTGAGCCGGATATGATGAAAAAAGCAAGTTCATCAGCTGAGTATTTTGAGTTAAACGAGACTGCAAAATTACACATTTTTTTTTGCGGGACCAGCGGCTGTGAAATTTATCACAGGTGAAAATCAAACCCGAATGAAAGCAGGTTTTCCATCCTTATACCGGGGCTCACATCTTCATTGTAAAATAACCTGGTTTGCAGACTGGTCTTAAGAAAGCGGTTGATCCTGTATGCAAACAGATTTTTAAAGGTCATATCCGCTGGGGAATTCTCACCCTTGAACAGCAGGAGGTCGCAGTTCCACTGGATCTTCTTCAGAATAAGCCAGTCGATGATCAGGTGAAGGCTCATTCCGTATTCAAGAGAGCTGGTATGGCCTTTCTCAATTCCGTAAAATGAATCCAGGCCGGTTTTATCAAAAATGCCCCGGTCGCGGATATAAGTGAGCTTAGCTGAACTGATCCCGATATCGAGCATGCCGGCCGGCATTAAATTTATTCCAAATCCGCCCGAAAAATTACATACCAGGGGAGTAAGAAAGGATGAGTTGATGGTTTTAATAAGCGGGCCTCCTCCCGGTGACCGGGAAACATCCCATGAATCAAATATCCTGGTTGTAAGGATAGAGGAAACCGAGAACTGGATACGTTTTGCCACCTCGCAACTTATCCTTGTGGTCAGGGTGTTTTCATCGGTCTGAAATTTACTGATGCTGTCGAAATAATAAACGAGTCCAAGCGTATGGACCAGGTCATTCGTCAGGTGAAACCTCCGGGATGAGATCCCGAACCTGTATTTCAAATTATGAAGGAAGGCCATTTGCCCGGCGGTCTTATCCCCGGGTCCATTAAGGCAGTAATACCCTGAAACCGATATGCTGTATGAGAGTTCATTGCTAAGCTTTAACCCGGGTTGATTTTTATGGATTACCGGCCTGAAGACAAGGGATTTGACCGAATCGTCCCAGCAAAAGTCCTGGGCCGCCAGGCGGAACACCAGAAAGCATATCAGTATCGACCCTAGCATGAGCCGCTTCCTTCCTGCTGTCATACCCTGATTTTTTCAACATGAATTTATCTGATCAGCGTGTTTTGATCTCGGTCTTAATCATATTGCCAGATGCATTCCAGAAATCGAGAATATCAATATTGACAAGCAGTACATTGACTTTCCCGGTCTTTGCCGGCTGGGATTCCAGGGCCGATGCGGCAATCCGGAAGCTCGACAAATTAAGTTTTCCCATAAATCTCGCCCAGAATATTACACAGGTAAATGAATAATTTGAAGGATCAAGGTCTGCTTTTTCTCCAACCGGCAGTATGTCTTTTTGTAGCCGGCAAAAGGGTGTAAGGGAATCAATGCGATACACCTGGTTGATCTTCAGATTACCTGCAAAATCTGTTTCAACTCCGGAGCAGAATGTCGAATCCTGGGTAATGATCCTGTATCCGCCTGAGTTGTAAAATTGTGATCTCCCGGGGAGGTTTTTATTCTTAAACCAGTCCATGAGGGCTGCAGAATCCCTGAAAACACATAGGTAGCCCTCAAAACCAGGCATGTTTTTTTTCAGGTCGTTTCTGACCGATTCGATGGTCTCTATCTTCGGGCTTCCAACAGCATATTGCCTCATCATTGCCGATTTACAGGCAGTCAGCACTATTATAAGCGCAGTGATGAGAATAAGTAGTTTCTTCATATTTTTCTTATAAAAAGGTCCGGCTGAGAAAGCCGAACTTTCCAGCCGGATCCTTAATTTTAAATATTGAGACATCGTTCCTGTAATCAAAGGCCGGATTAAAATGGGAAATCAACGGTATATGTCCCGGCCAGGGCGTCATATACAACCTTGTATGTGCCGGGTTTAATTGTAACAGTACCTGCAACTCCAAGGAGTCTTGTTACCGTCTCTGAAAACGTGTAGGGATCTTCAAATGTCAGCGATCCTTTCTTGAAATAAGGAAGTGTGGATCCATTTTCATACTTCTGAAGGTCTGCCTCGGAAACCATAAGTTCAAACTGTCCGGCCTCAGAAATCCTTGCCTGTGCAGGGCAATAATTCGAGCCTGATCCAACAGGTTTATCAGTTCCGAATTCTACATCAAAACAGATCCCAAACCCGGTTTTGCATTGGGTCTTGGGACGATGAAACGTAATAATGAGCTTAATCCAGACCGAAAAACAAGGTGACGGACCAGGGTTAAAAGTTACAGCATTATTTTTCCCGGCCTGAACGGCTCCGGATAACATAAGAATGCTCAATATGCATATTGTAATAATTTTTTTCATGGATTTCAGGTTTTATTTTCCAGGCTCCTGATGCGGGGAGCAATTCCGCCGGCCTTGCTTTAGCACGGGGAGGCCATTATCCCGTTGTTTAAAAAATTACCAGAACTCAATCGCTCCTTTCTTAACTCGAATCCACAAATCCCCCTTTCTTTTTCTACTTAATCCGGCTTGAACCTGAAAGTGATAGGGTATCCGAAAAAAAATATTTAATTCAATAGGAATCATTATTTTAGAGGAAACGCTTGGAAATTATCTAAAAAATTTTTAGTATCTTTGCAGCCGGTTTTGAATCAGGATAAAAAATCAAAGGAAAACATGGAAAAAACAAAAGTTCTTTTTGTTACACAGGAAATCACGCCATATCTTAAAGACAGCCATATGGGAATGATCGGGCGTTATCTTCCGCAAGGTATCCAGGAGAAGGGGAGGGAAATCCGCACATTCATGCCCCGTTACGGGAACATCAACGAAAGGCGTAACCAGCTTCATGAAGTCATCCGTTTATCAGGGATGAACCTGATTATCGACGATACTGATCATCCGCTGATTATTAAAGTAGCTTCAATCCAGCAGGCCAGGATGCAAATCTACTTTATAGATAATGAAGATTATTTTCAGAGAAAACATACTTTCTACGACAAGAATAACAAGTTTTTTGCCGATAATGATGAAAGGGCGATCTTTTATTCAAGGGGTGTGATCGAAACAGTTAAAAAACTCGGATGGGGTCCCGACATCATCCATTGTCACGGCTGGATGACAAGCCTTGTTCCGCTATACATCAAGAAAGCTTATCCCGACAATCCGCTTTTCTCAGATACGAGGATAATTATTTCGCTGTATGATGATGATTTCACCGACAGCATGAATAGGAATTTTTCTGAAAAAGTCAAACTTGACGGAATAAATGCCAAAGACCTCAAACACTATAAAACGGCAAACTTCGTTAATCTTATGAAGTCAGCGATAGATTTCTCCGATGGCGTTATTATCGGGTCCCCGTCTGTTAACCCTGAAGTAGTGGAATACCTGAAAAATACAGATAAGCCATTCCTTGAATTCCAGCCGATGGACAGGTATATTGATGCATTCTCCGAATTCTATGACGAGATCCTTGTCGCTGAGCCTGTTTCAGTTGATTAATCACAAGATCCTTAACTGCCTTGAACTCAAAACTTCGCTTTTTTCTATCATCACTCGGCATATCACTTCTGGTCATACTGGTTCTTTTTTCATGTAAAAAAGACCCTTACGAGGTTGGGCTTGACCTCCTTCCTCCGGGCGATACCCTCAAGATCAATACCACCGATACCTGTACGGTAATTGCATACACCCAAAGGGTGGATTCAGTGTATACCAGCAATTGTGCAGAACTGTCTTTAGGCAGCCTGGCCGATCCAATATTTGGCAGTTCAACGATAAGCCTTTACACACAGTTGCAACCGTCTTCCTCCTCCGTTAGTTTCGGCACGGCCCCTGCTGTTGACTCCCTGATCCTGATGCTTTATTATTCAGGTTACTACGGAGATACAACTACACAACAAAGGATCAGGGTATATGAAGTGGCTGAAGATCTCCATATCGACTCGGCCTATTATTCGAACAGGAAGATGCAGGTTTATCCCAACCTTCTTTCGGAACTCACCTTCAAGCCAAGTCCGACCGACAGCGTGAAAGTCGGGGGAACCATGTATTCGGCCCATATCAGGATCAACCTCAGCAAGTATACCAATTATTTTGCTAACAAATTGTTATATGGCCCCGCTTCGGTGTATTCGACCAATGCAATGTTTAACCTGTTTATGAAAGGCCTTTATATTGAGACCCAGCCTGTGAACTACGGAGGGGCATACCTGAAATTCAATATTTCAGAAAGCCTATCCAAGATGATACTGTTCTTTCATAACCAGTCGGCCGATTCGCTTAGCTATTCATTCCTTCTGAATGCTGGTTGCGCCAGGTTGCTCCATATCGATCATAATAATTATGTGGATGCCGATCAGAACCTTAAACAGCAGATGGTGAACCATGACACCCTCCTTGGACGAAACATGCTGTACCTGCAGGGTTTTGGAGGAACCAGGATCAAATTCCGCATGCCCTATATCATGAACTTTGCCAAGAACAGGAAGATCGCAATTAACGACGCCCTGCTGATGTTTGATAACGCTTCCACCGACACTACCCTGAGGCCACCTCCAACCATTATCCTGATCCGCGACAGTTCCGGCTATATGGGTTCAGTCATAGACGAGGCGGAAGGCTCCAGCTATTTTGGCGGAATGTATAATAAAACAACCGGAAGTTATTATTTCAGGCTTACGCGTCACATTCAAAAGCTCATCGACGGGTATTATTCCAAAAACAGGGAACTGTATATTCAGGTCAATGATCCGACTTCCAGTTCACTTCTTATGAACCGGGTAACGATCAATGGCTATAATCCGTTGTCGCCTGGTGCTTATTTATCAAGGTTCAGATTGCAGATAACCTATACCCTGCTTAACTGATCTTATAAAATTCTTTGTTTACCTTTGAAATCAAATTGGTTTTGTTATGTGCGGAATTGTAGCATATGTGGGCCCCAAACCTGCTTATCCCATCCTTATCAAAGGCCTTCACAGGCTTGAATACCGGGGATATGACAGCGCAGGTCTCTGCCTGCTGAATGGCGAGCTGAAGGTATGGAAATGCAAGGGTAAGGTCTCGGAACTTGAAAAATATATTGAAGGCGAAAATCTGGAGGGGACAATAGGTATGGCCCATACCCGCTGGGCTACCCACGGCGAGCCTAACCAGGTTAATGCACATCCGCATTATTCCCAGAGCAAACATCTTTCGATTATCCATAACGGCATTATCGAGAATTACCTTGTACTTCGCAAGGAACTTCAGCAACGAGGATACACATTTACCAGCGACACCGACACCGAGGTACTGATCCACCTTATCGAAGACATTCAGCTGAATGAACAGGTTGCTGTTGAAGAAGCAGTACGCATAGCCCTCACCCAGGTCATCGGGGCTTACGCGATTGTGGTCCTTTCACAGGATCATCCCGATAAGATCATTGCGGCCCGTAAGGGCAGCCCTATGGTAATAGGTATAGGTGTGGATGAATTTTTTGTAGCTTCCGACGCTACTCCCATTATTGAATACACCAATAATGTGGTCTTCATGAACGATGAGGAAATTGCGATTATAGAACGTCATCAGGAGTTGAAAATGAGGACTATCCGCAACCAGGAAAGGACCCCTTACATCCAGAAGCTTGAAATGAGCCTTACGGCTATCGAGAAAAGCGGGTTTCCGCATTTCATGCTGAAGGAGATCTTTGAGCAACCCCGTTCCATCCTGGATTCAATGCGTGGCCGTTTGCATCTCGACCAGGATACGGTGACCCTCGGAGGCATCCGTGATTACCTTCCGAAGATATTGAATGCCGAGCGCATCATTATTACAGCCTGCGGAACATCCTGGCACGCAGGCCTTGTAGGCGAATATATTATCGAAGACCTGGCAAGGATCCCTGTTGAGGTTGAATATTCCTCCGAATTCCGCTACCGCAACCCCGTGATCAGTGAGAAAGATGTCATTATCGCCATCTCTCAGTCAGGAGAGACCGCCGATACCCTCGCGGCGATTGAGCTTGCCAAATCGAAAGGCGCCACAGTGCTTGGGATCTGCAATGTAGTAGGGTCTTCCATCGCACGTGCAACACATGCAGGTGTTTACACCCATGCCGGTCCTGAAATAGGAGTGGCATCAACCAAAGCATTCACAGCCCAGGTTGTGGTTTTGACCCTGATAGGGCTTCTCCTGGCCGAAAAGAAAGGTACTGTGCCCGAATCCCATCTTCATAAACTCAGGCTTGAACTTGGAATAATCCCATCCAAAGTGGAAAAGATCCTTGAACGGGCAAGCAGGATCAAGGATATTGCAACGATATACAAGGACCGTACAAATGCCCTTTACCTGGGTCGCGGATATAACTTTCCTGTGGCACTTGAAGGAGCGCTTAAACTGAAAGAAATTTCCTATATCCATGCCGAAGGATATCCTGCCGCCGAAATGAAACATGGCCCTATAGCCCTTATCGACAAGAATATGCCGGTGGTGTTTATTGCCCCTAAGCGCGGGATATATGAGAAAGTGATCACCAATATCGAGGAAGTGAGGGCACGCAAGGGAAACATCATCGCCATTATAACCGAAGGCGATGAGAGTGTGAAAAAACTGGCCGATCATTATATCGAGATCCCCGATACCGAGGAGATGCTGATCCCGCTGCTGGCAACAATTCCGCTCCAGCTTTTATCATACTATGTGGCTGTGATGCGCGGCTGCAATGTTGACCAGCCAAGGAATTTAGCGAAATCGGTTACCGTGGAGTAGTATGGAAGGGTAGTATTCTGGTCGGGTTGATTGACGGGGGTTTCCAGAGGTTTTGATATAAAGTACTTGTCCGATTTTTTCTTTCCCACCCCATTTACTGGTTGAAAAACGGGTAGTTTGAAGTG
>CAILVF010000089.1 GCA_903837605.1 uncultured Bacteroidales bacterium | reverse complement strand
TATTTCCTATGACAGTATTGTCCATAAACATGGGGGCACCTTAACGGTAGTTTGTCCGGCTGAAGGGGGTACTGTTTTTCTGATCACCTTGCCTCAACAATCCAATCCGGCCTTTGATGTCTAACAGGAAAACAAAATGACTGATGCATGAGGTGTGCCGCATATTTTCCATCGGTCTGGCAGGTTATATCGTCGAGATAATCGAACATCTGCTGACAAAAACATTATTTTTTACCGCGTGTTAATATATTCGTACCTTGTTTGCTCAAATAAAGTTCCGGCATAATAGCGAAGAATTACTTCGGTCGTTGCTGAAGATTTTACCTGTTGGATTTATCGTTCGAAACATCATTAAGATCACCCTAAAATACATATAAAATTGAAAGTTATAGCCGTTAACGGGAGCCCCCGCCGGGAAGGGAATACCTATCATGCGCTGATGGGAGTGGGGAGGCAGTTGCAGGAAAATGATATTGATTTTGAGATTATCCATATTGGCAACCAGGCAGTCAGAGGTTGTATGGCTTGCGGAGCATGCGCTAAAAACAAGGATGAAAAATGCAGTATCACGACCGACCCGCTGAATGGATGGATCCAGCAAATCAAAGAGGCTGACGGAATTATTCTTGGATCGCCGGTTTATTATGCCGGCATTGCCGGTACCATGAAATGTTTTCTTGACAGGGCTTTCTATGTAGCAGGAAGCAATGGGGGGTTGTTCCGCCAGAAAGTGGCAGCCGCAGTCGTTGCAGTTCGCCGTACAGGAGGTTCATCCACATTTGACAGTCTGAACCATTACCTGACCTATTCAGAAATGATTCTTGCTACTTCAAACTACTGGAACATCATCCACGGAAGAACCCCTGGTGAAGTGTTGCAGGATGCAGAAGGGGTGCAGATTATGGATGTTCTTGGAAGAAATATGGTCTGGCTGCTTAAAATGCGTGAGCAAACACGTGTTCAGCTCCCTGCACCGGAATCCGTCGGCAAGATTTATACCCATTTTATCAGGTAATTCAGCGCGATGTGATCGTCCATGAGCAACCAATGTGGAGCATGCATTGGGGGTTGACGAAAGGAGGCTTGGCGAAAACCATCTGACCACCATAAATGTCAGAAACAACCTCAATAATATCCCAAGACAGGATTGTGAAGGATACTATTTGTTCTTTTCTTTTCTGTGGAAATTCTTATCTTCAATTCCCTGATTCGATTCAGTGGATTGTCTTGCAGGCCCTTGTAGCTCAGTGGATAGAGTACTAGTTTCCGAAACTATTGGTCGGCAGTTCGAATCTGCCCAAGGGCACAGGTATAAAATATTTCGGGGTGTGGCTCAGTTGGTAGAGTGCTGCGTTCGGGACGCAGAGGTCGTGGGTTCGAGTCCCGCCACCCCGACATCAGAGGCGATTATGGTCAGGTTCCATAGTCGCCTTTTTCCTTTTCAGTGTTTTTTTATAAGCAATGCAGATTTTTATGCCCTGAATCCACGACCATCGACATTCCGGTACCATTTTGTAAAAAGCTCTCTCAGCCAGACGCCATCTGAAAAAAATTAAAAACGCTTAACTATATTAATACTTTCATTTTCCCGTTAGAAGTGACATTCATTTTCCAGGGTAAAGTTCATTTCCGATTTTTTTATGGGTGCGGGCTGACTTGTATTGCGATCTAACAGTAAACCCTGCTTGACAATTTCAATACCATCAAGGGAGATTGATTATGAACGAAACAATAAAAACCATTCTTGGGCGAAGGAGTATCAGAGCCTATCAGCCTCGCCAGATAGGGGAAGAAGAGTTGCAGAAGATTCTTCTGGCAGGGCAGTATGCTCCAACTGCTATGGGGCAGCAGCCCTGGCATT
>CAILVF010000088.1 GCA_903837605.1 uncultured Bacteroidales bacterium | reverse complement strand
TAGGTGCTTGACCATAAACGGGTAAAATTGACCCCAAAAGCAAACCGGTTGAACGGTTCCGGCAGAAAATTGAAGTGTGTCTTGTAATCAAATTCAATACCCTTCACATAAGATTTATCTAGATTGGTATAATCTTCATTCAGGTCAAATGATTGCGGCGGTAGTCCGTTTTTTACGGCATCTTCCGGCGAAAGGGTACCACTGATGGCATAAAACATGTTTTTGATTTGTTTGCTGTAACCGCCTATGGACAACAATCCGAATTTTCCTGTATAAAATGTAACGGAAAGATCATAGTTCCAGGCTGTAGCATGTTTCAGATCGGGATTTGCCTTGCTTACACTATAGTTACCTGCATTGTACCTGAACCGGGGAATGATCCACATGTAATTCGGACGGGTAAGTGTTTTTGCTGCAGAAAGTCTGATATCCATCCATTTTGTCGGCGTGATTTTCAGGTGGGCGCTGGGTAACCATTCACTGTATTTCTGCGAAGTGGTATCCGGTTCATAATAGCCGCTCAAACCCATGGCTCCATTAATTGACGAATATATTCCGTGGTAGGTATTGTTGGAATTTTCGTATCGGATCCCCGGTATAAAGGTAATCAGGTCGCCGTAGTTTAATTTCAGCATGACATAACCGGCTGCTAATCTTTCGTCGGTGTCGTAATTTAGCTCTGCATTACTAGGATCGCTTACATATTCTGACATATGGTAAGTATGCCAGTCCCGGATCTGACTTTCGAGAATATTGGGAAACATATTGTAGGCTCCATTCAGGATAGGAACATTCGTCTGCTCGTTGAAGTTAGACATTTGAATATTTCGGTTCGTAGTAACCGCGAGCGTACCACGAGGGTCATTCTTGATGGCCAGATCTGTTAGTGCCGGTTTAAGATAGTACTGCTGGTCTGAATAAAGGATACCGCTTCGTTTGCGCTTTTCAGTCTGGTATTTTCCTCCGAATTTTAAATATCCTGCTATTTTATCTCCCAGTTTTAGCGGGACTTCAAAATCAAGTTTGGCTGTATAGTTGGTTTGAGTCAGCGTGTCGGGGGTCCAGGTTGAGGCCCTTAAGAATGAAAGTGTATCCTTTTTCATGTTAACACTATTGAAAACAAGGCTGTCAGAGAACATCTTCGGATCGGAAATATTTTTGCCGACAGCTCCGGGTTTCAGGCCATAAGGCGCCCCCAGATCAAAGGTTAGGCTCATGTCGTAAGGATTGAAGTTCGTGGTCTTTACCCTTGTTAAACTCCAGTCAATCTTTAGTTTTTTAAGGTTCACCACACCACCAAGAGTACTGTTGATAGAGCTGGTTACACTTTCATTGACATTTGCAGTGTGAATTAACTCACCATTTCTGTTTACATTTATTGTTTGCGTAAAACTTTTTCTGGGTGACGAGTTGTAGATGTTTGTCAGATAGATACCACCAAAATCAAACTGATAATCTATCAATGCCAGTCCGCCATAGCGCACGGTCTTTTGCTTCTTCTCTGTAAGGGTGGTATTGTCGATGTAAAATGAGTCTGCTTTTTCCGCATTCGGGTTAAAATAAGCAATATTCTGACTTTGGGAGCTGCGGTCGCGACTTTCGTAGTTGACTTGTGCCATTACTCCCAGTTTTTTATTTAAAAAACGGGAAGAATAGTCCCAGGAGGCCCTGTAATTGCCAAACGACTGGTAAAGGTTATTGTACCCGCCGTAGAGCCTGACTTGATTGACAGGTATGTCTGATGCCTTTGAGATCACCAGGTTGATTGTCCCTGCAATAGCGTCTGCATCCATGTCTGCGGTAGGTGATTTGAAGACTTCGATCCCCGAAAGCAATTCTGGTGAAATATTGCTCAAATCCACAGAACGATC
>CAILVF010000087.1 GCA_903837605.1 uncultured Bacteroidales bacterium | reverse complement strand
CCAAAGGAAGAAAGAGAAGGCTTTTCCATGTTAGACATTAAAACGTTGTATTTCAACCAGTCTATCACAGATTTAATTTTTTCAAAGTTAGCTCTCGACCTGAGTTGCGAAAAAATCCGTCAGCTATATGACGAATGCTTGAGCATCGGGAGGTTAGCTGCTTAAATTTTTACCGGAGTATTGAATTATAAATCCATACAATAAATCATAAATCTTAAATTATATGAAGTCATATGTTATTATAGGTGCTACCGGAAATACTGGTAAACCCATCACCCTCGGACTGCTCGAACAAGGGCATACCGTGCGCATTATTGCAAGAAATACCGCCAAAACGAAGGAACTCACCGACAAGGGAGCCATTCTCTTCCAGGGAAACATCAGCGATTCTGAATTTTTGAAAAAAGTATTTGAAGGCGCCGATGCACTCTACACCCTGGTCGCTATCGACCCCCAGTCTGTTGATTTTTACGCAACCCAGGTATCACAGGCTTCGGCCGTGGCTGAAGCCCTGAAGGCTTCAACCATCAAACATGTGGTTGCCCTCAGTAGTGTAGGCGCCCATTTAACATCAGGAGCCGGCGTCGTCCAGGGACTCCAGAAAATGGAAGAACTGTTCAACGGGATCCCCGGGATCAATATGCTTTACCTGCGCGCTGGTTATTTCCTCGAAAACGGATTGCAGATGGCCGGTATGGTGAAGATGCTTGGCCTCCTCGGCACACCGCTGAAGGCTGACCTTAAGATCCCTATGGTAGCAACAAAGGATATTGCCGCAGTCGCCCTGAAACACCTCCTGGCCCTTGATTTTACAGGAAAAAGCCATGAATATGTTCTCGGAGCCAGGGATTATACCTATGAAGAGATCGCTTCCATTTATGGAAATGCCGTTGACAAGCCCGGTTTGAGATACATCCAGTTCCCGTATGACGATGCCAAAAAAGCATTTATGATGATGGGCCTGGGAGAAAGCTTTACCGATCGCATGATCGAATTCACCAAAGCCCTGAACGACGGACTTGCAGGAGCAGCTCATCAGCGTACTGCAGAAAACACGACTCCCACGACCGCCGAGGAATTCGCGCTGGTATTCAGGGATGTTTATGAGAATTCGTAAACCGTGATTCGTGAACCGGAACTGGTAATATTATATTTTCAAGAGGCTGGAATTTTCCGGGCGAGCGCCTTAGAAAAACTGCGTTAAGAAAGTCGAGATCTGAGCCGTAGAAATTCATCAGTTTTAAGGCCTGCAAGGCCGGTATATGAATTTCAGGCGAAGACCGAAGAGTTTTAGCAGTTTTTCGTCAGCGCGAAAACGGAACAATTCCAACCTCCTTTAACACGAGTCGAGGCTTCCGGTTCACGAATCACAGTTCACGAACCTTCCATTGGAGTTTTGCACGGAAAACCACCTGCCCGTTCACACGCCTGACCCCTTTTACAAGAGTAATTTCCGGCCCCTGGATCACAGGTCTGCCTGGGTCTTCGTGTATAAAACCCTGTCCGAAAATATCGACCTCATCCCCGAGTTTCGTTTCATGCAGGAACTCTATTGTGAAACTGCTTATAAAATTCTGTTTATGGATTTGCGGGCGGATGGCATTAAGGATCCATTCCACATAACGGGTATTGTTTACATGCTCGTACATGTCGATCTCGGCGAACCTGGCCTTTTCAGTGGAAAGAAATTCGACCGGACCAATGATCTGAATTTTTTCGGGTTGTTCCTGCATCACCGGCTCATGGCGGGTCATATGCAGGATCTCCCTGTCGACCACCGCCTGCTGGGGACGCCGGCTCACCGGGTCCAGTATGAACCACTGTGAAGTGGCACATCCTATCCTTACTCCCGAAGCATCCAGTACCTCGAAATCGCGCATCGCAAAAAGCCCTTCCGTCCCCCTGTGCCAGGTTTTAACGGAGATTTTATCGGTCCAGCCGGGATATTTATCGAGTTTCACCACCAGGCGTACAATTGCCCAGATGAATTCAAATTCATTGCCTTTCCTCAGCCCGAAATTCAGGTGGTCGGCATGATGCCAGGCCGTTTCCTGGAGGTAATTGCAAATGGCAGCAAGATTGGCCGATTTAGTGACGTCGGTATCATACCAGCCCACCGAATACTGATCGGTCCAGATACTCTTTTTCTCTTCCATGCGGGCAAAATTAATGTTTACTTTTGTGGTACAATAAAAATTCAGTTTATGGAACTAAACCGCGATACTGCCATGGGACTACTCCATCAATATGTAAAGAATGAAAAAATGATCGCCCATTGTCTTGCTTCAGAAGCCGTTCTGAGAGGCATCGCCCGCAAGCTGGGGAGAGATGAGGAAAAATGGGGGCTGGCCGGGCTGCTTCACGACCTGGATGTTGAAACCACCAATGCCGAAGCCGGAGTTCACGGAACACAAACCGAAGTGCTTCTGAAGGATTATGATGTAGCTTCTGATGTGCTGGATGCTATCAGAATGCATAACGAATATTCATCAGGAAAAGAGAGAAGCACCGAATTCCAGTTTGCCCTGGCTGCAGGAGAGACCATCACGGGGCTCATTTTCGCGACAACTTATGTGTATCCCGATAAAAAGCTGGCCAGCGTGAAACCGAAATCCGTTGTCAAACGAATGAAGGAAAAAATGTTTGCTGCCTCGGTAAAACGCGAGAATATCCTCGAATGCGAAAAGATCGGCATCCCCATCGACGAATTTGCCGCGCTGGCGATCGAATCAATGTTACCTGTAGCCGACGAACTGGGACTCTGACCCGGTCAGTATCCTCCGGAATGTCAATGCAGCTTGTCCAGCATGAACGACATGGTGGTGTAGCTTATGCCATCATAGGTCGTTTCAATAAATTCGGTCCTCTTTGAATCTGAACTGATCAGGCCCCCTTTAAGCATGAATTCCTGGTAATCATGTTCTTCACCACCGAAATACGTTGCCAAAACACAGGCGGTGGCACTCAGTCCGCAGAGAAACAAAGTATTCACCTTCAGGTCCCTGAGGACCTTATCAAGGTTGGTGCCCGTAAATGCGTTGGCATAATGCTTGATTACTTTCGGGTCGCTGTCGGCCACCTCCACGCTTTTGGGGAATTGGAATTCTTCGGAATTCTCAGCCGGGGTCCATTTCGGGTCCTGGTGGTAGATCCTGATCACCGGGAGATTGTGCTTGTGGAAAACGGCTACCGCGGCTTTGATCACTTCAAGCGCGTTTTTCTTGTCTTCTTCCGACATGTACGGGAGGAAGGCATTCTGAATATCAATGACGAGCAGGGCCGGTTTCATGGGGCCCGACTTGCTTGCATCCGCGGCTTCCTGGGCTTTCATCCCGAATGGGAGAAGAAGCAGGCAAAAACAAAAGAGAAAAAAAAGATTTTTCATGGCACAGGGGTTTTGGAAATTCACTGACATAAATATAGGAAGCCTGGAGTTCCCTGCAAAATCAATTCGCCATTACGGCCCTGACTGTCGCCCAATAATGAAAATTCGCGGTTATTCGGAAAAGTATTTGTTGAATTTTTCGTCTATATGTTCATTGAACCAACGGTCGATGACGGTTTTCCTGAACCTCCACTCTTTTCCAAGCTTTGCTGCGGGGATCTTCCCGTCCTGGGCCCAGGTATAGATGGTCTGGGGCTTGACTTTCAGGTATTTTGCAACCTCTTCGAGGGTCATGATATCTTCCATGGACTATTTCGCGCTTTTACGTAAGAGTGTAATTGTATCGGCCGGAGTCGGGTTCATGGTGTTTATGCGATCGGCCGGCATGGGCGGTTTCTCAACCGGCTTTGCCGGCGTAACGACCTGCTCCACCGAGTACACGATAGCTGTATAAAAATTCCCCTCATACTTCCTGAACCATTTGAATTCCTCATTCTTCTCGCAAAGGAAAGGCCTGAGGTTCCAGGCCAGCTGGATCCCCACAAAAGCAAGAATTATCACCCATATCCTGAAAACCGTAACGCCTATCTGCGGATAAATATTTTTCTGGTCGCAGGCATATTTCAGGGCATCCACCATCAGTTTCATGCCGAAAATTCCTGCGAAAATAAAGATCGCAACATGAAGCAGCTGCAGAAAATGATAGTTCCCTCCTGTGACCTGGAACACGATCACGATAGGTGCAAATGAGAGGGCGATAGTAGCCGTTAGCACTACCCCTCCAAGAACTATCATAGTCATCTGCCGGAAGCTCATCTTTGAACCGAGCACCTGCTGGATTATGAAAAAAGACGGGAAACAAAGTATAACTGTCGAAAGGAACAGTATGATGACTTTAACACCTGCAACCAGCGACTGGGTGAAACTGTGGTAACTTCCCATTACCACCCCGTATAAAAAAGCGAAAAGGCAGATAATCAGAAGCTGGGTAAGGATCAGCCGGTTGGATTTTGTTTTCTGGATCTCGCCAAAAAAAGATTCCTTGTTCTGGAAGATCTGGAATACTTCCCTGATGTCGGTTGTGGGTTTCATGGGCTAATTGAGTTTACGTACTGACAAAGATAATACATTTATAAGCGTTTGTCAATGTTTTTTATTGTTTTCTATTGTTTAATACTGCGGATAAGGTTCAGGATAAGTCCATCCGCCTTCGATAATATTGGTAATTTTACGGCCCTAAACCTATGCAATGCGCAAACTGATAATAATAACACTGTCTTTATTACTGACAGTATTGATAAAGGTTTCCCATGCCCAGAATCAGGATTCGGTCATGATCAGGAAGATGTATACCGAGGCCCTGACCAATCCCGCCGGATACAAGAACCTTGAATATTTATGTACGAAGATAGGCGGCAGGATTTGCGGCACAGCCGGAGCCAGGGAGGCTGTGCAGTATGTGAAGAAGCTGATGGAGGGCATGAAGCCCGATACGGTTTATCTCCAGCCGGTAAAGGTGAAGCATTGGGAAAGGGGTAATAAAGAAATTGCACAGATAGTGTCGAAGAAGAAAGGGAAAAAAGATCTTCATGTTTGTTCTCTCGGGACCTCGATAGGCACGGAAGATGGGGGGATCAAAGCTGAGGTGGTCGAAGTTCACAATTTCGACGAACTGAAGACCACGGGCCGAAAAGCAATTGAAGGGAAAATAGTTTTTTTCAACCGGGCCGCCGATGAATCACGCATCAACACTTTCGAATCCTATGGAGGAGCCGTCGACCAGCGCGCCCGGGGCGCCATGCAGGCGGCCCGGTTCGGAGCCCTTGCCGTCATTGTGCGCTCGGCAACCACCGCCCACGACAACTTCCCGCATACCGGGGTCCAGCATTATGCCGATACCGTTAAGCCCATCCCGGCGATGTGCGTTAGCACCAATGATGCCGACCTGTTATCGTCCTGGCTTAAAGAAGATCCCTCCCTGAAACTGAACATGAACATGAATTGCATCAACCTTCCCGAAGTTTTGAGTGCCAATGTCATAGGCGAGATCAGGGGAAGCGAACACCCTGAAGAAGTCATCGTTTTCGGGGGCCATCTCGATTCCTGGGATATAGGCGAAGGGGCGCATGACGACGGGGCCGGGATGATCCAGGGACTTGAAGTCCTCAGGATATACAAAGCCCTTGGAATCAAACCCAAACATACCATCAGAGCCGTCGCCTTCATGGACGAGGAGATCGCCCAGAGAGGCGCAGCAGCCTATGCCGAAACGGCAAAGAAGAAAGGCGAAAAACATATAGCCGGTATCGAAGCCGACCGCGGGGGTGCAAGCCCCTGGGGCTTCTCCATCGATGCACCTGATCCGCAGTTAAATAAGATCAGGAGCTGGAAACCTGTGTTCTCTCCCTATAACCTCTGGTTCTTCGAAAAAGGAGGCAGCGGGGTCGATATCCATAACCTTAAAGAACAGGGAACTCCCCTGATCGGCCTTGTGACTGATCCCCAGCGTTACTTCGATTACCACCACAGCGGCAACGACACTTTCGACAAGGTCAATGTGCGTGAACTTGAGTTAGGCGCCGCAGCGATTGCGGGGCTGGTTTACCTGATCGATAATTACGGACTTTGAACACCAATCCGCAGGTCAGGCTCGCCTGGGTAATCTGAAAAGGGTTCAAAGCGGAACGATTATTTCGTTTGTTTTGCGGTTTTTCTCAGGATGTTGATGATCTTCCACTGCCCGTCTATCTTTGCCAGCTGGCAATAGCTCGTGCCTGTCGGAACGGTGAGTTCTGCAAAAGCCAGTCCGTCCATAAGGTCAAGCACATTGATGCTTATGTTCCATTTTCCCCTGTCGAGCTCCCCGGCTTTCGCCCTTGCAGCTTCCAGGATCCCGCTTGCCGCATCCCTGTTGATCATGGTTTTACCTGTTTGTTGCATTATAATCGGTGTCGCTCTTTTATATTCCGGGTGAAGGACCTTCTCAACTCTTGGCACATCGGAGGTATATAATCCTTCTATGAAATCGCGCACAGCCTGTTCGACCAAAGGCTTGTCTTCTTCCCCTTTAAAGCCGGCCGGCACATTACGATTGGGCGAATCGGGGCCAAAGGTCCATAGCACATTCACAATTTTCCACTGCCCGTCGATTTTCACCATCTCAAGATAATCGTTGAAGCTGGCCGAAGTAAGCCTGGCACAGGCAAGGTTCTCATTGATTTTAAGCACCCTGACGCTGATCTTGCGGTTTGCTTCTTCAGTAAGCCCCAATTTTGCACGGCTGAGTTCAATCAATGAACTATAGGATGAATAGATCAGGAAGGTTTTTCCTGTCTGGGGCATGACCATAGGGCAAACCTTGTTGAGGTCGGGGTGGATCGCTTTCTCCATCCTTGCCGCATCTCCAGAATAAAACCCGTCACCGTAGTCAAGGGCCGTTGCAATAACCGCTGCCGAATCGGCTTTCAGGTCAGGAGTGTTCTGGGCATAAAAAAGTGCAGGCAGTAATAATGCTGAAATGATCAGAATCGCTTTTTTCATAAAATCTGGTTTAATATTGATTGAGTGCTCTCATAACAAATATCAGGGATGGCACCTGGAAAGTTGAGTACAATTTATTGCGGGCTCCCTTGCGAAACATTGTAAACAAACAGGGAATTATCATGCCGTATGTATAATTTACCATCCCTGATCACCGGGTGTGAACAATGTTCCTTTCTACCTCCCGTCAACTGAAACGAACCGCGGTAAAGTAGCCTGGAAGAGGCAGGTTCAATCAGATCGATCCTCCCCTTGTCACTGTATGAGTAAATACAATTACCGGCAGCGATAAAAGTCTGGATGTTTGATTTTACTGAGTCATTGAAAATTTCATTTCCGTTCTTCCAGTCAATGCATACTATTTTCCTGTCACAGACACCGAAAATGCAGTCTCCCAGCATTACAACATGACCCTGTACCACATTCAACCGGGTATTCCTCCAGATTTCGGAACAGCTGTATCCGTCTTCAGAGATCTTTAACATGAAACTCCCCGATTTTCCCCCGTCAATTGCAAAAAGACATCCGTTGAAAAACAGGGGCGTGCTCGGGTGAAAGTTACCGGTGAGGCCGGCTGTCCAGGCAATCCTGCCGTTTTCTGCATCCACTGAATATAAGCTTTTCCTTGTCTGATTTATATAAAATTTCTTCCCCCCTCTTTCAATCAGGATAGGGGAACAATACACATTGGTGTCGTGCAGGGATTCACTTTTCCAGATCAGGTCGCCTGTTTTCCGGTTCAGGGCAACAACCGTGGTTTCCAGGCCGGCGGGAGAACAAAATAATTTATCCCCGTCTGCGACCAGGTTATCACAATAGCCAAATTCGAGGCTCCTGGCTCCGTATTCCGACCTGATATCCTTTTGCCAGGCAATCTTTCCTTTTTCAAGGTCAAAACAATAGAGCATGCCTTCACCGTTCAGCACATAACCTAAATCGATATAGATAAGCGGGCTTGACCTTGTTCCCGGCCAGTTAACGGTCCAGTCGTGTCCCAGCCTGCTTTTCCACAGCAACTTCCCTTTTAAGTCGAAACAGAACAGGTAGCTGGTGCTGTCATTCATGCCCACCGTGTATACATGACTTGCAGTCACGGCCGCCGATGAGTATCCCGATCCCAGGCTGTCATATTTCCAAAGCAGGGGGGGGCCTCCGGCGGGCCAGGAGGAGAGAAGATTTTTTTCAGGATAATTTCCATTCCGCTCCGGCCCTCTCCACTGGGCTATTTCTTCCTGGGCATAACTCTCAGAGATCAAAAGCAATGCAAATGCGAGCAATATCAGTTTCTTCTTCATCCTGACTCAAATTAACATTACAAACAACTTAGCAAATGTAGCCGTCGGATAAGGGAACGGAAAAAGTAATTGGTAACCATGACCCGTTCATCGATGAAACCGTATTATACTTCTGCAAGACATGCTTACCGGACTATTCCCTGAACTATATCGTCTGTTTAAGCCTTTTCACCGAAAACATTAGGGCAACAATGCGATGAGAAATACATTTGGAGAAATTCCGGAACTTATGAACTATAAGAAGTACTTATGCATTGCCCTGCTCTCACTTACTATCCTCGCTACCGAACTCTTCTGGACAAGGCTTTTCTCGGCTGAATTTTATTACACCTTTGCTTTCCTGGTCCTTTCACTGGCTGTCCTTGGATTAGGCCTGGGTGCCTTGTTTTTTAAACTGCTGCCTCGGATGAACCGGCCCGGTTTGCTGCCTGTATGGCTTAGTCTCACCGGGATGATGATCCTGGTTGCTGTTCCCATGGTTTTCAAACTGGACCTCGATTTTACGAAGCTGGTATCCAGCCGCATGATGATACTCAAACTGATCATTGCCATCATTCTTCTTGGATCAGGTTATTTCTTCGGAGGGATCTCTCTTGCTCACCTGCTAAAAAACAATTCTTCTCACATATCCCGTCTTTACATGTGGGATTTTATCGGGGCCTCTCTGGGTGTGATCTGCTTTATCCTTGTCATGAACGCTTTGGGTGCAGAAGCTACACTCCTGTTTTGTGCCTTCCCGGTTTTGCTTGCTTCTTTTATTCTCTCAACCTCCTGGATAAGGATCCTTCCTTCAATAATTTTACTGGGCGGATTGGTTGTTTCCTTTAAATCCGGCGAAATACCAGGGCAAAAGCGTGAAGAGCCCTCCCCCATAGTTTATAAGCACTGGGATGCCACTGCAAGGATTAAAATATACGAACGTGACAGCATCACCAGGGCGATAAACATCGACAATATCGCTAACACGCCAGTATACCGCTTCGACGGAAACTGGAATAAACCCGATTCCCTGAAATTCCAGTTCGGCATCGATGTCGGATACCTGATCAGGAAATTTCCTGAATGCCGTTTCCTTTCACTCGGTGCCGGCGGCGGGACTGATGTGCTGCAGGCATTGCAGTATAATGCAAAGGAGATACATGCCGTGGAAGTCATCCCCCATATAAACTACCTGATGAAAGAAGGGGAACTGAAAGATTTTTCCGGAAATATTTATAACGATCCCAGGGTCAAAGTAGTCACCGAAGATGCCAGGGCTTATATCAGGAAGTTTGAAAACCGTTTCGATATCATCTATTCACTGAGTTCCAATTCCTGGGCTGCGTTTGCTTCAGGTTCCTTTGCCCTGGCCGAAAATTACATCTTTACAACGGAAGCATTCATGGATTACTGGAAAGCCTTATCCGCAAACGGGTTTTTATCAATAGAACACCAGTTTTATGCAACCCGGCTTGTGTCGGAAGTGATGGATGCGTTAACCATGCTGAAAGTCCCTGATCCGAAATCTCATTTCGCTGTATACAACCTGCCGGGGATGCGCAGGAAAATCCTGCTTGTTTCAAAACGGCCGCTCGACAGGGAAACCATTGAAAACGCATTTGGCAAACTAACACCTGAGAATTATAAAGAGATCCATTTGTTATACCCTGCATCGGAGAATAATAAAAACAATATGTACAACCGCATAGTCCGGTTCGGATGGAGGACAATGGCAATAAATGCCAAAGTCGATATTTCCCCGTGTACCGATGACCGTCCGTTTATTGCCCAGCAGGGATTGCTCAGAAACATCAAATTATCGGGCCTGGACCAGATCCCATTGTATGAATTCACGGGATTCCCCTTAAGCCGGGTGATCATGCTCATCATTCTCATTGTCTGCGCTGTCCTTATCATCCCGCTTAACCTCCTGCCATACCTTTTTAAAGGAGAGAAATTAAAACTGCTTCCCTGGCTGTATTTCTTTTTTATCGGGATGGGCTATATGATCCTTGAAGTGATCCTGATACAGAAATATACTTTGTTCATCGGATCTTCAATTTACAGTGTCGCTTTGGTCCTGATGATAATGCTTGTCTCAAGCGGCCTTGGCAGCCTTCATTCTGAAAAGTTTTCCCCGAATGTGGTCTTTATATTTATCGCCGTATGGCTGCTGGCAGATGTTTTTCTTTTCAGGCAACTATTTTATTTACTCGGTGATTGGAACCTGTTCCCGAGGATGTTCCTGAGCGCAATTCTGATCGCTCCATTAGGGTACTTTATGGGAATGCCTTTCCCCAAAGCAGCTGCAAAGATCAGCTCACAGGTCGACTGGGCCTTCGCAGTAACCGGAAGCGCTTCGGTTATAGGCTCGGTCGGAATCATTCTCATAGCCTCTTCATTCGGCTATTCCATTGCACTTCTTGCTGGAATGATTATGTATTTGATAGCATATCTCATATATATCTCCGGAATTGCAAAACATTAAACCATAAAATATGTATATTCTTAAAACTACTTCACCATGAAAAAAAAGGAATTATTTCGCTTGTTGTCAAGGTTATCTCTCCTGACACTAATCTCCATTTTTTCTTTTGCTCTTCCGATGCAAAGCCAAACAGTAACTCATGGCTTCAAGCTTATCGAGAAAAGATTCGTCAAAGAAGTAAATGCTGAATGCTATTATTACGAGCATGTTAAAAGCGGGGCAAAGCTGTTTAAAATAGCAGCAAACGATCCGAATAAAACGTTTGACATCTCTTTCAAGACGATTCCCGATTCCGACAACGGGGCTCCTCACATCCTGGAACATTCAGTCCTGAACGGGTCAACAAAGTTCCCTGTTAAAAGCCCGTTTGATGTATTAGCCAAAGGATCCCTTAAAACATTCATTAATGCTTTTACCAGTAAGGACTTTACTTCCTACCCGGTGGCAAGCATGAATGATAAGGACTATTTCAACCTGATGAATGTTTACCTCGATGCAGTGTTCCATCCCCTGCTCTATACTGATCCCCGAATTCTGAAACAGGAGGGATGGCATTACGACCTGGGCGGGAAAGATGATCCTATAACATACAAAGGAGTGGTTTACGGCGAAATGAGAGGTGTTTTTTCAAACCCGGAAGATGAGCTGAGCTACCAGATCTATAAAAACCTCTTCCCCGATAACGGGTATGGATTTGAATCGGGCGGTCTTCCTGCAGCAATTCCAACTCTTACCCAGGAAGCATTTGTCGCCTTCCACAAAAAATATTACCATCCCGAAAATTCTTATATTCTTCTATACGGAAATGCCGACCTCGATAAAGAACTTGAGTTTATAGACAGGGAATACCTTTCAACATTTACCCGCTCAGGTTTCAAACCAGCATTGCCTGACCAGAAACCCTTTAAAGCAATGAAGGATATCAGGGGTTATTACCCGGTGATGGAAGGCGCAGATACTGCAAACCAGACATTCCTTTCACTGAGTCTTGTTGCAGGCTATAATACCGATGAATCCCTGACCACGGCACTGGGAATGATTACCGAACTGCTGGTTAACCAGGAAACAGCCCCGGTAAGGCTTGCACTGCAAAAGGCCGGGATCGGGCAGGATGTGAATGCTTCTGTCAGCAATTACCATCAGAATGTAATCCAGATCACTGTAAAGAATGCAAATGCCTCCGATAAAGCAAGGTTTCTGGAAACAGTGATGAATACCATTCGTGATGTCAGTGTAAAAGGATTTGATAAAGGCGAAATCCAGGGTGTTATTAACCGTACCGAATTCAGGCTGCGTGAGGGTAGCGACGCCCAGAAAGGAATTTCATACATAAGCTGGATCGAACCAGGCTGGCTGTTTGCCGGCAATCCCTTCCAGGGGCTCGAATATGAAAAGCCATTGGCTGAGGTGAAAAAAGCCCTGACCGGCAATTATTTTGAATCCATTCTCAAAAAGTATTTCGTTGGCAATACCCATTCCGTGCTGCTGACACTGGTTCCCAAACCTGGTCTGGATAAGGTGAAGAATGCAAAAGTTGAGGAGCAGCTCAAAGCCTATAAGGCAGGCCTTAGCACCGACGCTGTTGCTTCGCTTGTAAAAGAAACCCAGGATCTTGTTGCTTTCCAGAAACGCCAGGACAGTAAGGAGGCCCTGGCATGCATTCCATTGCTGACACTAAAAGATATCGATCCAAAAGCAAGCTGGTATGGTGTTTCATCAAGCCAGGTGAGCGGCATTCCTGTATTGTTTCATGATGAATTCACCAATGGCATAATTTATACAACCCTGTATTTTGACATACGGACTGTTCCCCAGGAAATGATCCCGTGGGTTTCACTACTTTCCAACCTCCTGGGTTCTTTAAATACTAAAAATTATTCCTATGGCGAACTGAACAAAGCTATGAATATCAATACCGGGAACTTGTATACCACATTGAAATCCTATCTTGAAAACTCCGACGACAATAACCTCATCCCCAAGTTTGTCGTCGCGTCTTCAGCCATGAGTGACAAGCTGAAAAAAACATTTGAACTGACTTCCGAAATCCTTAATAGTACTGATTTTTCGGATACTTCACGATTAAAAACTTTGCTTGTAAGGCATCAATCCCAGCTGGAAGCTTCGAAAAAACAGGAAGGGGCGCAGGTGGCGGCAACCCGTTTACCCTCCTATTACAGCAATTCAGGGATGTTAAATGAACTAACTACCGGGCTTGATTATTACTGGTTTGTTACAGACCTGACAAAGGGTTTTGAAAAGAATTCTGATAAAATAATTTCAAATCTGAAAAAAGCATCAGCTTTGCTTTTTGCAAAGGAAAACCTTCTTGCGGCAGCCACTTGCGGCACCAAAGAACTGGAAACTTTTAATAAAGAACTGTCCATCTTTATGAAGACTTTACCCGGGTCTCAGGCTCCTGTCCAAACATGGTCTTTCAACTTTGAAAAAAAGAACGAAGGGATTCTAACCGCATCAAAAGTACAATACGTATATGAAGGGTATAATTATAAAAAACTGGGCTACGCCTGGGACGGCAAAATGAGGGTTCTCAATATTATCCTGTCAAGGGATTGGCTGAGACAGAGGATACGCGTTATGGGGGGCGCTTACGGGGCATCTGCCAGCATATCACCGTCAGGTTTGATGTATTTTTCCTCATATCGTGATCCGAACCTTAAAGAAACCTTCGATGTGTATAACTCTACGGTTGATTTCCTGAATAAATTTGAAGCAGACGAAACCTCCATGACAAGGTACATCCTTGGAACCATCTCTCAGCTGGACATGCCGCAAACCAATGTCCAGAAGGGTGAAACGGCGATGAATTACTATTTTACCAAACGAACTGCAAAGGAAATTCAGAAGGACAGGGATGACATCATTGCGACAAAATCAGCAGATATCAAAGGCTTTGCAAAAATGATCAATGATATGCTTCAGCAGAAAGCGGTCTGCGTATATGGGAATGCCGATAAAATCAATTCATCGAAAGACCTTTTCAAAAACCTGGTGAAGTTTGACTGACCAGGAATCGTTATTGAATGAGTAACATTAATCTGAATTTATGACAATCCTCCAACTATTCAAGAGGTCTTTGAAAGGCAAAACGACATCATTCCTGGTATTGATGTTCACGTTTCAATGCATTTCAATCTTTACATCGAATGCGCAACAAGTTCCTGATACTTCATTCAGGTTCAGCATACATCAGCCTGCCTATTTAAAGGGAAAAGGCCCTGTGATCCTTATAGATGAGGCTCATCATAATTTTCATACCAGGACCGGAGGTTTTCTTCCTTTCGCAAGGCTGATGGAGCAGGACGGCTACCGGGTAAAAAGCCTCGACAAAAAGATAACCGGCGCTGAAGTACTGAAAGAATGCAACATACTGGTTATAGTCAATTCGCTTAATGTGGTCAACGTGGATAACTGGATCCTGCCCACTCCTTCTGCTTTTACCAATGAGGAAATTGAAATCATCAGACAATGGGTTGAAAACGGGGGCAGCTTGTTCCTGGTTGCCGACCATATGCCGTTTGCCGGAGCGGCTACGGATCTGGGCAAAGCATTCGGATTTGAGTTTATCAACGGGTTTGCAATGACAGGAGCAGGATTCTGGCCACCCTCTGTCTTTTCGCATCAAAACGGGACCTTACAGGATTCGCCGGTTACGAGGGGGCTTAAGGAGTATGAGAAAATTGATTCAGTAGTAACATTCACCGGCTCGGCGCTTAAAGTGCCCGAACATTCCATGAGGGTCCTGAGTTTCCTGGATGAAAACATCTCATTTCAACCCGATACCGCCTGGCGTTTTAACCCCACAACAAAGCAGCAAAAATTAATGGGCTGCCAGCAAGGCGCCATCCTGAGTTTTGGCAAAGGAAAAGTTGCCGTATTCGGAGAGGCAGCCATGTTCACGGCCCAGCTTGTAAACGGTAATTTCAGAGTCGGTTTCAATTCAGAACTGGCTCCTCAGAATGCCCAGTTTGCGTTGAACCTCATGCACTGGCTGGATGGAGCAACCGCTTACCAAGAAGTTATGCTTAATGAAAAACTAAAATTCCTGAAGCCGCTTATCGTAAACGGCTGGCTAGCCGATTATAAGTCCCCCGACGGCAAATCATCAACGAAAGTCATCCGCCGTTATGAATCCATATGGAATGGAGAGGTTGTGAAATTTTCAAATTCCAATACCGGATTGAAGTATTTCGAGGAAGGCTATTTTTACCTGGAGGACGGAACGGATAAAGTATTGTTCTTCTCCGTCAGCAACAGGGGAGGCGCAATGAAAGGGGAAGTCGGCTTTGAGGAAGGGAAGATTACCATAAAAGGGCAAACAACGATACGCAGTAAGACGTTTGATTATAAAAATACTATTGAGTTTTCTCCTGACGGCAGTATGACCGATAGTTGGTTTCAGGATGCTTCCGGTTCATGGAAATCCGGTCATGTTATTGAATTCAGTAAAACTAAATGAACAGAAATAACCATTAATACTAATATTTAATGCCAAACAACATGAAAAAAGCAATCTTCTTCTTACTCATTTCCCTTCTTTTGTTCTCTTTCAAAGATCCGGATGCAATCAAGTGGCATTCGTTGACTGAAGGACTTGAAATAGCCAGGCATGAGAATAAACCGATATTGATTTTTGTCTATGTCAACTGGTGTGACAAATGTCAGCGGATGGACAAAAAAGTGTTCACCAGCAAAGAAGTGATGCCGCTGATCAATGAAAATTTCATTGCGGTAAAAATTAACCCGGAGGTCGATTCCGTGTATTTCAAGAGTGACAAAGTTTTAAAACGGAAAGTCTTCCTGGGTGAAGTCACCCCTGGTCATTTAGCCATTTCTGTACCGTCGACCGTTTTTTACAGAGAAAAGGAGGATGAAAATGTCATCATGAACGGCGTGCAGGATCCTACGGAATTGAAAGAAAATATTGAAAAATTCCTGAAAAAATAATGAATCTCAAAAAAAGACTGTATCCGGTATTCTTTCTGATCGCATTATTTATTATAACCAATGTTGCTTCAGGGGTAAAAGAAATAAACCCGGTTCCCTTGCTTACTATAGAAGGACTTGGAAATGGGTACAGTACACCTGCTGTTACCTCCGACAGGATAGTTGTTACCGGTGAACGGGAAGGAAAAGGATATTTGTTTTCTTACGATTTCAATGGAACGTTGTTATGGAAAACAGAATATGGCAATGAATGGTCGGCAAATTACCCGGGATCAAGGGCATCGCCCACCGTCATTGACAGCATGATCTATACGTGTTCCGGCATGGGTGATATTGCCTGTTTTAACGCGAAAAACGGGCAAAAACAATGGGCTGTCAATATGATCCGTGACCTGCACGGCGTAAACGCAGTATTTGGCTATTCGACACAGGTCGTTGTTGAGAGGGACAAGATTTACTGTCTTCCTGGAGGGCCGGATACAAATATTGCATGCCTGAACAGGTTTACGGGAAAGATCATCTGGAAATCAGCAGGAGACGGGGAAACTCCGGGATATACCGCTCCCCTGTTCTTCCGTCACCATGAACGAAACCTGATGGTGGCTTTTTCCGAGCTGGCGATGATTGGATTGGATGCAGGTACCGGTGAATTACTATGGACCTATGATTTATCAATAAAAGGTGATGCCCCCTGTAACAGTCCTATCTATTCGGAAGGGTTCTTATATATGGTCGCCGGTGGTGGGAATGGCGCCGCTAAATTTGAACTATCACAAGACGGCACTCAGTTAAAAAAAATCTGGTCCAATGATGAATTCAATACCTGCTTTGGCGGGTTTATTATGATTGACAATTTCCTGTACGGATCTTCAAAAAGCAAGCCATTATGGATGGGTGTTGACGCACTTACAGGAAAGAATGTTGATTCCCTGCTCTTTAAAACAGGATCCATTGTACAGGCAGGTGAAGGCCTGGTGATCTACAGCCAGACCGGTGGTATAGGCCTTGTAAGGATCAACCAGGGTAAAATGATCCTTGACAGATCATTTAAAATAACCAGGGGGACCAAAGAACATTTTTCGCATCCCCTCCTGGCAGGGGGAAGACTTTATATCAGGCATGGGGATGCCTTACTGGTGTATGATTATCAGCAACTGGCGAAACTATGATAATTCATTTCTTTTGAATATCCCTGGGATGGCCGGGTACCAGGAACTATTCCCCTCACTCCTCCCTGATGACTTCAGCGGGGTTGCGGCTTGCTGCGAACCAGCTTTTCCAGCTTACGGTCAGCAGGGCAATCCCTAGGGCAATAAGCCCTGCAAGAACAAAGAACCACCAGTCGAGTTTCGTTTTATAAGCAAAATTCTCAAGCCATTTATGCATTACAAACCATGCGATAGGTGTGGCCAGGAGAAAAGAAACACCAACCCATATTGCAAAGCCCTTATTGAGCATAACCATTATTTCAATAATCCTGGCTCCGTTGATCTTGCGTATGCCTATTTCCCTTGCCCTCCTTTCAATGAGGTAGGCCAGCAACCCGAATAAACCCAGGCATGAGATCAGAATGGCGATGAAGGTAAAGACGGATATCAGTTTTGCAAAAGCCTCATCATTCTTATATTGTCTTCCAACCCAGTCGTCATAAAAGTAATATTCCATAGGACTATAGGGGGCCATTTTTTTCCATGCCGCTTTGATGAAATCAAGAGTGCCTTCGATATTGCCGCCGTTCATCCTGATGGTCATATCAGGCAGGAAAGAGGTATTGAAATCTATTTCAACCGGAACGATCTTCTCATACAATGAGCTGGTATGGAAATCCTTTACAATACCTATGATCTCATTGTTGCCGGCCTGTTTTCCCCTGTAATCATCCCATTTGTTTTCTCTCATGAAGGTTTCATTGACCAGGCATACATTTTTATCACCCGGCGAAAAGTTCCGGCCCTGAAGCAGGTTTATCCGAAAGGTGGGAATGAAAGAAGTGTCAACCGAAAGAAACCAGTATTTCCCGTCGGTGGCAGGCAGGCTGGCGGGGGTACCATAGGAAAGGGTGACATCGGCAATCCCAGGGCTTTTCAGCAATTCGTCCTTAAGTGCAAATGGTTTGATATCGGAAGGAATGGATAGGTGCAGCATGTTAGTTTTTTCAAACCCCAGGTCCTTGTGATTCACAAAATCCAGTTGCTTTTCAATGATCATGGCGGAAATGATGAGTGCAATGGCGATGGTAAACTGGAAGATGAAAAGGTTCCTGGGCAATAAGAGGACATGCCCTGATGCCAGGCTTTTTCCTTTGAAGAGTTCGGATGTCCTTACCCGTGATAGGTACATGGCGGGATAATACCCTGAAACCAGGCCAAGTACGACTGAAAAGAGCAGAACCCATAAGATCTGGGGGAATCTGAAAAACCATGAAACGTCAACCGTACTGTTGACCAGCCTTCCGAACTCAAGGGCCATGTATTTTGAAAGGAAAATCGAAAGGATAAATGCGATTGCCGACAAGCCCACCGATTCAAAGAGAAACTGTGCGGTAAGCGAACCTCGTGTAGCCCCGGATACCTTTTTATACCCGATTTCCCTGCTGCGTGAGAAGGCTTTTATGGTGGTTAAATTGATATAGTTGATGCAGGCCAGAAGTATCAGCAGAAAGGCTAGCGAGATGAAAACGAAGAGCATGGTTTTATCACCGTGTTTGAAACTGTCGGTGCTGGTTTTACTGAAATAGAGGTCTGAATATGGCTGGAACTTCAGGTATGAAAAATATCCACCTCCTTTTTGCTCCCTCAGGGATTCCTTTTTCAGCCTGTTATCCATCAACGGAATATTGGCTTTTTCATGGATCAGCAGGTAGGTGTCGCACATATAACTTACTTTGTAAGTCCCTGTTTCCCGGCTGCTAATTGACATCATGCGGAAATGAAAAGACTTGCTCTCAAAGGAAACCAGGGCCTCGAACTGTATCCTGGAATCTGAAGGGGGGTCTTTGGTTACAGCTGTGACCGTCAAGAGGTTTTCGGCATTATCGAGTTTTGTCTTTATCACCTTCCCGAGCGGGTCCTCATTCCCGAAAAGTTTTATGGCAGTGCTTTCCGAAAGGACGATGGAATTGGGATCGGGTAATGGGTTTGCAGCATTTCCTTTGATGACCTGGAAGGAGAAGATCCTGAAAAAGGAGGGATCGGTGGATAACACCTGGTTCAGCCTGACCGCCCCTGGTTGACGGAGGATGTTGAATTCGATACGGTCGATTCGGCAAGCCTCTTTTACCTCCGGGAATCCTCCCATGATCCTTTCTGCCCAGTCCTGGGTCACTGAAGAGGAGGTTTCAGAAGAACTGATATTCATTACCAGGAAAATATTGCTGTATTCTTTGTGGAATTTATCGGTGCTGTATTCCTTTATCACATACCGGGTGATGACCAGGATAGTGGACATGCTGATTGCAAGCCCGAACACGATAATCAGGGTAAACAACAGGTTTTTCCTGTAATTTCTCAACGTGATTTTTACAATGTGTTTGAACATATCGTTGATAATGCAGGTTAAATTGTTCTATTCATTTCTCAGGGCATTGACGGGGTTTCCTGTGGAAATCCTGATGGTTTGCCAGCTTATCGCCAGTATGGCAACCGCCATCGACAGGAAGGCTGCAAGAAAAAAGATCCACCAGCTCAGGGCTGTCCTGTAAGCAAATCCCTCAAGCCAGCGGTTCAGGACAATCCATGCAACAGGACTTGCAATGAGCACCGCAATGGCTATCCATTTCAGGAAATCCGCATTCAGCATGAAAAGGATCTGGAGTGAGGATGCCCCGTTTGCCTTTCGGATGCCGATCTCCCTGGTTCGCCTTTCGCATGAATATACCGCCATCCCCAATATTCCAAGCATGGAGATGATGATTGCAAAGAATGAAAACACCAGCGTAAGGTTCCGCAAGCGGATCTCGTCACGGTATTTCTGCGACATCAGGTCA
The DNA here is from genome assembly GCA_903837605.1 of uncultured Bacteroidales bacterium. GTDB lineage: Bacteria > Bacteroidota > Bacteroidia > Bacteroidales > FEN-979 > CAIRDP01. The sequence continues at coordinate 274,235 of CAILVF010000087.1, read as the reverse complement.
TCGAAATAATTGTACGAAAAACTCCTGGAATCCCTGTTCTTCCTGTATGTCTCGCTGATGAATCTAATTGTTTCAGCTTTGTTTTTCCCTGAGATCCTGACATTCATGGTCATGATGTTTTGCGGATCGTTGGTCATGATAAGCGGCCCTATCCCATATTGCAGGGGACGGAAATGAAAGTCTTTTACAACGCCAACGATTACATATTCACCTATTTTTTGCCCGATGGGGTTTTCAAACCTGAGGGCTTTTTCGGCTGTTTCATTGATGACGACGGGGAAAGAAAAGCTGTTCCGGTTTTTGGATTTCCCAACGGTATCTTTTTCAATGGTTTTCCAGAAAGCTTCATAATTCATTTGCAGGAACTGTCCTTTGGTTACCTTCAGCCGGTATGTCTTTGCGAAATCCTCATCCACCCACAGCATGGAAGCCCTTAAACTGTCGATACGGTTCCCATGACTGACCGCAAAGATTTCCTGCCAGCCAAAATCAACCGGGGCATATGTTGTGGCTGAAACACTCAGGATCTCGGGGTTCCGGAGCAGTTCATTTTTAAAGGTTTTGTTTTCATACCAAAGGCCTGTGGGGATAACCACGATGTTGTTCCTGTCGAATCCCAGGTCCTTCCCGTTGATGTAATTGAGCTGCTTTACGAAGACCGTCGCCGCGATTATGAAAAATGCAGCTATGCTGAACTGGAAAACAACCAGCAAGCTCGTAAATCCTTCTTTTGATCCTGTAGGGCTCCCACCCCTGAAAATATTCAGAGGTTTTAATGACGAAAGGTAAAGCGACGGATAAAGGCCCGCAAGGATCCCGGCCAGCATAGTTAACAAGAACAAGCTGCAGATGAATCCCGGGGAAAAACCGAGGCTGAGATCCTGTCCCGTAAATCCATTATACCAGGGAAGTATCAGCCAGACCAGGAAGAGGGCCAGCAGCGCGGCTCCCATTGTCTGCAGAATCGATTCAGCCATGAACTGCAAGGTGATCTCCTTCCGTTCGGCTCCGCATACTTTTTTAAGCCCGATCTCTGTCGAGCGTTCCGAAGACCTTGCAACCGACAACACCGAAAAATTCAGGGCTGCCATCAGGAGGATCAGGACAGCGAGGGAGGAAAATATTAAAACATACTTGTAACTGCTGATGTTTTTATCAAAGATGTACGTCGGGTAATCGGTATGAAGATGAATATCTGTCAGGAGTTGAAAGAGAAGTTTATCATGGAACCTGGAAATATGACTGGGAAAATTGGTGATCGCATCCAGGAATTTCGCATCCACAACTGCGTTTTCGGCAAGCCTGATGTACACGTGAACATATGCCTTGTCACCCCAGTCATTGGCAAGCCTGGCATAACGACTGCTCCTTTCAGGAAGGATATACCCGAAATCTATATGGCCCTGGCGCGGGATCCTGACTACGCCGCTTACCGTGTACACTTCTTTAGTGTATTTATCGCTGATGATGTTTTTGCCAAGTGCCGGTTTGTTTCCGAAAAGTTTTTTTGCAACATCCTCTGAAAGAACAATGTTGGATGGGTCTGCAAAGGCTTTCTCCGGGCTGCCTTCGATGAATTTAAATCCGCCGAAAACAGAAAAGAAATCATCATTGGTGCTCATCCCGCGGGCTTCAATTTTATCTCCTCCTTTTTCAACCGAGAGAGGAGAATCTTCGGAATCAAAGCTCAGGTAAGTTGCTTTTTCAATCTGGGGAAATGCAGCTTTCATGGCTTTGGCCAAAGGGCGGTAACAACCAGCTGATTTCACAATTTCGTCTCCCTCCCTTGCAAGGGTCAGCACCCTGTAGATCCTGTCATAAGCAGGATGGAATTTTTCGTAACTGAGTTCATTGATAACCCATAAATAAATCAGAAGACTGGCCATCACCCCTATTGTAAACCCCAGGAAGGTGATGAAGGAGTAAACAGGTTTTTTAACAAAATTCCGGATCAGTATTTTCAGTTTCCAGTTCATGTTTCCAATGTTTATTCTACGATCATCAGGATATCTTCCGAATTGGCCACAGAGGCGGCAAGTTTTAACAGTTCATTTTTTTTAGAGGCAGGGGCGGCAGATCGTTTGAACTGATCAGATTTCACCCTTTCTTTAAGTTCCTTTCCCTTAAGGGATATCAGAATTTCACCGTTGCTGCCTGTCATGTAGGAGGAAGGCCATACAGGTATTCCGCCGTCAATGTCGTTCCTCAGTATCTCCTCATCATAGTTATGCGGATCTCCTTTGACAATAAAAAGCTTACGGTTTGATTTTTCATATACGGCAAAGTATTGTTTCAATTGTTTGCTTTTCCTGGTATTGTAACAGTCGTAACTGTCTTTCGAAAAAGACAGGAACACAAAATTTCTTGTCTCGGCCCATGTTTCAGGAATGATTTTTCCGGAAAGATCGAAATCCGGATCCAGGCCTTCCTTTTTTAAAAGCTTGTGCTTTCCAAGGTTCAGAACATATACCGGTAACATCCGGTTCGGCGGTATTACCTGGAAAACGGTATCATTGAAAGCATTGCGGAAAAACAGTTTCCCCTTGTTTTCATATTGAGTTCCCTGGTCCGTGCCCCGCATAACGGATTTTGAAAAAGTTTCCAGTTTTTCAAATTGTGTAAATGTGGCCAGGGTATCTCCCTTCTTATCGAAGATGCCCATCATGTATTTTCCACCCGGCGTGAATTCACTGCCCAGTGGTTTGGCATAGGTGTTATGGTCGAGTAAAATCGTTCCCGTTCCCTTATAAAAAAATTCATACCCTGCGCTGTACATCCCGTTTGCAGACCCTTTCGGCATTGAAGGTTTTTTGATACCTGGGTTGAGGTTAACTGCAATATCGCCAAGGGCCCTTACCTGACGGGGTTTTTCAGGATCAAAGTCAGTTTTAAGGCTGATTGGGACCTGGGAACAATCGTATTCCATGATGTATGACTGCCCGGTAAGTGAATTGCGGTATTTATAATAAAGCATATTACCCTGTGCCCAAACCGTATATCCTCCTCCAATGAATGTGTTATCCCCCCTTACAATAATCCCGGACTCCGTCACCTCGATCCCGGTAAATTCATTTTTCACAACAGTGCTCAGGTATTTTCCATCCCTTGTGTAGAGAAGGATCCCGGAAGGATTTACTGCGACAATGTTCTTATCCATCAGGTAATACTTGAACTTCATCGTCCTTGAAAAGCCGGTATCGGGAACTTTCTGCATCCGGATGTAGGTAATCTTTGAAGCGACATCCGATAGTTTAAACTCCTTTATATTGTCCAGGCTTCCGGCAATGTCTATCACCACCGGCGGTTTTGATGGGTCGGCTGAGCGCATCTCTTTGAAGCGGAAACCCGGCGGCAGTTTTTTAAGCGTATCCCTAAGCGGTTTTTCCCTCACTTCCCTTTCGGTCTCCTCTTTTTCCTGGAGAAGAATCTCTGCTGCTAATTTTTTTTCATCGGTTTTCAAGCGATTTCCGCTGCAGGCAGTAAGCAACATTATCAATATGTTGGTCAGCAAAATAAAAGGGTATCTGTTCACTGTTTATTGACTTAATGTGAATTAAGAGATCTTTTACTCATGTCTGATCGATTCAACCGGATTGCACGAAGCTGTCCTCCAGCTTTGTGAGGTAACGGTGATGCATACGATTAGAAATACCGTGAATCCGGCAGCCGCAAATATCCACCAGCTCAATCCGGTTTTATAAGCAAAGGCTTCCAGCCATTTTTGCATAATATAATATGCAACAGGGGTGGCAATGACAAATGCGATGGCTACCCACTTCATAAAATCTTTATTCAGCATAAGTATTACTTCCCATGTTCCGGCACCATTAATTTTACGGATACCGATTTCTTTTACCTTTCGCTGACAACCAAACAGGGACATGGCTAAAATGCCCATGCAGCAAATTACGATGGCACAACCCGCAAACAACGAAAAGGTTCTCTGGAATAAAATTTCTGATTTGTACATATTCTGAACTGCCTGATCGAAAAAGCTTACTTCGATCGGGAAAGAGGGGGAAAGACCTGATGCCAGATCATGTATCTCATGAATGGTTTGATGTAATGAATTAAAATTGCTGGTATGCAAGCTTGCCAGACAATAGGAAGCATCAGACCCGTTTTCAATGACCAGGGGGGAGACAGGTTCATTGACCGGTTTGTAGCGAAAATCTTTTACAACACCTGTAATTTCTACAAGACCGCCATCCATTCCCATTCCAACGAAAAATTTAACTCCTATGGGGTTGTCGATCTTATTCTCGCGAAGAAAGGTTTCATTCACGATAATTTTTCTTGCGTCGGTTTTAAGCATTTCAGAATAAAACCGTCCCATGGTAAGTTGCAATCCTAACATTCCGGGAAAGGCGGGATCAGCATTAAACAGGTCAAAATTAAGTTCCTTTTTTTCTCCATTGACCGGGGTATTCATTCCCCAATGCGATATGGGTTTGCCCGGGTAATATTGTGTAAAGGATATTTTTTCAACGATCGGTTTCTTTTGAAGCAATTGTTTCAGCACCTCTTTTTTTGCATTCAACTGGGGAGTTAGTTTTATTCCAATGATATTATCCTGGTTAAACCCCAGGTTGTTACTCCCAAAATTGACTTGCTTTTGCACAAGGACAGTAAAAGCCAATAATACAATGGCAATTACAAACTGAGTGGTAACGAGAACTCCACTGAATAGCTGATTCGCAGCAGGCGCCACCACGGTTTTTTTCAGGTTGTCGATAGCATTTGAGGCGGAAATCCGCATAGCGGGAATGATACTGAAAAGAATACTCAGAAAGAATACCCCGACAATTGAAATGATTAAAAAGCCCGGAGCGTAAATGAATTGAGGATTGAATCTGACACCCGTGTAGTTCTGAATAAACGGGTTGATGAGAATTACGATCATGATCGCAATAAAAAGAGCCATCAGGAACAAGAGGAAAGCCTCTGACAAGACATTGATGAGAATTGTTGACGGTTTTGCGCCCATGATCTTCATTACGCCTGTCTGCTTGATTTTGTCCAACCATTGTGAGGAGGAAATATTGATAAAATTGACAAGGGCAATCATCAGTACCAGAACGGCCACCAAAACGAGGATCATGATCTTCCGTTTATCCCCGTGACGAAGATACTTGTTGCCGAAAATGTCAAGTTTAGATAAATAAACCTGTTGTAACGGCATCAATTTTGCATTACTATAATCTTTTTGGAATTCTTTTGGGAAACAAGCCGTAATCTTTTTTGCTGTTTCATCAGGATTGGTCCCTTTTTTTAACAGTAAACATGTCTGGTAATTGCACCATCCCCATTCCTTAAACTCACCTTCATTGGAAAGTACAAGCTTGCGTGTTCTGACTGAAGAAATTGCGCTGAACGAAATACACGAATTTGCTTTGGGCTCTTCGATCACGGCCCTTATGGTAAGCAGGTGGGTATTGTTCATCTTCATGGTCTGGCCAACAGCAGGTTTGCGCCCAAAAAGCTTTTCAGAAAGAGACTTCGTAATCACCACCGACATGGGTTCTTTCAGGGCAGATTCAAGATTTCCTTCCACCGGGGTGTAGGTGAATAGCTTGAAAAAATCTTCATCGGCAAACAGAATATCTGAAGTTACCGGTTCATTATTTGCAGCCTGGAATACAGGAGCTTCCCAGGCATCGGCCATCCTTACAGTTGATTCCACACCCGGGACACTCATGTCGATATTCTCTTTGAGGAGTGCGGGTGTATAACTCCCTTTCTTCAGGTCAACATAAAAATAGACCCTGTCTCCATTTTTATGGTAGTTATCGGTAGTTAGTTCACTGTATGAATAAACAGACAGAATTATGACCAGGGCAAGACTAACGGCCATTCCAGCCAGGTTGATCAGGTTGGTAACTGGTTTTCGTGTGAAATTCCGGATAATGGTTGTAAGCAGATACTTCATTTTTTAATTTAATTTTCTCATTCATGCTTCAATGCTGTCACCGGGTTCTGGGTTGCAGCCTTCCATGCCTGCCAGGTGGTGGCGAGGATGGCGATGGCAAACACAAACAGGGCGCTGATTAAAAAATATCCCGGGTGCAAGTTGATGCGCTGCACATAGTCGGCAAGCCATCGGCTCATGACAATATAGCTTCCCGCTGAAGCAATGAGAATTGCAACGACCACAATGATCAGGATGTCCTTGAACAAAACGGCGATGATCCGGATCACCGAACTCCCGTTCACTTTGCGGATCCCGATCTCCCTTGTACGGCGGGAGATCTTAAGAACCGTCAGGGCCAGCAAGCTGATCAGGCTGATGAAAACCACTTCGGCCCCTCCGATGAAAACCATTTCAGCAAGCCGGTTTTCCTTTCTGTACATCCCGTCAAAGATGTCCGCCAGCAAATGAGAGTTGAAAATATAATTTTCATCAAAGCGGCGGAAAACAGATTTGACCTGCATCAGTTGTGTTTCCGTCATGGGATTATTACTGCGGATGTATATGTTAGGAGTTCCCCAGAAACAGTTCGTGATAACAAGCGGGGCAATGGGTTCGCCCGGATTGCTCATGTAATAAAAATCCTTTACAATGCCAATAACTTCCGCCCGTTGATCCTTGTAAAGAATTGTTTGCCCTGCTTTGGGCTCTATCCCCAGGTACCTTGTCGCTGCTTCATTTAAAACCACAGCCTGGCTGTCGGCCATGGACTGTCGAAAAAACCGCCCGTCAACAAGTTCAAATTGCATGAGCTCTCCGAAACCCGGTTTTTCGCGGTATTCATTGATGGCTTTGTTGCTGTTTTCCCCGTCGGTAAGGGTCCTTATGTACTGTCCGCTGCATCCTCCGCCCATGAAGTGTTCCCCTCCGCAAACAGCAGTAACGAAAGGGAATTTCAGCAATTCAGTTTTGAGACTTTCATATTTCCTTGTAAGGGGCATGCTGCAATCGCTGAACGTGATGACATTATTCCTGTTGAACCCCATGGGTACATCGTGCATGTGAGCGAGTTGCGAGAAGATAATGACGACACAGCTTATGAAAAAGGAGGCTACCGTAAACTGCACTAACACCGAGGCTCCAGAAAGCCAGTTGTTGTTTCCCGTGCTTGAAATTTTTCCCCTCAATCCCAATGCGTATTTCATCCTCGAGAGATAGAGCACTGGATAACCGGATGTAATTACAAGGAGCAAGGCCAGCAGCATAAAACAGGAAATGATGCCTCCCTCAGAAAACAAATCCGAAAGATCAACTTTCGACTGCAACAAGGCCGAAAGGAATGGCATCGATTTATAAATGACCAGGAATGCTATTATGGCTGAAAAAAGAAAAACAATGAGTGTTTCCAGGAAAAACAGTTTGGCGATGCTTGCCTTTGTGGCTCCGAACATGGTGCGGGTTGAAATTTCGGTAATGCGTTTCTCTCCCTGGATAATAAACAGGTTAATATAGCTGAGCAATGCCGTGAGAAGGACAAACAAGGCGATCAATCCTACGATCAGCATTTGCTTCGTGCTCCCATGGGCCGGGAGATAGTCCTTTGCGACAGAATGAAGGTACAGATCGGTCAAAGGCTCAACCCCCGATTGCACCTTTGCGTAAAATGTCCTGGCCCAATCCTGCATAAGTGAATTATATGCATTGGCAATTTTAGCGCATGCAGCTTTTGAATCAATATTCGGCTTAAGTAAGTAGTACGTTTGAAATTCGAGAGACGAAGAAAGCCAGTGCATATTGAGAGTTGAAAGGGAAACCAAGAGATCAAAGCTCAGGTGTGAGTTTTTCGGAATTTCATTTATTACCCCGCTAATCATAAGATGTTCTCCGTCCGCTTCAATTTCTTTTCCGATGCAGTTGGCCGTGTGGAACAGCTTTTGGGCAAGAGAAGTCGTGATCACTGCAGTTTTTTTCCCAAGCAGGGCTGTTTTTTCATCGCCTGCATTCAGGGTAAGTCCGAATACCTTGAAAAATTCAGGATCAGCATAGAACATCCTGATTTTTTGTATTTTGTTTTCTTTGTTTTGTACGGATGTTTGGCTAAATCCGTACAACTGAACGGCTGACTCAATTTCAGGAACTTTCCCGGGGAGCTGTGTATATGCCTTGCGCAGGGAGATGCCATATACTTCGGTTCTCGTATTGTCTGTAACCTTGCAATACAGCCTTACAACCCTGTCACTGGTTTTAAAATGCCTGTCATAACTCAGCTCATAGCGGAGGTATGTGAGTGTGAAGATCACGGTGGACAATGCCACTGCAAGCCCCGCCACGTTTGTAATAAGCATGACCGGGTTGCGTTTCAGTATCCTCAGGACAAATTTCAGATCATTCATGTTGGTCTTGTCTCTGGTATCTGGTTTTCAAAATGTCTATTCAGTTTTCAACGTTTTCACCGGGTTTGCCGTTGCAGCCATGTACGACTGGAACCCGATGGTAATCATGGTTATCAGGTAGCTGATTAATCCTGTCAATGCAAAAATCCACCACGAAAAACTTATCCGGTATGCAAAACCCTGAAGCCATCTTGACATGACATACCAGGCAACCGGACTTGCAATTACAAATGCGATACCTATCCATTTTATAAAACTAAGATTCAGCATCTGCATGATTTCCGCAACTGTTGCACCGTTGACTTTCCTTATCCCTATTTCTTTCGTGCGGCTTGTTATGATGAAGGAAGCCACTGCAAACAATCCCATGCAGGCAAGAACAATGGCCAGCACTGTAAAATATCCCATCAGGTGGAACCTTTTTTCATCGGATTGATAGAGCTGGTCCAGCTGAGTGTCCAACAAATGAAAATCAAATACCTGGTCGGGGTAAATGGTCTTACAGATCTCTGTTATTTTTTGGATAGTGTTTGATGCATTTGAAGGCTGCACTTTGACCATAAGCTCCCCGCATTCATTGAAATCAATCACAAAAACAGCAGGCTTTATCTTTTCATACAGGGATTCGAAATGAAAATCGCCGACAATTCCTACAATCTTCCTCTCAGACTTTGGCCAGTTGCATTTTATGTTCTGCCCGATTGGATCTCCCTGTATTCCCAGGCTTTTCACGGCAGCTTCATTCAAGATCAGGGCCTGGCTGGTATCTGTTTTATATGCATTTGAGAATAACCGTCCTTTTACAGCTTTGATGTTCAATGTGTTAAAATAATCGAAATGAACATGGACATAGGGAATCTGGGTAGCGGTTTTTTGTCCCTGGGGTTTGACCCCTCCCATATTGTTCAGGCCTTCTGAAGGGACACGACTGGCGGCCGAAACGCTGAGAACTGAAGCCTGGTCAAGAAGCGCCCGCTTCAGGGCCAGGTATTTTCCTTCATTCCCAAAGCTCCCAACCTGGGATACCAGGACATATTCCTTGTCGAATCCCAGGTTTCCGTACTGCAGGAACCTTATCTGCCGGAACATTACTATTGAAATTGTTATCAGGGCAATTACGATAGTAAATTGGGCGCCAACCAGGATCTTCCTGAATTGAAATTTCTGCTCCCTTGTGTTTTTGGATGATTGAAACACCCTGATGGGATTATACGATGAGAGCACAAAAGCGGGATACCATCCTGCGAGAACTCCCACGAGCAGAAGAATCCCGAGAATTCCCCAGATTGTTTTTGCGTCGATCAGTGCCAGGATTGACAGGTCTTTCCCTGAAAGCTCATTGAAAACAGGCAAACTAAGAACTACAAGAAGAAGTGACAGAATGAACGAGACAGCAACCATTACAAAAGATTCGAAAATATATTGTGCTGCGAGCTGTTTGCGTGACGCTCCGCAAGCTTTTCTCATACCGATTTCCACCACCCTTGTGGATGCACTGGCAGTAAACAGGTTGATATAATTGAAACAGGAAATAAGCAGGACCAGGAAAGCTATTGCTGAAAAAATCAGGACGTACAAAATGCTGTTCTGGGGCTGGATGTCAGTTTTAAAATGAGAAGAGTACAAATGGATGTCTTTCAGTTGTTGCAGGGAATATTCAGAAGGAAGATTATTCGGGTCTTTAACGGTTTTCATTAAGCTGTTGCATTTTGTCTCCACTACAGTTTTGGAGAAGTGGTCAGGGAACAGAAAATAGACCATGAAGTTCTGCCACCCCCAGTTGTCCATTCCTTCTTCTTTGTCGGTGCCTGAAAGGGTCAGGATCATGTCGAAACGGAAATGTGAATTTCCCGGCATGTCATCCATTACTCCTGTTATGGTGTAATTGGATTCGTTGTTCAATTTCAGTACCTTGCCTATCGGGTCTTCGTTTCCAAAATATTTATGCGCGGTTTTTTCAGAAATTACGACGGTTAATGGCAGAAGTAAAGCGTTTTCCGGGTTTCCCTGCCTTAACTTAAAAGAGAAAATATTGAAGAAAGCTGCATCGGTATATGCAACCCGGGTCTCTTTAAACCGCTTTTCTTTAAATCCGACTATTTCATTTGGCCGGGGTAAAATCCTGGTATAGCCTCTTATTTCCGGAATATTATCTGCCAGGTATTTCGCGGTCTGAGGAGATTGATAAGGGTGTTCAGGATTGCACAACCTGTAAATATTGTCTGCGTTTTTATTGAATCTGTCGAAACTCAACTCAATCCTGACGTATAATAAAAGCAGTATGCTGACCGCCAGCCCTATGGTCAGGCTCAGGATGCTTATAATAGAATAGGTTTTATTCCTGATAAGATGGGCGACAGCGGTTTTTAAATAACTTTTGATCATGGGGTGAATATTATTTCAGTTCAACCTTGTCATTATTGCCGAAGATGGTGTAATCCGATACTATGACCTGCTCTCCTGCTGCCAGCCCGTCCAGGACTTCATAATACTGGGGATTTTTCCTGCCTATCCTGATATTTCTCTTGACTGCGAACTGCCCGCTCTTATCCAGGACAAAAATCCATTGTCCGCCTGTCGCCTGGTAAAACCCTCCCTGGGGGATCTGTGTGGCTTCAACCGCCTGTCCCAGTTTCAATTTGATAAAATAAGACTGGCCAATCCTGATATTCTCAGGCAGCTTGCCCGTAAACACAAGGTCAATCTTAAACCTTCCGTTCCTGACTTCCGGGTAAACCTTCTTGATCTCGAGAGGAAGGGTGTCGTTCGGCCTTTCAATAAAAGCGCTAAGGCCTGTCCTGATGCGGTCGATGTAATGTTCATCCACGCTGGCTTCAATCTTGTATGAAGTCAGTATGTTGATCTGCCCTATCCTGAAACCCCGGGGAATGGACTGGCCAATCTCGACCATGAGGCTGCCAAGCTGTCCGTCGACAGGGGATTTCACGCTCAGGTAATCCTGCTGCTGCTTAACCAGGCTGAGGTTCAACTGCATGTTTTTAAGGTTCTCGCTGATCTGTTCTATCTGGAGTGACCTGAAGGAAGAATCCTGTTTCTGGCGAAGAAGAACAAGTTCCTGGGTTTTATCAGCAAGCTGGTATGCTTCATCCGATCGTAAAAATTCGTCCCTGGAGATCAGCTGATCCTTGTATAATTCCTTATTCTGTTCATAAGTCCTTTTTTTTGCAATCAGGTCAAAGCGGGCATTCAGAACTTCCCTTTCCAGGGAATGTTTCTCTTGTTCCATGCGAATCCTGACTTCCCTCAGGAAGTTTGATTTTTCGGCAAGCTGGGCTTCGCTGTTCAGGATATTCAGATTGATGTCATTGTTGCTAAGCCTGATGATGACATCCCCTTTATGAAGCATAGTTCCTTCTTCGAGGAGGATCTCTTCCACTTTCCCTCCTTCATATGCATCGAGAAAAACCGTAGAGATGGGCGCTGCCATTCCGTCGTTCGTAATGTAATCGTTAAACAAGCCCCTGAACACGCCGGCTATAGTGATCTTTTCTTTTTCAACCCTGATGGTGCTGGTCCAGTCCCTGAAAATGAAGAAGAGGATAACCGCCAGCAGCAGGCCTCCGCCGATGATGTACTTCCAGTATTTCTTTTTGATCCATCGTTTTTCCACGATGACCCTGTCCATCCCCGTTGTGCTATTCAGATCCATGTCTCTTATAATTTACGATGTACGATTTCCGGTTCACGAGTCACGGTTCCCGGTTCACGGTTTCCCCGACAGCAGTGATCCTGTCATGAGGAACCTGATATATCTTTCTTTCAGAAGCACCTGCAAGCCAGTCCTGAGGACTTCTGTTTTTGCCCTTATCCATTTGTTTTTCTGGATGTAGAACTCGATGATATTGATAAGGCCCTTGTCCAGTTTCTTTTCCGCTGCCTGGTATGCTTTCAGGTTTTTAGCGAGCTGGCTCAGTGCTGATTCATATTCCGCGCGGGCAGCTCTCCATTCGGTGAGGGATTTTTCAACACCCATCATCAGTTTGTATGAAATATCATCAAACTGTACCTTGGCCTGCTGGTATCTCAGTTTGGATTTTGTGAGGGATGTGTTTTTCGAGAATTTTGAGAACAGCGGGATTTCCAGGCCAAGGCTCAGGTATTCGCTTGAGTTATTAGTTATCTGGTCGCTGAAAGGAATTATCCTGTTCAATGAGTCGCGGCTGGTTTGCATATACTGCGAATTCCAACCGGCATAAAACCCAAGCCTGGGAGAAAATGCGCCTTTGCTCACCTGGACCGCTTTTTTTGCTGCCATCAGGCTGTTTTTGGCATACATAATATCAGGCAGGGCATTGGAAGCGACATTATAAAGCTCCTTCATCGACAAAGTGTCAATGGAACCCTGGAAGATCGAAGGAACCAAAGTGTCGATGGTCAGGCTGTCGGTAGGCGGGAAATTCATCTGGTACTTCAGGCTTAGGCCGGCCTGGTCAAGCAGGTTGTATGACTGGACCAGCAAAAAACTATCGGAGGCAAGATTCGCTTCCGTTTCCAGGAGGTCGGTACCGGGCTTGCGTCCCAGCTCCACGAATTTTGTCGTATAATCCAGCTGGCTTCTCGAAAGCTTGTAATTCTCCAGCGCGATCTGGGAAAGTCCCTGCTGAAGCAAAACATTAAAATAACCGTTTATCACTGCAAAGGCAACCTCATTCCTGACCTGCTGCAGTTTATTCTTTTCCGCTTCGAAGTTCAGCTTCTGCATGGATATTGTGTTCATCTTCATAAATCCGTTGAAGATATCCAGTGAGGCTGAAAGGCCATAGTAATTATTATAAAATTTCACATCAATATATGAATTGGTAGTAGGATCGATGCTGCGGCCGAAATACTGGTTATAGGATGTCTGGAAGCCCAGTGAAGGATAGAGATCGTTCATGGATTGTTTGTAATCGGTTTTCCGGATTCTCACCCCCAGTTCCTGGTTGTGGACCGAGAAATTGTTATCCCAGGCAAAATTGATGCACTGGTCGAGGGTCCATGCCTTCTGGGCAAACAGGTACAGAGGGCTGAAGGCCGGGAGAAGGAGAAGCAGTATTATCCGGAACCGGTTCATACTGAGAGCGCCTGCATGCTTCGTGCAACTTCTTCTGAAACGATCTGTCCGTCGAACAAGTTGACGACCCTGTGGGCAAAGGCCGCATCCCTTTGTGAATGGGTTACCATCACTATGGTCGTTCCCTGTTTATTAAGTTCGGAGAGCAGGTTCATCACCTCTATCCCGTTTTTGGAATCCAGGTTACCTGTCGGTTCGTCGGCAAGGATCAGTCCGGGAGCCGGAGCAACGGCGCGGGCAATTGCAACACGCTGCTGCTGCCCGCCCGACAATTGCTGGGGAAAATGCTTTTTACGGTGCCCGATTTTCATGCGCTCAAGGATTTCAGTGACCACCTGCTTCCTTTCAGCAGCAGATTTCTTCAGGTAGAGCAGGGGGAGCTCCACATTCTCAAACACATTCAGTTCGTCGATCAGGTTGAAACTCTGAAAAACAAACTGTATATTGCCTTTACGGTGATGGGTTCGCCTTCCTTCCCCGAATTTTGAAACATCGGTGCCGTTAAAAAAGTATTCTCCCTCACTTGGATTGTCGAGCATGCCAAGGATGTTCAGCAGGGTTGATTTTCCGCAACCCGAAGGCCCCATGATGGCAATGAATTCTCCCTGCTTCACTTCCATGCTTACCGAGTTAAGGGCGGTGGTCTCAATTTCATCGGTTTTGAACCTTTTTGTGAGATTGACTGTCTTGATCATTGTGGTATGGGTTAAATTTCTTTAATTATTTCAATATTCGTGCCAAATCAATTATATGTCTGATATACAAATACATAACTCATTTTGCAAAATTCATTTTGTAAACATATTGAACATTCGGGTGTAACTTTTCTGTACATTTATGATCATTACTATACATGAACCCATGATTATGGATCCAAAAATAAAAGAGGGGAACCTCCTGATCGTCGACGATAATAAGAGCGTTCTGAACGCTTTGAGGCTGTTCCTTAAATTCGATTTTCTCGAAGTTTCAACGATCTCAAATCCGAATTCACTGGTTCACGAGATTGAGACCCGCGATATCGACGTGGTGCTTCTCGACATGAACTTCAAGGCCGGTGAGAGTTCCGGGAATGAAGGGATGTACTGGCTGAAGGAGATAAAAAAACGGAAGCCGGATATCGAAGTTGTGATGTTCACTGCCTACGGCGACATAGAAACAGCGGTGAAAGCAACCCACCAGGGTGCGGCCGATTTCATCCTCAAACCCTGGGAGAATGAAAAGTTGCTTGCAACACTAAAGGCAGCCCTGAAACTGAGGAAATCAAACCTCACCGTAGGCAGCCTGAAGAGAAGGGAAAAGGATCTCATGGCTGAGATCAACAGGGATGAAAGGATGATCATCGGCGATTCACCTGCCATGAACAAGATCCTCGACCTTGTGAAAAAAGTTGCGAGTACCGATGCAAATATCATGATCACAGGGGAGAACGGGACCGGGAAGGAACTGATCGCAAAAGAGATCCACCGTTTGTCGGAGCGCTCGAACGAACTTCTCGTGACAGTTGACCTGGGTTCGGTTGCCGAGACCCTGTTCGAGAGTGAAATGTTCGGACATGCCAAAGGCTCATTTACAGATGCAAGGGAAGACCGGACCGGCAAGATAACGCTGGCAAACAAAGGCACACTCCTCCTTGACGAGATCGGCAACCTGCCGATGCATCTCCAGTCGAAGCTCCTGAACGTTCTGCAGAACCGGGTTGTGATCCCGGTGGGATCCAACAGGGAGATCCCCGTGGATATAAGGCTGATCTGCACAACCAATAAAAACCTGCTTCGGATGGTGCAGGAAAAGACGTTCAGGCAGGATCTTTTATACCGCATCAACACCATTCAGATAGAGCTTCCCCCCTTGAGGGAAAGAATTGGCGACATCGAAATCCTGGCCGGATTTTTCATTGGAAAATACGGGTTGAAGTACAAGAAAAAATGCCTGGCACTGCAGCCCAAAGCGCTTGAAAGGCTTAGAAAATATCCCTGGCCGGGCAACATCAGGGAGCTGCAGCATACCATTGAAAAGGCTGTGATCCTTTGCAATGGAAGCGAAATAGGGCTGGAAGACCTGAACCTGAACCAGCACCTGCAGGTATTTTCCCAGGAAGCCATGACCCTTGAAGAGATGGAAAAAATGATGATTGCAAAGGAATTGAACAGCAACAGCCAGACCCTTGGCACAGTGGCGAAAAACCTGGGAATTTCACGGACTACCTTGTATAAAAAAATGCAGAAGTATGGCTTATAAACGCGTAACACTATCGGCCCTGGTAAGCACCGGGGTAATAGTCTCCTCCGTTTTCATTGCCGGGTATTTCACAGCCCTGAAGACAGATCCATGGTACCTGCTGTTTCTTTTGCCGGTTCCCATTGCCGCCTTTTCCATCATCAATACCTTCAACCAGTCGAACCGTCAGATTGCCTTTTTCTTTGATGCGATAAGGAATGAAGATTCATCACTGAAGTTTCCCGTTTCAATCAGGCAGAAGTCGCTCCGTCATCTTTATCAAAGCCTGAACCACCTGAATGAAAGGATCAACGAGATCAAGCTGCATAATGAATACCTTGAAAAATATTACCAGTCCTTCATCCAGCATGCCTCCACGGGGCTGATGGCAGTGAACCGGAATAATGAAGTGGAGATCATGAATGATAAGGCTTTTGAGTATGCAGGCATTCCATCCTTCACCCCTCTTCACCTGGTACCCCTCAGGAATCCAGAGCTTTTCCAGGTTCTCGCCACTATCAGTCCGGGCGAGGCGTTTACCTTTAAACGCCTGATGGGTGACACGCCGATAAACCTGGTTATCCGTTCTAGGGAGATACGGTTTGGCGAAAATGTCTCCAGGCTGATCTCCCTGCAGGATATCCGCCACGAACTCGATGAAAAGGAACTAGACTCCTGGCAAAAGCTGATCAGGGTGTTAACTCATGAGATCATGAACAGCATTGCCCCCATCGTTTCACTTACAGGCACCCTGAAAAAATTCTTCCCCAGGGACGGTCTTGCTTCAGCCTCCTCATCCGTTGATGCTGAAACCATTGAAAACCTGATCCAGGGGCTTGAAACCATTGAAGAAAGGGGTAACGGGCTGGTCAGTTTTGTAAACAGTTACCGTATACTGACTAAAATCCCGAAACCTGATTTTTCAGTCTTCCAGGTGGAAGAATGGCTGGAGCAGATAGGGCTTTTGCTTCATGAACAAATTGAAAAACAGGGAATTAACCTTGAAATAAAGATCGATCAGAGAGCCGGGGAGCTTACCGGCGACAAGAACCTGCTGACCCAGGTAGTGCTTAACATCCTGAAAAATGCCACAGAGGCGCTGGCTGAGATTCCCGAAAACAGGAAAATCAGGATTGTTGCCGACATTTCCAGGCAAAACCGCCCGGTAATCAGGATCAGCAACAACGGTCCGGTCATTTCGGAAGACGTTTTAGAAAAGATCTTCATCCCATTCTTTACAACCAGGGAGCAGGGTTCTGGCATAGGTTTGAGCCTGTCGCGGGAGATCCTCAGGTTGCACCACGGGTCCATCCATGCGGAATCAACCGAAGCTGCAACCAGTTTTATCATAACGTTGTAGGTGAAGGTTGTGATTTGAAAAAGCAGTGATCCCCGACAAAGATTTTTAACCCCGGATTCCAACTTTCATAAGAAACAGGTGTCTTTTAATTAAACAAATCGGAATTGGCGGCAATTATCCCCGACATAAACCAGGAACTGATCGGATTATGCATCCGGGGTGACCGCGTGGCCCAATACCGTTTGTACAAACAATATTCCCGTACCATGTACAACCTGTGCCTGAGAATGGTTTCGAACAGATCTGAAGCGGAAGACCTGCTGCAGGAGTCTTTTGTAAAGATGTTCAGGGAACTTCCCTCGTTTCGCGGGCAAAGCACGCTTGGAGCCTGGCTGAGGCGTATCGTCATCAACCAATGCCTCAACCATATCCGCAAACAAAAACCGGTATTTGTTGAGCTCTACCCCGGGGATGTTGCCGATGATCCCATACAGGATGCCGACTTTAATGATATCACTGCGGATGAGATCCACCAGGCTATCCTGAGGCTTCCCGAAGGTGCAAGGGTTGTTTGCGTACTTCACCTGCTCGAAGGTTACCGTCATTCGGATATCTCAGGGATGCTTGGCATTTCGGAATCAACCTCGAAATCGCAATACAGGCGTGCGGTAAACCTGCTGCAGGATTCTTTAATGAAGAAGGTGTATGAAAAGTAAGTTTGAAGAGTTTCTGGATGCAGGATGCAGGATGCAGGATGACGATTCCCCGCTCCCGGTTCCCGGTTCCCGATTCCCCGATACAGAAGTTCCCGACGATGAAAAGATCTGGAAGGGGATCTCGGCTGAACTGGGTAAGGCCCGGAGGCTGAGGATCAGCCTGCTCAGCGCCGCCGCCGTTTTACTCCTCCTGATCTCATCCGCAGTCACCATTACATTAATAATAAAACAAAGAAAAGCTGACGAT
This sequence comes from uncultured Bacteroidales bacterium, assembly GCA_903837605.1. Classification (GTDB taxonomy): domain Bacteria; phylum Bacteroidota; class Bacteroidia; order Bacteroidales; family FEN-979; genus CAIRDP01. The sequence goes on along the minus strand of CAILVF010000087.1, from coordinate 256,377 downwards.
TCAGAGTATTCACTGCTGAATCTATCAAAACAGATAGGCCGGGAAGAGGTTTTTTTCCGCCTTACCGTTAATCAGAAGATTGATGAAGTAAAGAAATCAGGTGTAAAAGCCGATGATTATAATGAAATGATGGACCAGCTCCATCAGATCGACCTTCAATATGAAACCTATGTTACAGATCTTCATGAACTCGGAAACCAGCCGAAAATATTAAAAGGCATTATCCGCTGTTACGAAATGAAGATCCGTGTGATCGAAAAAACATTAAATGAAATTGCAAAGACCAAACAAAATGAAAATGAAAAACATATTCTTTAGCCTGCTGTTATTGGGATTTCTGGCAACCGGACTCCAGGTTTCAGCCAGTGAAATGAAAGAAAGAAAAGAAACCTATTCCTTCGAAAGGATCATTAAACCCGAGACCATGATCTGTTTCGAAAATAAGGTGGGGCCCCTGAAAGTTGAAACCTGGGAAAAGAATTCTGTAAAGGTCGATGTCAGCGTTTCGATAGACGGGGAAGAAGACCAGGTTCAGATGGTGCTGGAATATATTAAAAAAATGAATTTCAGCCAGGAAGGAGATAATGTAAGTTTCAAGACAAGGTTTTATAAAAGCATGTCGGGGATGATACCGGGAAAGTTTACCATTACTCTTCTTGATGGAAGCACTGCAAAACTGTATAAACTTGATCTCTCGTTTGTAATGACCATGCCGAAAGGCAACCCGCTTACACTTACACAGGCATATGAAAACGTGACCCTGCCTGATCTGAACGGCAAGATCACATTGGATCTTTACGAAAGTAACCTGGTTGCGGGAAAGCTGCCAAACTGTCAGACACTTACAGCAAAATACGGGAAGGCAGAGATTGATTCGGTACAGAATATTATTCTGACTCTTTATGAGAACAAACTGGTACTGAGGCAAGCAGGCGATGTGACCCTGAATTCAAAATATTCTGAAACCGAGATCAGCAGCGCGGGAAAGATGAGCATTAACTCTTACGAAGATAAATTGCACATCCTCCGCCACGGAGTGCTGGGAGTGAAGGGGAAGTACACCACCTTAACCCTGGGTGATTTCACCAAAGGGGCTTTTGATCTTTATGAATGCACTTTGACTGCAGGGAACAGCGATGTTGTTGCGATGACTGCAAAATACTGCAATATCAAAATCATTTCCTGCAAGGGCGCAGCAATTACTTCGTATGAAAACAAATTCAGCTTTGACAAGGTGGGCGACCTTAAGGCCGGTTCGAGCTATAGCTCCTATACAATCACTCAGCTTGACGGCAGCCTTACGATGACAGGCAGCCAGGAAGACAAGGTGAGTGTGATGCAGGTGGGAAAGACATTTACAGGCATTGACCTGGTTTGCAAATACACTAATGTGGACCTGAAGTTTGAACCCGGAACGGCCTATAAACTCGATGCCGACCTTAAATACAGCAGCTTTGATTACCCTAAATCTTCGCTCAGGGAGATACGGTATCATAAGGAGGATGATATTTTCCAGTACCAGGGAGTGACCCAGGGGGGAGATGAAAATACAGTTCCCCTGGTGAAATTGCAGATGTATGAAGGGGGGATAAAGCTGAAATGATCAGGGGGAATGTTTAACTTTACATTCCCGAACCCTAATCCGTTTCATATGAAAAAGCTTTTTCTCATTACTGCACTGGCCGGAATCATGGCCTCATGCAACCAGCCTGCAAAACAACAAACTGCCGTAGTAATTACCGATTCGACAAAGACAGAGATTAATGTCGTTGATAAGGGCAATGTGGCTTTCGGGCAGTATTTCATTGACAAGACAATGCGGCTGGATTTCAATCACAGCGGCACCTCCAGGGAAGAACATTTTGCTATTGACCGCATTGTTTCCGACGGGGCATGGCCGGGAAGTAAATTTGTACTGATCGATAAGCTGGAACTCGGGCCTTACTTTTTCAAGGTAATCGATAATGCGACCAAAACTGTATTGTTTTCACGTGGTTTTGCCAGCATTTTCGGCGAATGGCAAAGCATTCCGGAGGCCGATAAAACCTGGGGTTCCTTCAATGAATCCATTCGTTTTCCCTGGCCTCTGAAACCGGTAACCGTGATCCTTGGGAAGCGCGATCCGCAGACCAATAAATTCAAGACTATATGGACTGCAGATGTCGATCCGGCGTCAAGAGAGGTGAACCCTGCAGATCTCCCTCACGCCAATGTGGTGGATGTGATCCAGGAAAACGGGCCTGCGTCTGAAAAGGTAGATATCGTAATCCTGGGCGACGGCTATACAAAGGCCGAGATGGGGAAGTTCAGGAATGACGCCAAAAAGCTTTCGGCTTTCATGATGGACCAGGAGCCGTACATCTCGCGGAAAAAAGACATAAACATACGGGCCGTTGAAACCCCTTCGGAGGTCTCCGGAGTTTGCAAACCCCATCCCGGCGTATTTAAGAGAAGCGCCCTGGGTGTGCAGTACGGCGCTTTTGATTCTGAGCGTTATGCCCTGACTTTCGACAATAAGACCGTGAGGAATGTGGCATCGCAGGTGCCATATGATTTCATGATCATCCTGGTGAACGAACGCACCTATGGAGGAGGAGGGATCTATAACCTCTACACCACGGTTTCGGTTGACAATAAATATGCTGAGTATATCATGGTCCATGAATTTGGCCATCATATGGGCGGACTGGCCGATGAATACTACACATCTTCGGTATCCTATGAGGCCCAGGATATCAAGCTCGAGCCGTGGGAGCCCAATGTTACCGCCCTGCTTGATAAAAACAACTTCAAGTGGAAAGACCTGGTGACCCCGGGTGCACCGCTTCCGACACCCTGGAATAAGGAACCATTCGATAAATTCGGTTATGAAGTCCAGAAACAACGCGACAGCCTTCGCCACGCCAAAGTCCCGGAGGAAGTCATGGAAGCTTTGTTCATGAGGCAGTACAGGCAGGAGGATGAATATTTTTCAAAGGAAAAATACAAGGAAGCAGTAGGCGCTTTTGAGGGCGCCGATTATACCCAGAAAGGCTTGTTCCGTTCCCAGCTCGATTGTATCATGTTCACACGCCATATCCATTTCTGCAAGGTTTGCCAGAGAAGCCTTATCAATGTAATGGAACAATATACGGCGAAGGGACCGGGGAAATAACTGGATTACTGGATAACTGGATAAGGAAGATATTCAGTTTTACTGTTTCGTTGCAGTGTAAGTTCCGCTTGTCGCAACAGGGGGATTGCCTGAATAACCAACGAAATTGCCTACCAGTTTAAGCGTGTCGAGATGGTATACCCCGGCTATAGTGGACACATTCGGAGCCGTTCCGTCCAGGAAAATATAAAATGAAGTTCCCGCCATCTGGTAAAGTCCGCTGCTGCTGTATCTGATGATTGAAGCAGTATCCCCCGGCCCTGCTGAATATTTCAGGTTGACATATGTAACGTAAAGATCTCCCCCGTTGTTGGCGACATCAACTTCAATGGGGATGTTCTGGCTCGTTTTTCCTTTCCAGTTCCCGACCAGCTGTGGATAAGCGGGATCATTGACCTTTTTCTTGCAGGAAACAATTGCTGTTCCTCCCAAAGCCAGTGCGGCAATCAGAAGGACAAGAATGGATTTTTTCATATGATTTGAGTTGAAGGTTGATGGTAAACAGGGATACAAGGTAATAAAATCTTTTATTCAATCCCCGGAGGGGCATTTTAAGACTGTAAAATTCACACATGAAAAATGCCATTTTGGCGATAAAATATCGGGCCGCCCCTGGCCTGTAATCATTTTAGCGATAGTCCATAGAATTATACGATGGTTTTGCCCGTGGCCATCGATCTGTTTTTGATCATGGGGTTGAAAGGAAGTATTTTTGTTTCAAGACCTCAGGAAGTGTTAAACTGTTGTTAAATAATATAATAGCCTGTAACATTTCCTGATTATAACCGACTTATTGATTATATATTATATATGGAGGAACCAACCATGAAAACCAAAACCATTTCAAAATTCGTTTTAATTCTGATCACCCTTCTCATTCTCGGGGGCTCGTCCTTTGCCGGGAAAACCATTAAAGACACCGCAGCTACCATCAGGGAAGCCATTCAGCAACAAGTCAAACATCCGGGTTATATCAAGGTCCGGGATAATCTCTGCTGCGCCGACATACTGTTCACAGTGACCAACGATGGCAAGCTGCTTGTCAAGCGCATTACTACTGATAATGAAGCCCTGAGTGACTATATTAAACAACAGTTCAGCGAGATCAGTTTTTCAAAACTCGGAAGCCCCATGAACCAGTATTACCGCATTAAACTCTCATTCCGCCTCATCTAAGGCATTTTACCGTTGAATTTTTCCTGATTGAGTGAAAGCTGCTTTCTTTGTGAAGGCAGCTTTTTTTATTTCTGTCAGGGACTTTTATATATTTGCTGTTAGTTGATCACCCTAACAAACAATCCATGGAAACAAAAAAACTGAACATCCCGAAGCTACTGCCTGTGCTGATGGCTTTTATCGTAATGAGCTTTGTCGACCTTGTTGGCATCGGCGTTGACCGTGTGAGCAAAGACATGAGCCTCAGTGCAACCCTCGGACAGCTTATCCCATCAGCCGCTTTTCTCTGGTTTCTGCTGCTCTCGGTGCCGGTAGGTATCATGCAGGCGAGGATAGGCAAACGCATGATGCTGAATATCGGGATTCTTGTTACAGCCCTAGGGTTGCTGGTGCCTTATTTTATTTATTCCTTCTCTATGGTTTTATTTGGTTTTGCATTGTTAGGGATCGGGAATACCATTGTACAGGTTTCGGCCAATCCTTTGATCGTGGATGTTGTACCTTCAAACCGGGCCTCAAGTTTCCTGAGTTTTTCACAGTTCATCAAAGCTATTGGCTCCATGATAGGCGCCCCTCTCGCAGGGTATTTCGCCCTGAAGTTCGGCGACTGGAAACTGCTGTTCCTTGTTTTTGGATTAGTTTCAATACTCACCGCGATATGGTTGGGAATGACCAGGGTGGATGAACGTAAGGTGGAAAATATCAAAGTGACCTTCGGCTCGGCGTTCAGCCTGCTTGGCAACGGTTTTATCTTAATGATGGTGCTGGCAATTTTTGTGGTTGTGGGGGTCGACGTAGGCTTCAATTCGAATTCAGGGCAATTTCTCATCAAGCATTTCGGGATCGGGCAAACCGCAGCTGAATCAGGACGGAGCGTATATTTTTTCGGGCGTATGCTGGGAACTTTTGCCGGCGCAATAATTCTTACAAAATTCTCTTCCCGTAAATTTCTGATGGGAACATCGTTTTTTGGTATACTGGCCCTGATCGCGATCCTCGCCATTCCCTCGGCAGCTGCAGCCTGGGTGCTTGTATTCCTTATCGGGATGTTCGTCGCCAACATCTGGCCCCTTGTATTCTCCATCGCTGTTGAAAAATACCCTGACCGCAACAACGAAATCTCAGGCCTTATGATGAGTGCAATATCCGGCGGAGCCGTCATTCCCCTGCTCATGGGCTGGGTGAGCGACATCAGCGGTGTGGTCGCAGGGATTTACATTCTGATAGCCTGCATGTTTTATCTTTTCGGGGTGGGCGTATACAGCCTGAAAAAGTAGGGAAATCACACCTTCGGCTGCCTGCCGTCGGCCTGGCGCTCTATCATCCAGCCGGGGTACTCCTTGCCAAGTTCACTCACGTAATCGAGGCGGGACATCTCATCCGCAGTCAACATTAAGGTCGTGGAAGCGATATTCTCGCGAAGCTGGTCTTCTTTTTTCGCCCCGATAATGATGCTTGTGATCCCTTTTTTACGGAGCATCCAGGCGAGTGCGACGCGGGCAACCGCAACACCATGGGCCGAGGCAATTTCCTGCATCAGTTCGATGATTTCGTAAGCCTTTTCTTTGTTTACCGGCGGAAAGTCGAATTCGTCACGCCTGCTGTCCCCGGCTTTTTGGGTTTTCCTTGTAAACTTTCCCGAGAGGAAACCCCCTGCCAGCGGGCTCCAGGGCATGATGCCGAGGTTTTCCGACAAAGCCATCGGAACGATATCGCGTTCGATGTCACGGCCGGCGATGCTGTAATAATTCTGGAGGGCGACGAATTTGTTCCATCCCATCTTCTCTGCTATGGCATTGGCTTTGACCACCATCCATGCAGGATGGTTGCTGATGCCGAGGTAGCGCACCTTGCCCGACCTGACTACTTCCTCTAGTCCGCGCATGGTTTCTTCAAGCCCGGTCACCGGGTCCACCCCGTGGATATACAGCAGGTCGATATGGTCGAGGCCCAGCCTTTGAAGGCTGTCATCCACGCTGTATTGAATGTGAAGCCTGGATAATCCCACCTGGTTCACCCCTTCGCCCATGCGTCCCCTCACCTTGGTGGCTATGAAGACATCCTGGCGGCTGGTTCCCAGGTCTTTCAGGGCTTTGCCGAGCATAATTTCCGACAGGCCTTCTGAGTAAACATTGGCCGTATCAATGAAGTTGATCCCGTTTTCGATTGCTATCTTAACGAGGTTTGTGACTTCTTCCTGGGGCAGTTTCCCGATATTGGTCCAGAACCCTTTTCCGCCGAAAGTCATGGCTCCCAGGCAGAGCTCGGATACAAGGACTCCCGTATTTCCAAGTGTGTTGTATCGCATAATTTTACTTTTTCTCCGCTGTTAATTTCTTCAGCACTTCTTCCTGCAAGGCTTTCGGAAGCGCCTGGTACTGGTAAAATTCCATTGCATAGTTTGCACGACCCGATGATACGTTCCTCAGCTGGTTTGAATAACCGAACATTTCCATCAGGGGAACAAATACATTGATCTTCTGCGATCCTTTGCGGTAACGTCGCATTCCTTCAATTTTCCCGCGGCGGCGGTTGAGATTGCCAACGATATCGCCAATATATTCGTCAGGGGTGTTCACTTCGACTTTCATGATGGGTTCGAGGAGGATGGGGCTGGCTTTCATGAATCCCTGTTTGAAGCCTATGGCGGCACAGGTCTGGAAGGCCATATCCGAAGAGTCAACTGCATGGAAGCTTCCGTCGAGAAGGGTAACGCGTACGTCAACGATGGGATATCCTGCAAGAATACCCCTGTCGAGGCTCTTTTCAAGTCCTTTTCTTACCGAGGTGATAAACTCGGCCGGGATGGCCCCGCCTTTGATATGTTCCACGAACTCAAAGCCTTTTCCCGGGTTAGGTTCAATGCGCATCACGGTATGTGCGAACTGGCCCTTGCCGCCGGTTTGCTTGACATGCCTGTAATTCGACTCCACCTCCTGGGTAAGTGTTTCGCGGAAGGCAACCGAGGGCTCTCCAACGATGGCATCGACCTTGAATTCGGTTTTAAGCCTGTCGACAATGATTTCGAGATGAAGCTCGCCCATCCCTGCGATCACGGTTTCTTCGGTTTCCTCGTCATACCTTACATTGAAAGAAGGGTCTTCGGTGGTAAGTTTATGAAGGGCTTCGCCTAGTTTTGACTGGTCGCCCCGTTTTGCAGGGGTTATTTTCAATTCAATTACTGAAGGCGGAACATGAATATTTTCAAGCAGTAAACGATGTTCATCGCTGCAGAGCGTGTCGCCTGTCTTTGTAAGCTTGAGGCCGATAAGTGCCACGATATCCCCCGGGCCTGCTTCTGCAACTTCCTCCCTTTCCTTAGCATGGATCTTCATGATACGGCCGATGCGCTCATGCTTTTTCTTCGTGGCATTGTATACCTGCATGCCGCTTTTAAGTGTGCCTGAGAATACCCGGGTAAATGTTTGTTGTCCTACGTAAGGATCATGAATGAGTTTAAATGCAAGCGCCGAAAAAGGTTCTTTGGGTGAAGGATGGCATGTGTGCAGTTTTTCAGGATCATCCAGGTCGGTACCTGTAACGGCTCCTTTGTCAATGGGTGAAGGAAGATAATCTGTTACGGCGTCGAGGATCAGCTGAACTCCTTTATTTTTATAAGCGGCACCACAGAATACGGGGGTGATGAGCAATTTTAACGTGGCTTCGCGCGCAACACGTTTCAGAAGATCTGCAGGCACTTCTTTTTCTTCAAAGAACAGTTCCATGATCTCTTCGTTGAATTCGGCGACTTTTTCAACCACCTTTGCTCTCGCCTGCTCAACTTTCACTTTGTATTCTTCAGGGATGGGGATCTCTATCCTCTCCATTTCCTCAAACCTGTAAGCCTTCCTCTCGATAACGTCGACGATGCCCTCGAAATGTTCTTCATCTCCCATCTGGACCTGGAAAGGAAAAGCGTTGGCGTCGAGGTATTTGTTCATCTGCTCAACAACTGCGGGGAAATCGGCCCCCACCCTGTCCATCTTGTTTATGAATGCAATGCGGGGAACGCGGTAGCGGTCGGCCTGGTTCCACACTGTTTCACTCTGGGGCTCAACGCCGCCTACTGCGCAAAACACAGCGATCATACCGTCAATAACACGGAGGGAACGTTCAACTTCAATGGTGAAGTCAACGTGGCCCGGGGTATCGATAAGGTTGATGGCATGGTTGTTCCAGGCACAGGAAATCGCAGCGGATGCAATGGTGATGCCTCGTTCCTGCTCCTGTTTCATGAAGTCCATGGTAGCCTGTCCGTCGTGAACTTCGCCCATCTTGCGGGTTGTACCTGTAAGGAACAGGATACGTTCTGTAACTGTGGTCTTGCCTGCATCGATATGAGCTGCAATCCCTATATTTCTAACTCTGTTTAATGCCATGATTTTCAAATTGGGGTGCAAAGGTACGAATTTTTTGAACATGTCAGGAAATCAATGAATAAAGGAGTAAGGGACTGGTTGAAAAATTGTATATTTGACTTGCCTATCCGCTCCCCATGCAATTCACTGCCAAAACACGCGAGATCATAAAGTTCCTTCTCATTACCATAGGGATTTATACCTTCCTGATCTTCATGTTTGCAATTTTATATTACCAGACCGGGAGTATCGGTTTCTACAGGCCTATCCAAAGGGTATACGAGCCCATTGATTTTCAAAAAGCCATTTACTTCAGCATAGTTTCATTTCATACAATAGGGTATGGCGACATTTATCCATTAACTGCATCCGGCAGGTATATACTTATGACCGAGGCTTTTTCATCCATGTTTTTCACTTCGATCTTTTCCGGCTTCCTGGTTTATTTTGTGATCAGGAGGAGGGATGATATTTTCACCACCCGTTTTGTTTATATCCGCCTTCGCAAGGATAAGTGGTTCCTGTCAATACGGCTTGGGAATAAAGGCAGGACTCTCATCGACATGAAAGGCAAGTTTGAAGCATGGATAGTTGAGAACAACTCAAGGATAAGGATTTTCAGGCATGAAGAAGAAATGGCCGACATGGAAAGTATTTTATACTATGATATTTTCCTTGATGAACCCGAGACTTCCAAATTAAGGCAAGCACTTATAGATTCAATCAACGGGAAGATTCTTTTACATGTGAAATATGCATTCATCGGGAATGATATCAGCACCGGTGAACAGGTAGCCCATGCAGTGTATTACGATTCCTCCAAATTCAGGTTCGGCAAGATGTTCGATAACGTTTATTCCTGGGATGAGCGCGGAAGAAGGGTTAATTTCAGGTGGAAGAATTTTGAGAAGATCGAACCTCTCGAAGAGGATCGCAGAAATGGGTTTATATCATGAGTCCATTGCCGCAATAGCAATTCAGCTGTTACAGTGAAAAATTTATTATCTTTGCTTACAGCCCCGGGATGTTAGCTCAGCCGGTTCAGAGCGCGCGCCTCACACGCGCGAGGTCACTGGTTCGAATCCAGTACATCCCACAAGTAAAATCAAGGCATTTTGTATCCTGGTCTCCTTGGTCATTTCCCTCCCTTAATTTATTCCTGTCCCCGGTTAATATTCGATTTTTTTCCGATCCGGTTGATAACAATTTGATAAATAATATAAAATCAGTCGTATCCGGGTATTTTGTATATTTAAGTTTGCTTCAAATCGCATTTTGAATAAAAGAATCTGAATTATGAGACCTGTTCTGGTTTTCTTTTTCCTATCCACTGCATTGCTTGTGAGCACCCGGTCAAATGCTGACCAGCAAACGGGATCGGCAAAATTCCCGAACGGGAAAACACAGAAAATTGCCGTTTATACTTACACAATTATTCCGGCAGAAAACAAAACCTGGTGTTATGATATTTACATTGATAAAAAGTTGATTATCCATCAACCCAGCATCCCCGGTTTGCCTGGTAACGATGGTTTTAAAACCAAAGCCGATGCCGAAAAAATAGCGAAACTGGTAATTGATAAAATTAAAAAGGGCGAAATGCCGCCAAGTATTACTATTGAAGAAATGAAGAAATTAAAAGTCCTGTAACACAAATAATATTCGTATGAATAAGTTATATGCTCCTTTTATTTTCCTGGTTTTCTGCATCTTGGCTCATACAAAAACTTTTTCCCAGGCACCTAATTCATGGGTGCAAAAACACGACCTGGGGCTGAATGCTACTGGTGTCCCCAGTCCAAGGTCTTATAGTGTGAGTTTTAGCATAGGCACAAAAGGGTACTTGGGAACAGGCTATGATTTCACAATTAGTAATATTAAAAAAGACTTCTGGGAATATGATCCAACGGCTGACACCTGGACACAAAAAGCTGATTTCGGTGGTACGGCAAGATATAACGCCGTTGGTTTTTCTCTTGGGTCTAAAGGATACATCGGAACAGGTTATGCTGGGACTAATAATCTCAACGACTTTTGGGAATATGACCCTTCATCCAATACCTGGGTACAGATGGCCGATTTCGGGGGAACGGCAAGATTTGGTGCTGTTGGATTTTCTCTAGGGTCTAAAGGATATGTCGGAACTGGTTATGACGGAAATGATTTTCTCAGGGACTTCTGGGAATTTGATCCTTCGGCTGATACCTGGACTCAAAAAGCTTATTTCGCGGGAACTGCAAGAGCTTATTCAATCGGGATAAGTGCAGGGGGAAAGGGATATGTGGGAACAGGATATAACAACAGCAATTTTTCCACCGACTTTTGGGAATATGACCCTTTGGCTGATACCTGGACGCAGAAAGCTGATTTCGGCGGAGGTGCGAGGGCCAGTGTGGCTGGTTTTTCCATCGGCAGCAAAGCTTATATTGGAACAGGTATAAATACTTTGTACGAAGGTACGAAAGACTTCTGGGAATATGATCCTTCAACCGATACCTGGACACAAAAAGCAGATCAGGGAGGATTGGCAAGATATAGTGCTTTCGGCTTTAGTATCGGGACCAGGGGTTTCCTGGGGGGAGGCGAATATGTTAATCCAATGAATGACTTCTGGGTATTTGACCCTTCCGCCGATACCTGGACTCAAAAAACCAGCTTCAATATCTATACAAGATCTAATGCAGTGGGTTTTAGTGTCGGCACAAAAGGATATATCGGTACCGGTTATCAGGGTTATGGCCCTTTTACCAATGATTTCTGGGAGTATGATCCTTCGGCTGATACCTGGACACAAAAAGCTGATTTCGGAGGAACTGCAAGAGCAGGAGCAGCCGGCTTTAGTATTGGAGGCAATGGGTTTATCGGGACTGGTTATGATAATAATTTCAACGTCAGGAATGACTTTTGGGAATATGATCCATTGACCGATGTATGGACGCAAAAAGCAGATTTCGGAGGAGGCATAAGGTCTGATGCAGTCGGATTCAGTATAGGGACAAAAGGATATATAGGTTTGGGCAATAGCGGCAATTCGTTAAACGATTTTTGGGAGTATGATCCTTCTGCTAATGCCTGGACGCAAAAAGCTGATTTCGGGGGCGTGGCGCGATATAATGCCGTCGGATTCAGTATAGGGGCCAAAGGATTTATAGGGACGGGCAATAGCGGAAGTGATTTACTGAACGACTTTTGGGAATATGATCCTTCGACTGATACATGGTCACAAAAAGCTGATTTTGGCGGATCGGCCAGGTTGTATGCTGTTGGTTTTAGTATCGGAGCCAACGGGTTCATCGGTACAGGATATGATAACAGTGGAAATACGAAAGATTTTTGGGAATATGTTCCTTCGGTTAATACCTGGATAAAAATTGCTGATCTCGGAGGGACAGCAAGGTGTTATGCCCTTGGTTTCAGTATTGGAAATAAAGGCTTTGTTGGAACCGGCAGGGATTCCGGATTATTAAAGGATTTTTGGGAATACACCCCCTGTGCTTTACCTTCCGTTCCTGTTAATACCACGCCTGCTGCAAACCTGACGATATGTTCAGGGCACAGTACAATCCTCAGCGCAAGCGGTAGCGGAATCCTGGGGTGGTATGATTCTCCAGCAGGAGGCAACTGGCTTGGAGGCGGACAGAATTTCACGACACCTGCGCTAATCAGCAGCACGATGTATTTTATCCAGGATAGTACCTGTTTTGCCGGTAGTTCAAGAACTCCTGTCTTTGTAACAGTTAATCCATCGCCATCGGCATACACCGGGCCGGATATTTCCATATGTCTTGATTCAAGTACGCCATTAGGAACCGCCCCGGTTCCCGGAAACACATACCATTGGACTTCTTTCCCAGGTGTATTCACTTCCAACCTGGCTGATCCAATAGTTACACCATTGGTTACAACCAGATATACACTAACAGAAACTATCAATGCTACAGCTTGTTCAAATAGCGATAGTGTCATCGTAACTGTTAACCCCCGGCCTGCTGCTTTTGCAGGAGCCAACAGGGCCATTTGCCTGAATACATCAACACAGCTCGGGGCTGCCCCGGTTGCCGGTAATACATACAGTTGGACTTCTTTCCCCGGTGCTTTCACCTCCACTCTTGCAAATCCGGTAGTGGCACCCACTGTAACAACCCTGTATACTTTAACTGAAACCACTACTGCCACCGGATGCACAAATACCAACAGCGTCGTTGTGACTGTTAATCCCCTGCCACCTGCTCCTTCCATCACTGGCCCAACTTCTGTGTGTGAGGGAACGACGGGCAATGTCTATTCCACCGAACCTGGTAAGATTGGTTACCAATGGAACATCTCACCAGGGGGAACCATTCTCTCAGGACCCGGAACTGCCACTATCACGGTTCGCTGGGATTCAGCCGGTGTCCAGTTTGTTTCTGTTAATTATGCCAATTCCTTCGGCTGTTTCGCCCTGTCCCCGGCAGTTAAAAACATTACCGTTAATCCGCAGCCTGTCCCTTCCATTACAGGGCCCGACAGCCTGTGTTTAAATGAAACCGGAACTTACACAACCGAAGGCGGCATGAGTAACTATGTCTGGACTATCTCCCCGGGAGGCAGCTCTGTGTCGGGTTCGGGTACAAATACCATCCATGTGACCTGGACCACTTCAGGGCCCCGAACTGTTTCGGTGAATTACCTGAACGCGAACAACTGTACTGCAGCTTCTCCCTCCGTGTTTAATGTATTGGTCTTCCCCCTGCCCGTCCCTTCCATTTCGGGGAATGCTTCAGCTTGTGAAAATTCAACCGGAGACATTTATTCGACTGATAGCGGTATGAGTAATTACTCCTGGACTGTCTCTTCCGCGGGGATCATCACTTCGGGCCAGACTTCCGATTCTGTAACCGTAAGCTGGGGTAATGCCGGAACAGGAACACTCTCCGTCACCTATACTTCTCCTGCAGGATGTAACCCCCTGTCTCCTGCTTTTAAAACCATCCCTATCAATCCGCGCCCTGTCCCGGGTATTTCCGGCAACAATATCGTTTGCATCAATTCAGGGCCAAAAACCTATTTCACCGAGGCAAATCAGCAAAACTACACCTGGAGCATATCAACCGGGGATACTATTCTGACAGGCTCCGGTACATCATCCGTGACTGTTCAATGGAATACTGCAGGCAACCGTTTCATCTCTGTAACATATTCCGATGCATCAGGATGCGAGGCGGCTATACCCGACTCTCTCCTTGTTATTGTAGAACCCCTGCCTTCAGCTCCTTCAAACATTGCAGGGCCTGCCCTGCTCTGCACCCCCGCATTCTGGGAGGAATACTCAGTTTCCCCCATTGCCAATGCCAGCGGATATTTCTGGACCCTGCCTGCCGGGGCAATGATCCAGGGCAGTTCCAACACCGATGTCATCCATGTGACTTACCTGCCCGATGCCCAATCGGGCGATGTTACGGTATACGGCACCAATGCCTGCGGGAATGGAACTTCTTCAAGCCTTTATGTCACTTTAAATCCTGTTCCGGCCCAGCCTGTCATTACATTGATACAAAATGACAGCCTGCTCTCCAATGCACCATCTGGAAATCAATGGTATTTTAATAACCAGCCTTTACCCGGAGACACCCTCGATCGCCTTTATGTCTCGCTTACCGGGAGCTACTATACCATAGTCACACTTAATGATTGCATCTCCGATACCTCGAATGTCATCCATGCAGTCGCTGTCGGAATCAAAGATCAACCTTCATTCACGGTTAAAATCCACCCAAATCCTGCAAGCGGGAAGCTGTTTCTTGATTTCACAAATCCAATGGAAAAAGTCTACAAAGTTTGCATTGTAAATGAACTCGGGGCAACTTTGTATGAAGGGGAAAAACTGCTGTCTCAGGGTGAATCAGGCTGGGTCGTCGACCTTACCGGTTTTTCCCCGGGAATTTTTCTGCTTACCATAGAGTCATCCGAAGGAATAGTAAAAAAGAAAATCATTAAAAACTAGACCCCGTTAAATGCCGCGATCCTTTGTAATTGGTGATATTCACGGGAATTACAAGGCCCTTACGGAAATTTTTCGTAAAGCCGGTTTCGATTATGAGAAAGACTTCCTGGTAAGCCTTGGCGACCTGGTTGACAGGGGGCCCGAACCGGTTAAAGTCGTTGATGAATTAATGAGGATCCGCAACCTCGTCTATGTTCAGGGGAACCATGATTACTGGTGCTTCGAATACCTGAAGACGGGAATAAAGACGCCCGACTGGCTGTTCCAGGGAGGACAGTTTACCATCAATGATTATGGGAAACATCCTGATGCAGTGAGCCGGCATTTGGATTTTTATTCAAAAGCCCTGTTGTTTTATATTGATAATAAAAACAGGCTTTTTGTTCATGCAGGGTTTGACCGTTTCAGGCCTTTCGAAAGTCAGAAGAGCGACCGGCGTACCCTGCTGTGGGACCGCTCGCTTTACCGGGCTGCCATAGAGTACCAGGAGGAAGGAAAAGTATTCGGGGAGTTCAGCGAGATCTTTATAGGACATTCTCCCACCCAGTTGATCATGCAGGACAAACCCGCCCGGCTGTCCAATCTCTGGATGATGGATACCGGCGCCGGACACAGGTGCCTGTTGAGCATGATGGAACTTGATTCGAAGGAATTCTGGCAGGTGAAATGTGAATTTTAACCGTTTACTTCAGGAATTGTAAACGCAAATATGCTGCCTTTTTCGGATGTAGCTTCAAGCCAGATCCTACCTCCTGTTTTTTCGATCATATAACGGCATAACGGCAATCCCAGTCCGTGGCCTTTTTCATTATCCGTACCATTTGTCGAAACCATGCCATGAGAATCGGAGAAGAGTTTTCCTGTGATCTCCTCAGAAACACCAATACCGTTGTCAGAAACCGTGACCACCTGGAACCCGTCTTTCAACTCACTCCTGATTTCAATATTTCCTTCTGATTTTGTGAATTTAACCGCGTTTGAGATCAGGTTCCTTATAACCGCCTGGAGCATGATGCTGTCGGCAAATACTATGGCATCGGCAGATACCAGGTTTCGGATGCGTATTGATTTCCTTGACGCTATGGCCATCATTACGTCAATAACCGCCGAAACTTCACGATAAAGTTCAAGGTTTGCCGGTTGGAAGGGCATGGTCCCGATTTGCAACCTCGACCAGGTAAGAAGGTTCTCTAGCAACTGAAAAGTTCCTTTCGATATCTGCTGCACCATCCTGGAATAATGCCTTATCTCGGGGATATTCTTATCCGCAGTCTCTTCAACAAGAAGATCGGCAAAACCAATCAATGCGTTAAACGGGCTCCGCAGATCATGTGATAAAATGGAAATGAACCTGTCCTTATCGGCATTGATCGCTTTCAGTTCAAGGTTAAGCTTCTCAAGATCCTCTTCGGCTTTCTTCCGGGCCCTAATCTCTTCGATTGCAACCTTTGCATTTTTTCTTTGTTTAATGATGTAGGCCAGGGATAACAGGATGAGCAGGAGCATAAGTATCCCTGTTGTGATGAGAAAGGATATGGTATAGGTATTCCTTACCCTCAATTCCCTTGCTTCATTTTCAGTCTCCCCGATCTTAAGGGCAAGGCGGATCTCATTAAACCGGCTGTCGATCATTTGCGCCTGAAGGGTATTGGTTACAGCACTGTACATTGCAAGATAGGATGCAACTGAATCATTCTGGCGGTTCAGGAGAAAAACATGCATCATGTTTTCATAACAGATCTTTTTCATATTCAGGAGGCTCCCCGAATCGGCAATGCGTAAGGCATCTCTGTATGACCCAAGAGCATGGCCATAGTCACCTGATCTTAAATACGATTGTCCCATGGCAATGTATATATCAGGCATTTTAAACTGCTCCAGAATTGTATCGCAGATTGATATGGCTTTGCAATAATCCTTAATTGCTTCTGCATGCTTATTTTCCAGGTCGTTGAGTTTACCCAGCTCAAAATATACATCTGCCATGGTAGAACTGAAGTCATGCCTTAAAAATATGTTGTCAGACGAAATATAGAGAAGCGGGACAGACATTTCGAAATACTTTCGTGCTTCGTCCAGCTTTCCCATACTTAATTTTGCCGAACCAAGGTAATAATACGAATGTCCTATAATGGCAGGGTTGTTGGTTTTTCTCCTTTGTTCAAGGGCTTTTTGAAAATACCATATAGCTGAATCTTTCTGGTTAAGTTTTTGTTTGACAAGTCCGATATTATTTTCGGCAACAGCTATACCAAAATAGTCTTTACAACTGAGAAACAAGGTTTCAGCTTTCCTGAAATATCCCTCGGCTATCATATAATTTCCTGTCTGGAAATAACAGTTTCCTATGCCGATCATAAAATAGTTTGATCTGTATTCCAGGTTGTTGTCGAGAAGGATCTGGTATGCCCTTAGAGAATATTCCATCGCCGTAAAATACAATTGGCGGTCCATATACACCCTGCATATTTCAAAATATGCCGCAGCGGCATAGTATGGTTCACCGGCCTTTACCGACTTCTCATAGAAGTCCTTGTAATACTTAAGGGCCAGGTCGGGATTCCTTTTCCTTTCGATCCTGCCTTTTGCAAAGACCTTTAACAATTCCTGCTGGGTTCTGTTTTCAGGCTGGAACTCCGTTTTTACCTCAGTCGCTATTGAATCGTTCCTATTGCTCCCTTCAGAGGGGAAAGAAATGCCCGCAAAGACAAACCACAGCATTAAAGGCAGCAGGAAAAAGCGGGAATCCCTGATCATATATCAATGTTAAAAGCAAAGACCCGGCAGTGGATAAAAATTTGTATCCCCTGCCAGGCCTCTCCGGGCAAGCTAAAGTACTAAATTCCCGGATTCTTTTGTTTTATCAGTACATCCAATTTTGCACTGAGTTTTGGTTGTTTGTATTGTTCCGCAGAAGATTTAAGCCGGTTCAGCACCTCGACCGCCGTTTGTATATCTTCACTGAAAACAGTTTTGTCCGAAGCCGAAAACGAGGCATAATAATCAAGGTTCTGGCCCATGATATCAGCAATCCTGCTGCTGAGTTTTACTGCGGATGCTGTGTCGCCTGTCTTATAATACATGTCGACAAAAGGCAGGTTATACATATCATACACGAATTTTGGATCTGGGAATTGAGTCATGTACTGGTCAACCAGCGCTTTGCATTCCTTTTTCATTCCCTTGTCGAGAAGCATCTGGCCAACAAACAAAGCATCCATCTTCGGTCTCATTGAATTATTATAGCTTTCTGGATCAACATAGACCCTGGGATCATTGAGGTTGCCCCATTTGCATTTGTTCATCGCAATATTGTAAGAACCTATTGCATCAATGCTTCCAAGCGAAGGGATAAAATTGCTGGAATCAGGTTTAATGGGCATGAACTTATATATCCAGCCTTCCATATAACAATATTGTTCAATGTCGAGGAAGTTGCGGACTGAATTCGGGGCAGCAAAATAAATAGGCCGCTTCCAATCGTTGCTGGCAATCATGTCGAGCGTCATGATATCATTCTTGTATAGCAGGTTCGATTTGATGCTGAACGTAATCGAATCAACCATTTTATCCTTGAAATATTCAGGAACGATACCATATTTCAGGCAGTTTTCCTTATTAACAGTGATCTTGATCTTTTTGGCAGGAAAGAACTTGATCCTTTCCCCGCTTTGAACAGTCACAAAGGTTTGGGGATCATTGCTCCTGATGAAATCAATAAAGTCCTTCAACTCCACATACCCTTTGAACCCGACATCATAAAACATGACAATATCGTTGGTCCCGGGCTGATATTTTTCGGCCGGGATACTTAAGGCCACAGGGTCAGATTCGTACATTTTTTTATACAATTGTTCGATGTACCATGAGCCTGATGCAAGTTCCCTGTTGACTATCCTGACATCCGTTCTTACACCTTCCACTTCCTGGTTATACCAAAGCGGGAAGGTGTCATTGTCTCCATTGGTAACAAGTACAGCGTTTTTGTCACAGGAGTTCAGGTAGTTTGCAGCAAAGTCCCTGGCGGCGAATTTTCCGCTGCGGTCATGATCCTTCCAGTTTTGCTGGGCAACGATCACCGGGACCAAAAGGGTTGAAAATACCGTTACCAGGATCACCGGGAGAATTCCTTTCAGCTTTGTTCTTCTCTGTAGAAAATCAACCAGGGCAATGACACCGAGACCTATCCAGATTGAAAATGCCATGAAAGAGCCTGCGTAGGAATAATCCCTTTCCCTGGGCTCAAAAGGTTTCTGGTTCAGATAGAGGGTTATGGCCAGCCCGGTCATGAAGAAAAGCAGGATTACGATAATGCTGTTCCTGTAATCTTTTTTCAGCTGGAAGAAAAACCCTATAAGCCCCAGTATAAGGGGCAGCATGAAGTATTTATGTGATGCTCTTGCTTTTACGCTGTCGGGAAGATCGCTTAAGGAGTTCCCTATATGGTATTTATCTATGAAGGGGATGCCGGTAATCCAGTTACCGTTCTTTATGCTTCCGAAGCTCTGTACATCATCCTGCCTTCCCGAGAAATTCCAAAGGAAATAACGCAGGTACATCCAGTTTAGCTGGTAGGTGAACATAAACTTGAGGTTTTCACCGAACGTAGGTTTGTTGACGGTTTCCGTTTTGCCATCCTGCCCGGTGATCTCAATAGGGACGCCGGGACCTCCCCAGTTCTTAAAGAATTCTGAGCTTCCGGGCCTTTCCTGGTTCGTGCAGTACATTCGTGGTAAAATCGTCGTGAACCGGGGGTCATACACAGGAATTGTGCCTTTGCGGTCATCAACAACCTGATACCTGCCCGTGGTGGTGTTTTTTTTGTAAATAGGACTTCCGTCGGCATAAGAGATAACAGGAGCCGTATAATACTGACCATAAAGGAAGGGCCAGGTGCCATATTGTTCACGATTCAGGAATGAGACCAGGGTGAGAGCATCTTTGGGTTTGTTCTCATTGATTGGAGTATCGGCATTGGCGCGGATCACAAGAGAAATAAACGCAGAATACCCGATAAGTAAAAATGAAAGGGAAAGCAGTATGGTATTCGCAACGGTTTTTCCTTTCTGCCTGGTATACCATAATCCCCAGACCAGCAGGCCGATGAATAACAGGAAATAAACAATGGTCCCCGAATTGAATGGCAGCCCAAATCCGTTTACAAACAAAAGCTCGAAATAACTTGCCAGTTTGGGTATCCATGGGATAACGAAATACATCAAAGTGGCGACTAGCACAAAAGAGATTCCCAGGGCGATTGCAATACCCCATTTTGTTGGCTTGTATTTCCTGAAATAATAAACCATGGAAAGTGCCGGGATAGTAAGCAGGTTCAGGAGGTGGACGCCGATTGACAGGCCAATCATGAACGAGACGAATATCAGCCAGCGGTAATGATGTTTTTCATCAGCCACTTCTTCCCATTTAAAGATAGCCCAAACAACAACCGAGGTACAGAAATACGACATTGCAAATACGTTGGCCTCGACCGCCGAAAACCAAAAAGAGTCAGTGAATGTGAAAGTCATCGATCCTATGAATCCGGCAGCAAGGATAGTCCACATTTTTTCTTTGGTCATCTCTTCTCCCTTTGGAACGACAAGCTTTTTCGCAATCATTGTAATGGTCCAGAAAAGGAAAAGGATCACGAAAGCGCTGCTGAGAACCGAAATCATATTGATCATCAAAGCTACTTTGCTTGTATCGCCGAAAGCAAAAAGTGAAAGCACACGGGCGGTAAGCTGGAAAGTGGGCGCCCCGGGGGGATGCCCGATCTGAAGTTTGTATGATGTGGCGATATGTTCGCCCGGATCCCACCAGCTTACAGTGGGCTCTACAGTTTTTATATACACAATAGCGGCAATGGCAAAAACCACCCAGCCGGCAATTGTATTAAGCTTTCGGAACTGGTTCATAAATAACCTGGTGTTTTAATGAATTGTTGAAATTACAGGGCAAAAGTACAAAAAGAGAGTTGACGGCAGGAGATTAAAACACAATATTAATGAGGACTTTATATCAAATACCTTATTTTTGCCCCCGTTAGCATTATTACTCTGCCAGTGCCCAAAAAGTACTTTCCCCGCAAATTTTTAATCCTGCTTGTTGTATTGCGGATGACGTGTTTCGTTGAACCGGCCAGGGCCCAGTTTATACTTTCAGGCGATATTGACGGAAGGCTTTCGAATATGAACCTGCACCGTACAATTTCGGATTCACTGAAAAGCAAAACCTTGAATTTCGCGGGATTCGGGGAACTGGACTTTAAATATTTACATAGAAAATGGAATGCTTACGCGTCCTTATTTGTAACCTATAACAAAGGAACAACTCTTTCTATGATCAAGCCTCCGGGTGAATTTAACTTTGGTTTTTACGAAGCCTGGTTCAGGTATTATTTCTCGAAATATTTTTCACTCCAGGCCGGAAGGATAGAAATCAATTACGACGATCAGCGCTTTTTTGCAGCCCGGGACTTTAACGGCCTGGTCACAAGCCATAACGCGATCATTGCCCATTACCTTGATCCCGATACAAGCCTCATGGCCGACCTGGGATTTGCCGCAAATAAATTTGACCCGGGCGTTGGAATTTTCAGCACAAACCGCACGGTTAACAATTACAGGTACATGTCGTACCTTTATGCCTATAAACGATTGTTCGACGATCAACTGTCACTGACCTTTCAGAATATTTTCACTGCCAACGACAATGGAACAGACAAGACCCTGCTATATGGCAGCAACACTTTCGGTGGTTCCGGATGGCTGTCGCTTGACGACTGGGATTTCAACCTGGCAGGGTATTACCAGTTCGGACATGTGAACGACGGCCGTTTACTGAGTGCCTGGTATGCAGCTTTATATGTAAGCTATCGTGCCGCACCATGGCTTAACCTGATGCCTGCCTTTGAGCATATGAGCGGTGATAACTACGCTGATTCGGCAGAAAACAAATGGATGGTGCACGGGTTCAGCATGCTCTACGGGAATATGACCCGATCGTTTGGCAATGGAAGTGTTCTTACTAATACCTACCGCCTGAACCTTCACCCCGGACTTAACAACCTGTATTTTGTCGCAACCTTCGATATCACTCATAATTTCTCTATTGAAGCAGCATATCACTGGTTCAGCCTCGTCCATCCTTATATCCGTACATTCAATCCCGACAGCCTCAGGATCGAGGTCGTCAAGGTTCCCAAGAGCTTTTTGCACCAGGCTGAGATTACGTTCACTTATTCACCGGTCCATACACTTGAATTAACCCTTGATTACCAGCTCCTGTTCCCTGGCGCAGCAATGACAAACTATAATGGCTGGAATTTCAAACCCGGTGTTCCGATTTCTGCCGCTTATATTGAAGTGGAATGGACCCCGGTTTTCTTCCCGCGTAAAAAGAAGTACACCATCAAACCTTATGCTCCCGTTCATGAACCTTTGGGAAAATAAGGCATTCAAACTTAAAACCCTGATAGTATTGTTAATAATCCGATGATATCTTAAAAGAAGCATTAATATTTTTTTTCTCAAAAGCGTTATATTTGCCTTCCATGAAAAAGCATATTGCCACAGTCTCACTATTGATTATCATTGCGATACCCCTGTTTTGCGTTGCCCAGAAACAGCCTGCTCCCAAAGCTAAGGACAAGACCGGTCAGAATCCAAACGACAAGCAGGGGAAAGACCAGATACCTCCTTTAAGGGAGCTCTGCATTTTAGAGTATAAAACGGACTTTTCTACGCTTGCCGATAAATACAAGGATGACCTCTTCCCCAAAAGCAATGCCAAAAGTGCTATTCATTTTTACCGCGGAATAAGCCTGCTTAAACAGGGCATGTACAATGAATCTATACGTGACTTCAAAATAGCAAGACAGGATACGAATATCAACCGGAATATGTGCAACTTCTTCATTGCGCTGTCGTTTATGCAGCTGCACATGAAGGACAGCATCCTGAGCATCTGTGGCGCCACATTGAATGTTCCAGGCCAGGAGCTGATGAAACCCGATTACTGGAACAATGCTGAATTCACAAAAGAAAGAGTCTTTATCTCCTATATCCTCGGAACCAACCAGGTACTTAACAAACCTACCGATACCCTTCTCATCGACGCTCTCTATGGATTCTGCACAAGGGAGGAAAAATTCCTGGAAGCGTATTACAATTACGGGACGTATAGCTACCGGCTGGGACGGTACAAGAAATCTATCGACATGCTTGTCAAAGTGCACGACCTGAAAGCACCCGAAGACACCCTGATCCTGCTCGACCTGGGATATATGTACCGGCTTTCTGGCGACAACATACAGGCTATGAAGTCCTATAACCTGCTTCTCGGCCAAACCCGTTCATACATGGGGTACAATAACAGGGGCTGCCTTTATGCATTTATGGAAAAATACGGAAAAGCCCTCTCTGATCTCTCTGCCGCTATAAGGAGAAATCCAAGGGGTATTGATGCATTATGCAACCGCGGGCTGGTCTACCTGAAAATGCTTGATTATAAAAAATCCGTTGCGGATTTCAATACGGTGGTCCAATTAAAACCCGATTACTCCGACGGTTATTACTACCGTGGTTTTGTCCTCAAAGCCACGGGGGACTATGCAAACTCGGTCACCGATTTCACCCGTGCACTTCAACTGAAGAAGTAACAATGGGCTGTTAATAAAGTTCTTGAAACAGCTATTTTTCCCCTTTCTTATGCGAGTATCTTTACGCCAGATCTTAATCCAGCGGATACTCCATGCATAAAAAAACTCCCTTCCTAATCCTCCTCTTTTTACTGTTTCTAGGCTCCAGGGTGGAATCCCAGACTGTTGGAACTCTTGGTAAGCGGTTTTTCGATAATTGGTCATTTAGTATCAGCGGGGGGCCAAATATTTTTTTCGGAGATATTAAACAAAATAATTTTCTTCCCGCAACCAGCCCTATCAATGAGATTCGGTATGCCGGCACCTTTTCATTAAACCGGCAGCTGAGCCATGTCTTCATGCTGAGGGGACAGTTTCTCTGGGGCCAGCTGGCAGGTGAAAAGTTAAAGTATAAAGACGGCAGCCCTTGTAACCAGTATTTTACAAGCACCCTTTTTGAATTAAACCTCAATGCAACCATTAACTTTTCCAATCTCATCTTGAGATACAATCCCAAGCGGTTTTTCTTTGTTTATGGGACCATTGGCGCCGGCGCAGTGAATTGGATCACCAAGAAAAAAGATATCACTACAAACGCAATTATCGCAACTGACGGGAGCTGGGAAACCATTAATCCCCATATTGTAATCCCGGCAGGTCTTGGTGCTTATTTCAGCATTAAAGATAAAGTAAACCTTGGTCTCGAATGGACTCTCAGAAGTCTGGCCATCGACAGGCTTGATGCGACGGTTGGCGGATACCCGTATGATTCCTACAGCCTTCTGGCTTTCAACATTACCTATAACTTTAACAAACGTTCCAGCGACAAACTAAGCCCTGCTTCTCCACAGAAACAGATCGGACCACCTCCTCCACAGCCGCTTCTCGCAGCGGAGATAGCAGCGGAAAAGCAAAAGGAACAGGCTGCAAAACAACAAGCCGCATATCCAAAGCTTCCTCCGCCCCTGCCTTCAAAAGACACTTTGAAACCAAATCTTCCTGTCCTTATACCCGACACAGCCTCACCTAAGGATGAGGTCATGGAAGATACCAATGTCATGGTCGCTCCGGTTAAAGGGATCTCCTACAGGGTCCAGGTCTTCGCTTTCAAAGAGGATACATACAGCGCAGAACAGATACGTGAGAAATTCAAACTAAGCCAGACCGTTTCAAAAGAATTCTCCGGCGGCTGGTACCGTTATACCATAGGTTCGTTTACCGACCTTGCTGAAGCTAAAAAGCTGATGACCGGGCTCCGCAATTCAAAAAGGATTCCGGATGCTTTCATCGCAAAATATATTAATGGCAAAAGAGCTACCCCGGCTCCCCCGCATACCATTAAACATGCAAAATATTCAAAAACATCCAAAGGGAAGATCTATTACCATAAACCTGTCCGTAAAAAGTAGGCCGCTTTTTTTTCTTTGATCCTATCACTTTTTCCTCTTTCCCGGATTAAGCTTAAAAATGCTTATGAAGGGAAAACTATTTTCAGGAGCAGTGGCATGCCTGCTGCTGGCCTGGGCTTCAATAAAAAGTGAAGCCGCGGATATAATAACTGCACAATCAGGTCCTTGGACCAGTACCAGCACCTGGGTTGGAGGTGTTGTCCCCGCCCAGAGCGACAATGTTACTGTTAAAACAGGCCATACCGTCACAATTCCCAGCAGCGGAACAAAATCCTGTACAACCCTTACTGTCGAAACAGGTGGAAAGCTCTACGCTAATACCGGCGGAAGCCAGCGATATGTAGATATTTACGGGAATATCTGCTGCAACGGGATTATCGGCAACGGAAATGTTTACGACGGGATCTCGTTTAATATTGAAGGCAGTAACTGCCTGATCAGCGGGAGCGGGTCATTCGATGCATCAAGGATGAGAAAAAACACCGGTCTCAATCCTTCGACTTCACTCACTCTTGCCATGAATGTCAATCTCAGGTATAATGGAACCGCATTCTTCAATAATAAATCAGCGTCCAACTTCCACCTTATAATAAATCAGGGATTTACCCTGAATTGCCCCGGGAACTCAGGGGGTCCGGGAAATGTCTGTATCGACGGTCCCAATGCATCAAACGGCTCAAGCTACGGGGGTTCCATAACCGTGAACGGAATTCTTTCGGTTGGAGGGATCCTGTATCTCACCACCGACAATAACTCTGCGGCATACACTGTCTCTTTAACGGTCAACAACGGAGGTGTTGTGAATACGGCTTCCGTGATCTGCACCAACAGCGGGAGCGCATGCCATTCCACTACTGTTAATGACGGCGGCATTCTCAACTTTACCTCCGGGAGCTGGGGCATAATCGGTTTTACAAATAATTCCTACAATTTCGGTCCGGCTTCAACAGTGGAATACTCAGGCAACGGAGATCAGACCATAGGGAATGCTGCTGCTTACGGCCACTTGGTCCTAAGCGGCTCAGGTGATAAGACCGCAGGTACAGGAGATATAACAATTAATGGGAACCTGAGCATCCAAAATCCCTGCCGTTTCATTATACCCCAAAACATAGCCCTGACTTTACAGGGTAACCTTGATCTGAATACTTCGGAGGGGCTGTTGCTGAAAGCCGGCAACAGCACTGCTGCAACGGGTTCATTTATACACAACGGTTGCATAAGCGGCAACGGAACAGTCAAAGCTGAAAAATTCATCTCGCAATACCTTACTTCAAATGACGCCAATTATCATTTTATTTCTTCCCCTGTTTCGGCTCAGAACATCCAACCCGGATTCGTTGCTGATCCGCCCGATCGTAACACTGACTTTTATCGCTGGGATGAACCTTTTGCGCTCTGGGTGAATTCAAAGACCGATTCAGGCAGTTGGAATACCTCTTTCCAGCCGGGCGACGACCGAAGCTTCCGGCCAGGCATCGGATATCTGATGGCTTCATCATCGGATGCAATAAAAACATTCTCGGGGTCTGTAACCAACTCCAACCTCGCTGTGCAGGTATCGTTTACTTCGGGAAACTCCCATGGTTACAATCTGGTTGGTAACCCATACACATCGGCATTAATTGCCGATATTCAATACTGGGATAAAACCGATATCAGGAATGCCGTTTGGGTCTGGGATCCTGCTTCCGGAAATTATAAAACCTGGAACGGGCTTTCCGGGACGCTTACTGATGGGATTATTCCTGCAATGCAGGGATTTTTTATTCAGGCTTACTCAACTTTCCCTTCTCTTGTCATCCCTGCCTCGTCGAGGACCCACAGCATACAGCAGTCATATAAGCCAAACAGCAATATGGGATTGAGAATATCACTCTCTGGCGGTTCCTACAAGGATGAAAGTATACTGTATATCCCCAAGCTGCCGCCTGTAATCCCGGATTCCATGTTTAACGTCTCAAAAATCTTTGGGTTTCATTATGCACCCCAATTGTATTTCCTTATGAAGTCAGGGATGTACTCGATTTTGCAGGATTTTATTCCATCAGGAAACAGCACCATTCCAATCGGAATTAAAAAAGGGAAGTCCGACACTCTGACATTTCATTTCACAGGTATTGAAACTTTGTCAAACGGGGATGCTGTTTACCTGGAAGACAGGCTTGAAAACCATAGTGTCAACCTCAGGGAAGACGACACCTATGTTTTTGTAAGCCACGAGCCATGCGAAAATGACAGGTTTTTCATGCATTTTAATAATACTACCGGCATCAGCATTCCCAATGAAACGAAAACGATCGGGTTGTTTTCAGAGAAAGGAGATTTAAGGATAGAGGGCCTGGATGGATTCATGGGTTTTGAGATGCTTCGCATCTATGATATGGAAGGCAGAATGATGATGGAACAACTCGTCCCTCCCGGAATTACAAAGGTCTCTCTTAATCTTGCCCCTGCATATTATATAGTGCGCCTGAGCACAGGCCAATCCTCAGTTTCAAAAAAGTTATTATTCATCAAATAAAATTGATATTATGAAGACAAAGGTAAAGTTGATTGTTATGGGATGCGGATTAATACTGGGTTTTGCTTTACCTGCATTCAGTGATGATCCGGGGCCCCCTGTTCCTCCATCAGAACATGGGATGGGCGGGGACCAGGGTCCGGCGGGAGCTCCAATAGATGGCGGACTGGGTATCCTTCTGGGGATAGGGGCAGCATACGGTGGTAAAAAGTACCTGCAGCTAAAAAGAGGAAAAAAAATAATTCATGCGGCGAATGAGGAAGAAGATGCGGATCCCGGATTTACAAGCAGTAATGTTGCCTGATCTCCCTGATTTCCTCATCCGTTAGTCCGTCAGGTTCCGATCCGTTGCGGGCACAACTGAGGAATATACCCGCAGCCTTCGCGGCCAGATCCAGTTCATCAAATGCTTCCGAAATTGTTTTCCCAATGGCCATAGCGCCATGCTTTTCCCAGATCACCACAGGGTTATTCTCAAAACAACGGGCTGTCAGTGTCGCGATTTTTTCTGTACCAGGAATGGTGTATGGAACAAACCCGTACCCCTTTGGCTGAAATATAACCGTTTCTGGATGCATTTTCCAAAGTATGCCGGTCAGCGATTCGGCTGAAAGGAATTTGGGATTATGTGTCAAGGCAATAAGTTCTGTTACATGGGAATGAACCAGTGCTTTCTCCGGGGCGTTAGTCCTGCATAACATTTCATGAATAGCAAGATGCGTGGGAAGTTCCGAGGTGGGCATAGGTTCTTTCTCTATTCGCTCAGGTGCAATGATATGATATGCCTTAGCCGAATCACTGATGTACACCAGGCATAATTCCTCCAAAGGATCCATGGCAAGATCCCTCATCCTCGAACCTGCTGCAGTGATCAGAAGGAGCTGTCGCTTAAGCCCTGCATATTCCCTTGGAAGGGGCAGAAAAGGATAAGTTGAGAACTTGTCCAGGTCCTTTATCGAAAACAATGAAGTGATATTTACCGAAATATTGCCGGCATTCCTCTCAGCCCATCTTCTGTCCCACAGAAATCCTGCGACCCTGGAGAGTTCTTCTGTAATTATTTTTATTTCTTTCTTCTGAAAAATACCTTGTGTGAAATTGATCAGGGGGTCAAGGTTCACTTTTAAATCAACATTGATTATTTTCTGTTTCATTACCTTGTTATTTATTCCTTTTCCTGGCGAAAAATGATTTAAGCAAACGCTGACATTCAGATTCTAATATCCCGCTTGAAATTGTCGTCTTTGGGTGTAAGAGCGGCTGCCCTGTCAGGGTGAATCCCCTCTTTTCATCGCGCGCTCCATAGGTTAACTTACCTATCCGGGTCCAGAATGATGCCCCTGCACACATCACACAAGGCTCGAGGGTTACAAATAAGCTGCATTCGTTCAGGTACTTCCCCCCCAGGAAATCAGCAGCAGAGGTGAATGCCTGCATTTCTGCATGGGCCGTAACATCGTTCAGGGTTTCGGTTAAATTGTGGGCGCGGGCGATTATCCGTTTATCGCATACTATTATTGCCCCAACAGGAACTTCGTCTTTTTCAAAAGCTTTCTGCGCTTCTTTAAGAGCTTCATTCATAAAGTACTCATCGGAAAACAAAGGATAAGACGCTGTTTTCATGAACCTGTCAATTCATCATTTGCAAACAAAGACTGGCCGATATTTTCCATTTCCCATGCATCCCTGAGAAAGTACGTCCCGATGCGTGTACGGCAAAGCTCAGTGAGATGTGCACCGCATCCTAACAGAACCCCCAGGTCCCTGGCTATGGAACGAATGTAAGTTCCTTTGCTGCAACTGATCCTGAAGCAAAGATAAGGCAAATTAACCCGGGTGATTTC
Organism: uncultured Bacteroidales bacterium; assembly: GCA_903837605.1. Lineage (GTDB taxonomy): Bacteria > Bacteroidota > Bacteroidia > Bacteroidales > FEN-979 > CAIRDP01. Next base: position 227,291 of record CAILVF010000087.1, on the reverse strand, counting down.
AAAACCGCTTACAGTGACAAGCCTGGGTGTGATTTCAACTTCCTGGTCGTTACGGGCATAATTATAAGCCCTTCGCCCGGCAATTTTCCTGGCGGAGAAAACAGGGGGCGCCTGCTCGTATGTTCCGCTCAGTTTTGCGACGGCCTCCATGATCTGCTCAACCGTTATATGTTCAAAGGGCAGCTCCTTGTCGATCTCCTTCTCCAGATCGAAAGAAGGAGTGGTCGCCCCAATTCGGAATACACCTGTATATTCTTTTTCAAGACCCTGGAACTCATCAATCCGTTTCGTGAACTTCCCTGTACATATGATAAGAAGGCCTGTAGCCAGGGGATCCAAAGTGCCTGCATGCCCGATTTTAATCTTCTTTATCTGCTGATGTGAACGGATAAGGGAACGGAGTTTTGCCACAACATCAAATGAAGTCCATCTGTAGGGCTTATTGATCAGGAGAACCTCTCCCTGTTCAAACTGAAGGCCCATAACTACAGGCTTAAACTATGTCCGGTAAGGAGGAAAACAAGAAGAAGAAATCCTACGATTATACGATACCACCCAAAGAGTACGAATCCATGTTTGATGAGGAAGGAAATAAACCCTTTAATAGCAATTACAGCAACAATGAACGCTACGATATTTCCAAGGATTATCAAATTGATATTATGATGGTTCAACAATTCCGGGTTGTGCCTGTAAGCGTCCCATAACCCTTTTGCAAAAGCTCCGGCCAAGGTGGGAACAGCCAGGAAAAAAGAGAACTCAGCGGCCATGGTCCTGTTAAGTTTCTGCTGCATGCCGCCCATGATGGTCGCAGCAGAACGGCTGAACCCCGGGAACACTACTGCGAGAAGCTGGAAAATGCCAATGATCAGCGAATTTTTATAGGTAATATCTTCTTCTTTTTCTATGGTCGGATTTTTAAACCACTTGTCGATAAAAAGAAGGATAAACCCGCCAAGGAACATGATAATCGTAATAAATAACGGGCTTTGGATCAGCTCTTCGATTCTTTTCTTCAGTAAAACACCAACGATCGCCGCCGGGATGAAAGCTACTAACAGTTTAAGGTAAAAATCGAAACTCTTGAAATTTAAAAATTTGCGCCAATAAAGCACCAGAACCGAAATGATCGCCCCGAACTGTACGGTTTCGATGAAAAGATTGGAAAATTCTTTATCAGTGATGTTCAGGATTGCACTTGTAAGCGCCATATGGCCTGTACTGGAAATGGGAAGAAACTCGGTAAGCCCTTCCACTATTGCCATGATAATGGCCTGTAAAACCGTCATTAATCTTTGGGTTTTTTCATGATAGCAAAGATCTCTATCACATAACCGGCAAGGATAAGGATAGGCGCAAGGGTAATGCGGCGGAAACTAAAAAGATCATAATTGAAGACCTTGGGGTCATCGGATCCGCCCCCAATCATCAACAGAAATCCTAATGCGATAAAAAACAGGCCGATCAGCATCAGACGGTAATTTTCTTTTCCGAAAGCAAACTCGCCAAGCTTAGCTGCAGGTGCAGGTTTTGCTGCTTCTGCCGGCTTTTTTGAAGCAACTGGCTTTTTATTCTTGTCCATGAAATTCAATTTAGGCCCACAAAATTATGAAATTTTCTGACAATCAGGTATAGAGCAGGTCGGTTTTGATGCGGAGGTACTTCCTGACCGACATATAAGTGGAACTCCAGGAGATGCCTATTCCCAGAGCGATGATGAATATAACCAGTACAACCAGCCTGACCGGATCCTGTAATGCAAGCAATTCCGGCAACTGTTCAATGCTGAAATAAAGTGTCAATACGAGCATTCCTATTGCAAGCAGGGAACTTAGAATTCCGTTGGCAATAGCCTTTTCAAGAAATGGCCTGCGGATGAAGCTTTCGGTTGCCCCTACGAGCTGCATGCTGCGGATAAGGAAACGCTTGGAATATATTGCAAGCCGAATCGTGTTATTGATGAGGACGATGGCAATGAAAAACATGATTGCCGAAAACCCCAGCAGCACAAGACTAACTTTATTCAGGTTCTTATTGATCATGTCTATCAGGGATTTCTGGTAAAAAACTTCTTTCACCTCAGGCCTGGCTAGCAATTTCTTTTCTATGCGGATGATACTGTCGGCATTGGCATAAGATGCTTTAAGCCTCAGGTCGATGCTGTGCAGCAGAGGGTTGTATCCCAGGAACCCGATAAAGTCTTCCCCAAGATCCTCCTGCAGCTGATCTGCAGCCCTTTCCTTTGGAATATATTCAGAGGATTTTACATAAGGCTCCAGATCAAGCCTTTTCTTTAGTTCGAGAATCCCGGCTTCCCTAACTCCTTCCCTGATCATGATAGAAAAACCTATGTTTTCCTTGACATAATCTGATAAGATGCTTGCATGAAGAAAAATAAGCCCGATGAGCCCCAGCAGGAAAAGGACCAGGGTTGTGCTGATCATAGTAGTCACATAGGAAGTGGCTATTCTTCTCTGAAAATACTTTTCTTCCTGGGGGAGCAAAGCCATATGATATCTTGCTTAAATCGCAATTCTAAAAGCTTTGCGAATTTACAGAAAATTTATCTGGCCTTTCTTGTCAGCTTCTTTTTTATTTCCTTCTGTTCCTCGGTATTAAACCCGACTGAAGACTTCAGGCCGCTCAGAGTGCTTTTCCATATGTAATTAAAGAATGCTTTTGTAGTATCCCTTTTAAAATAAATAATTCCCTCCCTTAATTTTCCATTCTGATCAGGGTTGTCGTCGGGCAAAAAAGCGTTGGCTACGTCTGTCAATAATTCATTCTTCAGTTTTATAAATGATCCTTTGGCAAACAAATTGAGTTCAACATATAAGTTGCGGTAATTCACACTGATGTTACCTACTGCTGTTGCATCATTAGCGGATACAAGGGATATGTTTGCCCTGTTTAAGAACCCATGTGAGATCTTCGCCGGCATAAGTCTTGTTAACATGGGATTGATCTCCTTCAGATCAACCGAATCAATTGTGGCAAACCACCACATAGAATCTCTCGGGTTGACCAGGTCAAAACGGAAATGCCCCTGCACATGACCTTTGTCCATAAGACGGGAATTGCCATTTACAGCCATGATCCTGTTTTTTTTCAGAACAGCTGTGTCGTTGGTAAGATTAGTGACTACGACATTCATCCTGCTGAAAAAAACACGACCTGGTTCATTCCCGGTCTGTTCTTCGTACCTTGCATATCCATTGTTGAATTTTACTGTATCCACCGTGAGTGTTAAGGGAATTTTTCTGATGAGGGTCTGAAATAAATATTTTTTATCAAGTTTGCGGCCTTCTACTCTTTTATCCCGGTAGATCTCGGAATGAGGACTTGAAAACACCAGTGAACGTACATAGATGGATTTCTGTGAGATAAATTTTGCAAAATCCAGGCTTAACACTTCTATTTTCGGGACCGAAACAGAGAAAATATCCGTTTGGTAACCCAATACTTTATAGAACTCAGCCCTGCTGAAGTTGGGAATCAGTAACAATGAGTCCAGGATCAGTTTTTTCTTCCCGGTACTGAGGCTTATTCTTGTAAATCCTGCTGAATAAAGACTATCTGTGAGAATAAAGTTCATGCCTTTTGCCGATAAGGAAATATCGGCCGCATTAAATAATGGAATACCTGGAATCCCTTCCCGGTTCAGTGAATCCAGCAGGAAATGCATAACAGATACCTGCAGGTCATCCACAGTATAATCTTTTACACTTTTATCTTCCCCGTGAAGATGAAGTCTTGCCCTGGCATTTTTAATCAGGATGCTGTCAATAACAAACGATCCTGTCGTCTCGTTGTAAGGAAAGGCGAGTGGAATTTTACCTGTCTTTTTGTCTTTATTACTGTAAAATGAAACATCAAAATCGGGTTTTGTAACAACAATGCTTCCGATGATCCATCTCTTTTCAAACAATGCTTTGTCAAAATAAAAATCCTTAATGCTGAGCCTTGGAATTTTTGCCCTCACCAAAGTTTTTCCCCTGGAGTTTTTGTTCAAATGCTTCAGGGGCTCTATGCTAATACCCTTTGCCTCTATATCCAGCGGATAGGAGTTCAGGCTTATGTTGTCGCATCGCACTTCGTATGCACTGTCCATGACTATCATCTTCAAAGGTGTAACCGAAAGACTGATGGAATCAAAACGCATGGAGCCGTTCATTTTTCCCCTGTCGGGCAACCTCAAACCAAGATTCTGAATAGAAAAATCTATATCCTTCAACTTAAAATAGCTTGATTTTGTGCGTTCAAGCCCATCAAAAGCCAGGTCTCCTTTTAAAATGACCAGTTTGCTGACATTTAAAAACCTGACCAGGTCCTGGGATGCAGCAAGTCTTTCATCTTCCGTGCCTGGCTTGAAAACTTCCGGGTCTCCTGCCTTAAGGCTGAGTTGCGGATTGTCGAGCATCAGGAGGTTAGCCTGGAGTACTTTGTCCAGGAAAAGCTTTTTATGGTTCAATCCCTGGAGGAACAGGTTGTCAAGAGTGAATTTCAAAGAAACGTTGGATTTCCTGTGGGTTTCTGAAGTCAGCGGTTCCATTGTCCGGATAAAGGAAATGCTGTCAGACTCGATCAGTGAATCCTGTGTTGCAATATGCAGGCGGCTTATGTTAATCTGCCTGAGGCTGTCGGGGGAAGTATAGTTTAAAGACCTGAGATCTAAATCAAAATCTTTGCTGTAGAAATATCCCTGCTGGTTCATCCCGTGGGTAGAGTCAATCAAAAAATCGTACATCTTCAGGTCGAAGGAACCTGAACTGATTTTCTGGTCTGCATTTCCGGTATTCTGATGAAAGCCCAGGAATCCATGGTTTACGATAATTGAATCCCCTTTGATCGAGTTGAGATATTTTTTCAGCAGGTCATAGACCACGTCTTCGTTTGATTGATCAAAGAAATCCTGGGGATTCCTGAACCTGGCATCCTTTTTTACTGCCGGCCTGTACTTGGTATATTGAACATCGGGGGCTTCGACAAAGAGGTTGCCGAAAACCAGGTCCTGCTTATGAAACACTTTTAAAAGGTCAATGTTGTTAAATTTCAGATCGGGCAGCAAAACCGTGATTGTGTTTTTGATGTTTTCCTGGTTTTGCAGGTTCCTGTCCTTGTCAGAATAAAGCATCGCATCTTCAATGTCAACAATGTTCTTTTTTGTGGAAATATAAACATGCCCGGCATTCAATACATGGATCTGGTCCCTGAGCCTTAAAACTATCTCGTGCAGGTTAAGGTCAATGTCTTTTGCATAGAAAATCCTGCTTTTTTGTTTATATGAAAGTGTATCCAGTTTGAAATCCGACACTCTGATATCCATTCTGGCCACCCTGAGTTCAGGGTTCCCCTCATTCAGATTCCTGAAGTATTCAAGCGATGCCTCATGAATTAAAAAAGTGTCAATTTTCACCGATTTCAGTTTCCCTGCCATGATTGTGTACAGGTCGGCCTTATTGATAGGTTTTCGTTTCCGCCGGCGTTCCGGATCGAGCCTGGCAGCAACAGCTTCCTCGGAAGTATTATTGAAGATTTTAAGCCTTGCAAGATCCAGCTCAATTTTATTCAGGTGAACTTTCTTTTCAGTAAGAGCAGAATACAGGTTGATCCCCTCAATGTAAAAGTCGGGCAGGTCGATCTGGAAAAAAGTCCCTTGCCTCGCATGGCTTAATCTTCGTGAATTAAAATTTGGACGCAGAGACACGTTCTTTCCGTATAATCTGGACTTCATAAGGTTAAAGCCGATTTCTTCAGCTTGCAGGAAATAAAGGCTGTCGGTAAGACTATACCTGACATTATGTACTATAAAATCTATATCACGGGAATAAAACACCCGCTGATGGTTGTAGTAACTGAATGGATTAATAGAGACGTCGCGAAGCACAGCCGAAAATTCATACTGCCCTATCGACTGCTTTCCCGGCACACCCTCCTTGTCGAAATTTATTCTTGCCCTCTCAACATAAATTGAATCTATATGAATTTCCTTGAAAATCTGTGAAGCAAGAGGATAAACATCTTCATATACATTTGTAAATCTCCCTTTTTTAGAAGTGAGTGTATCAGGAAAACCCATAAGCACAATTTCGGGCCTGACGATCAGCATTTCCCGCAGGTGTATTGTCCTGTTGAGATATATTTCCCTGAAATTCAAACGGTGCAAAAACAGTTCCTTGTATGAAATTTTATACAGGGTCTTTTTCGCTTTCCCTTCCAGTTTAAGTTTAGCGTAGAGAGCCGTATCGGGAGTGAGGCTGAAATCAAGAACCGATACATTTCTTGTAAATATATTGACCTTGATGTCCGAAAAATTTATCGTATATAGCCCCTGGCTGGTTGCATACATCTTACGCTGCAACATATCACGCAGGATTTTATTCCCGAAGAAATTGAAAATTACATATACACTGATCACCATCAGTGCAAGCAGGAGGATTATGCCGGAAGCAATGCGGATCAGTATTCGTAAAGGTCTTCTTTTTGTGCGCTTGCTCTCTTCTTCGGCCATTAGCGGATACCCCAATCAACTCCAAAAATAGAAATTTCCTGCATAATATCCTATTTCCTACCTTTGCAGGTTTACTTTACTGACGATCATGGAATACAACTTTCAGGAGATAGAGAAGAAATGGCAGAAATACTGGCTTGAGAATAAAACATTCCATACCGAAATTGAACCTGCGAAACCAAAGTTTTATGTACTTGATATGTTTCCTTACCCTTCCGGGGCAGGGCTGCATGTGGGGCACCCCCTGGGTTATATAGCATCCGACATCTATTCAAGATACAAGAGGCTGAAAGGCTTTAATGTTCTGCATCCCATGGGGTACGACGCTTACGGACTTCCTGCGGAGCAGTATGCCATTCAAACCGGCACACATCCTGCTGTGACCACCGAAAAAAATGTGGCCAGGTACCGCGAGCAAATGGACAAAATTGGGTTTTCATATGACTGGGACCGTGAAGTTAAGACCTGCGATCCTGATTATTACAAATGGACCCAATGGACGTTCATCCGATTGTACAATCATTGGTACGACCTGAATGCAGGCAGGTCAAAACCGGTAAGTGTTCTTACGGATATTTTTAAATCTTCAGGGAATGCGGATGTCCGCGCTGCCATGACCCCGAACTGGTACAATGAACTGTCAAAAAAAGACCCTGCCTTCAGCCAAAGCTGGAAGGGTGTTTTTACAGCCACAGACTGGGCTTCGTATACAGAAAAACAGCAACAGGAGATCCTGATGAATTACCGCCTCGCTTATCTTTCTGAAGCTATGGTAAACTGGTGCCCCGAACTGGGTACTGTGCTTGCCAATGACGAAGTGGCCAACGGGTTTTCGGTGCGCGGAAACCACCCGGTTGAGCGGAAAATGATGAGGCAGTGGTTTCTTCGCATTACCGCTTATGCACAGAGGCTTCTCGACGGCCTCGATAACATTGAATGGTCTGAATCCCTGAAAGATCAACAGAAATACTGGATCGGCCGTTCAGAAGGAGCCGAGATCCATTTCCCGATAAAGGATTCGGAACTTAGACTGAATATCTTCACCACCCGCCCCGATACCATATTCGGCTCCACATTTATGGTGCTTTCACCCGAGCATGAGTACATTGAGAAGATCACCCCGCTTTCCCATATTGAAGCCGTCAGGGCCTATATCGGGGAAGTGAAAAACCGTTCGGAACGCGAACGTATGGCCGAGGTAAAAAACATAAGCGGGGTGTTCACGGGGGCTTACTGCCTCAACCCGTTTAACGGAAAGCCAAGCCCCATATGGGTTGCCGATTACGTCCTTGCAGGTTACGGCACCGGAGCCATCATGGCCGTGCCCGCCCACGACAGCAGGGACTACGATTTTGCAAAACACTTCCAATTGCCCATAACCGAAGTGGTTGCAGGGGGCGATATTTCTGAGAGCTCTTATGATGCCAAGGATGGTCTCATGATCAATTCAGACTTCATCAACGGGATGCAGGTGAAAGAAGCGATCAAAGCCGTCATCAATCGGGTCAATGAAATGGGCATAGGTAAAGGAATGGTGAATTTCAGGTTGCGGGATGCCATCTTCAGCCGGCAAAGATACTGGGGGGAGCCTTTCCCGGTGTATTTCAAAGAAGGCATTCCTTATGTACTCGATGATAATGAACTGCCATTGGAACTGCCCCCTGTGGATGCCTACCTTCCCACCGAAACTGGCGAACCTCCCCTTGCAAGGGCAAAAAACTGGAAAACAAAAGAAGGCTACCCTCTTGAAACAAATACAATGCCTGGTTTCGCAGGATCCAGCGGATATTATCTCCGGTATATGGACCCTCGCAATTCAAAAGAATATTTTTCCAAAGAAGCCGTGAACTACTGGCAGAATGTCGACCTGTACATCGGAGGAGATGAACATGCCACCGGCCACCTGATCTATTCGAGGTTCTGGAACAAATTCCTTTTCGACATAGGTATGGCGGTATGTGAAGAACCCTTTAAAAAGCTTGTCAACCAGGGAAAAATCCAGGGACGCTCAAGCCTGGTCTACCGCCTGAAAGGTTCAAATACTTTTGTTTCTCACAACCTGAAAGATCAGTATGAGCATATCGTAATGCATGTGGATGTGAGCCTGGTCAGCAATGATATCCTCGATATGCAAGGGTTCCGCCAATGGAGGCCCGATCTGGCTGATGCGGATTTCATCCTTGAAGATAATCAGTATGTCTGCGGATATGCGGTGGAGAAAATGTCGAAATCATTGTATAATGTGGTCAACCCCGACGAACTCATCGGGCATTACGGGGCTGATACGTTTCGGTTGTACGAGATGTTCCTTGGTCCTCTGGAACAATCAAAACCCTGGGATACAAACGGTATTGAAGGTGTGTTCAGGTTCATCAGAAAATTCTGGAGGCTATACCATGATGAGGAAAACCGTTTCAGGCTCAGCGATGGAGCTCCCGAAGCAGCCGAATTTCGTATTCTGCATAAAACAATAAAAAAGATTCAGGAGGACATAGAGCGTCTTTCCTTCAATACCGCGGTGAGCACATTTATGATTTGCGTTAATGAACTGGGCGAGCTCAAATGCAGCAAGCGCGCTGTTTTGGAAGATCTTTTGATTTTGATTTCACCTTACGCACCCCACCTGGCCGAAGAACTCTGGCAGGCCTGCGGGCATAAAGAAAGCATCACCAGGGCCAATTTTCCGATGTTCAACGAAGCATACCTGGTCGAAAATTCTTTTAAATACCCGGTTTCCTTTAACGGTAAGATGCGCTTCCTGCTGGAGCTTCCGGTTGAAATGCAGGTGGAGGAAGTTCAAAAAGCCGTACTTGCCGCAGAGGAGTCCTTGAAATGGCTTGAAAGCAAAAGCCCTAAAAAAATCATTGTGGTCCACAAGAAGATCATCAATGTAGTCGTTTAATATATAAAGCCACCATGGCTCGCATCTTTTTTCGTTTACTTTTTCTCATCGCAGTCACTGTTAACTGTTCACTATTCACGGTTCACCTGTTTGCCCAGGATCTGAAGCCGGTCAATAACAAAGCGTTTACTTACGGAGAAAAACTGACATTTACAGTTTACTACGATTCCTATATTACAGGAAAGGTAACCGCAGGCATAGGCAGCCTTGAAGTAAGCAGCGAGCCGGCGGATGTTTCAGGAAGGAAAACCTATCATATCGTCGGGGAAGGAAAATCCAAAGGTGCATTTAACCTGTTTTTCAAAGTCAACGACTGTTTCGAAAGCTGGGTCGACGAAGAATATCTTGTGCCCTGGAAATTCAAACGGGATACCCGTGAAGGAGGCTACAACTATAAGGACGAAGTGAAGTTCAACCAGTTGACGGGATCATATTCAAGCACCAGGGCAAACAAGAAAATGCCCGCGGGCACACACGATATTATTTCTGCTTATTTCCATGCCAGGAATTTCGATTTTTCGGCACTGAAACCTGGTGATATCTATCCGATCAATTTCATTCTCGACGACTCTCTCTACCTTTCGGTGATCAAATTCATCGACAGGGAAGTTGTCACAACTGAACTGGGGACTTTCCATTGCCTTCACTTCAAGCCTATGGTCGTTACCGGCTCCGTTTTCAGTCAGCCCTACCCCATGGACCTCTGGATCAGCGATGATAACAACCATATTCCGATCCTTGCCAAATCGGCTGTGATAGTAGGTTCCGTGAAAATGGAACTGGTAAAATACAAGGGCCTGAAAAATCCGTAAATTAAATTCAGAAAAAATGAAATTCCATGAAAAAATTTAATTGTTCCCGGGCCTATAGCTGCATTTCAGTAATGGTTTTTCTGCTTTATTTTTTGACTGCGGATGAAGTGAATGCGCAATTCGTAAAAGGTGCGGATATCGGATGGCTGCAGCAGATGGAAGCTACAGATTATACCTTCTATGACAGCACAGGCACCCAGAAAGAATGCCTCCAGATATTAAAAGATCATGGGATCAATATAGTCAGGCTCAGGGTCTGGGTGAATCCATCCACAGATAAAGTCAACGGGCACTGCAGCAAAAAGGAAGTTGCAGTTATGGCGCTTCGGGCCAAAAATATGGGAATGAGAATCATGATAGATTTTCACTACAGTGACTCCTGGGCCGATCCCGGCAAGCAAACAAAACCTGCAGCATGGTTGGATCACTCGTTTAGCCAGCTGCTCAACGATGTTTATAATCATACTTACGGCGTCCTTGATACCTTGAAATCCTTAGGGGTAAAACCCGATTGGGCCCAGATAGGGAATGAGATAGCGGGAGGTATGCTCTGGCCCGACGGAAGCACCGCAAACTGGTCCCAGCTGGCCCAGCTTCTGAACAAGGGATATGATGCTGTAAAGGCCGTCGACAATTCCATTAAAGTCATCATACACCTCGACCAGGGGAATAGCAACCTAAAGTTCAGGACCTTCTTCGATAATGCATATACATACAGGGTAAGGTATGATATCATTGGAGCTTCCTACTACCCTTATTGGCTTGGAACAGATTACACCGAAACCATAGACGAGCTGGGCGGCAACCTCAACGATATGGCAAGCAGGTACGGGAAAGAAGTGATGGTGGTTGAGGTCGGCGGGGATTATACTAAAGTTCAGAATACCTACGATATGCTGGTAGCTGTCCTGAACAAAGTCAAAGCTGTTCCCGGTGATAAAGGACTCGGAGTCATATACTGGGAACCTGAAGGCGAAAAATTGTGGAGCGGATACCAGCTGAGTTGCTGGGGATCCGACAGAAAACCAACTGCTGCACTGAATGCGTTTTTGGTTCATTTCGCCGGCATTAACAGCCAGGATAGCAAGCCGGGAATTTTCATTTATCCCAATCCCTATTTCGGCGGACTGCTTAATGTCGATTTAAACGGACTAACCGGTTCTTCTGAGCTCAGGATCTTCGACAACAAGGGACAACTGCTGAAACAGCTTACCCTGAAAGCTCAGAATAAAGCTGCAATAGATGTCAATCTCAGGCCTGGAATTTATATCATCAATGTAGATAACGAAGGTCGCGAAATCACAGGTAAACTGCTGGTTAATTAACCTTCCTCTCCATTTTGCATTAATTCCGGCATACTCTTTGTTTCTTCCTTTCGTTTTTGTATTATTGACTAAAATTCGGATTATGAATACCCGCTCATTTTTTTTCGGGACGGCATTGAGTTTTATCCTCTTGTCTCCGGTTGCTTTTGCACAGAAATCCATAAATAAGGGAACTCATTCCCCTGCCTGGCAAAAAGAATGGAAACAGGTCGATTCCCTTGCAGACCAGGGCCTGCCGAAATCGGCTATGGAAATTGTTGAGAGGATATACGGGTCTTCAAAATCGGGAAAAGATATCCCCCAGTTCATAAAAGCAGTCATTTATAAGATCAGGCTGAACAGCTTCTTTCGTGAAGATTTCCTCGTCGGGACCATACACGACCTTGATAATGAGATCAAAACTGCCACGGAACCTTCTAAACAAATCCTGCAGTCGATTTCGGCTGAAGTGTATACAAAGTACTACGAGAACAACCGGTATCGCTTCAGCGACAGGACCCGGCTCGCCGATGTGAAGCCCGACAGCCTGTCAACCTGGGACCAGAATACTCTGATAAAAGTAATTTATAAAAACTACCTGGCCTCGCTTCAGGATGACAAACTATTGAAATCAATTTCAATCACTGATTTCAAGGCAATTATAGAAATTCCCGGATCAGGGTTTACTAATCAAAGTTCCCCTGAAAAAGATCTTGAAAAGTCGGTTACCTTTCGCCCCACTCTCTATGATTTCCTGGCCAACAGGGCCCTTGATTTTTTTATCACTTCTGATGGACCCGGTATTAAGCCGGCCCTCGGCTTCAGAATGAATAATGCTTCATATTTTTCATTGACTGATGAATTCATCAAACTCTCATTCCCTTCTGACGATTCTATGTCCCAGGTCCTGCAGGCCGTTAAAATATACCAGGATCTTGCCGTCTTTCACCAGAATGATAAAAATCCAACGGCTCTGATTGAATCCGAACTTGCACGCCTGAAGTTTGTAAAAGACAATGCCCTTACGGGCAATACCGACAGCCTTTACCTGGATGCATTGAAACAGTTTGAAAACAGGTTCAGGGAGTCTCCCGTTTCGGCAGGCATTTCCTTTGTGATTGCAGGATTTTACAGGGAACAGGGAACCGGTAAGGCGAAAGACGCCCTGCATAAGTACGATATAAAAAAAGCTCTTGAAATTTGTGAAGCCGTAAGCAAACGTTTCCCCGCCTCGGAAGGTGCCAAAAACTGTCGTATCCTGGCCGACAACATCCTTGGCATGGAAATAGGGATTAGAAATGAAGCTGTTGTTTACCCTGGAAAACTTTCCCTTTCGCTGATAACCTATAAGAACATTAATAAAGTATCCCTTAGACAATATAAAACAGGAAAGGAAGCGTGGGAGTCAGCAAAGGAGAAGATGAACAAAGAAGAGATTATTGAATTTATTGAAAAACAGCCAATTATAGCAAGCTGGGATCAACTTCTTCCCGAATTCGGCGATTACAGGAGCCATAGTATTGAAACATCTCTTCCTCCTGCAGACCCGGGCTTCTATGTTATCCTTGTTTGCCCTGATTCTTCGTTTTCAAAGTCTTCAAAACTGATCGCTTATTCCGACAATGTAGTTTCTGCTCTTAATTACATCAGCAGGCAAAATAAGAACGGGAGTATCAGCCTGAACATCTTCAACCGCGAAAACGGTTTGCCGGTGCCCGGGGTAAAAGCAGAAACCTGGGTAAGGAATTACAACTACAAGAACAGGGATTGGGAAACCAGTAAAATCAATGACTTTATAAGCGATAACAATGGATTCGTTACAATTCCCCCTGTTGAAGCAGGAGCGAAAAACAATAACCTGTATTGTAAACTGACCAAAGCCGGGGATGTTCTTCTGACTACAAGCTTTTACCAGTATCGGGTTTCTCAATTACCTGAAAAAGCTGTAAACCAAACAACTTTCTTTACCGACAGGGCTATATACAGGCCGGGCCAGACGGTCTATTTCAAAGGAATAGTAATTGAGAAAAAAGGGGAGCATGTACGGTTGTTGACCAGCGAATCAACCAGGGTCAATTTTACAGATGTTAACGGCCGTAAAATCTCGGAACAGAGTTTCACGACCAACAGTTTCGGCTCTTTTAACGGTTCCTTTATCGCTCCTGTTGATGTTCTGCCAGGCCAGATGTATATTTCCAACGAATCGGGAAATATTGCATTCTCGGTTGAAGAATACAAACGCCCTACTTTCGAGGTGAGTTTCCTTCCCCTGGAAGGCAATTATAAATTGAACGAAACCATTACGGTCAAAGGCAATGCCAAAGCATACGCGGGAAATGCCATCGGCCAGGCAAATCTTTCTTTCAGGGTAGTCAGAAATGTGCGCTTTCCCTGGTGGGAAAGATGGTTTATGCCCTTCCCCTCATCCCCTGAAACCGAAATCGCAAATGGTATTTTAAAAACAGCTCCCGACGGCTCATTCAGCATATCATTCACCGCTGTGCCCGATTTCTCCATTGCCAGGTCAAATAACCCGGTTTTTGATTTCAATATTAAAATTGACGTCACCGATATCAATGGTGAAACGCAATCTTCACAGCAATCAGTTACCATAGGATACCGTTCCCTGCTGCTATCAGTGAATGCCCCTGAAAAAATAAATCCGGCTGCCGACAGCCTCTTAAAATTCAGTGCAACAAACCTGAACGGGAGGCCCACACCGGTAAAACTGGCAGTGAATGTTTCCAGGCTGGGTGTCCCCGACAGGATTTTTCTGAAAAGAGGCTGGGATAAACCCGACACTTCCCTGCTCACCGAAAAAGCCTTCCATGAATCTTTTCCCTCTTTCAGCTACGGAAACGAAAATGACACTTCTTCATGGAAACCAATGGAAACGGTTGTGGATAAGATCATCGACCTGGCTTCAGATTCAGTCATAAACATCAAATGGTATACCGATAAGTCAGGAACCTCTCAACCCGTCAAACCTGGTCTTTATAAAATTCTATTGACTGCGGATGACCCTTTCGGGGAAAAAGTAATCGTGAAACGCTATCTTACAGTGTATGACCCCGTGTCAACAGAACTCCCCGGCAGCCCTGTAAACTGGTTCGTCCCCCTTAAAACAAAAGCAAAGCCAGGAGAAAATGCAGGTTTTCTTATCGGATCAAAAGAAAAAGATGTTAAAGTGATGATTGAGACCTGTATCGGCGATAGCCTTGTATCTCGGAAATGGGTTACTGTTTCCAGTTCCCAGGTGCAGATCGATATACCTGTTTTGGAGAGTTACCGGGGAAATTTTTCGGTCAATTTCGTGTTTTCAAAATTCAACCGCATCTACCAGGATTACCAGCTGGTCTCGGTTCCCTATGCCGACAATAAACTTAATATAGCGTTTGAGTCCTTCCGGAGTAAGATACTCCCGGGAGAAAAGGAACAATGGAAAATCCATATCAGCAGTGCGGGGAACAAGCCTGTTTCTGCCGAATTCCTTGCTTCAATGTATGATGCCTCCCTCGACGCTTTCAGACCAAATACCTGGTTGTTTGAACTTGGAGGGAAATTTTACGGTGCGAACCCCTGGAATACCGGCAACAATTATTTTATCCGCAGTGGTTCGGCAGCCTCAACAAAAACAAGCGGCGATTATACCACGCATGAGTATCCTGGACTGAACTGGTTCGGATTAAATTATTTTGGCTCAAGGCCATATCCCATGATGATTAAGTTGGGACGAACTGACCGCCAGGAGGTGGCCATGGAGGAAAAATCAGGGATGGCCATGGCCATGAATACGGTTCCCGAAGCGCCACCTCCTCCCGAAGACCTTAATGTGGCCGGGATCAGCGCCGGTGGCGGAGAGAAGCCAAAACCGACTGTTGAGAAAACTGGTTTACAACTGCGGAAGGATTTTCGTGAAACTGCTTTCTTCTATCCTGATCTCGTCACTGATTCGGCCGGTGGGCTGTCACTTAGCTTTACGGCACCCGAATCCCTCACACAATGGAAATTTCAGGGTTTTGCGCACACTCCCGGCCTTCTTTACGGCCTGGTTGAGAAAGAGCTTGTTACCCGAAAGGATTTAATGGTAATGCCCAATGCGCCTCGTTTTATAAGGCAGGGCGACAAACTGGTCTTCAGTGCCAAAGTTGTAAACCTTTCAGCTCAGGACATGAAGGCTATGGTGCGTATTGAGCTTTTCGACGGCATCACCATGAAATCGCTTGACAGCCTTGTTTCCGGTCCTTCACGACAGGAAATCTCCATACCGCGGGGCGAAAGCACAGGCATTTTCTGGAATATCCTGATACCCGAAAACCCTTCGCTATCTTTGCTGCAATACCGTGTTATAGCCGAATCAGGGGCATTCAGCGACGGCGAAGAAAAGATCATCCCGATACTGCCAAACCGGATGATGGTTACCGAGACCCTGCCTTTGCCCGTTCGTGATAAAGGAACTTTTGATTTCAGCTTTGACAAACTCATCGCCTCATCCGCCGGTAAAACACTTAAAAATTACCGCCTTACACTTGAATTTGCTTCAAACCCGGCCTGGTATGCCGTTCAGGCCCTTCCCGCACTTAATGAAAAAGAATTCGAAGATGCTTATTCCACATTCGGGGCTTTCTACGCAAACTGCATTGCCTCCCATATAATTAATTCCGACCCGAAAATCAAAGCAGTGTTTGAAAGCTGGAAAAACCTTTTACCGGATGCCCTGCTTTCCAGCCTTGAAAAGAATTCCCAGCTGAAGTCACTGCTGCTGCAACAGACTCCATGGGTTATGGAGGCAAAGACAGAAACTGAAAACCGCCGTAAACTCGGGTTGTATTTTGATCCGGGAAATCTTCACATGAACCTTGAGAAAAACCTGGCCCGCCTGCAGAAACTTCAGACTCCCGGCGGCGGCTGGACATGGTTCGAAGGCATGCCCGAAAGCAGGTTTATAAGCCAGGATATTATAGGAGGTCTTGCCCACCTGGATCACCTTGGAGCATCTCTTTCGGGAAACGACCTGGAAATGAAACAGCTGCTTAACAACGGCTTACGCTTCATTGATGAGGAATTCGGGAAAAATTATGAAGAGCTGAAAAGACGGAATCCCTCCCAAATGAAGGACAACAATCTTTCAGTCCTGGAAATCCAGTTCCTTTACGTTCGTTCGTATTTCATTAAAAGCCAGCCGCTTTCACCAAAATTCCAGGAAGCCCTGAATTATTTCCTCTCTCAGGCCATGCAATACTGGACCAAAGAGGATCTTTCGTCCCAGGCCATGCTTGCAATAGCCCTGGACCGTTTCGGGAAGAAAGATGTTTCGGCCCTCATAATGAAATCCCTTTCCGAAAGAGCTCTTCATTCAAACGAAATGGGAATGTACTGGGCCCAGGAAGGAGGATATTACTGGCACCAGGCTCCGGTTGAAACCCAGGCACTGCTGATTGAAGCCTCTGAGGAAGTGAGCAAAGACATCAGCAGTGTCGGCGAAATGAAGATCTGGCTGCTGAAGCAGAAACAAACCCATTCCTGGACAAGTTCCAGGGCCACTGTTGAGGCCTGCTATGCTTTGCTGGCCAGGGGCAACGACCTGCTGTCGGCAAACCCTGGAATAAAGATCTCGCTTGGAAAACTTAAAATCGATCCGTCGAAGCTCCCCGATATCAGCCAGGAAGCCGGGACTGGCTACTTCCAGCTGAGCTGGAGCGGCAACGAGATCACTCCCGAAATGGGAAAAGTGAAGGTAAGTAAGTCAACCGACGGACTGGCCTGGGGAGCTCTTTACTGGCAGTATTTTGAGAATATGGACAAGATCACCTCTGCTGCGACATCCCTGAAACTTGAGAAGAAACTTTTCCTTGAAAAAAATACTCCGTCGGGGCCGGTCCTTGTTGCACTTCAGGACCAGTGCAGCCTTAAAACCGGTGATAAGCTGAAGGTAAGGATTGTTCTTTCAACAGACCGGGAACTTGAGTTTGTGCATATGCGCGACCAGAGGGCATCGGCATTCGAACCGGGATCCGGGAGTACTTTATCGGGATACCATTATCAGGATGGGCTGGGTTATTACCAGAGCACAACCGATGCCACAACTGATTTCTTCTTCGATTACATCCCGAGAGGAACTTATGTTTTCGAATATCCCCTGGTAGTGAATGCTGCAGGAAATTATTCCAACGGCATTACGACCATCCAGTGCATGTATGCACCCGGGTTTTCTGCTCACAGCGATGGGATAAGGGTCATGATAACGAAATAGCTTTCAACACTCCGCTACGGGAGCAGCGAACATAACACCATTACGAATTTTCGTATCTTTGCATCCCTTAACTCAACTCCTGATTTATGCTGCGAACGCATACCTGCGGAGAACTCCGCATCGAAAATACTTCCCTCGGCGTGGCCCTCTGCGGATGGGTCCAAAGGTCAAGGGAAATGGGCGGCCTCACTTTTATTGACCTCCGCGACCGTTACGGGATCACCCAGCTGGTGTTCAATATGGAGAAGAATCCTGTTCTTTGCGAAGAAGCCCGCAAACTTGGACGTGAGTTCGTGATAAAAGCAAAAGGGACAGTTGCCGAAAGAAGCAATAAAAACCCTAAAATGCCTACTGGCGACATCGAGATAAATGTTGAAGAACTCACTGTTCTCAACTCTTCCAAAATACCGCCTTTTACCATAGAAGACAATACCGACGGGGGCGAAGAACTCCGCATGAAATACCGTTACCTCGACCTTCGCAGGCAGTCGAACAGGAAGAATCTTGAATTAAGGCACAAGCTGTCTATTGAGACCAGGAACTACCTGAATTCCAAAGATTTCATCGACATAGAAACCCCTTACCTGATCAAATCAACACCGGAAGGCGCCAGGGATTTCGTAGTTCCTTCACGCATGAACCCGGGCCAGTTCTACGCATTGCCCCAGTCCCCCCAAACATTCAAACAGCTTTTGATGGTAGCCGGGTTCGACAGGTATTTCCAGATCGTTCGCTGCTTCAGGGACGAGGACCTTCGTGCCGACCGCCAGCCTGAGTTTACACAGATCGACTGCGAAATGTCGTTCGTGACACAGGAAGACATACTGAATACTTTTGAAGGACTCGCCAAACACCTGTTCAAATCGGTCCTCAATATGGATATGATTGATTTTCCGCGGATGTCGTATGACCAGGCCATGAAACTGTATGGTTGCGACAAGCCCGATCTGAGGTTCGGGATGACCTTTGTTGAACTCACCGGTCTTATGAAAGGCAAGGGGTTCAAGGTAGCTGACGAAGCCGGGCTTATTGCCGGTATTAAGGCTGATGGCTGTGCCGAGTATACCCGCAAACAGCTCGACGAGCTGACCGATTATGTAAAACGGCCACAGGTTGGCGCTTCCGGATTGATGTATATCCGTTACGCTTCGGATGGCTCAATGAAATCTTCTGTTGATAAATTTTACTCTGCGGATGACCTGGCGGCTATTCTCAAAGAAGTTGGAGCTGTACCCGGCGACCTGGTGCTGATTATGGCCGGGGCGGAAGAGAAAACACAGAAAGCACTATGCGAGCTGAGACTCGAGATGGGTCGCAGGCTCGGACTGATGAAAACCGGTGATTTCAAACCCCTCTGGGTGACCGATTTTCCCTTGCTCGAATGGGACGGGGAAACAAACAGGTTTTATGCAAAGCACCATCCTTTTACTTCACCCAAACCTGAAGATATTCCATTGCTGGATACAGATCCGGCAAAGGTCAGGGCCAATGCCTATGACCTGGTCATCAACGGAACCGAAATAGGCGGGGGGTCCATCAGGATTCATAATAAAGACTTGCAACACAGGATGTTCCAGGTGCTTGGGTTCACCGAAGAAGATGCAGTGACACAGTTCGGCTTTTTAATGAACGCCTTTGAATACGGCGCACCTCCCCACGGAGGCATAGCTTTTGGCTTCGACCGCTGGTCCACGATTTTCGGAGGCGGTGATTCAATACGCGATTTCATTGCCTTTCCCAAGAACAATTCAGGAAGGGATGTGATGATAGATTCACCATCGGCAATTAAAGAATTACAGTTGAAGGAACTGAATATCAGGTTAAATTTATAAACGTTTATCCAGTAATCCAGTTATCGCAGCGTAGCTGCAGATCAGGCGCTTCGCGCCCATAACCGGATAGCTGGATTCACTAACCAAAAATCGAAAAACCAATCATAATGAAACAACTAATAAGTATAATTTTCGTCAGTGCAGTCATTATCCTGACTTCCTGCGGCGGCAATGCTGAATTGAAAAAGGATGCTAAAAACATTGCTGTTGCAATGTGCAGGAATATTGAAACTATGAACAACCTCAAAGCAGTGAATCCTGGAGATTCCCTGAAGGTAATACAGTTGCGCGCCAAGGAAAAACAGGCTGAGGTGGAAATGACTGTCCTTTACCAGGAATTCAAAGCTAAATACAAGGATAAATTGTCGGATAAGAAGTTCAGCGAAGAGTTCGCAAAGGAACTTCGCAAAGCCATGCTTGACTGTCCTTATCTTTCAAAAGAGGACAGGGCCAGTTTCGAAAAAGATATAAACAAGTAGTTACGGGATACGGGATAACCGGATCATCAGATATCGATATGAAGCACAAACCCAACATCGAGATCACAGCTCCGGTAGGTACATGGGAATCACTGCAGGCCGCAATACAGGCTGGTGCTGATTCTGTGTATTTCGGCATTGGCGTGCTGAACATGCGTGCCCGTTCATCCATAAATTTCAGCCTTCGTGACCTGGTTAAGATTTCACGCATTTGCCGTAAACACGGGCTGCGCACTTACTTAACCCTTAACACCGTCATCTTCGACAATGAACTGAAGGAGATGAAAAAAATGGTCGACTCGGCCCTGAAAAACGGCATTAATGCGATTATAGCTTCCGACCATGCAGTGATACAGTATGCCCGTTCGGCCGGGATGGAAGTCCATATGTCGACCCAGACAAACATCACCAACCTGGAAGCCGTGAAATACTGGTCGCAGTTTTCAGGGACCATGGTGACCGCCCGCGAACTGAGCCTTGAACAGGTGGCAGCAATCCACCGTTCCATCATCCGCCAGAAAATAAAAGGACCGGCGGGGGAACCGGTTAAACTGGAAGTCTTTGCCCACGGAGCTTTGTGTATGGCGGTTTCGGGGAAATGCTATCTCAGCCTTGATCATTATAATGCTTCTGCCAACCGGGGCGCCTGCTACCAGACCTGCCGCAGGCCATATAAAGTCACAGACTCCGATGGGGAGATCGAACTCTTGGTCGACAATGAATATATTATGTCGCCCAAAGACCTTTGTACTATCGGGTTCCTTGACAAAATAATCAATGCCGGGGTATCGGTTCTGAAGATCGAAGGCCGCGGCCGCAGTCCCGAATACGTGAAAACCGTCGTCTCATGCTACAGGGAAGCTGTGGATGCCGTTCTTGACGGGACTTACAGCCAGGAGAAGGTCGAAGGATGGATCGACAGGCTTAAAACTGTATACAACCGTGGTTTTTGGGAAGGGTATTACCTTGGCAGGAAAACGGGGGAATGGGCAGGGCAGCATGGTTCTGT
Source organism: uncultured Bacteroidales bacterium (assembly GCA_903837605.1). Taxonomy (GTDB): domain Bacteria; phylum Bacteroidota; class Bacteroidia; order Bacteroidales; family FEN-979; genus CAIRDP01. The sequence goes on along the minus strand of CAILVF010000087.1, from coordinate 206,189 downwards.
CGCGACCACGACCAAAGAGTATGTTGGAAAGGTGACCAACTATTTTAAGAAACTGAAGGTCGCTGAAATTAAAATGGAATCAGGCAGGCTTTCAAAAGGCGACAGGATCTATATCCAGGGTCCCACAACCGGGGTTGTTGAATTTACAGTTCCTGAGATCCGGGTGGACCTGAACGAAGTGAAAAAAACGGTGAAGGGAGAATTTTGTTCCATCCCCGTAGATATAATGCTTCGCCGCGCCGATAAAGTGTATAAGATTAATGTGACTGGCGACTAGTGCCTGGTGACTGGTGACGGCAATCGTAATTTGTAAATCTAAATCGTAAATTGAATTTCAATCTCCACACCCATACACGATGGTCAGACGGTTCTTCGGAACCGGACAGATATATTGAGGAAGCTTTACGCCAGGGTTTTTCGGTATTGGGTTTCAGTGACCACTCGCCTGTTCCTTTCGAAAATTCTTTTGCCCTTAAGGAAAAGAACCTCCCGCTTTATTGCCGCTCGATCAGGGATCTGCAGAAGAAACACTCCACTCCCTCATCCGCAGAAAAGACCATTGAAATCCTGCTGGGTATTGAAATCGATTTCATCCCCGGCTTGACCGCATCCTTTGAAGAACTTAGCCGGAAATATCATTTCGATTATACTATCGGCTCGGTACACCTTGTGCGTGATGAAAACCATGAAGGGCTCTGGTTTATCGACGGCCCTGATATTTCCATTTATGATGACGGGATAAAGAGCATATTCGGAGGCGATGGCCGCAGGGCTGTTACGGCTTACTACAGGCAATTGCAGGAAATGGTCTCAAAGCATAAACCCGGTATCATCGGGCACCTGGATAAGGTAAAAATGTATAACCGCGGGCGTTATTTTTCAGAGACCGATCCCTGGTACATCAGGCTTGTAGACGAAACCCTGGATCTGATCTCAGCTTCCGGGGCCGTAGTGGAAGTCAACACTCGTGGCTTATATAAGAAACGCTCCGAAACTTTTTTCCCGGGTCCCGATATCCTGAAGAAGATCCTTAAAATGAAAATCCCGGTAACGGTAAGTTCTGATGCACACAAACCAGAAGAGCTGTCGAACCTGTTTGAACAAGCCAGGTTCACCCTGAAAAGCCTTGGGTTCATTACTCAGCATGTTTTAACAGGCAAAGAATGGAAAGAAGATCCCTTATAGTAATCCTGTCGCTCGGGCTCTGTTTTTCTTTACTGGTTTCATGTAAAAAGAAAGACAGCAGCGCGTCGGGAAGCAGTCTTGGGTCCTTTTCATTTACGACTGCCGAACTGGCCATCCTGCCCTACCCGACAAATGACACTTTAATCTTTAATAGCACCGAGGGGGATTCCATCGTTTTTAAATACAGCGGCCGGAATTCGATGATGAAATCATTTTATGAACATCCCCTAAACCCATCGGGATACCAGGGTAATTTTTATACCTGCGAGGTAAATTCTTCCGGCTTTGTTTCTGCAAATTCCGATTATATTTATTTCAACCTTCATTATTCGGATCCGTTCCTGGGATACCCGGGAACAAAGTATTTCAATATCGGCCTGACAACCAGCAGCAGCGGAAGCTGCGGCTTTTCAGCCGAGTTCCGTTTTGAGGCTGACACCCTGATAAGTTATGTGCCAGATTCCGGTTTTAAAGCGGGTGGTTATGTTAAAGCTCTTTATAAAACCCTTGCTATCGGTCCCAGGGTATTTGAAAATGTTTATGAACTGGTAGGGCCGTCATTAACTGCTTATTGCCCTGTGTTTTTTTCCAGGGTATATTACAGTATCAGCGGGGGCGTTGTCGGATTTGCACTGAACACCGGGAAAACCTGGTTCCTTATGCCGGGGAAAATACCTCCTCCTGAAAATGCTGCAACTCCCCGGCCTTACTTTCCGGTTTATCCGGCCTCATACTGGATCTATCAGACCGGGACCAGCACATCGGTAAGCAGGACGGGCAACAACTACGTCAGTTTTAAAGGGATGACATTAACCACATTTGACGGACAGGCCGTAAATCAGTATGCCAGGTTTGTCACATACGGTGCGGTTGAAATCGGCTGGATCCCGGTTCTTTCGGAAACCCCCGGCGCAACCTGGGAAATGCCCCTCGGCAGCCCGGCAACAGATCCTTATACCCAGGTGTGGCAGGTCATGCAAAAGACTGTCGACAGTAACCGTGATTCCATTATCATCCAGAGATATTATACCTATCATAAAGTTCCGCTTGTTACAAATTCCCTCTATGTTTGGCAAACCTTTAAAAAGAACGTAGGGCTGGTGTTCGAATGCTGGGTCGACACTGCAACCAATGATACGGTTTACAGGAAAAAACTGATTGATTACCACATAAACCATTAGCTTTCACATGAGCTTGAAAAAACAATTTGCATCTGAAGTAGGTGATGCACTGAAAACAGGGGAAAGACCTGGCATTCTTTCAGAAAAGGACATTTCCCATCTGCCTGCAGTGGTTCAGAAATATTTACATTATACCGGATGCACTGGAAAGGAAAAGGTGAAGAACGTGCATGTTGTTTTTGAAGGTGAAATGAAACTGGATGAAAAGCATGAATGGCTCGGCATTCATTCGGAACAGTACAATTTTTTTGAAAATCCTTCGCGTTTTTTCTTTATTACCACCCATATGAAAGGCATGCCGGTCACCGGGCTTCATGTATATAAATCGGCCAGTGCAACTATGGTCATCAAACTTGCCGGGATGATCACGGTTGCCGATGCCAGCGGACCGAAGATGGACCAGGGTGAAACTGTCACCGTATTAAACGATATGTGTTTTTTGGCGCCAGCATCCCTGATCAGTCATGCAATTGCATGGGAAGTTATCGACGACCTCACTGTCAAGGCCACCTTTACGAATGCAGGGATAACGGTTTCAGCAAAACTGATTTTCAACGCAGGAGGCCAACTTGTCAATTTTACTTCCGATGACCGCTTCCTGTCGAAGGACGGGAAAAGCTATGAAAACCTGCCATGGTCAACGCCTATAAGCGATTACAGGGAAATCAACGGCCGTTTACTTCCAACCTATGGTGAAGCCATCTGGCATTATCCCGACCGGGAGTTTTGCTACGGAAGGTTCAGGGTAAAGGAGTTAAGGTACAATGTAAAAGAGATGAACCCCTGACGGGACGGCAAGCCCAAATTCATCCGACATCAGAGATCTGAAATCCGGTATCAGTAAGCCGGATTATTTTTCCCTGGCGATCCAGGCCTTCAACATAAATCGCCTTATCAGGCTTTACCGGGCAAACAAACTCACAGGCACCGCAGCCATTGCATAGTTTCTCCCCGATTTTGGGGATTTTGAGGTCTCCCAGGTAAGCTTGCATCTCGATGGCTTTTGAGGGGCAGTGATCCGAACATTTTGCACAGTTTTTATGTTCAGAAACAACCACACACTGGTTCTTCTCAAAAACCGCCAGTCCGATCCTTGTCTTTTGCTTTTCTTTGAGGTCCAGGGGAAGGATTGCTCCGGAGGGACAAACCTCAAGGCAACGTATACAGTCATAACGGCAAAATGCCTTTGTAAAATCCAGTTTTGGCTGGAAGATTCCCGAAGTGCCGTATTCAAAGAAAGTGGGCTGTAAAACATGGGTCGGGCAGGAAGAAACACATAACTGGCAGGCCGTGCAGTGGGATGTGAAATGCTTAAGACTGATGCTTCCCGGGGGCATGACTGGTATTGGTTCAATGGATGCTTTCAATGAAGAAGGGAAACGGTAAGGAATGATCAGGGCCGAAAGTGCGGCCGCCCCGCCGGCCGATTTACGCAGGAAACTGCGACGTGAGGCATTTGCCGGCGGGGCGGCCTTGCATTGTTTCCAACGATTATGATGCCCTCCCATGAACCCGGCATATCGGTACCTTACTGCACCCTCACTGCAGGAATCCAGGCAATTCATGCAGGCCGTACACCGGTCAAAATCGACCCGGTGTGCGAGGTGATCAATACAGGCACCCTTGCAAACCCCCTCGCATATACCGCATTCTTTACAGCGCTTGCTGTTGATCGAGATCCTGAAAAACGAAATCCTTGAAAGCAGTCCGAGCAGCATGCCGGCAGGACAAACCATATTGCAATACCTCCTTCCGCTGAAAAATCCGGCAAGTCCGAAGATCATGATGAAAGCCAGTGCAATCAGGGCCGATCCTCGAAACAAGGCAAACATCTTCCCTGAAATTGAAAACGGATCGAACAGGTTGAGCAGAAAAATGTTGCGAAAAAAGAAGGTGAGAATGATGAGCAGCAGGAGATAAAATGAAATAGCGTTGAAGGGGTGGAGATAAGAGTAGGATACGGGATGTGAGATTGGGGATACCGGTTTGTTTTTTCCCGGGATCTCCGCTAAGGGATCCTTTGCGCCGAATTCGTCTCCTGAATTCCGGTTTGACTTTCCCGGATAAATATTCATCAAGGATCCTGCATCTCGTATCCGATATCCCGCATCCAGTAATGTTCCTAGCGGACAAACAAAGGAGCAGTAAACCCTTCCGAAAAACAGGGTGATTACCAGTACAACAATGAACCCGGCAGATCCGACAGCCAGGGCCGTCGAGGCCTTTAAAAACGACGGGACGAACTGCAGCCAGGTAAGCCAGCGGAAAACAGCTGAAGGCAAGGCCGGAACAAGTCCTGTAAACAGCAGCAGTGTCGACAGCAGGAACAGCATGGCGAAAAAATACCTGAGCGGTTTAAGAATGGCTGACTGCATCCTGGCGAATGATTTGTGCATAAAATTACTGATTTTCTGCTCCGGATTTAGTACTTTCGCTATACACTTCGACTTGCTTATGATCAGCCGCGAAACCATTGATAATATTATCTCAGCCGTAAGGATTGAAGAGGTTGTCGGTGATTTCATAAGCCTGAGGCGAAGGGGTGTAAACCTGATCGGTCTCTGCCCTTTTCACAACGAGAAAACCCCCTCCTTTACGGTTTCAGCGGCAAAAGGCATATATAAGTGCTTTGGTTGTGGAAAAGCCGGGAACGGAGTCGGTTTCATCATGGAGCATGAGCACCTGACCTATCCCGAAGCCCTTAGGTACCTGGCCAAAAAATACCAGATTGAGATAGAAGAGGAGGAACAGACCCCCGAACAGCTCCAGGAGATCAGCGAAAAGGAAAGCCTGTTCAACCTGAACGAGTTCGCAAGGAAATATTTTACCTCAGTACTGTTTAATACTGAAGAGGGCAAAGCCGTCGGGCTGGCTTACTTCAGGGAAAGGGACATCAGGGAAGATATTATCCAGAAATTCCAGCTGGGCTTCAGCCCCGATAAATGGAACGCGCTTGCCGAACATGCCATACAGGAAGGGTATAAAAAGGAAATGCTTCTGAAAACAGGGCTGGCTACCGAAAAAGACGGTAAACTATACGACCGCTTCCACTCCCGGGTAATCTTTCCGATACATTCTGCCTCGGGGCGCACTTTAGGCTTTGGTGGCCGTATTCTTTCCTCCGAAAAGACCCATGCAAAATATGTCAATTCCCCCGAGTCTGACATCTACAACAAAAGCAAAACGCTTTATGGTATTTATTTTGCGCGGACTGCTATTGCCCAGAAAGACAACTGTTTCCTTGTTGAAGGTTATACCGACGTGATCTCCCTTCACCAGGCTGGAATTGAAAATGTAGTGGCTTCTTCAGGCACTTCTCTTACCAATGAACAGGTAAGGATGATACAGAGGTATACCTCGAATATCACGATATTATACGATGGCGACCCGGCAGGTATCAAGGCTTCATTCCGGGGTATCGATATGGTTCTCGAACAGGGTATGAATGTGAGGATAGTGCTGTTCCCCGATAACGAAGATCCGGATTCATACGCCCGTAAACACCACCCGGCGGAAACCGAAAAATTCATTTCAGGCAACGCCCTTAACTTCATCAGCTTTAAGACCAGGCTGCTGCTGGAGGAAACAAAAAACGACCCGATCAAAAAAGCAGGGCTGATAAAAGATATCGTTGCCTCTATTTCCCTGATTCCCGATGCCATCACACGTACTCTTTTCATCAGGGAATGCGCCGATATGATGACGGTTCCTGAGCAGGTCCTTGTCAATGAGCTGAATAAACTCAGGAGGAACAGGCTTAACAAAGAAATTCACACACAGGGCGGGGATTATGACATCCAGGGCCCCCAAGCCATTGCGCCCCCCCAGCCTGTTACCGAAGCCGATACCTCATCGGCCGAAAGCCAGGAAAAAGAGATCATGCGCTTACTCCTGCTTTATGGAACTGATGTGGTAAAGATCGATCAGACCGATGAAAATAACGACCCTGTGAAAGTTCCCGTAATGGTTGCCGATTATATGGTCCACGACATCTGCAGGGATGAACTTGAATTTGAGAACAAGGTCTATGCGGCTATATTTGAGGAATACAGGGCCGGACTGGACGCCGACCAGGTTCCCGAGAGATCACACTTCCTGGGGCATGAGGAGAAGGAAATCGCCTATGCCGCAGTCGATCTGATATTCACTCCTTACGAGCTCAGCCAGAACTGGTTGAAACATAATGTCATGATCGATATTGAAGAAGACAAGCTGCTGGTCCGCCTCGATTATTCACTTCTTTCTTTCAAAGCCAGGAAAATAGACCTGATCATCGCCGACCTGCAAAAAAAGCTCCATGGTAACGACTCGGCCGAAGATGTGACAATCATCCAGACCAGGTTCAGGGACCTCAAGGCCAAAAGCATACAGATTCACCGCAAGCTCAACCGGATCGTAATCCGGTGATTTCTGAATGGTGACTAGTGACCAGTGACTGAAGTTAGTCACCATTCACTGTTTACTGTTTACTTAACTAAAATCACCTCCCTTTGCCTCGGATTGTTCCAGCTATCCATCAATGCCTTGAAATCATTGTAATTTTCCGGGCCTACAACACGGCTGGAGAGCCTGATCTTCCGGCTGATGCTGAGTTTGCTCCCGTCGGTCTTCAATTCGAAAAAATACCGTCCGGCCTTGTTGTTGATTTCAATTTTAGCTGCCGGGTTGAATAAAACACAACCCGCGGGCAGGGTCAGTGTATATTCATAATTTTCTTCCCCCGAACAGGGGATTTCGACATCCTGGCTGCGTTTTGCCGAAAGAGTTTTCATCCCCCAGCTTTCAATCCCCGCATTGCAAAATGGAATTGTAAAATAAGACCATGATGAATCTTTCCTGAACGGCTTCTCATCCATTACAGTATAGGTCTGAAAAGATGTTTCGGGGGAACTCTGGCTTACCTTGATCTCTTTGAGGTCCGATTTGGAAATATCGCCGCCTGCAAAAGATTTCATTTTATTTTTATCGCGGATGAGTCCCAGGAAAGGGTTAGATGCACCTCCCGTTTCAAGGCTCAGCTCCCCTGTGAGTTTGGGATCCGAAGAAATAATGAACGTTCCGCTCATGGAAATAGAAAGTCTGGCTGAACCTGAATGCTCATACTCTGCTTTTTCACCTTGCCCCAGCGCAACAAAAACTTTGTCGGATAGTAATTTTTTCAAATCCTGCTGGTTGGTCCCTGTCAATGAAAGATACTGTGCGCCGGCATCTTTTATATCGATTCGGACGGCAAAATCTTCAATATCGGCAAGCGTGCCCAGTTTTTCATCAAAGAATGGTTCACGGATGATCGCAACCGGGTCGGCTTCAATACCTGCAGCCTCGATCAGGGCCGACATAAGAATTGCTTTTTCGGGCAGTGTCGCCCCCATGCTGTTCCACGACTCTTCGGCGGTGCGCAGGCGGTATCCTGAATACCTCATCGGAACAGGCCATAAACGGATGTCTTTGATCACTTTTTCCTGGATCTTCAAAGCCAGGCTGAGCGGGTCGGGATTTTCCTTTTTCATAGTCATGATCTCAGCCTTCATTGCATCGCTGATTTTCATCCCAAAGGCAGGTTGGTTTGTGAGGTATTCAAAAACCATATTCCTGTTTCCTGAGGTACTGAAAAGCAGATGGGGATATGCTTCACCTGATCCCCTCTGAAATTCTTCCTGGGAAACGGCTGCAACATCCTGAAGATGCCAGGTAAAAACCTGGAAGCTGTTTTCGGCCGACTTCCGGGGCTCCGGGGCTCCGCTGAGGAGTTTGTAAAATAATTTCCCGTTTTGAGGTATTCTTACTCTTATGGTCAGATCTTTTACAGGTTCATTTTCAGCAAGAAGCTCGTTTCCCGTCATCGCCGGTGCATTGCCTTCGGCAGTATGCAGTGTGTAGTCAAGATGGATAACAGCTCCCCTTTCAAGGCCGGTATGCGTGATCACCATTTCACGTAAGGCATTAAATGCAGGGGCATTGGCCGAAAAGGCCGGAAGGACCTCGTTGAAGGAATTGGCCGGAGCTACCACCTTTTTGCCATCCGCCATCATGGTAAAACAGTTGTTAATTATAAGTTTCTGGAAACCAGGATTATAAATTATGAATGTTTCCCCGTATAGATTGTGAAACGACCTGTAGGTCAGCAGTTTTTGTTCTTTTACATACCGGTAATCCAAGCTTCCGTCGGCATTCAGGGTATATTCCTTTACAAGGGTGATGTACTCGGCATCTGAACCCGGACCTGCAGCAGCCGCCTTCTGGTCCTGGGCATAGAGGGCCTGCCCTAAGACTAATGACAATACACACAAAAAAGAAAGTATTTTTCTCATATTTAATGGATTACAATTCTATGACCACTGCTTTTTCCGAAAATTTATTTTGAGCTTCAACACCGGCCTTGAATTCAGGCCAGTCGGAGGCTTCATATATCCTTTTACCAAAAACAGCTTTGGATGTGAATTCAAGAATATTCCCGTTCAGGATATACCCGGCTTTATAGCTGATGAAATTTCCCCCCGTAATGGTTGAGGCCGGAACCCTGCCTGCCTTGCAACCGGAAGGCAGTTTTATCGTTTCATGTATGCTGACCTGCCTTGAACAACGGTCCTTGAAAGGATAATTCCTCTCTCCAGGATCAGTATCGAAAGCAAGCTGCCCCTGGAAAGTCTTGAATATTTCGGCAGCCGAAAGCGGGGTGAACAACAGGGTTTTTCCGCTTACTGCAGCAAAGCCCGGAATGGTGAATTCTATGTTGATCTTTTCGCTGCTTTCCCTGTAATTCACGGGATCAGTGTATTCGACTTTGGTAACAATGGCCTGGGGCCAAAGCTTAAGGATTTCTTTTTCCACGTTCTGATACCATACCGGGGGAGGGGAATTTTTCAGAAGCCCTCTTATGGCAACGTCGCTCTGTCCTTCGGCCTGTATCCCGAAACTGCCTTTCAGGCTGCCGTCGGCAAGCAACTCGGTATTGCCCTCTATTTTAATGTAATGGTTTGCAGGATCTGAACCTGCAGTCGTTCCAAGATCGGCCCCTTCGGGGACACCCATCAGGTATTGCTGCTGTTGTTCCGCACTGGACCAAAGTTCCCTGATGAATGGCACCCAGGTAGGATCAAGCAGTTTGTATTTTCCGTTACGCAGTTTGACAACGCTGACACAGTGGTTGAACTGATCGGCAGGAATGTAATCAATTCGGGATCCGGCCATTGTCATTGCGGGATAAGATTTAAATCCTGCCGCTCTCAGCATGGTGATAAGCATGCCGGCTTTGTCTTTGCAAACCCCGCAACGATCGGTAAAGGTCATCGATCCTTTATGAAGCGTAAAGCCTTCCCCGCAACCCATTGAGATCCCTGAATACCTTATCTCATCGGCACACCAGTGGGTGAGGCTGGCAATGGAATCCAGTTCGTTCTTTGCGCCCTTCAGGATCTCGCTGACCTTGGCTTTGATCTCAGGGCTTGAGTCAAAGCTTCCGAAATCTTCATTCACATTGTAAAACCAGAGCGATTTTGTTTTCCAGTCGGGACTGGTTGAGAGTAATAATTTAGGGGCCACATCCGACAGGGCAACCATTTTTTGTTCGCTCTTGAATGGAACCATGTCTTTTTTCGAAAAAGTATATACCATTCTGTCTTTTTCTAGCCAGGATGAAACCTGGGATTCCCCATTGTAGACCTGAAACTGCAGGGTTTTGGATTTCGGTATATCAAGCCTGTAGACTTTCTCCCTGACTGGATTATTATCATAGAAATCAACGATGTCGTAGAAATGGCCGCGCATGGGCGGAATGTATTTGTCATCATCATCCTGCAATAAAGCATAGGTAAAGCCTTTTCTGAAAAGCACCACCTCAACTGCATCGCCCGGATCAAGCCTGCCGACAGCGATCATTTTTTCCCTTGCTCCCCAGTAAATAGCACGAGCGGGGGCAGGATAATCCATCACGTTTTTCAGATCTATACTTCTTACACTGCCGTCCTTTCTGTAAATAGTTACATTACGGAATTCAATATAAGCCGATAAAGGATCATACCCGTATTTGATCACACTCAGGTCAAGGGCCCCCTGCGGATTCAGGACTTTTGAGAGGGTATGAATAACGACATGCGTCAGGCCGCTTTCCTGCATGGTGACTAAAGTGCTGTCGAATACAACCAGCCGGGCATCGTTGGGATATTTCAAAGCATCACCCGATTTCGTGATAAGATCCTGGATGGGACCGGCATGGATATTCATGCTTAAAAATATCATTGAAATAATGATCAGGATGTTTCTCATAGTTTGTCGGAAAAATGATTATTAGCTCGGTTTGGATTTAAGTATCTCCTGGTATGAAGAAATGTCAAAATAAGTCAGGTGCAGGGCCTGTTTTCCTTTAAACTGGATTAGCTTTCCGTAAGATTCAATATAAAGGGTGGTCCCGTCCTTGCGCAAAATCCTGAACCTGTTTGAATTTGGGACATCTTCACCCTTAAGTCTTTCCTGCATCTTCGAAGTCATTGCCTGCCTGTCGTCGGGATGAACGAATTCTATCAGACTTTGAACGCCCGTATTACTAAGTTCTTCAACTGAGAGACCAAGTATTTCGGCAATCATTTTATTTGCAAACACAATTTTATCATCCTGTGTTATGACCATACCGATGATCGAATTATTAACAACAGTCTGATAAAGAGCCAGGATCTCATCATTTTCGCGCTTTCTTGCTTCGAGCAATACCTCGAGCTGCTGCTGGTAAACCAGGTTTTCTATTTCAAGATTCCTTTGATAGGCAGCAATTTCAATGGTCATTTTCGTTTGCTCCATATCGATAGGCTTGAGCAGGTACCCGAATGGTTTGATCTTAAAGGACCGGTCATATATCTCTTTGGAACTCTGACCGGTAAGGAAGATGATAGCGCAATTGAATTTCTCTACCAGCCTTCTCGCGGTTTCAATACCGTCGATCTCTCCCCTGAGATGTATATCCATTAAAACAATTTCGGGTTCTTTGCCGTCCATGGAAAGCCGTTCTATTTCACTAATACACTGCTCCCCCTTGGTACTCGAGCCAAGCACCTCATAACCAAAACTTTGTAACTGCGATTTCAGGCTTGCCGAAATTAATAGCTCGTCTTCTACAATAAAAATACTAATTGGACTCATTCTGTTCAGCTGAGTTGGTTCAGGATCTTATCATTTTTAACATATTTACTTCTTGTTCGTCGAGTATGCGCCAATGGCCGCGTGGAAGATTTTTTTTGGTCAGCCCTGCATAGTAAACCCTGTCAAGTCTTGTGACTTTATACTCCAGGTGCTCAAATATCCTCCTGATGACACGGTTTTTCCCGGAATGCAACTCCACGCCCAGCTCTTTCTTGGATTTGGAATCTTCAATGTATTCAATTTTATCAACTTCAACAAGCCCGTCTTCCAGTTCCAGTCCTGCCCTGATCTTTTCCAGGTCATTCTTTGTCAAAGAAGTTTCAAGTTCAACATGATAAATTTTCTTCACTCCGTACTTAGGATGAGTCAGTTTTTTTGCAATAGCTCCGTCGTTTGTAAATAGCAATAATCCCGTTGTATTCCTGTCGAGACGGCCCACAGGGTATACCCTCTCCTTGCAAGCTCCCTCTATAAGGCTCATTACGGTTTTTCGTTTTTCCGGATCGTCGACTGTGGTGATATACCCTTTAGGTTTATTCAGCAGTATGTATTTTGTTCTTTCCTTGCTGATGGTTTGTTCCTCGTACTGTACCTTATCGCCAGGCGATACTTTACTTCCAAGTTCTGTTACTACTTTGCCATTAACCCTGACCACTCCGGCGATTATCAGTTTATCTGCTTCGCGGCGGGAACACACTCCCGAATTGGCAATGTATTTGTTCAGCCTGATCAGGCCTTCTTTCGGGGATTCTTTTCGATAGGGTTTTGGCTTAGAGTAGTCCCTGGGCTTTTTATCTTCCCAGGGTTTTGATCCGGGCTTATCCCGTCTTTCGGGACGTTCACCCCGGCCTGTGTCTTCCCTTTTGGGTCGGCGTTCGGCCCAGGGTTTGCCTTCGGGTTTGTCCCGTCTTTCGGGACGTTCGCCCCGGCCTGTATCCTCCCTTTTGGGTCGGCGTTCGGCCCAGGGTTTGCCTTCGGGCTTATCCCGTCTTTCGGGACGTTCGCCCCGGCCTGTGTCCTCCCTTTTGGGTCGGCGTTCAGCCCAGGGTTTGCCTTCGGGTTTATCCCGTCTTTCGGGACGTTCGCCCCGGCCTGTGTCTTCCCTTTTGGGTCGGCGTTCTTCCCAGGGCTTGCCTTGGGGCTTATCACGTCTTTCGGGCCTTCTTTCCGGGGTTTCCCTTTTTACCTTACCTTCATTTCTCGGTCTGCGTTCTGTTCTGGGTTTTCCTGCAGGCCTGCCCCTGCCCCCCTGCCCCGGTGTTCTCTTTTCCATCTTTGTAAATTTAATAACCGGCAATTTCGCCGGAATGAATTTATTCCTCCGTACCGAACGGGGGTTTTATCCTTACACCATCAAACCGGATTTCAACTCCGTCTTTGAAAGTGATAACAAGAAAAAGCGTTCCGTCTGAATTATTGATAACCCATTCGCCTTCTTTCTTCCCCATTACAAAAAACCCTTCGTCATGCACCTTCCCGTTATCCCAAAACCAGATATGTTTACCGTCGGGCAGGTCGTCAATAAAATTGCCTTTAAACATCAGCAGGGAATCGGTCTTTTCAGCATTTCTGACAAGGGAGTAAGTATACCACATACCTGTGCGCAATCCATCCCTGAAAGTTCCTCTTACATAGTCATTACCTGTAAGATAGAACCATGGTCCGTCCTCTTCTCCGTTTACAAACTCCCCTTCCTGGATCAGCGTCCCTTCTTCGTCGTATTCACTGAGCAGCCCGTCCCTTAAGCCATTACGGTAATTCTCTTCCCTGAGCAATTTACCATCTTCATAAAACCATTTCCATTTGCCTTCTGGTTTTCCCTGTTTGTTGAATTTGCCGATCTGTTCCGTCTTTCCGTTCAGATGAAAGTATTTCCAATCTCCAACAGGCTTTCCATCTGCATAATTGCCTTCGGATTTCAAAGTCCCATCTGCAAAGAACTCCTTCCAGGGCCCGTCCTTATTCCCGTCATCAAGAACATTCCCTTCCCCCGTAATAATACCGTTATGATACATGAGAGATCTCTCAATGGTTCCGTCGGGTTTGTATTCCCTCCATATGCCTTCAGGGCTTTCGTTACGGTACATCGCCGATAATTTCAGCTTCCCGTCGGGATAATATTCATTCTTTACTTTAAGTTTTGCGATTTCCTCTGCATCGGGTTGAAGCTCGCCCATTAAATATTTGCTGATCTTCAGGAGGTCCCCGGTTTCGGTATAATCCTTGAAATATCCGTCTTTTTTATCGTCAAGGTAAGTGCCCTCCTGCTTGATGTTACCGTTTTCATAAAATAAAAACCATTTACCCTGTTTCAGGTTGTTCTTGTCTCTGCGATTTATCCTGAGACGATCTACGATAAACCCTTTTTTATATTCCGTAAGCGTAATAATCGTTCCATCAGTCGCATATTCTTTTCCAAAACCCTGTTCCACGCCCTTAACAAAGGGGATCTCCAGTTTTAATCCTCCGTCAGGGTAATAATACCTGGTGTACCCGTCTTTAATGTCATTCTTGTAGTTTTCCCTGATAGTTTCCTTGTCGAGGTAACTGGTCCTAATCCCGTTCTTTTTCCCTTTTTTATAGTTTATTTCGAGAATGAGCTTTCCTTCCTCATTATAAAACTTCCACAGGGAATCTATTTCAAAATCTTTTCGGTTTCCTTCTGACTTTATTTTTCCGTTTTCATAATATGATTTCCAGTATCCGTCGGGCTTCCCTTCCCTGATGAGCCCTTCAGTGGAAAGTTTGCCGCCGGGATAAGTAAATTTCTGGTAACCGTTTTTCAACACGGTATCATTCTTCTGCGCATGTACAGAAACAACCAGCACAATAAAAAAAGTAAGAGTGAGACAGGAAAAAATGTTCAGAAATCGATTCATCTATTTGATTATGAAGAAAGTTCCAGCATTTTAAGTATCGGCTTTCTGGCTGCTTCTATCAATTCGGCAGGCAGGCTGATTTCCGGTTTTTCATTCTTCATGCTAAGGTACAGCTTTTCGAGCGTATTCAGCTTCATGTATGGACAATCATTACAGGAACATTTCTCATCGGTGGGCACAATGATGAATTCTTTACCGGGTGACGATTTCTTCATCTGGTGTAATATACCTGTTTCAGTAGCCACGATGAATTTATTTGCCTTGTCTTTTATGGAAAAATTCAATAAGGCTGTCGTAGAGCCAACAAAATCGGCCAGTTGAAGAATAATATCCTTGCATTCGGGATGCGCAAGCAGCTTTGCATCAGGGTTCTCCTTTTTTAACCGAATAACCTCTTCCGCCTTGATAATATCATGAACCTCACAGCTTCCATTCCATAACACCATATTCCTTCCGGTGATCTGGTTTATATATCCTCCAAGGTTTTTATCCGGCGCAAAAATAAGCTTCTGGTCTTTAGGAAACGATTCAACAATTTTTACAGCATTGCTTGAAGTACAAATAACGTCAGACAAAACTTTGATCTGGGCGGAACAATTTATATATGAAATAACTTTATGCAGGGGGTGTTCTTCTTTAAATCTTTTAAATTTATCGGGAGGACACGAATCAGCCAGAGAACATCCTGCATCAAGATCGGGCAGCAGAACTTTTTTTTGCGGATTTAAAATTTTAGCAGTTTCAGCCATAAAATGAACGCCGGCAAACACAATGATATCAGCATCAGTTTCTTTAGCATTTTGGGAAAGCTGAAGGCTGTCACCGATAAAATCTGCAATATCCTGTATTTCAGGTACCTGGTAATAATGAGCCAGGATAACAGCATTTTTATCTTTTTTTAATTTTAAAATATTATCGATAATATTTTGATCTGATATAGTTTTCATATTAATAATAAAGATTCTTTTTATTGTTATTTATAATAGCTGTTGAAACGGTTGATTAAAAAAGCACTAAAAATTAGGATTATAAAAAATCAACATTGAATTAACAGTGTTACTTAAACATATTTAAGTATAGTTTATTGTATTACAGTGTTTTGTTTTGTTTTTTAACAATTGTCAATTTCTTTGAAGGTGAATAAAAACATGAAAGTTTTATTGAAAAATCATGTTAACACAAAATGATAAACACCTGCTAACTTTTAGTTATAAACGAAATAAGAGGAGAAAATAGAAAACCTCAATATTTTAATAAAAGTTTGAAACAAAAATACTCAGTTGTCAACAATCGGATGTGTAAATTTTAAAATTTTGATCTTAAGGCAGATAATACTTCATAATTTTTGCTTTTACTTCATTTTGATTTCATTATGATTACTTTTGTAAAAAAACAATTAACAATGCTTGATTCTCTGAAAAAGATTGCCATAGGATCTGATCATGCAGGGTATAAATTTAAGGAGTATTTAAAGGACTATCTGGATAAACGGCAATATACTGTAATTGATTTTGGTACAGGTTCGGAAGAAAGTATGGATTACCCCGATCCTATACATCCTTTAGCTGATGCTGTAAACAGGAATGAAATTCAAAGAGGGATCATAATCTGCGGAAGCGGAAACGGCGTTGCAATGGTGGCCAATAAATACAGGAATGTACGAGCTGCTGTATGTTGGAATGAAGAGATCACAAAGCTTGCCCGCCAGCATAATGATGCAAATATTATCTCATTGCCTGCAAGGTATATAAGTTCAGAACAGGCTCTCAGGTTTGTACAGATCTTTCTTGATACTGATTTTGAAGGCGGAAGGCATTTGAGGAGAGTAGAAAAAATATCCCAAATCTTATAAATCCAAGGATGAACCAGGCACATCATAAATTTATTGAAGATGCAAAAAAGCGGGCTTTTGATAAAGAGCAGAGGCGTCGTTTGAATTTTAACATAGGGAAATATGATGCTGCTGTAGCCAGGGGGTTAAGCCAGTTTGCAAATCTTGAGCTGGCAAAAAGAAAGGCTGCAAATATTAAGTACAAGGTTATCAATAACCTCGATAAATACCTTGTTGAATTCGAGAATAATTTTGAGCGCAGGGGTGGCAAGGTCATATGGGCTACTGGTGAAAAAGAAGCACAAAAAGAGATCCTGAATATTATAAAAAAAGCAAAAGCCCAGGTTATAGTCAAGCAAAAGTCGATGATCTCAGAAGAAATTGAGATCAATGAAGTTCTCGAGAAGAACAAAAGGGAAGTTTTCGAAACCGACCTGGGAGAGTTTATTGTTCAGGTTGCCGGCGAAAAACCATACCATATTGTTACTCCGGCCATGCACAAATCCAAAGAAGACGTGGCCCAGCTCTTTCATGAGAAATTCGGCATGCCTGAAAACAGTAAACCCGAGGAAATAACTTTGTTTGTGCGAGACAAGTTGCGCAAGGAGTTTATAAGGGCCGATGTTGGAATAACCGGGGGAAATTTTCTTGTTGCCGATATGGGTGCCGTAGTGCTTACCGAGAACGAAGGAAACGGCTTGCTGTCCATTGCATTTCCCCGTATACATATAGCTGTCGTCGGGATTGAAAAGATCATTCCTTCACTGGATGATCTTGATCTCTTCCTTCCCCTCCTCGCCCATCACGGAACAGGCCAGCATATTACGGTTTATAATAATATTTTACTGGGTCCGAAAACAGAATGGGAAATCGACGGACCGGAAGAGATGTATGTGATCCTGCTCGATAATCACCGCACTGACGTTCTGAAATTGAAGGAACAAAGAAGGGCTTTATCGTGCATCCGTTGCGGTGCATGCCTGAACGGATGCCCTGTTTATAAAAGTGTTGGAGGATATACCTATGGAGCAACCTATTCCGGGCCTATTGGTTCTGTCATATCGCCTCATTTTAAAGGGTTCAGGGAATATCACCATCTTAGTTTCGCTTCCAGCCTCTGTGGAAAATGTACTGAAGTCTGCCCTGTTAAAATCCCTTTGCATGAACTTTTACTTCACAACCGGGCTGAAGCAGTCTCAAAGAAACATATTTCTTTTTTCTGGCGGCAGGTAAATAAAGGTTGGAAAGTAGTCATGATGCACCGGTGGATGCTCGACAAACCGGGAAGTAAACTTAAAAACCGCCTCATCAACAGGTTTGGGAAAAAATTGTGGGGACCCAGAAGGGTATTGCCAAAAGTTGCCACAAAGAGCTTTAAGGAACTCTGGAACGAAAGGTCAGAATCTTCGCAAAATACTCAAAATTGATCCGAGGTAACTGCTTCCAAAAAGATTAAGGTGGATCAGCAGGGGATAAAGATTATACAGATCAAGCCTCTCTTTCCAACCAGGTATCAGCGGATATTCTTCATGGTACGAATTGTAGAATTCAGGGCTGAAGCCTCCGAACAGGGTTGACATGGCAAGATCAACCTCCCGGTTGCCATAATAAACAGCAGGATCGATGAGGCAGGCTTTCCCATTTTCCGATACTATGAAATTCCCGCTCCACAGGTCGCCGTGGACCAGGCAGGCCGGCTCTTCAGGAAGAAGTTCCGAAAGCCTCAGGTATAGATTTTCAAAAAGCCTTTCTCCCGATTGGTCCAGCAAACCTTTATGCATGGCAAGTTTAACCTGTTTATCGAGCCTCTCCTCAACAAAAAAATCTACCCAGTCGGTATGATAACAATTGTTCTGGGAAAGTGAGCCCATATAATTATTATAATCCAACCCGTATAATTCGCTTTTACTCCTGTGAAGACGGGCCAGGCTCCTTCCAAAATCCTTAAAGAACTCATTCGACGGATGTGTCGGATCAATAAACTCCAAAAGAATAAATGAATAATCCGAAAGATCGCTTTGAAGTATGACCTTCGGAACCCTTATTGTCCTGGCCTCGGTTAGAAGCTTAAGGCCCCTGGCTTCAGTCTCAAACATTTTTGGGAAGGAAGCATTGTTATTATACTTCAGGCAGAACGGCCCAAGAGTAGTTTTTAGAACGTGGACCTCATTGATTGAACCGCCTCCAAGTGGCCTTGACGATAGTATTTGAAAATCAACATGTTGTTGTTGATGAAAAAATGCAGATAAAGCTTGTTGTATCTGGCCAGGGATCATCTGTTAAATGAATTCAGGCAGCAAACCTGCGTGAGAATAATTTATCGACAATGAAAAGAAATCCGGCCGAGACCCCAATAAGCAAAGAATAAGTGATGAATTTTGACGAAAGCAGTGCTTTCATTGAAACGATAAAAGGCTGGAATGCTTTAATGAAAATCAATGAAAAATAATCCCTGCCATAATTGAGATTCAGGTACGGAATATCAGAAGAAAAAATGATCAGCAATACAAACATTCCCAGGCCAATAAAAGGTATGGATGATTTGACCCACAAAAAGTAGGGCTTTTTTTCGTTAACGAGGACGGGCAGTGGTTCTATCCCGGCCATCACTTTATTAATGAACTCATCAGAAGGAGTTTCCAATGGCATCTTTCTCAAAAGATCCGCCAGAAAATCATCATTTACCAAATCGTCAGTTTCCATATCCGTGTAATTAAAAATTCAATTCAATCGATGCTCCATCATTGTTTTCATATCATCGTACAGTTTTTTTCTGATCCGGTGCAGCCGTACTTTGACATTTGAAGCAGACAAGCCCGTGATGCTGCTGATTTCTTCAATCGAATTACTTCCGTGGTAGAATAAAGTGATCAGCAGATTATCCTCATCCGACAGGTTTTTCATTGCTTTTCCAAGCAAGACCTGCTGTTCATTTTGATCTACCTCGTCAACCCCCGGCCGCATATCTTCTTCAGAATAATTATTAATCACATAATTATCCATCGGAGTTGTATCCAGCACCCTTTTTCTTGTTCTGGAGATGGCTGCATTGTAAACTATCCGGTAAAGCCAGGTCGAAAATTTTGATTTTTTCTCAAATGACTTTAACGAGTGATAAGCCTTTACAAACGCATCCTGGGCGATTTCTTCAGCATCCTCACGGTTATTCAATACTTTAAGAGCGATCGAAAATACCAGGTTCTTGTGTTTAGAAACCAGGGCAGCATATGAAGAAGAATCACCATTCAATACCCTCTCAATATAGAAATTGTCGTCCTGGTATTTCATGTGGAGTTTAGACGTTAATGCTCGTTTCAGGTTACAAACCCTCTACAAATATAACATGCTTTATTATAGGGTGATAAAAAGATGCCGGGGATATTTGCAAAACCTATTGGAGCCCAGCCTTTTTTTGTAATTTTGTATTAAGGCGAACACCTGGAATAAGTTCAAATAAATATGAAATATTCAACGCTTCTGTTTTTCCTTTTGGCAATGTCGGTTCAGTTGTCAGGGCAAACCCGTTTTATCGCAGAAGCTCATGCTGTTCCGGATACGATTTGCCAGGGACAATATTCCCAGCTGTCGGTAACCATTGATGGCGGACAAGGTCCGTTCACTTACTTATGGTCTCCTGCTTCCAGTTTGTCGAATCCCCAGAGTCCGAATCCCCAGGCAACGCCCCTTGTCAATACTCTGTATCATCTGGTGGTCACTGACCAGCTTTCAAATACAGCTACCGACAGCCTCCTGATTTATGTGGAAACAGTCCCCCCTCCTCCTTCTGCTGTTTACGGTCCGGCTGAGGCTTGTTCCGGCTCAAGCTGTAATTATTCTGTAAATGAATTTATCGGAGCCACTTCTTATTCATGGACTGTCCCTCCGGGGGCGGTAATTCAATCGGGGCAGAACACTCCGGCAATTCAGCTTATTTGGGGAAATACTTCCGGTACGGTTTCTGTAATAATTGGCAATAATTGCGGCACCAGTATCCCGGGTGTGCTTATGGTTGCCATCACCCCCATTCCTTCCGCTCCGCTGGCTATTGACGGGCCTGCTTATATATGTCAGTCAGATACAGGGAGTTATAGTGTTGACACTGTTCCTCATGCACTTCATTATTCATGGGTGGTTCCTGCCGACGCCTTTATTCTGAGCGGCGACGGTACGCCTGCAGTAGTTGTTAAATGGGGCATGTCGGCTGGAAGTATAAGTGTTTCCGGAGATAATTCATGCGGAACCGGGCCCCCGGTTTCAAAAATGGTAAGCCTGGATTCATTGCCTTCTGGTGCAGGTGTAATTATTGGCCCTGATACAGTGTGTTTAGATCATGGGAATTACATCTACTCACTTATCCCCATTCCTGATGTAACTTCCTACGGATGGACCTTACCCCAGGGCGCTGTCGTCACGTCGGGGCAGCATACAAACAGGATCACAGTTGAATTTGGAACAAATGCCGTATCAGGACCTGTTACGGCGTTCGGGATCAATAGTTGCGGGAATGGTCAGGCTTCTATTAAACAGGTTATTACAAAGACTTGCATCGGTTATGAAGATTATAAAAATATTTGTGGGATCTCGATCTCGCCAAATCCCGTTTCAGAGAAACTTTGCATTCATATCAAGGGAAATGAAACCCATTTTGAACTGGCGGTTTTTAATTTATTAGGCGAAATAGTTTATCGTTCCGGCATTGTATTGATGGACCCAGGCAATACTTGCACGATTGATGCACGCAGTTTACCCAAAGGGATTTTGTATCTCAGGCTTTTCAACGAGAAAGTTTCTTTTACCTCAAAGTTCATTGTTCACTGATTTTCAGCTGTAACTTAATAAAAACATCTGCGTCAAAGGGTCATAATACACACAAAACCCTAAATACACACGGATATGAACGCAGAAGTTATTGTACCGATTACAGTCTTTGCCATGGTTTTTGGCATTGTGTATATCTCGCTCAGGCACAAAGAACGGATGAGCCTGATCAAAAGCGGAGGAAATGCCTCAAATCTTGATGCGAAAGGCAATATTCTCGGATCCCTTAAATGGGGAATGATATTTATTGGAATAGGCCTGGGCATTATCGCAGGAAAAATTATCTCAAGTTCCACCAGCATGGAAGAAGAAGCTGCTTTCTTCTCCATGATCTGTTTATTCGGAGGTATTGCATTGATGATCTATTATATCATAGCAAACCGATTTAAGGGAACAGACAAAACCTAATACAATCTGTAAATTTTTGCTCATCAGGTTTTTATGGCCGGTTTGAATTTAAGACCGGCCATTTTTATTTTCCAAAAGGGAATTTTTTCAGTGTAATATACCGGGGGCCATCCCTGAGTAAAATGCTTTCATATAAGATACATTCCTTTATTTTAACCGGATCCGAGTGAAGTTCCCTGTATGAATCCATCACCTTCTGAAACAACTGCTTGTCTTTGATAAATTTTATTCTGCCCAGTGTCAGATGGGGTATAATATTCTGGCGGTCGATTTTAAAACCGTGCACTTCCATCTCTTTTTGAGTGTTTTGCATCAGGGAGGCCAAAGAAACCGGAGGATCAACCCCGGCCCAAACAACCCTCGGTTGATACTTGCTGCCGAAAAGACCAATCCCCTTAAGCTGGAAGGTTATTACAGGCCAATCTTTTGCAATCTTACCAAGGGTTTCCGAAATAGCAGGAATCAGAGTTTCTTCCGTTTCCCCGAAAAATTTAATAGTGATGTGGATATTATGCTCTTCAACCCATTTAATAGGCTCTGTAACGAGCCTGGCTCTAAGCTCTCCATAAGATCTTATGAAGCTCTCCCCGGGCTCTGTTTTTACTGCGGCAAATAAACGTTTCATGTAATGTGGTATAACAAATATAGCTGCAAAGTAAAAATTTTTTTACTTTTGCAGCCCCGAGGGGGTATTAGCTCAGTTGGCTAGAGCGTTAGACTGGCAGTCTAAAGGTCAGGGGTTCGACTCCCCTATACTCCACCGAAAACCTTCGTAACACTATCAGCTTGTGCAGCGAAGGTTTTTTATTGACAGGCAAATCAGGGGAAAGTCTGCAAAATTTCACTTTTAATAGAATGAAATAACACATAATTGTCAGGACTATACAAGTAATTTTGCAACGAAATAAAGAATGGATGAAAACACTGGATGAATTGTTCAATGCTCTTGATTCGGCTTTAAGAAGCGGTAAAAAATTAAAGGACCTTGGCCCGGTTTTAGCCGGTTATTCCGGGGACGATTGGAAACAATATGAAACTTATAAAGCCGATCATTACGCAAGGAACCTGGTTAAAATGAACGATCAGCTCGAGTTGCTTGTACTTTGCTGGGAAGTCAACCAGGGTTGTCCTGTTCACGACCATCCTGTCAACGGATGCCTGGTAAGGGTAATGCAAAGCGAAGTGACCGAAAACGTTTACAAATTATCCTTAAAACCTGAATTCATCAGCAGCAGTATACTCCCGACCGACGGAATTGCCTACAAGGAAGGTAACGTGATTTTACATGAAATCATCAACCATTCTGGTAAACGCGCAGCTTCAATACATATTTACAGCCCGTCTGATTACCGCCCCAACTATTTCGTTTAAAGTTACGGTTAAAAGAAGTAAAATTCCTGACTGTTTTATTTTCTTTCATGCGGCCTTATCATGCATGCGCATGGGCCATTCAGGGGTTGGTATTTTCCTGCCTTCATCGGCATTCCTTCTTTTTCCCAATCTGCAATTCCCCCGCTAAGGCTTGCAGTTTCATGATAACCTTTCCCCGACATTTTTTCTGCAGCTTCTTTGCTGTGGAGGCCGACAGCATCGGCAAAAATAAGAGGTCTGTTTAGTGGCAGGGATTCCCATTTTTCATCAAGTTCATAATAGGGAAGGTAAACCACATTTTCCACGCCAAAAGCCTTGATTCCGGTTTCCAATTCGCTTCTGATATCTACTAAAACAGCACCTTTGCCCAGCAACAAAGGCACTTCCGAAGGCAATACATAAATGGTTTGACCGATTTTAAGCTTACATTCCAGGAAGACACTCTCCATTTTTTTCATGCTAACATTAAAGAACCGCGATAAAGATACGTGGAGATAAGATAAAAAGACACAGGATCAAGGTATAAAAGAACGTTTGTATTAACCAAAAACCAATTCGATCCTGTGCCTTAATTCGTTATATGGCTTCAGCCATAACAGGTTTATTATTTGATTTCATTGCAAACCAGTATGATGCAAGGGCAAGAATAAAATATAAAAACATTTGAATTATGATAATCACCCATTCATGAAATACAGAATTTATTCCTCCGCCTATCAGCCTAAGTTTAATAAATGCCGGGATCATGGGAGTAGTGGGAAATGCATATGCCAGTAATTTCAATAATCCAGGCAGTGATTCTATGGGCCATGCCACACCTGTCAGGAAAAATACCATAGGAGAAGCAAATACTATAATCATCAGTGCATGTACTCTTTTCTTAAACCAGCAACCAATTGCGATCCCAAGGAAAGAAACTGTATACAGGAACGGTATCAGCAAAAGGTAAACAGTCCAGAAATTACCTTTTTCAGGGAAGGATAGCCAGTGGTAAAGCAAGACCAGGGTTACCAGGGTAGTAGAAAGGTAAAGAATTACATAAGCAGTGGCTTTTCCAAGGACCGACTCAAGATTACGTAACCATGGATAAATTGCCTTGCCCCGATCAGTGAATTTCCTTCGCTCATTGTTTTTTCCAAACAGCAGTCCTATGCCCACAAGAAGGGATTGCTGGATGACAATAATCAATATACCCGGCACAATGAAAGTACAATAACCTGATGATGGATTGTATAGTTCAAAGAATTGGGCATTAAGTCCTTCAAAGCGGTTGAACGCATCATCCCAGGAACGGCCCTGCGAAAGAAGGGATTTTATTTCCGCCCCGGCATTTAATGTTCCTGTGGCATAAGAGGAAGCGGTAAATACCTGTTTGTAGACAAAGAATTTCCCGGCATCACAATAAACCGTGACATCGGCCTGCCGACGGCTTAGTATTTCCTTTTCGAAATTTGCAGGAATAAGCACCACCCCGTGAATTGTTCCCTGATAAAACAAATGCTCGGCTTCTTTTAAACTGACAGGCCTGGAACTCACCGAAAGCTGTTCAGTAGCATCAAGCATCCTTGTATATTGACGGCTAAGGGAGGAATTGTCCTGGTCTATTACAGCCACCGGGATATCCCTTATGGTTTGATTGATATACCCGAGAGAATAAAGCATGGGGTACAGAATGACGGCAACGATAAAGATCAATACCGTCCCTGCGTCCAAAAAGGATTCCCGGATCTCGGAAATTACGATCCCGCCAACATTTGAAAGGCTGTTCTGAATAGTTTTAATCATGATACCTTCAGATTTTTCCCCAGTATTTACGGTTGCTTAGAATATACCTGAGACGTGGTGTAAACAAAGCCCCGGCGACGATGAATATGCTGATAAATAACATTTGTTTAATGGCAATTGAAGCAGGCTCCCCTCTCAGGGTCTGACCTGCGAACAGATCCAGCCAGTATGAAAATGGAAATACCCTGCTGAAAGTCTGTGCAATTACGGGCATTCCGAACAATGGAAACGTAAGTCCTGCAAACGTTACTGCCAGCATGGTATATGCACTTGCAATGGATAATGCCAGCCTCATGTTTTTCATTACCGAAACAAAGAGAACGGCCATACACTGGTAAGCCAGTATCATAAGCAATTCCGAAGTAAGGATTAAACCCAGGTGGCCCTTCAGGGGCAGTCCCAATACGCTGAAAAAAAGCAGGTTCATGACAAGGGCCTGCGCATAAAAGATTAAGGTGTGAGGCATAAATTTACCGGTAATAGCGATTATCAGTTTATTTCCGGATGCATTAAACCATTCGGGACCGGTACCGTATTGAAGTTCCGTGCCGATTGCATATATGGTTCCAAAAAGGACAAAGACTGTAAGCAAGACCGGTAAAAGCAGCAACGTAAGGTAGTATTCATAGCTCGTGTAAGGATTAAATAGTAGTACCGGTCTTAGTCGTACAGCCATAACTTTAGATAAGGCTTGTTTCTCATTTTCCCCGCCCATCATCATTGACCTGACCTTTATTCCTGTCGAGAGTGTTGCAAGGGCTTTCTGTATTCCGCTTTTAAGAAGACCTGCTTTAATGAGATATGCGTTATTCACGTAAACTGCAACGGGAGCACTCTGTCCGCGAATAATATTTCGTTCCGTATATTGAGGTATGCATATCACGGCCTCAACTTCGCCTGAAACCATTGCTTTTGAAGCCTGATCAAGGTCGGAATAACTTCTGTCAGTGTTGGCGATGGATGTTGCATCCACCGACCTGATGATTTGACGTGAAAGCGCTGTATGGTCCATGTCAACGATTGCCACAGGAAGCTTTCTTGGAACACCGGCTGAAAAGATCCAGATGATAATACCAAAGCCCACAACAGGCGCAATGAGCCCGATGAAAAGGTATATTTTATCGGAGATTATCCTTTTAAGCTCTCTTCCGAAAACGTTTGCAAACCGGTTATTCCCGAGGGTTTTCATTTTCCTGAGTTCTCTTTCACTGCTTTCCAGTCGACCAGAACGCTCATGCCGGGGCGAAGTCCGTCAACAGCCTGTTCGGGCCTTGCATGGACTTCAAAAGTCTTCATGTCAAAATCCCCGGAAGTCTTTGTTGCATTCCAGGTAGCGAAATTCCCCAAGGGATGTATGTAAGTAACTTTCAGTTTGATTTCCTTATTCCCCAGTGCCGGGACCCTTGCACTGAAAACGCTGCCCATCCTTACTGAAGCAAGCAGGTCTTCACGCAAATTGAAAGTTGCCCAGCAGTCCCTGAGGTTTACTATGGTAAGTACGGGGTAACCTGCCGACACCAGTTCTCCTGATTCGGCGATGATATCCGACACTTCACCGTCGACAGGCGATGTAATGCTTGTTTCGCTAAGATAACTTCTGACCTCTTCAATTGCCCCCTGTGCCCTTGACACCATGGCCCTTGCCGTTTCCTTGTCTTCAATCCGGGTACCTTTTTTTGCTTTATTCCATGTTTCTTTGGCGGCATTAGCCGTTTCAACAGCAGCTTTCAGCTGAGTTTCCGCTTCATCTTT
Source organism: uncultured Bacteroidales bacterium (assembly GCA_903837605.1). Lineage (GTDB taxonomy): Bacteria > Bacteroidota > Bacteroidia > Bacteroidales > FEN-979 > CAIRDP01. Next base: position 179,847 of record CAILVF010000087.1, on the reverse strand, counting down.
TTTCTGGGCAGGAACCACGCCGTCTTTATAAAGGTTATTGATCCTGTCATAGGTTTTCTGTGCAAGGTCGGAAGCAGCCAGGGCTTTCATATACATGTTTTTTGCGGCTTCGATATCTTCAATTTCAGCACCGGTATTAGCTTTGTCGTTCTGAGCCTGGGCCCCCAGCAATGCTGCGTTGGCCTGGTCGAGCTTTGCCCCTATTTCCGGGCTTTTTAATGTAAACAGCAGCTGACCTTTTATTACGGCATCTCCTTTATGAACCGGGAGACTGTCGAGACGGCCCACAATCTTTGAGGCCACCCTAACCTGTGTTGCGTCAATTTCGCCCTGGACCTCAAGCGGCCTGGGATGATTTATAACAATAATTGAAAAGATCACAAGGAAAAGTAGAAGCCCCGTGCCGACAGATGCTAGTATTATGCCTTTTTTATTCATGACGTCAGTGTTTTTCTTTTTAATAATCTTTAATTGCTTTCTGATTTCGTACAGGTTCTTTTCGAATAGGAAGGGAAATCCCCGGGTACACCTGAATACTCAAGCAGTCTCGCCAGGGTAAGGTCATAATTGTACATTGCCTGAAGGCGTTCTGTCATGACCTGGGCCAGCGCCAGCTTTGCATCGATCACTTGGGACGAATTCGTCATATCTTCATGAAATTCCTTTTCCCTTGCCCTTAAATATTCTTCTGCATATTGCCTTGCCATTTCAAGCTCGGTCAGCTGTTCACGGTACATGTTCAGCTCGTGGTAGAGTTTATTGATCATGGTTGCCACATCGCCCCGGGCTTTAATTCCAAATTCTTCTACCTGTTTTGTTTGCATGGAGGCCGCCTTGACTTTCCCCAGGCGGGCAACGCCGTCAAAAATGGTCCACTTCAGGCCGATTCCAACTTCCCAGTCAGGGATATAAGTCGATAGATCTTTATTTACAATATCATAGGTTCCCTGTAAAGCTATTGTAGGGAAAAATTCTGCTTTTTCAGCCCTGTATTTCTGGACCGACAACTGTTTCTTTGTTTCAATCTGTCTCAGCAATGGATTCTTGCTCAGTGAAAGGTTTACAAAATACGTCTCGGGTTCAATGGAGTCAAGATAAAACAGGCCGGACGATGGTTCTATTTTAGAACTGTCAGCTATCGCCATGGTATTGCTCAGGGCCTGGTATACGATATCAGAATTCTGCAAGGCCTTGCTTAATTCTCTTCCTGCCTGGGCATTGAAAACCTTTGCATGAAGAAGATCAGCATTTGAGATCATTCCCTGTTGTTCTAGTTTTTGTGCATCCCGGAGGTGCTGCTGCAGCCCGCTGAACACATCGGTACGCACCTGTACAACAGCCGTAGCAAGGCAGAGCCCGTAATACCTTTCGGCAAGCTCGCTCATCAGCTCTCCTTCTTTCTGACGGGAAACATCACTCACGTCTTTTTTCTGTATCTCTGCAGACCTGTTGGCTATCAGTATTTTACCACCTGTGAATACAGGCCACTGCAGGTTTGCCGCAACCACCGCAAATTGCTGTTTCTGGATCACCTGGTTCCAGTCCTGATTCTGAATCTCAGTAAGGCCGGCGTTCAGTTTCTGCCTGATGACCTGGGTAGCAACATCATCGGGCAGCCCGGGCACATCACCGAATTTCCCATAACTTCCGAGTGTTTTATATAATGGTGTGATGGCATCCTTTACCGGGTTAAGATCTAATGTGATGGGATCCGACATTATTATGGCCGATGCGGTAATTCCTATTGTTGGGAAATATAAGCCTTTGGCAGCCAAGCGCTCCTGGTCTTTCTGCTTCTGAAGATAGTTAACTTGTTTTAGAACATGGCTGTTCTGGTATGTAACCTCAAGGGCCTGCTCAAAAGACAATTTCCTGGCAACTACCGGTCCCGAAGCAACAAGAGTGGTAACCGGACCTGTTATCAGGGCCAGGAAAAACAACAAGCAATTTATTTTGGATTTCATGATTTGAAAAATTAGTATTCGGGGACTTATCTTTTAAGTATTCCATAGAACAATACGTCAAGGAGGCGGTCTAACGTCATTTCCAGATGACTCTCTTTGTTAACCTGGGAGACAACAAGAGGGACTTCCATTCCCTTAAGGGCGGTTACAATAGCAACGGCAGTCAGGAATGTGTCTTCGAGATGGAAGATCCTGTCTAAAACTCCTTCATCAAGTATGCTTCTTACGATATTGATCTCTTCTTCATCAGTCTTCATCCGGATTTGGTCTGTAAAATCCCTCTGGGTTATAAATTCAGTCCTCAGAACATTGAACAGGTTTACAAGATTTCTCAGACCCTGCATCCTTTCAATTACATAGGCCTTAAGTTTTTCTTTAGGACCTTTTGCCTCCGACACCGACGAAATGATTTTGTTCCTGAGATCACCCAGCTCTTTTTCGACCACGGCCCTGAAAATATCTTCTTTGCTGTTGAAATAATAGTAAATGGAACTTTTCCCCTTTCCCATGCCCCTGGCGATGTCATCCATGGTGGTCTTATGAAAACCAAACCTGGTGAATATTTCCTGGGCCACTTTCAGAACCGATTCCCGGATTTCATCTTTATTTACCATAATATCAGTATGTTTCTTATAAAAATCGACTATTAGACTAAAACGGTCCAAAATTAAAACAATTATTATGCCATTTTACCAAACCAAAAAAATATTTTTCATACGGAAGCATAGTTATTCATTCCGGGACTGCTGCTGACAAAGGTTTCAACAAGAGAAGAAAATTAATTCGCGTTAGACACAATTTACTATTAGATTCTGCCATCAACTGACAAAATGACCATTGGGAATTCCAAAAATCACTGTATTTTTGCCGCATTGTGTTAATTGATTAACAAAACATTTAATACGCAATTATGAAACCAACTCATATAGAGCATATTGGGATTGCAGTGAAAAGCCTTGATGAGGGTATTTCGTTTTACGAGAAGATACTGGGAACCAAATGTTATTTGGTTGAGGAAGTAAAAGACCAGAGGGTAAGGACGGCTTTTTTCATGATAGGCCAGACCAAGATAGAATTACTTGAAAGTACTGATCCTGAAGGTCCTATTGGGAAATTTTTGGAAAAGAAGGGCGAAGGGGTTCATCACATAGCCTTTGCAGTAGAAAATGCAGATACTTCGCTGAATGAGGCAAAGGAAGCGGGTATAGAGCTTATCGATAAGCAATCGCGCAAGGGGGCAGAGGGCCTGAACATAGGGTTCCTTCATCCGAAGTCAACAAAAGGAGTATTAATGGAATTGTGCAGCAAATAAATTGAAACATGGAAACCAATAAAACTATTGACATCCTGAAAATGGCAATCCTCATGGAAAAGAGAGGTTTTGCGTTTTATTCGAAAGTTGCAGAGAACACTGCTGACCCTGAAATCAAGCATATTTTTCTTGTAATGGCTGACGAGGAAACAAAGCATGTTAAGTTTCTTACCGACCAGTTTCTTCATGTGGAGAAGGAGCATAAATTCGCTTATGTTAACCTTGGCGATCTCATGCATGAGGAGTTTGCGAATCTCATTTTGAGTGAGGAATTGAAGCAAAAGATCTCCGCTGCGGGATTTGAAGCCGCTGCTATTTCTGCCGCCATTGATTTTGAAAAGAGGGCTGTGGAAGTTTATTCAGCCCAGGCCTTAAAAACAAATGATCCCAATGAAAAATCCTTATTTCAATGGCTTGCCGATTGGGAAAAAGGTCATTTAAAAATACTGAATGATATTGATAATGAACTGAAAGAGAAGATTTGGAACGATAACCAGTTCTGGCCTTTCTGATAAAATCACATATTTGTTCTCATCGCCTCCACGGGATCCAGCCTTGAGGCCGAAAAAGCAGGTATTATTCCTGAAATCAGTCCGATTATTGCAGAGACGCCAACTCCAAGGAAAATATTTCCCTGGGTAAGGATCAGGTGGAAACTTGTTGTGTTGGAAACAACCACAGTCATGATCAGGATGATAAGCAGGCCTACGATACCGCCAATTACAGAAAGAAAAATCGCTTCGAACAGAAATTGGAGCAGAATGAAATAGTTTTTCGCTCCCAGTGCTTTCTGTATACCAATAATGCTTGTTCGTTCCTTGACCGAAACGAACATAATGTTCGCAATACCGAAACCTCCCACCAGGAGCGAGAATCCTCCGATGATCCATCCCACCATTGCAATTACCGCGAAGAGACTGTCAAAGCCCTTGGCAATGATATCCGTTTCGTTGATTGCAAAATTGTCTTCAGCCGAAGGCTTGATTTTTCTAATCGAGCGCATGATTCCCGTGAGCTCATCTTTAATCTCAGCATTAGACACCAGGGGTTTTGCTTTTACAGCAATAGTGGTGCCTGTTTCTTTAAGGTCGACCAGTGTTTTAAAATAATTAACAGGCAGGTAAACGACCTTGTCATTGCTGTTTCCGAAGAAATCCTCACCTTCCTTTTTCATTATTCCCACGATCTCTATATTCCTGCCGAAGATTTTAATTTTCTGACCAATGGGTTCCTGGTAGGGAAACAGCCCGCTGGCAATATCTGCTCCTATCAGGGCAATGGGACGGCCGCTGGCTGCCTCGTTGGGTGAGAAATACCTTCCACTGGCAATTTCGAATTTCCAGACCTTGTCAAAATCGGAGGAAACACCCATTATCCCTACGTTTTCAACATAGTTGCTGCGGTATTTAACTGTTTTGGTGACCTGGGAGAAGAAAGCAGAATTTTCGGCAAGACTGCTGCGTTTTTCTATCTCACGCAGATCAGCAAGCGTAGCCTCGGGTCTCTGGTAGTATTTCCACCAGGGGTAATCGGAGCCCATAGACCATGGCCATTTTTGTACATACAGAACATTGCTGCCCAGGGATGCAATACTTTTCCTTATAGCTGATTCCATGGAATCGAAAACCGTAAACACCGAGATCACGCAGAAAATACCTATTGTGATTCCAAGCAAGGATAAAATAGTCCTGACTTTATTAACTATAATCGCCTGCAGCGCAAAAATGTAACTTTCCCTGAAGAGCCGGAGAAAAATAAGGTATGACTTAAATTGTTTCACAGATTGTAAAGATACGTAAATCCTTAAAAACTAAGCCTTAATTTATTGCAAAATCCCGCTATTTTTCATAACATTGCAGGAAATTGAATTTATTGATTTTAGACGAAAAAATCCTTTTGGAGTTACAGATATACCTATGATCGATCAAATTAAAATTACTTCTGCACTGATCTCAGTCTATTCGAAGGATGGGATTGAAGAGATTGCTAAAATCCTGGAAGCCCATAACGTTCGTATTTATTCTACCGGGGGAACATATGATTTCCTTATTGGCAAAGGGATTGCTGCTACATCCATTGAAGAGGTGACTTCATACCCTTCTATTTTAGGCGGACGTGTAAAAACGCTTCATCCGAAGGTTTTCGGAGGCATTCTATGGAGAAGGGACTCCCTCTCGGATGTGAAGGATGTTGAGCATTATGACATCCCTTCGGTTGATCTGGTGATTGTGGACCTGTATCCTTTTGAAAAGACCGTTGCCGGCACCGATAACGAGGAAGAGATCATAGAAAAGATTGATATAGGCGGAATTTCTCTTATCAGGGCTGCTGCAAAAAATTATCGCCACGTGGTTGTTATCCCTTCGGCCGACTATTACAAGCCTCTTATGAAATTACTCGAGGAACAAAACGGTTTTTCAAATGTTGATGACAGGCGGTACCTGGCAGCGCAGGCATTTAATCTATCCTCGCATTATGACACACAGATTTTCAATTATTTCAACCGGAAAGAAAAAATTGCCTCCTTCAAACAAAGCCGGACTTTATCGACTCCCATGAGATATGGAGAGAATCCCCACCAAAAAGGCTCATTTTACGGTTCACTTCAGGAGAGCTTTGAGCAACTTCACGGGAAAGAGCTTTCATATAACAACCTGGTTGATATTGACGCTGCAATTAACTTAATTGCGGAATTCCAGGAACCCGCTGTTGCCGTTATAAAACACACCAACCCATGCGGGGTGGCATGCAGGGACAATATAAAAGACGCCTATCTCGATGCACTTGCCTGTGATGGTCTTTCGGCTTACGGGGGAATTGTGATCGCCAACAGGAAAATAGATATGGAAACAGCCGCTGAATTAAACAAACTTTTTTTTGAAATCCTCCTGGCGCCTGAATATGAAAAGAATGCCCTGGAAGTCTTAAAATCAAAGAAAAATAGAATAATTTTGCGGCAGAATCCGTTATCATTCAGTTCCAGACAGTTTAAGTCGGTCCTTAATGGTGTTCTCGAGCAGGACAAAGACCTTAAAGCGGAAACAGAAACCGACTTCCAGTTTGTTACAAAAAAGAGGCCTTCTGTTGCAGAAACCTCGGAACTGTTATTTGCAAATAAAATAGTTAAACACCTGAAATCAAACACTATAGTCATATCAAAAAACAAGCAGCTTATAGGCTGCGGGATGGGGCAGACTTCACGCGTTGATGCCATGAAACAAGCAATTTTAAAAGCGGCAACCTTTGGATTTGATACGAAAGGGGCTGTGATGGCATCAGATGCATTTTTCCCGTTTGCCGATTCGGTTGAGATCGCTCATGAAGCAGGGATCTCTGCTGTAATTCAGCCCGGGGGATCGATCCGGGATGCCGATTCGGTGAAGTTCTGCGATGAACACGACATGGCCATGGTATTTACAGGCATACGCCACTTTAAACATTAAAACAAAATGGGATTATTTACTAAGGAAATTGCTATCGATCTTGGTACTGCCAATACGGTAATAATTTATAACGACAAGGTTGTAGTTGACGAGCCCTCCATTGTCGCCATTGAAAGGAGTTCGGGAAAGATCATTGCGGTAGGGAAAAAAGCACAGATGATGCATGGGAAGACCCATGAGAATATCAAGACTATCCGGCCGTTGAGGGGCGGGGTTATTGCCGATTTCCAGGCTGCAGAGCATATGATAAGGGAAATGATCAAAATGATACAGATAGGGAAATCATGGTTTCCCCCTGCGATGAAAATGGTAATCTGTATTCCTTCAGGCATTACGGAAGTTGAAGAACGAGCTGTCAAGGATTCAGCAGAACAGGCCGGAGCTAAAGAAGTAAGGCTTATCCACGAACCTATGGCTGCAGCAATCGGTATAGGTATTGATGTTCTTGAACCAATTGGCAATATGGTGATTGACATCGGTGGCGGAACCAGCGAGATAGCCGTTATTGCACTTGGCGGTATTGTTAACAGCAAATCAATCCGCATTGCCGGCGATGAATTCAATTCCGATATTGAGGAATACATGAGAAAACAGCATAATATCAATGTAGGAGAGCGTACAGCTGAAAGGATAAAGATAGAAGTCGGGGCTGCCCTGGTCGATATCGATAACCCTCCTCCTGATTATGCTGTACACGGCCGCGACCTACTTTCAGGAATTCCAAAAGAAGTAATCGTGAACCATGCCGAAATAGCCCATGCCCTGGATAAATCTGTGGCAAAAATAGAAGCCGCGGTTCTTAACGCCTTGGAAATGACCCCTCCGGAACTGGCTTCTGATATTTTCGAAACAGGGATCTATCTAACCGGGGGAGGTGCATTGTTAAGGGGGCTCGACAAACGAATACATCTGAAAACCAAATTGAAGGTGCATGTTGCCGAAGATCCTTTACGTGCTGTAGCCAGGGGCACAGGCATTGCATTGAAAAATTTCGACAAATTCACCTTCCTGATCAAGTAAACAGTTTATATGCGGAATTTACTGGTATTTCTCCGCACAAACTATTTCATATTGTTATTTCTGCTGCTGGAAACGGTATCGTTGAGCCTGCTTGTTAATTTCAACGAATACCAGAATGCAGCAGTGTATAATATTTCCAGTAACCTTACAGGGGCGTTAAACAGCACATACAGAAATATTTCTGAATATTTTTCCCTGAGGAAGACCAACCAGACCATGGTCGAGGAAATGGCTAAACTGCATTCCCGCCTGCCCGATGCCTATTACAAATCCGATGCCTATTCCTTTTACAGGAACGATACAGTATACCTGCTTCAATACCGGTATATAAGCGCAAGGGTCATCAGCAACACAACGAATATGAGAAATAATTTCCTGATGATCAGTAAAGGCAGCCTGCAGGGAGTAAAAAACCATATGGGTGTCATCATCGGAAACCGCATTGTTGGACAGGTAGTCAGCGTTTCACCACACTTCAGCTGGATCATGTCGATGCTGAACAAAGACAGCAAAATATCGGGCAAATTCAAAAAAAACAATCAGCTTGTGAATGTTGAATGGCCCGGTGGAAATTACAGGTATGGGACGGTTAAAGAAATCCCGAAACATGTTGACATGAAAAAAGGTGATACAATTATTACCAGCGGAAATTCAGATATTTTTCCAGAAGGGATTCTTATCGGGACTATCAGTGATTTCACTGTTGCCGACGATGAGAATTTTAATTCCGCCACCTTGCTGTTTACTACCGACTTCAACAGTCTTGGATTTGTGGAAATTGTCCTGGACCTGATGAGGAAAGAAAAAGAAGACCTTAAAGCAACATTTAAAAGCGAATAAGCACAGGTAATGACAACATCAAAAGTGATATTTTATAACATTTTGAGGTTCTTCCTGCTTATCCTGCTCCAGGTATTCATCCTGAATAACATTTATCTTGGAGGATTTATCAATCCTTATTTCTACATTTATTTCATTCTTCTTCTCCCGTTTGAAATTCCGGGAGGATTATTGCTGTTACTTGCATTTTTACTGGGGGCAGGGGTTGATATTTTCAGCAATACGCCTGGCCTGAATATTTCGGCCTGCCTTGCCATGGCCTATGCCCGTCCGTTTGTCATCCGGTGGATTTCATCCGGCCCCGATTCCCTGGTAGGGAACAACCCCTCCCTGAAAAACCAGGGACTGAAATGGTTCCTTTATTATGCCATCAGTCTTATCCTGGTCCATCATTTTGTGTTGTTTTACCTCGAAGCTTTCCGCTTTGCCGAATTTTTCAGGACTTTTATCAGGATGATCTTGAGCGGTACATTCACCCTTCTGCTCGTTATGATCAGCGAATATCTTCTTTATCCCAGAGAAAAATAAAAAAAGGCTGTTCCGTTTTCAGGAACAGCCTTTTTATCCTGAGGTATCGAGCGGAGTCGAACCGCTGTACGAGGTTTTGCAGACCTCTGCCTAGCCACTCGGCCACGATACCCTGTTGATAAGGGAGTGCAAAGGTAAAAAAGATTTACGATTTACGAAGTACGATTTACGAATGAATGTGTATTTCATATATCGTACAAGGTACAGCCTGTTTCATTTTCGGTTCCAGGAAGTGCTGAAGCTGATCTCCTTCATCTTCCCTCCTACCGGCGGGTTCAATTTCGAAACCTTAAGCTCAATACAGGTAATGCCTGGAAATATAGTGTTTAAAGAATTGATGATACGCCTTGATACATGCTCAAGAAGATGGGACTTTTGCTCCATTTCGGTTTTCACGGCATTGTACAGGGTCACATAATTTACAGTATCGTAGAGATGATCGCTTAGCTCTGCTGCCGTTGTATCGGTTTCAACACTCAGGTCGACAATAAACCTTGTTCCTATCAGCTGTTCTTCCTTAAAACAACCGTGATAAGCGAAAAACTCCATTCCATCCAAAGTTATTTTACCCATAATATTATTCAGATTAATAACATGCTCCGACAGGCTGCGAAATTATTAAAATCCATGCAATTCTCTACGATTTTCCTAATTTTCAGTAGCTTTGCAGCCTCTTTTGCGAAGCGAAGGAAGTAATAAGAAAAATATAATGGAAGAGAATTTAATGAAAGATGAAATCCCGGGCCGATCCCTGAATTTTATTGAGGAAATAATTGAAGAAGACCTCAGGTCAGGAAAGAATGAAAGCAGGGTGCATACCCGGTTTCCGCCGGAGCCTAACGGATACCTGCATATAGGGCATGCCAAATCAATCTGCCTTAATTTCGGGCTGGGCAAAAAATACAATGGGAAGACCAACCTTCGTTTTGACGATACAAATCCGGTTAAAGAAGACGTAGAGTATGTAGATTCTATCAAGGAGGATGTAAGGTGGCTGGGTTTTGACTGGGAGGACAGGGAATTTTTCGCCTCCGACTATTTTGAACAGCTTTATGAATTTGCACTCATACTGATCCGCAAAGGGAAAGCTTTTGTTTGTGACATGAGCGCTGAGGAGATCAGCGAAACCAGGGGCACCCCTACCCGGCCGGGAAAAGAAAGTCCGTTCAGGAACAGGTCAGTTGACGAAAACCTCGATTTGTTTGCGCGCATGCGTGCCGGGGAATTTCCCGACGGGGCCAGAGTCCTGAGGGCCAAAATCGATATGGCATCACCAAATATGCATATGCGTGATCCCATCATATACCGCATCATTCATACTTCGCATCACCGTACAGGCGATAAATGGTGCATTTATCCAATGTACGATTTCGCCCACGGTCAATCAGATTCCATTGAAAGGATAACACATTCCATATGCACCCTGGAGTTCGAGGTCCACAGGCCTTTTTATGACTGGCTTATCCAGGAGATCGGCATCTATGCTCCCCGCCAGATAGAATTTGCCCGCCTGAACCTGAGCTATACCGTGATGAGCAAAAGAAAGCTTCTGGAGCTTGTCCAGGACAAATATGTGAGCGGATGGGATGATCCCCGGATGCCGACGATATGCGGCTTGCGCAGAAGAGGCTATACCCCCGAATCCATCAGGAATTTTGCCGATATCATCGGTGTTGCCAAAAGGGATAATGTTATAGATATTAACCTCCTTGAGTTTTGCATCAGGGAGGACCTGAACAAAAAGGCTTCAAGGATCATGGGTGTTCTTAACCCTTTAAAAATTGTCCTGGACAACTATCCCGAAGACCTGGTAGAACAGATGGAAGCAGTGAATAACCCCGAAGATCCTTCAGCCGGGAACAGGAAGGTGCTATTTTCAAAGGAATTGTATATTGAACAGGAAGATTTCATGGAAGATCCCCCTGGTAAATTCTTCAGGCTTGCCCCCGGGAGGGAAGTAAGGCTGCGCTCTGCGTATATCATAAAATGTGAGTCGGTTGTAAAGGACCCGGAAACCGGACAGATATTGGAAGTTCATTGTACTTATGACCCTGAAACAAAAAGCGGGATGCCGCAAAGCAACAGAAAAGTCAAAGGAACCCTCCACTGGGTATCGGTACGGCATGCTGTAAAAGCTGAAATCAGGATTTACGACAGGCTTTTCATGGTTGAAAACCCCGATAATGCTGAAGAAGGGAAGACTTACAAGGATTATCTGAATCCCGATTCCCTTCAAATCAGGACGGGCTATTTAGAGCCTTCGGTCAGGAATTCGGCACACTTACAAAAATACCAGTTTGAGCGCCTGGGATACTATAATGTTGACTATGATTCGTCTCCTGAAAACCTTGTGTTTAACTGCATAGTGCCTTTAAGAGACGGCAGAGTTAAAGAAAAAACCAAATAAATTTGAATTTTTGCTGCAAGAGTAGTAATTTTGCAGCCGCATTGTCCGATGGTGTAACTGGCAACACGTCTGCCTCTGGAGCAGAAGAGTCTAGGTTCGATTCCTAGTCGGACAACCAAAGGGTCTGAAATATTTCATTTTCAGGCCCTTTTGCATTTAAATTCGCCCTGATCTTATTTACCTGAAGCGGAAACTTTTAAAATACTGGTTTCCTGCCGAATAAAACTGGAAGGATTTGCAGGGCCGTACAGCCTGCTTATCATCTGGCTGTAGCCCTGGCATTCCGCCAGGTCAATCAGGCCTGCATTCATAAATCTGAGCGAATCCCTGCTTATCCAGGGAAACATATTGCTGAGCGAAGGCGGAATTTGCGGCAACCGCATAGTTGTTGTTGTATCCGGACCGAAAACAGTCCACTCGATATGTCCTTTATATGTGCTGGAGAATTGCCAGGTCCCCGAAACAGCATCCATGTCACCACTCGCAAGTAACTGCATGCCTGTATTTGTTGCCGAATATGAAACCAGGCTTGCCGCTATTTTCCTGAAGGCAGTAGGAATTGGTCCGTCAACATGATAAAACCAGCTCTTGTTCGAAGAATAATCCTCCAGGGCCATAATATCTGTATGAAAACCCTGGAATCTTGAAGGGGGGTAGTAAGCATCAAAACTGTTAACTGCAATGCCGTTTCCCAATATTTCATCCACCATGCAGGGTATCGGAGAGTTGAAATTTCCATCCGTAAACCCCTGCAAGCGGCATTCGTAATACTGAATCAGAGAAGGAAAAGCAATCGTTTTCTTTTCGGCAAATAATGAATTGGAAAGATCAAAGGTATCTTTGGCGTTTGACACGGCATTATAAAACCATTTATATCTCAGGCCTGCGGATGTAGGTATCCCGATATAAATATCATCAGGGCTTTTATATAATTGAATAGGAATGTTCCCAAGTATGGAAGTCAGGTTTGAATAGCCTGAAGAAGAAACCAGGAATGCATCATTATGGGCCGGGATGTTCTTAAATACCGGATTTATGTTTCCCACCGTATCGGCCCGGCTGCCAAGCAGGGTCCATTCGGAGGGGCTTATATAATTATAGGTTTCAATGGATATATTGAAGCTGTGCCAGGCAGGCTCTGAACGAACCGTGCTGACTTCCAGGAATGAAGGGACCGAAGCCCCGGACTGGCCATAGAAATGGTACACACCATCGGCAAGGCAAAACGTATCGGCAAGGACTTTGCCCTGCATGTCGGAAATGAAAATAACACCTCCAAAAAGGGGGTTAAAATACCTCCCTGTAACGTTAACCGTCATCAGTAAAGGCTTATTGGCAGGGCTTTCACTTTTCTTCTTGCAGGACCATGCAATGACCAGCATGGGAATAATCAGGAACAGCAGGTTTTTCCTCATTTGGGAAGGGTTTCTATATCGACTTTAGGTTTCTTCCGGTTCAGGTCAAAATCATGTGATACACTCACTGCAAATGAATATTTCGGGGTAAGCTGCTTCCCGTTGTAATACTTGTAAACAGGAATATCGTAAAGAACGCTCAAATTCCATTTACCGGCGATGGAATAGCTCAGCTGGGGAGAAAGGATCAGAAGGTAATTGCCTGAATTCGGACGCACACTGCTGCCATTTTCATAGACATCATTAAAATCATTGTCATGGGTTCTCCACTCCCCTCTTACCTGCAGAATTGCGAAAAAATACGGAATGATCTTCTTTGAGAAGAATATGGAATTCAGTAATACACTACCATACTGATACTTAAGCTTATCGGCAAAATTATATTCAAACCGGTTTAAGGTAAATAACCTGATGCCCACAGAGGGCCAGCCTTTATTGAAAAAAAGCATGGCATTGACGGCAAACGCATTGGTCGATGGCTGTACATCCCTCGAAAGCTGGACCCCGTCAATGACCTGGGGTTTGGTAGTGAAAGGATAACGGAATCCGGCTCCTGCAGTCAATTCTATCTGCTGCGAAGGCTTGATGAAGATCCCGTATTTAAAACCAATACCCCCGTCGGTTAAACCATAGCCGGTTTCTTTGATCTGTATGGTGTCGGTACCGTCAATAATGGGTTTAAATTCCTGTGTCTTATTAAAAAAGTATCCAAAATCAACTTCAACGGTCAGTCGTTTGGTTATTCCGTAGCCAAAGGCAAGTCCTGAAAAATTGTAGTATGAAAATTTAAGAGGCACTTTATCCTCTGTAGGCGTATTCCCCTGGTAATATCTGTTGGAGAAACTGTTCCTGTAATAGGCAACAACCCTTAGGTTGTTTTTCGCCAGAACGCCAACATAAACTGTCGCCCCCACAGGGCTTCCGGTTGAACAGCATTGTGAGAATGAAAGTTTAAATGAAAAGAGTAAAACTGCTAAGAAAAGGGCTGCTACTCTAATCATGGACATGAATTGTACATTGCCTGCTTGCAGAATTTCCGTTCAGGTCTTTGACTTCGCAGGTGATCAGGAATTTGTCGGCATGGCAAACGGTCCATTTTACTGATGACCCGCTCCCGACAAAGCTGCCATAAGATGCTGTCCAGTGAAAACTTAAACCATCGCCGGAGGCAGCTGCATTTAAAGTAATCAGGCCATTGACAACCATGGTTGTATCAGATGCGCTAAGGTTCGAAAAAACAAGGGGTGTATTTGAACCTGAGCTATCGCTCTTTTTTGAACAGGCTGTTGCCATTATTATAAAAACACTTAACAAAACAATCGAAAACTTCTTCATTTGTTAGGGTTTAATTAAATTCAGACAATCACGAACTAAAATGCATTTATTGGTCAAAAATACTAATTTAATTTAACATATGACAATTTTCATATTTTATTTAATCCTGTGGAAATTCTCGCCAGCAATTCTTTTTTACCTAACAATACGGCGATATCCATCATGCCCGGACCCTGGTTTGAGCCTACTACAAGTAAACGCAAAGGGTTCATAAGCTGTCCCATTTTAACATTCTTACTGGCTGTAAACTCCTGGACAAGGTTGTGCAATGTATCTTTATTGAAGATATCAAGGGTGTTCACGGCTGATGCAAACTCTTGAAGAAGAGCAGCCGTCCCCTCCTGCCATATTTTTTGTTTAACCTGCTGGTCATAAGATTCGGGAGCCATGAAAAACAAGGCTGAATTTTTCCAGAGATCAGGTAATAATTCAACCCTTTCTTTGATTAGTGCGATCACCTGAAAAACATATTCCGGATCGACTGTAATACCTTTTGCCTGCAAGGTTGGTTCCAGGTAAGAAAATAACTCAGAATCGGGCGTTAACTGAACATATTTATGATTGAACCACTTTGCTTTCGGAGGATCGAACTTTGCCCCCGATTTGTTGATGCGGTCAAGGGAAAATGCCTTTGTAAGTTCTTTAATGGAAAAGATTTCCTGCTCGGTGCCGGGATTCCAGCCGAGTAAGGCAAGCATATTGATGAATGCGTGGGGAAGATAACCGTCTTCCCTGTATCCATGCGATATTTCATGGGTCGCAGGATCTTCCCATTCCATGGGAAAAACAGGGAATCCCAGCCTGTCGCCGTCTCTCTTGCTTAGTTTGCCGTTGCCGTCGGGTTTCAGGATAAGCGGAAGATGGGCAAACTGAGGCATACTGTCTTCCCATCCGAAAAACCTGTACAACAACAGATGCATGGGAGCCGATGGAAGCCATTCTTCTCCCCTGATCACATGTGAGATTTTCATCAAGTAGTCATCAACAACGTTTGCAAGATGGTAGGTTGGCAGACCGTCTGATTTAAAAAGGACTTTATCGTCGAGGGTATCGGTATGCACATTGACCTCTCCCCTGATCAGGTCATGGAAAACAACCATTTGGTTTTCGGGAATCAGTATGCGGATCACATAGCGGTCTCCCCTTTCAATCCTCGACTTAACCTCATCCGCAGTCATTGAAAGACTGTTTTTCATCTGCATCCTGGTCTTTATCCCATATTGGAACTGATCATGGCCCTGCGATAGTTTAGTCCTTGCATCTTCAAGATCAGCTGCGGTGTCAAAAGCAAGATAGGCATGGTTCTTCTCAAGGAGAATGTTAATATAGTCTTTGTAAATCCCTGATCTTTCCGACTGGCGGTAGGGAGCAAAAGGGCCGCCCTGGGTAACACCCTCATCAAATTCCAGTCCGCACCATTGCAGGGATTTGATTATATAATCCTCGGCACCGGGAACAAACCTGTTCTGGTCAGTATCTTCAATTCTGAGAATAAAACTGCCTTTTAGTTTACGGGCAAACAGATAATTGTACAAAGCTGTCCGAACCCCGCCAAGATGCAACGGCCCTGTGGGGCTCGGAGCAAAACGAACCCGTATTCCTGATGTTTCCATTCTATAATTAGGTTTTGGGAAAGCAAAGTTAAGGTTATATACCGTAAGGTACGCAATTTCGTAACTTTGCACCATAAATCCCCAGGGCTAATCGTTATTCCTGATATGCCGGTGGATAATCCGGATAAAGGAATAAAGAGGGGACTTGAAAAAACTTAATGGAGGAAGACAATATCCTGATCGGTAAACTAAATGAGTTTACCAGGAAATTCTATAAAAACAAGATCATCCGGGGGGCATTAATAAGCCTTGCTGTGCTTGTTGCCTTGTACCTCATTGAGATACTTCTTGAGTATTTCAGTTATTTCCCCTCCCTGGCCCGCATCTTCCTTGTTTACTTCTACATTTCAACGGCGGTGATCTTACTTGGAGTGCTTGTATTACGACCACTTTTGAAATTTCTGAGGGTAGGGAAAATATTAACCCGGGAACAGGCATCCTCAATGATTGGCGATCATTTCAGTGAGATCAGGGATAAGCTGCTTAACACGCTTCAGTTGATGGACCAAAAAGGCGAACTGCCCGGGAACATCGACCTGATCCTAGCCAGCATTGATCAAAGGATAATGAAGTTAAAACCGGTTCCTTTCACAGCTGTTATAAACCTTAGAAAAAACCTCAGGTACCTGAAATACGCCCTGCCTCCTTTAGTCATATTATTTCTATTGTTGCTGATATCTCCCGGTATTGTTTCAGATCCTACGATCAGGCTTATAAAATACAATTCGAAGTTCGCCCCTCCTGCCCTGTTCAGGCTGGTTATCCTGAATAAAGAACTTAAAGCAATGCAGCAGGATGACTTAACCCTGAGAGTCGAAGTAAAGGGAGATGAGATTCCTGATGAAGTTCTCCTAAAAACAGGAGGTTCAACGTTTACAATGAAACGAGAAAACCTGATTTACTTTACTTTTATATTTAAATCCCTCCAGGCTGACACAAAGTTCACTATGGTGGCCGATGACAAGGAGACAGAAGAGTATACAATCTCTGTTTATCCAAAACCGATTATTTTAAATTTCGAGGCACATTGCGATTACCCGGAATACACCGGAAAGCCTCCCGAAACCCTGGATAACATCGGGGACTTTATTATTCCTGAAGGGACCATAATTACCTGGAATATTTATACCCGGGATGTTACTGCAGTAAAATTTAAAATGCCGTCTGAAGAGGTTAATCTTGAAAAAAAAGCCTCTAATGTATTTTCGTATTCAAAACGGGTTTTTGAATCTGCTGTCTATTCCATCTTCCAGGAAAATAGCTATATAAGGAAATCAGATTCTTTGAAATATTCAATAACCGTGATAAAAGATGCCTTCCCCGAGATCAGTCTTAAGGAAACAAACGACACGGCCAGTACCAGTAAATTGTTTTTACAAGGAACCATAAAAGATGATTACGGATTTACTAAGCTGGTGTTTTACCTTATGAGAAAAGGCCAGTCAGACAGTGTTTTCAGTTTAAAGAAAACGGAGAACATAAAAATTGAAAAGACCAATCCTTCTCAGGTATATTATTATGCCCTGGAGCTTTCCGATATAGAAATTATACCGGGTGATAAATACTCATATTATTTCGAAATTTGGGATAATGATGGCATAAAGGGACCGAAATCAGCAAAAACAACCCCCATGACATTTGAAATTCCTTCATTGGAGCAAATGGCTGAGACGACTGAAAAGAATGAGGAGAATTTGAAAAGGGAAATGAATCAGAGTATCAGGGAGTCAAAGGATATTTCTAAATCTCTTGAGGAGATAAACAAAAGAATGGTCGACCAGAATGATGTAACGTGGAAGGAAATAAGAAAACTGGAAGAAGTTATTAAAGCAAATGAAAGGATTCAGAAGCAGGTCTCAGATTTTAAGAAGAAGAATGAAGAAAACATCAGGAATGAAAATGAATACCTGAAAACAAGTGAACGCATCGTTGAAAAGCAAAGGAAGCTTAATGAATTGGCAAATCAGCTGCTGACCGAGGAAATGAAAAGGACGATGAAGGAAATGAAGGATTTGCTTAATCAAATGGACAAGGATAAATTGAATAGTTTGTTACCCAAAATAAAGCAAATGAATGATGAGCTGGAAAAAGAGCTGGATCGTAATTTGCAACTATTCAAACAGATAGAATTCGAAAGAAAGCTTGAACAGACCTCAAATGACCTTAAAGCTCTATCTGAAGAGCAAAAGAAGCTTTCGGAAAGAACGAAGGATGAAAAAAAGAGCAATGAAGAACTGGCAAATGCACAGAAAGAGATTCAAAAGAAGTATGACACGATAAATAAGAAAATAGATGAGCTTGATAAGAAAGGCAGTGAGCTGGAATCGGCTCCTGACCTGAAGAGTACTGAACCTGAAAGGCAGGAGATCAGGAATAAGCTTGAAGAAAATGAGCAATTGATGAAGTCGGGCAAAATGAATGATGCTTCAAAAAGCCAGACTAAGATCTCCCGGGAGATGAAGGACCTTGCTGATAAAATTGACCAGATGCAGGAGAAGTCGGAAGAGGAATCCCAGGAAGAAGATGCCGGGGCCTTAAAACTGTTATTGCAGAATTTGAACAAGTTGTCTTTCCAGCAGGAAGAGCTGATTATAAGAACCTCGTTAATAAACAGAAATGATCCGAAATACCTGCAACTCATTGAAGACCAAAAAGGAATAAGGGATAAATTTAAAAACCTTGAAGACACCTTGAATAAAATTTCAAGACGACAGGTAATGCTTAAAAGCATAATCGTAAAAGAATTAAGCATGGTTAAGGAAAACCTGTCATTTTCTGAGGCATCACTGGGTGAAAGGCTTGTCCCCGATGCAATGACAAGACAGCAATTTGCAATGACCGGCATAAATGACTTATCTTTATTGCTGGAAGAGGTATTAAAGCAGATGAATTCGCAGCTGGACAACATGAAAATGAAGGCTGGAACAAAGGCATGTAAAAACCCTAGCAAGCCTGGGGGAAAGACAAGTATGAGTTCGATGAGGCAGATGCAGCAGGAAATGAGCAGCCGCCTGGAGAAAATGAAGCAAAGTCTTAATAATGCGAAAAAGGGCAAGCAGGGATCTAGAAGTGAAGAAGAGGGCATGAATAAGGAGATTGGCCAGATGGTTGCGCAGCAGGAAGCGATCAGGCGGGCGCTTCAGGATTATGAAAACGGCTTAAAAGAGAACGGAAATAGGGGCAATGAAGCATTAAATTCGGTGATAGAAGACCTGGAAAAAAACGAGCAGGATATTTTAAACAGAAGAATTTCGCAGGAAACTTTTAACAGGCAGGAAAAGATTGTTACCAGGATGCTTGAATCGGAGAAAGCTGAACAACAAAGAGAGAAGCAGGAACAAAGAGAAGCTACTGAGGCAAAAACACGGACAATAAGTAACCCAAATGCAAATTATGAGTATAAGAGAAGTAAAAGCGGAGGAAAAGAAGTAATTAATTTTGCCCCTGCGCCGGTAAACTATTATTATAAGACAAAGGCATCTGAATATTTTTTAAAAATAGGGAACTGATATGAAAAACGATTACAGGGAGATTACCATCAGCGGTAAAAAGGAAGTTTATAAAATTGAAAGGTTTATTGAGGAAATATGTGATTTCCATAATATCAACAATGAATATTTCGGAAATATTTTACTGGCTTCAACCGAGGCTGCTAATATTCTTATTTCGATTTCCGGCGAGATGAAAGAAGCAACCCTGATCGTTACTTTTCAAAAAACTATAAAAGGATTTACTTTTAAATTGAAATTTGATGGTCCTGACCTCTCAAGCGAAAATGAACATTTCCTCGAGCAGGAGGTAAGAAGGCATAAACTCAGAAGAGAGATATTTATAATTAAAGCGCTTGCTGATGAAGTAACGATTTCCGTCAAAGGAGAATCGATTACACTGACATTCTATGTATCGAGCATGAATTATGAGAAATCACTTTTAAGAATCAATCAGCTTAAGGAATACTGGATTAAGAAGTCGGCAATTGTGAAGAAAGACAATGAATAAAAATATTCGGTTTTTTAGTCAGGGATGCAAATATCTTGTCGGTAACAAACTCAAGATACGCAAGTGGATTGAAAGAGTTATTCAGGAAAATGGCTGTATTACAGGTGAAATAAACTTTATTTTTACTGATGATTCTACTTTATTGAAATATAATATAAAATATTTAAATACAAATACATATACAGATATTATTACTTTTCCCCTCTCGGATGAGGAGCAGGTTATTAGTGGTGATGTTTATATAAGCATTGAAAGGGTCAGGGAGAATGCTTTGAAATATAAAGTCAGCCTTGAGGACGAATTGAAAAGGATTCTCATTCATGGAGTATTGCATTTAATGGGACATGAGGACATTTCAGTTATTGAGAAAAATAGGATGACAAGGCTTGAGAACAAATATTTAAAGATATACACAGAGAATTAAGGTTATAGCATTATTCTTAACCGCGTTGATCAATATTTTATTCAACGCGGTTTTATTTTCTGAAGATGTAATTAAATGCTAACCTAAAGTTAACCATCTCATCACGACGAGAGTTTCACGTGGAACATGGTTGAAATATTATTCTAGAATTAGGAAAAGTGGGGTTCGGAAATATAATAAAATATGATGTTATTGTTGTAGGAGGCGGACATGCCGGTTGTGAGGCGGCCGCCGCTGCGGCAAATATGGGCTCAAAGGTTTTACTAATTACCATGAGCATGACCAATTTGGCCCAGATGTCATGCAATCCTTCAATAGGAGGTGTTGCAAAAGGACAAATTGTTCGGGAAATTGATGCAATGGGTGGGTATACTGGAATTGTGAGTGACAATACCATGATACAGTTCAGGATGCTCAATTTGTCAAAAGGTCCGGCCATGTGGAGCCCGAGAGCTCAAAATGACAGGATATTGTTTTCAATTGAGTGGAGAACGATCCTTGAAGGATTGAGAAACCTGGATTTCTGGCAGGACACTGTCACAGCTGTAATTGTTAAAGGAACTAAGGCAATTGGAGTAAAAACTCAATTAGGTTTGGAATTTTTTTCAAAAACGGTTATTCTCTCAAACGGAACTTTTTTAAACGGTCTTATCCATATTGGAACAAAACAGTTGTCGGGGGGTAGGATAGGGGAGAGACCAGTGAAAGACCTTACAGAAAACCTGAACGATCTTGGGATAAAGTCAAGTAGAATGAAGACAGGGACTCCTGCAAGAGTTGATGGAAGAACGCTTGACTTTTCAAAAATGTCCGAACAAAAGGGAGATGATATACCTGGTAAGTTTTCATTTACAGATACTAAAAAATTAGCTAAACAAAGAAGCTGTTACTTGACTTATACAAACCCTGAGGTTCACGAAATTTTGAAGGAAGGATTTGGCAGTTCACCTCTTTTTACTGGTAGAATAAAGGGAAGAGGACCTCGATATTGTCCGTCAATTGAAGATAAAATCGAAAGATTTTCTTCCAAGGATCAGCACCAGCTATTTATAGAGCCTGAGGGATGGAATACGGTGGAGTTTTATGTTAACGGGTTCTCATCTTCATTGCCTGAGGAAATTCAATTCAAAGCCTTAAGGAAAGTTTCAGGATTTGAGAATGCGAAATTTTTCAGACCCGGGTATGCTATAGAATATGATTACTTTCCTCCTTCTCAATTGAATTTTAATCTTGAAACAAAGGCAGTCGAAAATCTGTTTTTTGCAGGACAAATCAATGGGACAACAGGATATGAGGAAGCTGCGGCACAAGGCTTTATGGCAGGAATAAACGCACATTTAAATAGCAGGAAGAAGCCATCATTTATATTAAGGAGATCCGAAGCTTATATTGGAGTGCTTATCGATGACCTGATAACAAAAGGCACCGAGGAGCCTTATCGCATGTTTACATCAAGGGCCGAATACAGGATATTATTAAGACAGGATAACGCTGATTACAGGTTAACCGAAAGATCTTTTAACATAGGATTGGCTGATGAAGCCAGGTTGATCCGTGTAAAACGCAAGTATGAAAAAATAAGAGAGATTGAAAAAGCACTAAAGAAAGAATCGATTACTCCAGATGAAATTAACCCATATTTAAAAGAGCATGAATTGCCCGCAATCAGGCAAAAGAATAAAATTGAAACTATAATACAGAGACCCCAGATTAAACTGATGAATCTTTACCGGGATGTTGAAAAAATCGGGAATTTGATCAACAATATAGGATCTGTGAGTAATGAAGAAATAGAAGAAGCAGAATTGCTTATTAAATACAAATCGTATATTGAAAAAGAGAAAGAAGTTGCAGAAAAACTTGGGAAATTTGATAATTTGATAATTCCCAGGAAAATTAATTACAACTCAATATTGTCACTTTCATTTGAAGCAAGGGAGAAATTGACGAAAATTAAACCAGAGACCATCGGACAGGCTTCAAGAATAAGTGGCGTTTCACCATCAGATGTTTCTGTACTCATTGTTTATATACGAAAATAGAAATTGTTTCACGTGGAACCATAACTATGGAATTAATACATAATTGCCCGTCATGCAAATCAACTTCATTCAAAGTATTCCTTAAAAGTTTTGATTATTTTCTATCACAGGAAGAATTTGAAATTGTTGAATGTGCTAATTGCGGACTTAAATTTACCAATCCCCGGCCTGATATCCAAAACAGCATCAGGTACTATGATTCAGCAGAATACATTTCACACGATACAAGCAAAAAGGAGATTCTCACCCTGGTTTATACTTATGCCAGGAATGTTATGTTGAAGAAGAAATTCTCTATTGCAAAGAGGTTTATAAAAGGAAAGAATATTCTTGATATTGGTTGCGGCACAGGAGAGTTTCTTAATTACTGTAAGAATAACAAGCTCAATGCCTTTGGCGTTGAATTAAATAAAAAGCCCAGGGAGTCCGCTGCCGCAAATTATAGTCTGGATGTAAGGGAAAAGATTTCTGATTTTAACCCGGGGAATTGGAAATTTGATTGCATTACATTATGGCATGTTTTAGAGCATATTCATGATTTGAATGTCGCCATAGAAGACATTAAAAAAATTTTAGCTCCGGGAGGAGTATTGATAATTGCATTGCCAAATTGTAATTCCTGGGATGCATTGAAGTATGAAAAATTTTGGGCAGCATATGACCTGCCCCGACATCTTTATCATTTTAATAAAGCCTCATTTCAAAATTTCGCTGACCTTCATCAGATGAAAATTGTGAAAACCCTTCCCCAGATCCTCGATTCATTTTATATCTCATTGCTTAGTGAAAAATACAGAAGCGGGAAAAGTAATTTAATGAAGGCATTTGTGAACGGGGCAATTTCGAATGTTAAAGCTAAAAATCCCGAAACAGGATATTCCAGCCATATATACATCCTATACCCGGAAATTTCTTAATTTTAAGCTCACAGACAAACGATAATCCTTTCCGGGGCAATATCCCCTCCGGGGGAAATTAACGTTTTATAGACAGCCTAATGAAGCCTATTTTATCTGACAGAAAGTCAATTATTTATACGGTTATTTCCTTCCTTTCTGCATTTATTTTCCTGATTAGCCTTATCTCAACCGAATTTTACCTCAGAAAAAGAAATAGTCAGGAAAATATTACTTCAAGAGTGCAACATGTCCTTTTGAAAAAAGAACTCCGGGTAAAAGATGCATTAAAAACATTTACATATAAGAGTAAGGGCTTTGAGCAGTCTTTGGAATTTCGAAATTCAGAAAAACATATTCCAGATATTTTCAATGATGGGTTCGCTATTCAATATTATGAAAATGATCATTTGGTTTATTGGTCAGATAATTCCGTTGACGAATTGTCGGGTTCGCAGTTGGGGAATGAAGACAACATGCAAAAATTAGCCAATGGCTGGTATTATGTAATAATTTCTAAAACCGGAAATGCAAAAACAGTTGGACTGATCCTCGTTAAACACGAGTACTCCTTCGAGAATGAATACATTGAAAATTCATTTCAAAATGATTTCAATGCTCCTGGCAGTCTCGGTATAACTACTGCAAAAAAAGGGAATGAGGTATTTTCCCATGCCGGCAAGCCTTTGTTTTCACTTGATTTTTCAGGCTTTGTACCTTCTTATGATAATTGGATATTATTATTGTGCTTACTTTTCTTTTTGTCCCTTTTTTCATTTTACCTGGCCGTATATCATGCATATTCGCTTGTAGGATGGCTGAAGGAAAGGCCATTTCTTTTTATTGTCTTCTTTGCAGCAGATGTTATACTAATACGGATTCTTCAGGGCTTTTTCAATTTTCCGCATGCCCTGTATACTACAACTTTCTTTTCACCCCTGTATTATTCTTCTTCAGCCCTTCTTCCGTCTGCCGGTGATTATTTGCTGAATAGTATGATTGTAGTGATGATCGCCTATGTCGCATTTCGCAAGTTGTTCATCGAAAGATCATTTTCCGGGCTGCGGTTTAGGAATATTTTGTTTAAGTCCACAGGAGCGGTTGCATTTATTTTAGCAATATATATTGTTCTTTGCTTAAGGCTGGTTGATCTTGTAAATAATTCTTCCTTTTCAATGGACCTGAAGGACATTTCGAAAATCGGGACACAGAGTCTTACAGGCCTGATCATTGTATATTGCCTTGCATTAAGTTTTTACCTGTTTTCAAAAACAGCAGGGTCTTTCACTGCTTTCGGCAGTTCGCGGGCAAGGATACTTGTTATTGCCATTGCCACCGCGGGAGATCTTATGCTGAACCTGTTCTGGTGGGACATCACCATGGCAATCATACTGGCAATCCTTTTCGCAGTTTTTCTATTTGTGCTTTTGTTTTTTTTCATAGAAAAATCGGGGAGCAGCCCGTTTAAAAATATCATTTTGCCTGTGGTTTGGATGGCAATCCTTGTGGCGGCTGTGTTAAACAATGCCAATTATAACAGGGAAAGGGAAGAACGAAAACTTATAGCGCTTAAACTGGCGACGGAAAAGAACCCTGTAACTGAACTTCTTTACAATTCACTGGAGAGGAAGCTGCTGAACGATTCATCAATCCGATCAATGGTCAGAGGTTATGAGGCCACGAAGGAAGAAGCCCTGGTAAAATATATCAAGGCGAATTATATCAGGGATTACTGGAACAGATTCACGATTCAGATAACTGTTTGTGCTCCCGGTAAAATGTTAAGGATACAGCCGAGGGGATATGTTTATGATTGCGAACAATATTTTCACCAGGTTTGTTTAAAAGCAGGCGAAAGAACAGCGAATCCCAACTTGTATTTTATTGATTATGGTACCGGAATTGAAACGTACCTGGCTATGCTCGAACCGTCAGATTCGACCGAGGGAAGTAAATTGCCTGCAGGAAAAATATATATTGAATTTAATGCGAAAACCCCTGTCAAGGATCTGGGCTATCCTGAGTTGCTTATCGACAGGAGGATTATGAATATACCTGACCTCAGTAATTACTCCTATGCAATGTACCAGGGAGGGGTGCTGGTTTATAAAACAGGTAAATTTTCTTATCCCATGAGGTTTAATGACCTTGTGAATTCTACAGCATACAGCACTTTCTTTACATCAGGCGAAACGGATCATTACAGGTACAGGATGGATAAATCAAGAATACTGGTGCTAAGCAAGAAGAACGATGGCTTTCTTGGACTGATATCTCCGGTATCGTACCTCTTTATATTGTTTTCCCTTCTGACCCTGTTATTAAATCTGGTTTTCAAGCCCGATATGTTTCATGAGTTTTCTTTTATAACCTTAAAAAACAGATTTCAGATTGCAAACGTGGGTATCATTGTTGTTTCTTTTTTAATCCTGGGAGGACTTCTGCTTTACTTTCTGATAAGGCTGAACAACATTAAAAACATGGACTCCTTTAGCGAACGGACCTTGTCGGTTATGACAGAAATGCAGGACAAATACGGGGATAAGGATAAGCTTGAAAAAATCGATAATGCTTTAATGGAAGAAGATCTTCAACGGCTGTCGGGCATGTTTTATACAGATGTTAACATGTATTCTTCAACCGGACAAATGATGTTATCGAGCCGGCCGCAGATTTTTGACGAAGGCCTTATCTCGCGAAGAATAAATCCAATGGCCTATGCCGATTTGAAAAAAAACCGGCAGTCGGCTTTCTTCCAGGATGAAAGAATTGGAGCTTATAATTATTCTTCTGCTTACTTCCCATTATATAATGATAGAAATGAGCTGTTGGCATACATTAATTTGCCTTTTTTCTCCCGGCAGGAAGATCTGAAAAAGGAAATAAATGATTTTCTTATAGCCTTTATGAATCTCTATATTTTATTCATCCTGATAAGCGCTTTTATCTCAGTTGCCATCTCCCGTTATCTTTCAGCTCCTCTTGGTATACTGGTCAGCAGGATGGAGGATTTTAAACTTGGGAAACGTAATGAAAAGATTAATTGGAACAATCATGATGAAATCGGGCGCCTGGTGGAGGAGTATAATCGATTGATTGATGAACTTGCATTCAGCGCCGATCAATTAGCAAAATCGGAACGGGAAAGTGCATGGAGGGAAATGGCAAGACAGGTTGCTCATGAGATAAAGAATCCTTTGACACCAATGAAACTCAGTGTACAGCATCTGAGCAAGGTATGGAATGACAATGCGGATGATTTTAGTATAAGGCTCCAGCGGTTTACCAAGATAATGACCGAGCAGATTGATTCGCTTTCTGCTATTGCCACCGAATTTTCAGATTTCGCCAAAATGCCGCTTCCGTTTACTGAAAAACTTGACCTGATAGAAATAATAAACTCCGTGATATCAATGTACAGTGGCCTTGAAAATATTCAGATATTGCTTAAATCCTCCGAAGAATCAGCCTTCATCTATGGAGATAAAAAGCAGCTTGTAAGGATTTTCACAAATCTCCTGAATAATGCGACTCAGGCCATTGGTACAAAGGAAAACGGCCTTGTTAAAATTTCAGTTCAAAAGCATGAAAATCAGTATAGTGTTGACGTGGAAGATAACGGAAACGGAATTACTGATGAGATTGCAGAAAAGATCTTCCTTCCCAACTTTACTACTAAATCAGGCGGAGCCGGTCTGGGCCTTGCAATTGTCAGGGGAATAATCAGGAGTATGGGAGGAGATGTTAAATTTGTGCCAGGAAAAGACGGAGCAGTCTTTACAGTAACCATCCCGCTTCAATATGACGCAATATCAGGCTGAACAAAAAAATCCAATTTTATATTGGTTGTTGACCGCAATTATTTTTGTGACAGGATGCATTCACGAAAAACCCATGGAAAAACGTATTTCCTTCCCGGGACAATCCTGGCAGAGGTACTATATCCTGAAATATGAATTTCCAATAAACGAAACGGGAAAATCCTATGATGTCGTTCTTGAACTTCGGTTGGCAAGAACGTTTGCTTATGATGAGTTTCCCGTGAATATGGTCCTTAACACGCCTTCGGGGGAAGAAAGGATTAAAGAATACCTGTTGCAGGTTAAGAATAAAAATGGTTCATTTACAGGGACATTAATCGGTGATACCTGCCTTACACGTTTGGTTCTTAAAAGAAACCTCTATTGTTCCCGGAAAGGAATACTTAAAGTTGAGATAGAGAATCTTAATCCACGTATGGAGACCGAAGGGATCTACCGGGCTTCACTCATTCTTATTCAACGCTGAGAGAAACTTTACGGCCTTCGACTTATCAAGTTTGATCTGGTTAACAAGCTGTTCAAGGTCCTTGAATTTTTTTTCCTTTCTGATAGCCTTTATGACCCTGATCGAAATCTCCTCACCGTAAATATCATCTGAAAAATCAAGAATATTGACCTCGATTACAATATGAGTTCCGCCAATTGTAGGGCGGTACCCAATATTACATAAACCGAAAAATTCTTTCTCCCTCAGCATAACGCTTACCAGGTAAACTCCATTTGGAATTACCGGCGGATGATCTTCGGGGGGGATAATATTGGCGGTGGGGAAACCAAGGGTACTTCCAAGATGGTTGCCGTGAACAACAACCCCACGAATACTGCTTTCCTTTAAGGATGGCCTGGCAGGATTTGTCTTTCCGACGGCCAGGGATTTTGAAGAAGATGATAATTTGTACCCGGAATTCATCGGGTTCAAAGCTACGGAAAAAGAGCTTAAACTAGATTGGAGGCTGATCTTTTTTACTCGCCTTTTTAATCATGAAAAGCTCCCACACAGCATAGAAATAATGGGCCCATACCCCCGCAAGCATGATGATCAGTGTAATGATCATCCATAAAGGAGCAATAGGGGTCCAAAGTTCCCGGGAAGGCACTTCCGCCTTGTAATACTGCTTTGGAACGCCCCAGTTAATGGTTGAAGTCCCCTGAACAAATCCATACTTTTCGTTTTCCTCTATTTTTGCAATGATTTTAAGATTGCCCAGTGTATCACCCACAATATCAGCAGGAAATTCCAAACTTCCCTTTCCCTGTTCATCAAGTGCAACTTCTCCTATTTTCAGTAAACTGAACAGTCGGGGAACATAAAGGATGACCGTTTCTTTCGGCAGGGCAACTTCCTGTCCTTTGGCATCTTTGCGGGTGCCGATGACGTTCAGGTAACGGATGGAATCCTGTACGTTGAATGTCAAACGCAGCTTAGCCGGCTCAGCACTGAAAGTTGCTGATGCCGAACTGTATTTTGGAGTACCGCCAAATTTGGCAGTATAGCTGATCATGCCGTCTTTTCCCGGATGTAGTTTATTGATTATGACATTGAGCGATGCATTCCCATCCTGGTCGGCAACAGCAGTTCCCAGGAGGACGAGCGTATTATCCTGGGTGGAATAAAAATCGATCTTTGCACCCATCAGCCCGTATGTGTCGCTCTCTCTCTTGACGAATAGATTTGCCGTAAGGCAAATTGAATCATTGGAAGTACATAAATATGAAAACGTCAGGCGGGCCTCCTGAACAGCGCTGCTGTCACCTTTTGCCTGGGCCTGCATCAATGAGGGGACGAACAGTATCGTTATCACTGCCAGTATGAGAATTTTGTATAAATTTCTTTTCATGATTTCCTGGATAAAGGGATTTATACTAAAACGTCTTCAGGTTTGGCTTCCTGTGTATTGCCCCCGACACTGACAATAGGGATGAATTTGGAGGCCAGTGTGAAGAGAAGGCAGAAAAGCGCTATTCCTGCAGCTGTGAGGCTCCATTCAACCCAGGTTGAAGAATATATACTCCATTCGATTCTGCTGTCCTGAATCGGAAGGTAAGGAGACTGAAGAGTTGGGATAACGATGAGATAACGGTTTAACCAGAGTGCAACAATAACAACTACAGCAGTTAGGGTGATATTTGGAATCGTGCGGAATTTTGCAATGCCTACAACAATTAATGGCAGCAATACCCCGATATAGTTTGAGATAATAAACGGCCAATAGAATTCTTTAAAAAGAAGCTGGATAAGGAGTTCGTCGTTTTTCTCGGAGCCATACCATTTAGTAAGGTAATCACTGAAGGTGAAATATCCGAAAAATGCCGCTAAAACAAGCATTATCAGGCCTACCGACACAAAGTGCTTCTTTGTAATATATTGTTCGAGATGGTACACTTTTCTAAAGAACCACATTGCAAGAATGAGTACGGCACTACCAGAGTAAACCGCCGCGATGACGAAATAGGGGCCAAAAATCGTACTATGCCAGCCGGGCTGCAGAGTCACACTGAAGATCCATGCCAAAACAGAGTACACAATAATCGCGATAGCGATGACCATGGTTGCCATAATATCTGTTGCCCTCTCAAGTCTTTTCTTTTGTTCCTCGGTACCGGTATATCCCAGGGACAGTATTTTATAAAGTTTTTTTCTCCATTTGGGAAGCTGAAGTTCTTCGAAATCCCTCATGTTGGCAATGTCTCTTAAAATGGCCAGGTACAGAAAAATAAAACAGCCGAAGATATCAGTTGAGATCGCAATGACGTCCCAGGTGATAGGAGACTGGATCCTCCCGTGAAGAATAAGATAATGAAGTTTGTCGAGCCTTCCGATACAAAGAAGGATATAACATGGACCTATCAGAAGGGATATGACAGTAATAAATTCAGCCATTCGTATAATGGGCTTTCTCCATGCAGTTTTGAAGAGGTGCAACGTGCCCGAAATGAGGGCCCCGGCATAGCTGACGCCCATAAAAAAAATGAAGTTCACAATGTAAATGCCCCACACAACATTATCTCGCATCCCGGTCACAACATGGCCTTTGGTCACCTGCTGGATGAAAGCATAAAGACCTAACCCTATTACGGCAAGCAGGAAAACTATCCATGCATAACCCTGGATGCCTGTTCTTTCAATCTGAGGAGCAAACTCCTTCAGCATGGTTTTTTCATTATTTTCCATGGCTACAGCTTATGTTTTTTTGCGTAAGGCGTATTCAAATATCTGTTTTTAACACTCTCGTCGAGATCATTAAATCCACGATCTACTGGGAACTGGCGGTCGACAGGAGGAAGATAATATACACAGGGCCTTGTTCCGAGAACCTCCAGGTAGCGGTATCCCGCGCGGTCGCGGATCAATTCACTGAACTGAAAGGTTTCCGTGCCATTGGTAACAGTATCCTCATCCACATCACCAAAATAAATAACGCCCATCGGACATGCCGAAACGCAATAGGGGACTTTACCGACACGGATCAGATCAGGGCAGAAATCACATTTGGAAACGGTGCCTTCCTTTCCCGGGCTGCTGGCTTCGGGCGAGTAAGGTTCTTTATCCTCGTCAAATTCGGGATAATGTTTCCATGCAAATACCCTCGTCGAATAAGGGCATCCTGTCATACAGAATTTACACCCTATGCAGCGGTTATTATCAATCAACACAATGCCATCTCTGCGCTTGAATGTGGCTCCCACGGGGCAAACACTAACACATAAGGGGTTATCGCAATGGAAACAGGGCTTGGGGAACCAGTAGGGGGAAGTTTTTTCGGAATCCTGTAAAAGGTAAACCTTCATAAATTCCTGGCTTTTTGGAAGGTGATGAGCTCTCTGGCAGGCCTGAACGCATTTGCGCGCATTTTTACACTTTGCCAGGTCTATCACCATAACGAATTTCTTTCCGGGAATCCCAAGGTGAGATTCTTCCACGGAAACCCGCGGAAGTTTCAGCATAGCCTTATCAACTTCCATGATCTCGCCATTGGTTGTCATGACTTTTACCTTTTCTCCGCTGCCTGGTGTTTCGGAATATGCTTTCAGCATGCCTCCGCCTGCCGCTGCTGCTGCCCCGGCCAGTAAGCCCTTTTTCAGGAACTGCCGCCTGGAATTCTTTTTGTTGTTCAGTTCTTCTTCCACGATCAATGAATATTATAAAGGGTTCAATGATATCCGTTAATAATGCTTTTAAAATTACTTATAGCTGTTTTACCGAAAGTGCAGAAATAAATATGAATACACATGAAGATAGTCACCATGAATCCGCAGAAAAGATGCAACAGGTCTGTATAATCCAGTCCGCTGATCCCTATAAGGCTGTTCACGGTAATTTCGGGATATAATAATCCTAAGCCTGAGAGAATAACCAAGGGAAGTATTACGTACATAACGGCCACATAAGAAAACTGCTGAAGGGGATTGAATTTCGACTCTAAAGTAACCGGGAAAGGAGCCGCTTCCTTCTTGAAAACGCCGATAGTGTAGTGGTGAAACTGGGTTTTCAGACGGGAAAAGAAGCCATTGACCTCAAACACATAATAGGAACCGTTTTTCGTAAACAGGTTGCCGACAAAAAAGAGAATATAATTAAATGACAAAAGAACTCCCGCTACATTATGAATAGCCACGGCGGCCCTGAATTTGACCATTATGGTCGGATTTGAGAACTGGATGCTCAGGCCGGTTATGATCAATGTGAGGCAAAACAGGGCATTCAGGATATGCCACAATCTGATCCAGACCGGGTACAGGTATAATGGTTCATTATGATTTTCCATGGTCAGTGAGATTTTTGGATGCGTATAACAGCATGAATCAGGATTACAAGTAAGGTAAGCGTAAAAAGCGCAAGGCTGATGATATTGAGCGTATTGTTCTGGTCGGGGCCGATTGTTGAAGTTTCGCTCAGGAACAAACCTTTAAACCATCCCTTTGTTTTAATGTTTTCCTGTATCTGGTATTTAAAGAGGGAAGCATAAAGGATTGAATTTTTTGCATGGCATGATTCACATTTTTTTACAGCCAGGTTTTTTGGTACTATCTGATGGGCAACAATGAGTGTGTCTTTATTCTGGGCATGGCACTCAATACAACGTACATTGGTAAAATGCGATGCCTGGTTGGGGAGCCATTCGTGTTTGACCAGAATATTCGGTTTCTCTTTGTTTGTAAGCAATTCATATTTGGTGATATCACTGTGGCAACTAAGGCAGATCAGGTTATCATAAGTAATTGTTTCTTTCAGGTTTTCATTCGTCCTTGCATTGATCTTATAGGTATGTGGATTATGGCACATCCAGCAGGTAAAATCAGTGCTGTGTTTTTGGGAATGAACGCTGGCCATGAAATTCGAATCGATTTTTTCGAATTGAAATTTGGCATATTTTTCATCTCCGCCATGGCAATCGAGGCAGTTGGCCTTTGATTCCATACGCAGGTTTCCCGAATGAGGGAAGGTGCCGTATTCTTCAGAATGGCAATCAGTACATTTGAAACCCTTGTGATTAGAAACGTAAAATTCATCCCGTTTGATAATTAGCTCCGAGTACATTCTTTTATTAACCATTTTTTTAGACTCGGCATTTTCGTAAGTGTATTTCGACTGGCCATGACACTTCAGACATTGTTCATTCGTCTCAGAGTTTTTGAACTTTGTCATATCAATTTTTTCCTGAACTTCATGTTTGGTTGTTTGTTTTGCATCGGCCGGCGAATCGGAATGTTTCGCAAGGGCAAATGCAATGGCAAAGCAAAGTAAAAGAACAAGTACAACCCATGCAGGACGGATATTTGCTCTGTATATCATAGCAGGGAACAGTTAAAAAATGGTGAAAATTCAGCGGTTAAAATTAATGGGTGTTTACTGATGATTACAGCAAACACCCATTATATTATGTAATTACATCGAACTGATTATTTTTTCAGGGTACGCATGAAAGCAACCAAAGCCCAACGGTCATTGGCTTCGGGAATTTTCTTTTCATAAGCAGGCATTTCATCGCGACCTTTGCTTGTTTCGAAAAACAAATCTCCATCGGTCTGGCCCTGGAAAGCAGCAGCTGTGAAGTCTCCGGGATTGGTTTTCAGTGAAGCAGCCTTGGGCCCGTCACCGAGGCCTTTGCTGCCATGGCATGATTTGCAATGTTTTGCCCAAAGGTCTTTTCCATTACTAATTGTACCTGCATCCTTAAGGTTTACAGTACTTTTTGCAGATTTTGCAGCAGCAGGAATATCCCAGGGTTTTTTAGCCTGAGCATTGGTATTACCTGCGATGAAGAAAACAGCAATCACCATAGTGATCACGATTGTAATAATTTTCTGTGTTGTTTTCATAATTGTATTTGTTTATTAATAAGGTTTCAGATTAAGGTTAGAAGCTCCACAAACGTGTGAGGTTAAAGCCAAAAAGGATATACCCGTTCCAGAAGCTGCCCGTGTTATTCTTGGCGGTGACATATTGTGGCACAATGCCATTGGCACAAGACATGAAGATCTGGAAAGTATGGGTGCTTGTGGAGATTTCCCATCCAAGGCTAACGTTTTGGTAAGGGGCAACTCCGCTTTTGATCGAAAGCCAATGATTGGGAGATTTCACTACAAAAGCCGGGTCGTAGTTGACAACGATGGGTTGTTCGAATGACAGGATGACAGATGATTGAGGGCTGACTTTCAGTCGGCCAAGTAATGAAAAGGAAGCAACATCGTTTGTTGGAGCTACGCCATTTGTAACCGTTGTATCGACTTTGTTAAAATGTGAGTAAGACAGTCCGATCTGCATTGAGAACATTTTACAGAACCGGCGGGCAAACATGAATTCATGGTACCAGGAAAACCGGTCAGAAAATTTGTAATCCATACCGTAACCGGCATTGCTTGTTTTGGTATCAAGGCCGAGATCTCCATAGTATGCTATGGTGAGCGGGCAGCCACCTTTGCGCTGATGCAAAAACGTGTATTTCACCTGGAGGTCCTGGACCATATAATTTTTAGTTGTCCCGATACCTATCATAAGATTTTTAATGGGAGTGAAATTAAGACCAAGCCGGATATTTGATGAACCCCATAAACCATAAATGTCCTTTATCCCGCTCTGAATGTTTCCAAAACGGTGTTGCAGAATGAATTCAAGGGTTTTGGCGGGGGTAACGTTAACGGTTTGGTAATCCATGAAAATCCCGCTTTCAAACGGACTTTTTTCAAGGGGTTTTTTAGCTGGCTTAGCTGAAGCAGAATCCGCTGCTTCCTGTGAAAAAGCCACAACAAGACCCGAGAAAAATAACAATATGCTGAGGAAAACCTTTTTAATTGTCATAGTAAATGTTTTATTCATGTTTATACTTAATTGTTTAACGCACCCTGGTTGATCCAATTTTTAATAAGCCCGGCTTGAGTTGCATCGCAATAGGATGACATGGTTCCGCTGGAAACTTTTTGATACAATATGCTTGAAGCGGCATTCCCGGCAACAACAAGGTTATTGCTCATCAGGCTCTCGTAGGAACTTCCGGCAACGAGGTCAGGCACTGGACCTCCTGCTCTATGGCATGTACAACCACTGTTAAAAATCGGCTGAATTTGAGTTGCGTAAAGGACCGGGGTACTTGGGGAAGGCATGTCCGGATATATTTTGGCGTATTCGCAGGCCACCAAAGTATAAAGTACCAGAACTACAGATAACAGGTTAATTAACTTTTTCATTTTTCAATGTTTGTGGTTAATAAAATGAATTTGGAAATTTTTAAATTTTATGAAAAAAGGCTTCAGGATTGCTTTTCCTGAAGCCTTTTTTGATACAGCATAAAAGGACTACGGTAATGAGTTCATATAGGCAATGCCTGCATTCAGCATATCCCTTGTATAAACATAATTGTGAACTCCCATACTGCGGTCAGCATCGACCATGCACCAATTCCAGTATACTGAAAGCTGGATCTGGGTGAATTTCTTGGGTTTGGATGCACTGATGGGTCCTTTGAGGATGCCAGTGATGGTGTCAAGAACTTTCTTCTGGGCCAGTTTAACCTTAAGGGTCTGGTAAAGACCTTCAATTTCGGTTTGTCTACCGTTAACGTCAAAAGTTGTTCCGATTGAAGAATGGCAAGGCTTGCAAGCTGCAACGTTGTCACCGGTTTCGGTACTGGTCATTTTGAGGGTATGACCGCCAACGGCTTCGCCCTGGGCAGGTCCCATATGGCAGTTACGGCAGGTGGCATTGGTCCTGTGATTTGAACTTCCAAAAGCGGAAGCTCCCATTTCAAAAGCGCCTTTCCCTGCAAGCATAAGGAATTGTGGTCCATGATGCGGTCCCCAGCGGGTGCTGGTTACTGCTAATGAGTCGGTGCCCTTAGGATTGGTGATCCATGGGGAATTCAATCTTGCCTGGTGGCATTTACCGCAAAGGTTTGATGTGCCGTCGGTACCACCGGGAATAGTAATTGTAAGGTCGATGGAAGAAGTTGAGTCAATATAAGGATGAACAGGCTCTACATTTCTCAGCGCCCAGTCGGCCGGGGTATAAGTGCTGTGAATGGTATGACAGGTGCGGCAATTGATAGGAGCAGCATCATTATATGCCTGAGTTACACTGGAACCTGTCTGAAGCTTTTCAAGGAATCCTTCATGACTATGACAACCTGAGCAACCAGAACGTGCAGCTTCGACGATTGTGCTTGCGGAAGCATGCTTTGAAGCGTCATACTGGAATATTTTTACAATGACGGTATCCCCGAAATTATGGCAAAGGGTGCAGGTTGCGTTGGCATCCTTGCCATTTGTTCCGTTGGCACCAGCAGGACCCTGGGGACCTTCTTTGGTACAACCGATGAAAATAAGACCGGAAACCGCCATAACCATGATTCCCGATAGAACTAACATGAGTAATTTTTTCATATTCTTTCAGTTTTTGTTAATTAATAAATGCATTTATGTTAGCAGAAAATGGTGCAATAATCTTGCACGACAAAAATATCGAACTTAATCTGTGATAAACTTAACAGGTGGGTGAGATTTGTTTCTTAACGAAATGATATGCCTCAATACTTCATTGATATATGTCAATGATTATATAGGTCGATATCATCTGAACCCTGGTATTTTTCTCAGCCGGTCTCGCTGATCTGTTTTAGTTGCTTGATATTTAGTATATCAAACAGGTTTCCATCTACCGAAAGAATGCCTTCTTCCTTGAATTCTTTAAGTATCCTGATAGCACTTTCCTTTGACATCCCTGAAATATCAGCAAGGTCCTGGCGGGAAATTGTCATGTTGAAAGGGTTTGAGCAGTATATTTTTTCGGAAAGGTAAAATAAGGCATCAGCAATTCGCCCGTGCATTTGTTTTTGAGTGAGGCTGATCACCTGTTCAAAATTAAACAATGTCTGGTTTGAAAGGCGTTTTATAAAGTCTTCGGCAAAATCTGCATTTGCTCTGACAAGCTTCTTAAAGATGGCGGTATCGACCAGGCAGGCGGTTGAATCTTCAACAGCAGATGCAGAATAATAATGTTTGTTATCTATATAAACCCCCGGACCAAATATATAATCCACAGGTTTGACCAGGGAGAGGATGAGGTTTTTCCCATAGCCTTCGATATAGATCTTGGCCAGGCCAGAAGTAACACAAATAAAATGGGATGAAGGAGTACCCTGCTTGAACATGATTTCACCTGCTTTGTAAGCAACATGGAATCTGCCTTTATTAATAAGTTCAAGTTCGTCAGCGGTCAGGCTTTTAAAAATTGAGGATTTGCAGTTGCAGTCCGCACAGTTTGAAAAAAACACAGGTTTACCGTTCATTCTTTCTCCGTAAAGTCGAACTGAGCCCCGGATTTTACATTATAAGCTTTGATAATGAAAAGTAAAAATCGGTCAGTTCATTAAAAATCAACGTGATGCATTATGTTGATTTGACAAAAGTAGGAAAAGAATTGACAAAAAGCAAAAATTCACTTACTTTTTATCAATTGAATTATTGAGGAAAATCAACAGGGAAGATTCGGGGTTTCTGAAATATACTCTGCGATCTGTACTGCATTTGTTGCCGCTCCCTTCCGCAGATTATCAGCCACCACCCATAAGTTCAGGGAATTTGGCTGGCTTTCATCCCGTCTTATCCTGCCAACAAATACATCATCTTTACCTTTTGAGTACAAGGGCATGGGATAAAGGTTTTGAGAAGGATTGTCCTGGACGATCACACCTGGGGTGTTTTCCAGCAAGTGGAAAACATCCTCAAGTACAAAATCGGTTTCAAATTCAATATTAACGGCTTCTGAATGACCTCCGATAACCGGCACTCTTGCTATTGTAGCTGTGATCCTGATCGAATGATCGTTCAGGATCTTTTGTGTTTCCTTGACAAGCTTTTCCTCTTCTGTTGTATAGCCGTTTGGCAGGAAGTTGCCCCCATGGGGAAACAGATTAAGATCAATCGGGTGAGGATAGGCCATGGGGCCTTTGATCCCCTGGCGTTCATTTTCCATCTGCCGTACTGCGCGTATACCTGTACCGGTTACCGACTGATAGGTGGCTGCAACGATCCTTTTAATCCGGTATTTCCGGTGAAGGGGAGCCAAAACCATGACCAGCTGGATTGTCGAACAGTTTGGATTGGCAATGATCTTATGTGATTTTCTCAGGATGCCTGCGTTTATTTCAGGAACAATAAGAGGAATATCAGGATCCATTCTCCAGGCCGAAGAATTATCGATCACAGTGATTCCGGCTGCGGCATACTTTGGCGCCCATTCTTTTGAAGCACCTGCCCCGGCACTGAAAATAGCAATCCCGGGTTTGAGGGCGATGACTTCATCATGACCGATGACCTTATAAGGATTACCACCGAATTCAATGAATGAGCCTATTGATTTTGAAGAAGCTACGGGATAAAATTTCCCCGGACGGATATTTCTTTCTTCGAGCACCCTGATGATCTCCCTTCCGACCAGCCCGGTTGCACCTACTACTGCAAGTTCCATATCGATAAAATTGTAACAAAGATAACACAACAATTTCTGCCCGGGCATATCACTTTCAGGTTTTTGACGGATTAATGGCAGATAGATTGCTGTTATTATTTAAACGACTGACCATGAAATTCATTTTGTGCTTCCTTATTTTCCTGCCTTTTGCCATAAGGGCCCAGGTAAACGATGATTTTACTGATGGAAATTTCACTTCGGATCCATCCTGGACCGGGGATACTTCAGCTTTTACAATAAATTCAGAGTATCAGCTAAGGCTTAATTCAGCCGGATCCGATACTTCCTGCCTTTCAACCATGGGCTTTTCTTTTCCGGAAACGGAATGGTCTTTCTGGGTCAAAATTTCCTTCAACACCTCACTGAATAATTATGCAAGGGTATATCTCGGTTCCGATTCGCCTGATCTGAAAGGATTCATCAATGCCGTGTATTTGCAGATAGGAGGATCGGGCGACAGCATCTTGCTTTACAGGCAAAATGGGAACATGCATAGTTTGCTGTTCAGCTTTCCCTTTCTCAGGACCAATAAATCCATGAATGTTTTCAGGATCAAAGTCCGCAGGGACTCAGGCGGAACCTGGGACCTTTTTGCCGACAGCACAGGTGGCGGGCAATTCATCAGATATGGAAATTTCACCGACACAAGAGCGGTTCCCTCCGCATGGATGGGAGTATTTTGCAGGTATACTTCCAGTAATTCGACGAAAATTTATTTCGATGATTTTTATGCCGGAAGAATTCTTCTTGATACTCTTCCTCCGAAGATAATTTCATGCGGTTTTTCCGACAGTTTGACGATCAGGATAAAATTCAACGAATATATTGATTCTTCCCGCATGCAAAGTGATATAAAATATTCGCTTAAAAACAATCCAGGAAAACTCATTAAATCATACATTTTAAAGGAGGAACCAGCAATATTATTTATCAAAATAAACCCGGGAGAAAATCAATTTTTTTGTGACAGTCTAAGGATACAGAATATCTCGGACTTTTCGAACAATTTCCTGACGGATACATCGGTTTTAATCTGTTATTATATTCCCGGCCCCTGCCGGCCCGGTGACATGGTGATCAATGAAGTATTGTTCCATCCTGATGCTTCAGGTTCAAAATTCATTGAATTTTATAACTGTTCAGCGAAGATTATTAGTTTAAATAAATTGCTGGTAAGTAATTCCGGAAGCGGGAGTACGTCAGTTCAGCCTGAACGGCTATGCACCGGGGAACGATTGCTGGCCCCAAAGGATTTCTATGTTATTTCCGCTGATTCAGCGAAGTTGTGTTCGAGGTATTATGTTCCGTATCCGGACAAAGTTGCCTGCCTGGAACATTTTCCTTCACTGAATTGCGACAGCGGATATATTATTCTTACATCCGCAGAGGACTCCATGGTGATTGACGCAATGTCGTACAGTGAAAGCATGCATTTGTCCTTTCTTTCCAATACCCTCGGAGTTTCACTGGAACGATTGGATCCGCGGGTACCTTCAGACTGCAGGGCCAACTGGCAGTCTGCTTCCGAGACATCAGGTTTCGCCAGTCCTGCTTATGATAATTCACATTATGTCGTTGATCCCCATAACGGTTTTGACCTGCAGTTAAGTAATTCCATCTTTTCCCCTGATGATGACGGGAAGGACGATCTTTTGTTTATAAAGGTTAATAATGTTGAGGCGGGGACCTTGCTTTCCCTGAGGATCTTTGACATTAAAGGGACCCTTATAAAAATCATAGCCGGGTCATCAACGGTTTCTGAAAACTCCCTGTTTCTGTGGGATGGTACGGGCAGTAATAACCTGACTGTAAGCATGGGGTATTATATTGTTTTTGCCGAAAGTTTAAGTATTTCCGGCAAACATTCAAAAGTAAAAAAGGCCGTCATTGTTGCCCGGAAACTTTAGCAACGTTTATGGCCTGGCATAAGCGATCGTTGCAACGGAAATACTCACCGAGGGGATGACTGAAAGTTTAGAAATACATGCTTCAAGTGTTGCACCTGTGGTTACCACGTCATCTACCAAAAGGATTTTTGAACCTGCAAGTTTATCGGGGTCTTTTAAATAGAAAATGTCATTCACGTTTTTCCAGCGTAAAAAGCGTGATTTATGAGTCTGTGTCTCAGTTTCATTTTTACGCAAAAGGAATAAGATTGTATAGGGAATACCCATGGAAGAAGAAAGTCCAATGGCAAACTGCTCGCTCTGATTATATCCTCTTTTCAGGTATTTTTTTCTGTGAAGCGGCACCGGGATAATAATTTTGGAGGAAGAATAGGGAAGGCATTCCCTGAGTGTTTTCCCGAATTCCTCACCCAGGAAAATCCCGATATCCTTTCGGCCCTTGTATTTCAATGCATGTATCAGGCCCTGAACCTTACTGCCTTTATTAAACAGCAAATATGAGGTGGCCGAAAGGATATTGACCCGGCCCCAGAAGATCCGGTTTACCGGGTTGTCGTTTTGAAGATGGAAATTTGTGCGGGGGAGGTGATAATTACACGTATCGCATAACACATGTTCGTGTTT
The DNA here is from genome assembly GCA_903837605.1 of uncultured Bacteroidales bacterium. Lineage (GTDB taxonomy): Bacteria > Bacteroidota > Bacteroidia > Bacteroidales > FEN-979 > CAIRDP01. The sequence goes on along the minus strand of CAILVF010000087.1, from coordinate 139,291 downwards.
CCAGAGGGAATTGCCGCAACCGCAGCAGATCCTTGGATATACAAGCCCGATAAAATCATCTCCCCACATATTGCTTAATCCTGCAGCCGGTAAAAAGTGATACATAAAACTTTATTAACATCTGGCCGGATTTTTCAAAAATTGACGTAGGTTTGATATGGTTTTCTCTTTTAACCAAAAAATTATGGATGGAAAAAGACCGACTGGGATCCTGGAAATAAAAGACCTAAAAATCAGTTTTAGCCAGGGGAAGGAGATTACTGTTGCAGTTGATGGCATTTCCTTTGAAATGGGGCCCTCTGAAACACTGGCAATTGTTGGAGAATCCGGATCCGGAAAATCGGTCACGGCATTATCGGTAATGAAGCTTATTCCGGATCCCCCCGGCAAAGTCGAGGCCGAAAGGATGATTTTTTTCACAAAAGACAATCGTGAAATCAACCTCCAAAAAGCATCTGAAAACGAAATGACAGGAATCAGGGGCAAGGAGATTGCAATTGTTTTCCAGGAGCCTATGACCTCCCTGAACCCGGTTTTTACCTGCGGGGACCAGGTTTGCGAAGTTATCAGGTCGCATTTTGATATTACCAAAACGAAGGCCGTAATGACAACCCTCGAACTGTTCAGGGAAGTAAAGCTGCCACAGCCTGATCGCATTTTCAGGTCTTATCCCCACCAGTTATCGGGAGGACAAAAACAAAGGATTATGATCGCGATGGCTGTAGCCTGTAATCCTTCATTGCTTATTGCTGATGAACCAACCACGGCACTGGATGTTACGGTCCAGAAGAAAATCCTGCAACTGTTAAAAAAAATTCAGAGAACCCGAAAAATGGGGATTTTGTTTATTACCCATGACCTGGGCCTGGTTTCGGGTTTTGCCGACAGGGTGATGGTGATGTACAAAGGGAAAATCGTTGAACAGGGAAGTGTATCGCAGATTTTTGATAATCCCGGGCACCCTTACACTCAAGGCCTACTCGCCTGCAGGCCGCCGCTTAATGCCAGGTTGAGAAGACTGCCCACGGTATCTGATTTTATTGAAGGCGGCGGGAAAACTTTTATTGAAGTTATAAGTGCAGAAGAGAGGTCGGAACGACTGGTTCAATTGTATAAAACAGAGCCTGTTCTCAAAGTAAGGGATCTCGTAAAACAGTTTCCGGGAACAAGGGCGGTTGACAAGGTCAGCTTTGATGTTTTTCAGGGAGAAACCCTTGGAATTGTCGGGGAATCGGGAAGCGGAAAAACAACTCTGGCCAGAGTTGTTCTTGAGCTGGTGCCGCCAGATTCCGGAAAGATCCTTTTCCGGAACGAGGAAATAACCCAGATCACCAGAGACAGGCTGAAATCATTGCGCAAGCATCTGCAGATCATATTTCAGGATCCCTATTCTTCGCTGAACCCAAGGCTTACGGCAGGTGCAGCCATACTGGAACCGATGAAAGTACACCGCCTCCACGACAATGACAAATTGCGGAAAGCGAAAGTCAGGGAATTGCTTGAGAAGGTTGGTCTTCTTCCTGAACATGTAAACAGGTATCCGCATGAATTCTCGGGAGGTCAGCGACAGCGCATCTGTATTGCCAGGGCCCTGGCGGTGCAGCCACAACTCCTTATCTGTGATGAGTCGGTATCTGCTTTGGATGTTTCAGTGCAGGCCCAGGTGCTCAACCTGCTCAACGACCTGAAAAAGGAACTCGGGTTAACGTATATCTTTATATCGCATGACCTTTCAGTTGTAAGGTATATGTCGGACCGGATCATTGTTATGAACAGTGGCAAAATCATAGAGACAGGTGATGCTGACAGGATCTTTACCAACCCTCACAGCACGTACACAACCTCATTGATTGAAGCTATTCCGCATCCGGAATTTTTAAGGTAGTTCATATTATTAATTTCAGAAGTATGGGGAAGAAACCATCCAGGGGAAGTACAGCCAACAGCAGCAACATCATCAAACAGGTGATGGAAGTTTTTCAGCAGAATCCCTTCAGCAGTTTTAATTACAAGCAGGTGTCGGCCCGGCTTGACCTGAATGACCGAGCAAGCAAGGATATGGTAAGGCTTGTTGTTGAAAGGTTGTTTATGGGGAAAGAACTTGTGGAATCCAAGCGCGGGAAATACCAGATCAATACTGAAAGCGAAAGATTTCAAAAAGGGATGAGCCGGGAAGTCACCGGAAGGGTTGATATGAAGCAGACGGGGAAGGCTTATATCATACCTGAAGACGGCTCCGAGGATGTTTTTGTTGCAGCCGAAAACACTCATCATGCACTTCATGGCGACACAGTTAAAGTCAGCCTGTTTCCCATGCGGAAAGGGCATAAAAGAGACGGGCAGGTCACCGAGATCGTCAAACGGCATAAACGGCAATTTGTCGGGATTATAGAAGCCAGTAAAAATTTTGCCTTTCTCATACCCGATAACCCATCTGTACCGGTTGAAATCCTTATCCAGAAGCCCGACCTTAAAGGGGCAAAAAACGGGGAGAAAGTAGTAGCGGTGATCACCGATTGGCCTGAACATGCACAGAATCCATTTGGCAAAGTAATACAGATCCTTGGTAAACCCGGCGACAATCACGTGGAAATGCAGGCTATCCTGGCCGAATACGATTTCCCACTTTCATTTTCCTCAAAAACAGAAGCTGAAGCTGAAAAGATTCCTGAAGAACTTCCGAAGGAGGAGATAGGCAAAAGAAGGGATTTCAGAAAAGTATTTACAATAACGATTGATCCCGAGGATGCAAAAGATTTTGACGATGCCGTTTCGCTGAATAAATTGGCGAACGGTCATTTGGAGGTGGGAGTTCATATAGCAGATGTCTCTTATTATGTTCGGAAGGGATCTGAGATCGACAAGGAAGCTTTTGAAAGAGGAACTTCGGTTTACATGGTCCACAGAACCATTCCCATGCTGCCGGAACGCTTATCGAACCAGCTTTGTTCGCTTCAACCAAACAAGGACAGGTTCTGCTTTTCAGCGGTTTTCGAGTTTGATGAAAATGGAAAGATATTCAATGAATGGTTTGGCAAAACGGTGATCCATTCATGCCGGAGATTTGCATATGAAGAAGTTCAGGCCATCATTGAATCAGGGAAAGGCGAATATGCCGGTGAGATCGGGACTCTTAACGGGCTCGCAGTAAAACTCAGGGAAGAACGCTTTAAAAAGGGCTCCTTTAATTTTGAGACCCAGGAAGTCAGGTTCAGGCTTGACGACAAAGGGCGCCCGCTGAGTATTTACATCAGGGAAATGAAAGACGCAAACAAGCTGATCGAAGACTTCATGCTGCTTGCCAACAGGAAAGTTGCGGAATGGGTGGGCAGGCAAAAACCAAATGTTCAGCCGAAAACTTTTGTTTACCGTGTCCATGACAAGCCAAATCCGGAGAAACTGGAGATATTTACGCAGCTTGTTGAAAGGCTCGGTTTTTCACTTAAACTATCTACAAAAAAATCAATGGCACATTCCTTTAATCAGCTGTTTCATGATATCAAGGGCACTGGTGCTGAAAATATGGTTGAAAGTGTTGCCATCAGGACAATGGCGAAGGCATTTTATACAACAAAAAACATAGGGCATTACGGACTGGCATTTCCTTATTATACTCATTTTACTTCCCCGATACGGCGTTATCCCGACCTGATCGTTCACAGGCTTTTCCAGGACTACCTTGACAATAAACCCTCAGCCCCAGCAGCAGAATATGAACTTCAGTGCGAACATGCATCGGATATGGAAAAACGGGCAGCCGATGCCGAGAGGGCTTCTGTGAAATATAAACAGGCCGAATATATGCTTGATAAAATCGGGCAGGAATTTGACGCTTTGATTTCAGGAGTCAGCAAATGGGGGATCTTTGCCGAGATCATTGGAACCAAATGTGAAGGGATGGTCAAACTGAGGGACCTGGATGATGATTTTTATTACCTTGACGAGGAGAACTTCCGGGTGATCGGGCAGAGGCACGGTAATGTATACAAACTTGGCGATCCGGTAAGGATCAGGGTGAAAAAGATAGACCTGTCAAAGAAACAAATGGACTACATCATCCTTTGACATGGAACTTGTATCTTCAAAAGACCTTGTTAAAGCCAGCAAAACCCTGCAGATTTTCGGAGGGGAAAGACTCGCCAAAATCCTGTTCAGCATTCTAAAACTGGATCTGGTTAATAAAACATACAGCAGCAATATTCATCTCCCCCCCCAGCTGTTTACCGATAAAATTCTCGAAGACATAAGGATAACATATAAAGTACCTGAAGGTGACCTTCATAACATTCCGGCAGAAGGCAGTTTTATTACCATATCAAACCACGCGTATGGAGGGATTGACGGGTTGATCCTGATCTCCCTGATTACAAAACAGAGACCTGATTATAAGGTCCTGGTGAATTTTTTACTTACGCAGATCGCTCCATTGCAGAAATATTTCATAGGGGCGAACCCTTTTGAAACTCACAAAGATGTTAAATCCAGTTTCGGGGGACTGAAGGATGCGATCACACACCTTTCGAGCGGCCGCCCGATGGGGTTCTTCCCGGCCGGGGAAGTCAGCAGCTATAAGCTCAAACACCATTCAATAACCGACAGGGAATGGCAGCATTCCATGCTGAAGTTCATTAAAAAAGCTGGAGTCACTGTTGTTCCTGTTTATTTTACAGGTCACAACAGCATTCTGTTCAATATTCTTGGTTTTATCCATCCGGTCCTCAGAACGGTCAAACTTCCTTCTGAAATATTCAATAAGGAAGATAAGGAAATCGGTATAAGAATAGGGACCCCTGTCACCGTTGATGAACAAAAGGAATTTAAAGATATTGCAGATTACGGCAGGTTCCTTCGTATGAAAACCTATGTATTGGGATTGACCGAAGAACCGAGGAACAAAAATAATTACCAGATCATTATCCATTCACCCGAACCTTTGATTGACCAGGTTCCGGATGAACTTATCATGAAAGAAATCGAGCAGATCGGTGTCGAACATCTGCTGTTCAGGATAAAAGAAAATCTGGTCTTTTGCGTCCCGTCGGCGAAAATCCCTAATATCCTGAAGGAACTTGGCAGAAGAAGGGAAAAAACATATCGGGAAGTTGGGGAAGGAACCAATAAAAGCATGGACGTAGACCAGTATGATCCGTATTTTGAACAACTTTTTATCTGGGATCAAAGTGAGAAACAGCTCGTAGGAGGGTACCGTGTTGGCAAGGGAAACCATATACTTACAAATTACGGGATGAAGGGCTTTTATATCACAAGCCTTTTCAGGATAAACCGGAAATTCGCGCCAATACTCAATGTTTCACTCGAACTCGGCCGTTCTTTCATCATTAAGGAATACCAGAAAAAACCTCTTTCCCTGTTTTTATTATGGAAGGGGATACTATACCTTCTGTTGAAAAATCCCAACTACCGTTACCTGCTTGGGCCTGTAAGTATAAGTAATGAGTTCGGGGCTTTTTCAAAAACACTCTGTGTGGAATTTCTGAAGGCCAACTACTTTAATTCTGAATTTGCAGAATACATAAGAGCCAGGAACCCGTTTATTGAAAAGCCCGGAAGGATCATTGAAAAAGATCTCTTTCTCAGATATACCGAAAAAGATGTGGCAAGGCTTGATTCTTTTATCAATGATTTTGACCGGAAGTATAAAACCCCCATTCTTTTAAAAAAATATCTCAGTGTAAATGCCGAAGTTCTTGGATTCAACGTCGACCCGCTGTTTAACAATTGTCTTGACGCCTTGATGATACTCGATCTTTTTGAAGTGCCGTTCAATACGATTGAAGGATTGGCAAAGGAGTTCCACGACCAGTCTCTTCTTGAAAGATTCCGGAAATAACTCAGGCCAGCTTATTCTTTTCGATGAGGTCAAAGAAATTTTTACGGAACGTTTCGCTCACGGGAATATATTTATCAAAGATCTTGATCCGGTTTCTTTCGATTGATTCTATCTTGTCGAGGGCCACGAAAAAAGACTTATGGACCCTGCAGAACAAAGGCTCGTGCAGAACTTCTTCCAGTTTTTTGGAATTCATGAGGGTCATGATCCTTCTTGTTTTTGTCACGATTCTCCAATAGTCACCCATGCCTTCCACATATAAAACATCAGGACATTCTATCCTTTCCATGCGTGTTTCGGTTTTTACAAAGAAATATGATTGCGCAGGGCCTTTATTATCTGCCAGGGCTGTTTTTTCGCGCACGTTGTTTTCCAATTGCATACGCTCATAAACCTTATTCACTCCTTTTAAAAACCTGGCGAAGGAGATAGGTTTCAGCATGTAATCAACCACATCCAGTTCAAATCCCTGGATGGCATAATTTTCATAGGCTGTAGTGAAAATCACAAAAGGCGGATTCTGAAGGGAATTTAGAAGTTGAATTCCCGAAAGTTCTTCCATCTGGATATCGAGGAATATCAGGCTAACCTTCCCTGAGCGGATAAATTCAATCGAATCCACTGCATTATCGAAGGTTTTCAAGAGATTTAGAAAAGATACTTTTGAACAATAATCCCTTATGATGTCTAATGCCAGGGGCTCATCATCTATGGCAATACAATCGATCTGCATCAGTTTCTTATTATTAATTTGACAACAAATGAATCTTCAGTTGTTGTTATGTCAAGGCTGTATTTCTGAGGATAGAGCAATTCCAGTCTGCGGCGGATATTAATTAGCCCGATACCTCCCTGCTGGTCTTTTGGCGCCTGCTGATTTTTACGTATGAAATTTTTCACCTCAAATGTAATTTCCATGGGAAGGATATCTATGCTGATCATGATTCCCGGTGAGGGAACAGTACGGCTGGCATGTTTGAATGCATTCTCAACAAAAGGGATCAGCAGCATAGGGGCAATTGTAATCCCTTCTGCTGTTCCATTGATTTGAAGAGTAACATAATCTTTATTCCGCAACCTGAGTTTCTCAAGTTCAATGAAGCTCTTCAGGTACTCAATTTCTTTTTCAAGAAGCACTTTGTCGGTGGTGGCATCATAAAGCATATATCTCATAATGGAAGATAGCTTCATTAAAGCCTCCGGCGCATCATCCGATTTCTGGTAAACAAGGGAATAAATATTATTCAGGGTGTTGAAAAAGAAATGCGGGTTGACCTGTGATCTGAGCAAGGCGAGCTCGCTGATCTGTTTCTGGTTGATAAAATCGGCCTGGAGTTTCTGATTCTCATACCAGTTTATTGCCAGGCGGATGAGTACGCTGTATATGAAAAATATCATGACCAGCCTGATATCGTTGAAGATCCACTCCTTATTCAAAGGCATTTTAGTCATATCGTAGCCGATGATGTACTTCCAATATGGATACTCCATTCCAATTCTGCATACCAGGAGCAACGCAGCCAGGGCCAGGCCGACTAATACACTGTACACTTTCTTTTCAAACCGGAACAGATATTTATATGAAAAATAAAACCCGTAAAAGGAGACCATCCCGGTCAGCATGTGGATGATCAGGTCTTTGACCAGGTAAGGGACTTCCTTATTTAAAAAATAAGGGAAAACGGCCTGGTTAAAAATGTATAACCAGAAGACCACATGGATTAGTATTTTGTATTTAAGTTTCATCCGATACAATTGAAAATCAGCGCTAATATAGGAAAATATTTCGCTATGGGATTATAATTTCAGACCTAATCTGCAATGAGGTTGATTCTGTCGATAAAGCCGCTTAATCCATCGCTGAAAATTCAGGATCAAACTAAGAAAAAAACCCCGGTATTGAGGGAAACTCCGTACCGGGGATCTTTAAAACATCAAATGAAAACGATGATTTATTGGATCAGGGTCAGTTCATTGATAAGGTTTGTTGCACCCGCAAATTTATCGATAATGAAAAGCACATAGCGTATATCCACATTGATGGTTCTTTGCAGATCGGGTTCAAACATGATATCTCCGCTCATTGCCTCCCAGTTCCCGTCGAAGGCAAGCCCGATCAGCTGCCCGTCGGCATTGATTACCGGGCTTCCCGAATTACCTCCGGTTATATCGTTAGTGGTAAGAAAGCAAACGATCATGTCGCCGTTCTGACCATACCTGCCATAATCTTTCTGCAGGTAGAGGTCCTTCAGTTTCTTCTCTACGATGAATTCTTCGTTATCGGGATCTTCCTTTTGCATAACTCCTGCCAGTGTGGTTACATAATCATAGTGTACGGCATCGGCCGGGAAGTAGTCAAGAACTTTCCCATAACTCATACGCATGGTTGAATTGGCATCGGAATAGAATTTTTTATCAGGATCCATTTCCCGTATCCCGGCAATAAACACCCGGTTTCCCGCTGCAACTGCATTTCTCAATGCATTCATTGCATTGGAAAACCTGGCCGACGTTTCACTTACCGACCTGGACAGTTTCCATGCAGGGTCTTTTTCCAGGGTTTTCCGGTTTGGTTTATCCAGGAATTTATTCAGTTTATCGGCTGAGGCAAAAATAGAGGTGGAATAGACCATTTCGGCATAAGCCTTTAAATCGTTGCCGTATTCCTTTGAAATTTCACTGAAGATCGCAGGCTGTTCGGAAGCCTGTACATTCTGGAAATATAAGGTCAGGATCTCCGAAAGTTTATTTTTTTCAATGATCTGGTCTTTTCCTTTAAAAAGTGATGGAACAGTCGACTTATATGCTTCCACAGCTTTGGCAAGCGCAGCTTTATCTTTCTTCACATAAGCCTCTTCTATTGCAGAAGCTTTGCCTGCGATCTGCAGGATATCGAGGGCGGATGCTCCCATGCTTGAGTAATACATGGGAACGGCTGCTTTTATCAGGGCAGCGTACCCTTGTTTCAGGTCGTCCAGAACATGCCCGTATTTCTTTTGCCGGGCAGGGTCCTTGCTGTACCAGGCAACGAAGGCAGTTTCAATTTCTTTCTTTTTGTCTTCGACATGGTTGCGCTTCAGCATTTTAGACTGGCCGATGTAATTTTTCCAGGTATTGGCAGCTTGAGCGTAATTCCCGGCATAAGCGATGTTCACGGCCTTGTCGACATCCATTCTTGCTTTCATCACTTCCAGGTTCTTGCCATAGATAGCGATCAGTGCAGGGTATTGAACAGCGAGGTTGAATTCAATTCCGTAGGAAGTAAGATATCGCGAGGTCCTTGCAGGATAACCCCATATCATTGCGAAATCGTTTTTCTTAATGCCTTTAAGACTTATCGGCAAATGGTATGATGCCTTAACGGGAATATTGTTTTTTGAGTATTTAGAAGGGTTTCCCGTTGAGTCGCCATAAATGCGGAAGATTGTAAAATCGCCTGTATGCCTTGGCCACATCCAGTTATCGGTATCCCCGCCAAACTTTCCGATTGACGAGGGGGGGGCGCCAACAAGCCTTACATCCCGGTATGTTTTATAAACAAAAAGGTAGTATTCATTTCCTGAAAAGAAAGATTGCACGGCTGCATCAAATTTCCCGTCTTCTTCTGCTTTCTTCTTTATTTTGTTGCTGATATTGCGAATCTTAGCCTGCCTGTCAACCTCTTTTAAAGTATCCGGGAGAAAAGGGATAATTGAGTCGGTAATATTTTCAACCCGAACAAGGAAAGAAGCGCACATCCTTTCATTTGGGAGTTCCTCGCTTTTATTCATGGCCCAGAACCCATTCGTGAGATAATCATGTTCGGTTGTGCTATGGCTTTGAACTGCATTAAAGCCGCAATGGTGATTTGTAAAGATCAGCCCCTGGGCTGAAACAACTTCAGCAGTGCAGAAAAAGCCCTGTCCGCCCCCGTTTGCTGAAAGGCCTACAATTGCGTCTTTCAGGCTCGAGTGGTTGATATTATAAAGTTCCTCGGCAGTGAGGTGAAGCCCCATTTTTTGCATATCAACATAATTGAGGCGGTCAAGAAGTAGCGGTAACCACATTCCCTCATCGGGTGGGTTGTCGGCAATAACAGGCAATGTCCACATCAGTAAACCAAGTGCCGCAAAGATCATTTTTTTCATGTTGTAATTGATAGTAATGGATTAGACGTTAAGTAGAGAATTAAGGCATATGTATTTGAATTCCACGGTAATATTCGAACAGGGACCCTGCAATGATGAATGAACCTATGATCATAAAGAGCAAACCTACAATCCTGTTCAGCCATAATTTCACCTGGGGGTTTCCAAGGATTTTAATCCTGTTGGCAAGGACGCATTTCAGTATGTCGGTTGTGAGGACCATAAACAAAGTCCCGGTAAAGAAAAGCGCAACAGCTCTTTGGTCGCCCCCGTATGTTGCATTAATGGCCAGCATGGAAGTGATCCAGAATACCCAGAGAAAAGGATTGGCGAGGTTGATCACAAATCCTTTGAAAAAATATGGAAGAAGGCCTGGTTTCTTGACCTTTATTTCATTAATAGCCTCAACCTGCTCGGTCATCGGGATCTTCTTCAGGAAGGTATATATGCCGAAAATCGTCATTATGGCACCCCCGATAACTCCAAGGATAAGATGATAAAATTTGTCATTGACAATCTGGGAAGCACCGAAATAAAAACCAATTACCAGGGCCAGGTCGCTGGCAAAAATTCCAAGTGCGAGAAAAATGCCGGTTTTAACGCCATGCTTAACGCTTGTTTGCAGAAGTGCAAAAAGAGCAGGACCAAGCGTTATGGCGACTGTAATCCCAAGGATCATACCCTCGAAAAGAGGGTGGAATATTGCAAGGCTGTTAACAACCATAATTTCTAAGATGTTCTTCCCAGGATTTAAGTTGCTGGTTTTTCAGTACGCGGGGAAATTTATGAGCCCCTCCTTCTTTTCCCTGAATTTTCATCCAGTCATAAAAAGCCTGCAAAGGTACAATTTCTGCTTGAATCTCTTTTATAGCTTCAAGCCTTTCAACACGATAATCGTCGTTGAGGACCTTCAGGCAATCATCCAGTTTGTTTGCAATAGTGACAGGATCGGTTGAACTATCGGTTCCCAGGTACCATTTATGGCCGAAGAGAGTTCCGTGACGGATGCCGCATACCGTAAACTCGTTGATTTTGATATTCATTTCATCCTGAAGCATCTTAACAGCCCTGTTCATATTATCCTGAGAAAGATGTTCCCCGCATAAACTCAGAAAATTCTTCGTCCTCCCAGTGAGTTGAATCTCGCAGGTTTTGGTATTCGTAAACTTGATCGTATCACCGATAAGGTACCTCCAGGCACCGGCACAACTTGAAAGCAGGAGGGCATAATCACGGCCTTCGGTAACTTCCTCAAGACTCAGTGATTCCGGATTATCTTTAAGGTTCCCGTCTTCGTCGAAATTTCCGGAAGTGTAAGGAATGAATTCATAGTATATCCCATTATCGGTTATCATTCCCATCGCATTTTTGCTTTCGGGAAATTGGTATGCAATATAGCCTTCCGAGGCAAGATAGGATTCGTTATATACTATCGGCTTTCCAAGAAGGGGCAGGAAGCTGTTCACGTAAGGTTCAAACGAAACTCCGCTATGGACATAAGCTCCGAAATTCGGCCAGATTTCATGAATGTTCCTTAGTTTGTATTCCGAAATTATCCGTTCAAGAATGATCTGTATCCAGGCCGGAACACCTGCCACAATGCCAATATCCCAGCTGGAGGCGTTACGTACGATCTCATTTAGTTTTACCTGCCATTCAGTCTCCCTTGAGATACTGTTTCCGGGCTTGTAGAAATGCTGGAACCAGAATGGAATGTTTTTAGCAGTAATACCCGAGACATCACCCTGGTAATAAGTCCCGTTATACTGCAGGTGGGTACTCCCGCCAATCATCAGTATCCCCTTTTCATAAAATTCATCAGGGAAGTCATATTTTGTCGTGCTTACCAGAAGCCGTATACTGGCTTTACGAATGGCCCAAAGCATATCGCTGGTAACCGGAATCTGTTTTGAGGAGGCATCAGCGGTGCCTGAAGTCAGTGCGAAATATTTAACCCGGCCCGGCCATGTAACATAGGATTCACCGTTAAGGCTCCTGTACCACCAGGAACGGAACATGGAATTATAATCATGAACCGGAATGCTCTCCCGAAATCTGCGCGGGATATCTGAAGATGCAAGGATGTCCTGGAACCTGTAATGCTCGCCGAATGCGGTTTCCTGGGCTTTGGCCAGCAGTCTTTTCAGGACTTTTTTTTGCTCACCTACAGGATCAATATTTTTAATGTCAATCGGGAATCGGCGTAACTCGTAAGCTTTTTTAATTATTGATCCCAGCAGCGGCATCCCTGAAATATTATTTGAACCATGTAAAAATACAAAAAAGTTACTTAATTTCGGTTCTGATTAACCCTCAGATTATCAGATATAATCAGGATAATTAGCAGCAAATGAAAAGGATATTGATTTACTCTACAGGGATTGTGGTAGGTTTACCGTCTCTTGCACTGATTGGTTTATTGTTTTTCCTTCAATTTACTGAATATAACCCGGCCCTGATTGAACCTGTAACAGCAAAAGGTAAAGGAAGACCTCTCCCGGCTGATAAAACCGAATTTTCATTTCTTACCTGGAATGTAGGCTATGCCGGACTGGGCAGCGGGATGGACTATTTTTTCGATGGAGGGGGAACAGTGCGTTCAGGCAAAGCTGAAATGGAAAAATATTTTCAGGGTATTTCCAGGGAGCTGAAATCGAGCGACACGCTGGACTTCATGTATATACAGGAAATCGACAGGGATTGTAAAAGGACCTACCGCCAGGATCAGCAAAGCGGCATAGAAGCAGCATTGCCTGAATATTGCAGCGCTTTTGCCCTGAATTACGTGGTTAAATTTATCCCTGTTCCTTTTTCGGAACCGATAGGAAAAGTAAATGCAGGCCTTTGTACATTCTCGAGATACCCTCCCGAAAACAGTGAGCGCCATGCATACGATGCCTATTTTTGCTGGCCTAAACGATTGTTATGGCTTAAACGGTGTTTCATTTGCTCTGCATTTACAGTTTGCGGGGGCAAACAGCTGATATTGGTAAACCTCCACAATTCGGCCTACGATGAAACCGGGGAATTGCGCAGGAAAGAACTTGACATCCTTCAAACTTACCTTCAAAGGGAGTACCAGAAGGGAAACTATATTATCATTGGAGGCGACTGGAATATGAACCCTAAGGAATTCAATCAGAAAAAAATAAATTCAGGAGATAAAACATTTTCAATTCAATATTCACTGGACGATAATTTCATGCCGGGCTGGAAGGCTGTTTATGACCCATTATTACCAACTAACCGCAACCTCGATGCCCCTTATCAGAAAGGGAAGACGGGCACTACAATAATTGATTTCTTTGTAATTTCTCCTAATGTAGAGGTGTTAACTTGTTTCACTGCGGACAGGGGATTTGCGAACTCCGACCATAATCCGGTTTTTGCGAAGTTCAGGCTGCAGACCGGCAATCAGAAAGGAAACTCTTCATTTTAATTTTATAATCATGTTAAGCCAGGCCGAAAAATACAATGTAAAAACTGAATCAACTTTGCTTGATTTCCTGGCAGCGCAATATCCGCAGTCATCGAAAACAAGCATTAAGAAAATGATCTCACATGGCAGCATAGGGGTGAACGGTAAAACTGTCAAAAATCCTGCTGCCGTGCTTCACAAGGATGACGAGGTCACATACAGGAGACATAGTGTTGTGGTAAGGGCCCATGCTCCTTTCAGGATCATTTATGAGGATCCCCAGCTGATTGTTATCGACAAGCCCGCCGGGATGCTCACATATGGTGAGAAAGGGCTCAGCGGTTCTTCTGCATACAAGGAGCTGAAGGAGTATCTCAGTGCGGCTTCTAAAAGCAGGTCGGAATTATTTGTGGTTCACCGGCTTGACAGGGAGGTTTCGGGCTTGCTGTTGTTTGCAAAAACTGAAGAAGCCCAGGATAAACTGAAAGAGAACTGGCATGATTTTACAAAAAAATACCGGGCCCTGGTGGAAGGGATCCTTGAAACTGCAAGCGGTGTTGCCAGGAGCTGGTTATCGGATGGCCCTGAATTCAAAGTTCATTCAGGCAGGGAGCGGGAAGGGGCAAAATATGCCGAAACCAGCTGGGAAGTATTGAAGACACTGGAAAAACATACCCTGGTAGAACTACACCTTGTTACAGGGAGGAAAAACCAGATACGGGTTCAGCTTTCAGATATGGGGCATCCGGTTACAGGTGACAGGAAATATGGTGCAGATGCAAAGTGGGAACGCAGGATAAGGCTTCATGGTTGTTTTTTGAAGATACGGCACCCAAAAACAGACGAATGGCTTGAATTTCACAGTGACCTTCCAAGGGGGTTCCTGGTTTTAAAACCGGAACATGAAAAATACAAATAACCGCATCAGGAGCTGAAATCCCGCTGCCGCCTTGCTTCAAAAATAACAATGGCTGCGGAAACGGAGACATTCATGGAATCAATTTTTCCGCCCATCGGAATCTTTATCGTATGATCGGCTTTTGAAAGCCACAATTCGCTAAGGCCGGTAGATTCTGTCCCCATTACAAATGCTGTTGGACCCCTGAAATCCAGGGTGTGATAAAACAACTCAGCTCCCAGGGAAGTGGCATACGAACTTATACCCCTGGAGCTCAACCAGGCTATCGTATCCTGGGTTGTGCTAACCGATAAAGGTACTGTGAAAATGCAGCCTATGCTCGAACGTACAGTATTCGGGTTATACACGTCGGTAAGAGGATCGCAAATTATCACGGCGTCAATATTTGCCGCGTCGGCAGTGCGCAGCACAGCACCCAGGTTGCCCGGCTTTTCAACAGACTCCAGTATCAGGATAAGCGGGTTGGGAGGGAGGCGCAGATCGTTCAATCCATATAGGCGGGGCCTCGACAGGGCAATGATCCCTTCAGCATCCTGCCGGAAGGCAATGCGATTATATACCTGCCTGGATACTTCAAAAAGATTGGAACTGAAGGAGTATCCCGACAATTTTATTACCTCTTCAGGAGATAGCAGGTCGGGGCAAAATGCGACAGACTGGATCAGAAAACCTCCCGAAACGGCCAGGTTGAACTCACGCAGACCTTCAATTATAAAAAGTTCCTGGGTTTTTCTTTCCCTGGATTTCTCCCTGAGTAAAAGAACGGTTTTTATAAATGGATTTTGAAGGCTTGTTATCTGGCGTATCATATGCCGAAGGTACAAATAATTCATAATGTAAATCGCCAAACCGGCATATTAGATTTTCAGGGTTCGAAAAGAGCGGATTAAGAAAAAACAGGCAAAGGTTTATGGAAAATTTTCCCCCTGAATATATTGGGTAATGAAAATCTTATTAAATTTGCGCATTCAAGTACCACAAATATTTTATGTCCAAGATTTTTGCATTATCCGAAGCTGCTTCAATTGCAATTCACAGTATGGTTTTAATTTCACGGAATACCGAAGGAATCAATGCTGTGAAAATTGCTGAATTTACTGGATTTTCCAAAAATCATATTGCAAAAGTCTTGCAGAGGCTCGTAAAAAGTGACCTCTTAAGATCGGTAAGGGGCCCTTCAGGCGGATTTACAATGAAAAAAGATCCCAAAGACCTTACCCTGCTTGACATTTACCAGGCTATTGAAGGTCCTATAGAATTGACCGATTGCCCCCTTGCTTACGAAATATGCAATTTTGATCGATGCCTGATGGGTAATGTGATCAACAAACTCACTTCTGAGTTCAGGAAGTTCCTTCAGGATCAAACCCTTAGTGCTTACCTGAATTAATTTTTTTTCATCATAAAGAGGCATATGAATACTCAAATACTCAAATAAAATCATGTTAAGAAAGATCATCCGGATAGACGAAGAAAAATGCAATGGTTGCGGAAACTGCATCACGAACTGCCATGAGGGAGCCCTCAGGCTCATTGACGGCAAGGCCCGCCTCATCAGCGATATGTATTGCGATGGCCTGGGAGATTGCATTGGACATTGCCCCGAAGGTGCAATAGAGATCACTGAAAGGGAAGCTGAACCGGCTGTTTCACAAGGCAAACCGGAAGCCGGATCACCTGAAATTGTTCAATCGGAGCTTATGCAATGGCCTGTTCAGCTGCATTTACTGAATCCTCAGGCATCGTATTTCAGGAATGCCGATGTTGTTCTTGCAGCAGATTGCGCCGCATTTGCAATGGGGAACTTTCATTCCCGGTATTTAAAGGGCAAATCGCTGGCTATTGCCTGCCCGAAACTCGACAGTAACAAAGAAGCCTACATTGAGAAACTCGGGTCCATGATAGCCGGTGCAAAAATAAATTCATTGATCGTGGTAATGATGGAAGTACCTTGTTGCGGGGGCTTGCTTCAAATGGCCAAAATGGCCAGGGACAATGCAAAGTGCGATATACCCATAATAAAAGCCTATATCAGCATTCAGGGAAAAGTTCTCGGAGAAGAGCTTGAGTAAACAGGGATTACTCTTGCCATTCAACACTTTATTTTCTGATTTGCAGCTTAATTCTTGCCACAATGTTTGATTTTAAATGTTTTATTGTACTTTTGTAATTCAATGGTAATTTCCCAAACCGATTCAATTAACAAAACCCCTGAATGATTATGAAAAGAACTTTATTTTATGCTGTAGTGTTGGTATTAGCTTTTATTTCCTGGACGGCAAACGGCCAGAATAAAAGCAGTAATACACAGAGGTTGCATACACCCGACGGTGTCGAAACCTATTATTCAACTCCTGTTTACTTTGACATTTCTCCTCCGTTAAAGGATATGAAATTCTTAAAGCCAGGGAAAGAAAAGAAAGAAAAGCAAAACAGGGAGATCCCAAACTATGTAAGTAACATGGAGGGGACCGCTCCGGCGAACTTCAGGGAAGACCCTGTATGGCAAAAGCAGGAAGTCAATACTAATCGTCCTGCTTCTTCCGGGCCCATTGTGAATATTGAAGGGATCGGTAACCTTGATGGCGTAATGCCTCCCGACCCCAACGGTGATGTTGGGCCTGACAAGTACATCCAGGTTATCAATTCATATTTTGCGATATATCCAAAGACCGGTTCGCCCACCCCTATATTGGGGCCGGCAGCATTGCATACCATCTGGACCGGCATTGGTTCGCCATGGGAAGGCACTGACGACGGGGATCCTATCGTACTTTATGACCAGGCTGCAGGAAAATGGATGATTTCACAGTTCTCATTACCAGGATATCCCAGCAGCAATATGGGTGTTCTCGTTGCTGTTTCACAGACCTCTGATCCAACGGGTGCTTGGTACAGGTATGTTTATAATTTTAATACCATCATGCCCGATTATCCGAAATTCGGTATCTGGCCCGACGGTTATTATATGTCGGTAAACCAGTTTACCGGTGCCACCGGTCCGGCAGCCTGCGTATGGGAACGCAACAAAATGCTGACAGGGGACCCGACCGCCGGCTTTATTTATAAAAATTGTTCGGCCGCAGGCGGGGTTATGATCCCTTCCGATTGGGATGGTCCTACAGCTCCTTATGCCGGTGAAGCAAACTATTTTTCATTTATCAGTGGCGCCAACCTTAAAATCTGGTCATTTCATACCGACTGGACCACTCCTGCCAATTCAACGATCACTGAAACATCCAACCTGACGCCTGCAACTTTCAGCTCATATTTCTGCTCGGCAAGCCGCGGACGTTGTATTCCCCAGCCTGGAACCACGCTCAAACTGGAATCCTTGTCAGACCGCCTGATGTTTCGTGTACAATACAGAAACTTCGGCTCTTACCAGACCCTGGTGACCAGTCATTCTGTTAACGCAGATGGACTCGGAAATGCAGGTATGAGGTGGTATGAATTAAGAAGTTCAGGAACCGGCTTATGGACCATCT
Organism: uncultured Bacteroidales bacterium; assembly: GCA_903837605.1. Lineage (GTDB taxonomy): Bacteria > Bacteroidota > Bacteroidia > Bacteroidales > FEN-979 > CAIRDP01. Next base: position 121,488 of record CAILVF010000087.1, on the reverse strand, counting down.
ACCAGCAGGGGACTTATGCTCCAAACACAACTTCCCGCTGGATGGGCAGTGCGGCAATGAATGCACAGGGAGATATAGCCCTCGGGTATACAGCTTCTGATGCTGTTTCGGTATACCCGTCAGTGCGTTATACCGGTCGCCGTGCCTCAGACACACCGGGCCTGATGACTATCCCCGAACAAACCGTGGTCAACGGAGCTGCCTCCCAAACGAACTCCTCCTATGGACGATGGGGAGATTATTCAGGGATGACGGTTGATCCTTCAGATGATATTACATTCTGGTATACCAATGAATATATTTTAACCTGGAATGAAACTGCCTGGCCATGGCAAACACGTATTGCATCCTTTAAATTCAGCAATAACCCGGCCATTACAACAACGGCAGCTACTGCAATCACCACGACCTCCGCTACATTAAACGGATTGATCAACCCCAACGGTTACAGTTCAGACTATCATTTCGAATGGGGAACTACTACAGGATATGGCAATAATACAACCACTGCCAACGCAGGTTCAGGAACATCAAATGTTGCCGTAAATGCCCCGATATCGGGACTTACACCAGGTACCACCTATCATTTCCGCCTTGTTGGTGTGAATATTGAAGGTACGACAAATGGCAACGATATGATGGTAACTCCTGGTGCAGCCGTTGTTACTACTACAGCTGCTTCAGCCATCGGACTCACTTCCGCAACCAGCGGAGGCAACGTAGTGGCCGACGGCGGTTCATCAGTGACGGCGCGGGGAGTTTGCTGGAGCATAACAGCCAATCCTACAACAGCAGGCAGTCACACGACCGACGGCGCAGGACTCGGAACATTTTCAAGTTCCATTACGGGTTTGACATCAAGCACTCTGTACCATGTAAGGGCCTATGCAACGAACAGTGCCGGAACCTTTTACGGTGACGATCTTACCTTTACAACCTTGTGCGGTATTTATTCCCTGCCGTTCACCGAAAATTTCAATGGCACGAGTATTCCAGGCTGCTGGTCACAGGTTGACCACCAGGGGAACTCACAGGTATGGCAGTTTGGCACTATCAGCAGTACCAATGCGCCTAACCTTACCGGGAACTATGCATACCTTAACAGCGACGGTTATGCCAGCGGAGGTGTTCAGAATGCCGATCTCGTAACCCCGGTTTTAAATTGTTCCGGATATACAAATATAACCCTTGCGTTCAGTCATTATTTCAGAGAATATTCTGCTGAAACAGGGACTTTGTCTTACAGTATCAACGGGGGCTCTACCTGGACCGTTCTTAATACCTACAACACAACATCAGCAACCAACCCCGTGGCATACAGCAATGTTATTACAGGCGCTGCAAACCAGTCTTCTGTCCAGTTCAAATGGAATTATTCAGGTTCCTGGGGATGGTGGTGGGGAATTGATAACATTTCTGTTACCGGAACCACTTCAAGTACGCTTGCTGTAACCCCCCCTAATCAGAATGTTGCATCAGCAGCAGGCACAACCCCGTTTACGGTGACCTCAAATACAACATGGAATGCATCGAGTAACCAGAGCTGGTGTACAGTAACACCTTCCGGGAGCAATAACGGAACAATAACTGCTACATATACTGCATTTGCCGGAGTTGGAAGCAGGGTTGCCACAATTACAGTAACAGGTTCCGGCGCACCTACCTCAACAGTAACTGTAACCCAGACAGGAATTGCCCCTACCCTTTTAGTAACACCCGCTAATCAGAACGTACCTGCTACTCCTGCAGGAACAGCAGCATTCACAGTGACTTCCAATACAACCTGGACTGTTGTTTCCGATCAGACATGGTGCGTACCCACGGCTTCGGGAAGCGGAAACGGAACAATATCTGCAGTATATGCAGTAAATCCAAACACCTCAAGCAGGGTTGCAAACATTACCGTGACAGTTACCGGCTTGTCTCCGATTACTGTTACCGTGACCCAGGCTGCAGGTGCCGCAACTTTATCGGTAGTCCCGGCTAACCAGAACGTAGCTTTTACTCCTTCTGGTACTGTTGATTTTTCAGTTAACGCCAATACCGCATGGGCCGCATCCAGTAATTCAACCTGGTGTACAGTGACTCCTTCCGGCACCGGAAGCGGAACACTGACCGCATCTTATGCCGAGAACACATCCCTTGTAGGCCGCGTTGCCATTATAACCGTTACAGGAACCGGGGTTGTAACACCGGTGACAGTGACCGTGACCCAGGATGCAGCTGTACCTACACTTGTAGTTACACCGCCTAACCAGAACGTTCCGTCATCCCCTGCAGGTTATACCAATTTCAACGTCACTTCAAACACCACATGGACTGTAGTTTCAGACCAGCCCTGGTGTACTGTTGACCCAACAGGAACCGGAAATGCCGCCATCGTTGCAAATTATACTGTAAACGATGCTTCTTCCGACCGGGTTGCTACAATAACCGTAACTGTATCAGGTCTTTCACCAATCACAGTAACCGTTACACAGGCCGGTATTATTCCGACCCTCCTGGTAACTCCTCCTAACCGGAATGTGGTTTACACCGCAGGGAATACAACTTTCACGGTTGCTTCCAATGCTGCATGGACTGTTGTCAGTGACTCGGCATGGCTTACTGTTACCCCTTCGGGAACAGGCAACGGCACCATAAATGCCGCCTACCTGGAGAATCCATACCATGTTGCCAGAGTTGCTACTGCCACGGTTACGGTAGCCGGACTTACACCACAATCGGTTACAGTTACCCAGGCCCAATCGACTGTTTCGGTCAATGAACATACAGCGGATATCTTCCGCATCATCCCGAATCCGTCAAAGGGAACATTCCGTATTGACGCAGGCTCAATGAAGTACAGTTCAATGACGGTATCCATCATGGATATCAGCGGAAGAACCGTACTGAAAAAAGTTTGCTGGGAAAAACCGGATCTGAATTTTGACCTGTCTTCCGCTCCTGAAGGATCTTATGTTGTAAAGATCATTACCGATGACCAGGAAGTGACCCAGAAACTCATTTTGAAACATTAACAGTTCAGTTATTTTTCCAGGAGGCTGTCCCGTAATTTTGGGGACAGCCTCTTTTTTTTGGAAAATCCCCGGGATCTGATTAGCTTTGTTAACTGATTAACAAGACGCTGTACAGGTCGTGTATGAAACAATTTGTTCAAAAATTTCTTCCACCCGAAAACTGGATGAAACCGGTGATCATATTACTCGGGATTTTCTTCGGACTGGCAGCGTATGCGATCTATATATCGAAAGCCCCATCCTACCTGGGCGACAATCCTGAAACCTGTATCAACTGCCATGTGATGAATCCCCAGTTCTATGACTGGGCTCACAGTTCCCACCGGAATACAGCAACATGCAATGATTGCCATGTGCCTCATGGCAATGTATTTGAAAAATACCTTTTCAAGGCGGAAGACGGGTTGCGGCACGCCACTATTTTCACATTGAGGACCGAACCCCAGGTGATCTACATCAGGGAAGCCGGGCGGAAGGCGGTGCAGGCAAATTGCATCCGCTGCCATGAAAAAACTGTGGGAACCGGATTCATATATTCGGTACAGCCGAATTTTCATAATTACCTTAAAGACAGGACATGCCTGGATTGCCACAGGGAAACCCCGCACAAACGGGTTAACGGCCTTTCTTCAACCCCAAATGCCCTGGTAAAAACAAAGATCAAAAGCCGAACCGAAAGGGATGAAGACGAAGAGGAAGAAAAGAGGTAGAATGCCATCCGCCGACAGAAAAAAGAAATAAACAAATTGTTCAAAGTATATGGAAACTGTTCCAAAAAGAAAACCCTGGGAAAAACTGGTTGCTGTTTTTTGCCACCATGCTCATTGTATTTTTACTCGGCCTGCTGGCTTCTTCCATTACCCAGCGCAAGGCCGAAACGGAATACGTGTATAAACCAAAAGTTAAACTTGACGAGTACGAACCAAGAAATTCACTTTGGGGAGAAAATTTCCCCCGGGAATACCAGAGCTATATTCAAACGGCCGATACAGGTTTTACCAGCAAATACAATGGCAGTGTGTTCATCGACATGCTTGCCAGGGATCCCCGTATGGTCGTGCTTTGGGCCGGTTATGCTTTTTCAAAGGATTACAGCCAGGGCCGGGGTCACTATTATGCCATCACCGACATCAGGAATACCCTGAGGACAGGCGCCCCTAAAGGGCCGGATGACGGACCCCAGCCGGCTACCTGCTGGACCTGCAAGAGTCCGGATGTGCCGCGATTAATGGAAAAGACGGGGCCAAAGGATTTTTACAAAGGGAAGTGGGCGTCCAAAGGAAACGAGATTGCCAATTATATAGGTTGTGCCGATTGCCACGATCCCGGGACCATGGACCTGAGGATAACGAGGCCGGCTTTGATCGAAGCGTTTAAAGCTATGGGCAAAGACATCAGCAAGGCAACGCACCAGGAGATGCGGTCTTTGGTTTGTGCGCAATGCCATGTTGAATATTATTTCGATAAGCACAGGACCGATGCACCTGATATGGCATACCTGACTTTCCCGTGGAAATACGGAACCTCTGCCGATTCGGCCCTGAAGTATTATAATGAAACCGGTTTTTCGGATTTCACCCACCAGCTCAGCAGGGCCCCCATGCTAAAGGCCCAGCATCCCGATTACGAGATCTATCTCACAGGGATCCATGCTGAACGGGGAGTGGCTTGTGCCGACTGCCATATGCCGTATATCAAGGAAGGCGGGCAGAAATTCACAAGCCATAAGATCACCAGTCCGCTGGCAAATATTTCGAATACCTGCCAGGTATGCCACAGGGAAAGCGAAAAAACCCTGAGGGATAATGTATATGAACGGCAGGACAAGGTAAAACAGATCAGGGACATGGCTGAGGTTGAACTCGTCAAGGCCCATGTTGAGGCAAAAGCTGCCTGGGATGCAGGTGCCAATGATAAGGAAATGGAGGCCGGTTTGAAGCATATAAGGAACGCACAATGGTACTGGGATTATTCTGCCGCAAGCCACGGAGCTTCATTCCATTCACCCGTTGAAGTTTCCAGGATCACCGGCCTGGCTATCAATGAAGCCAAGGAGGCCAGGATAGAGCTGACCCGGATACTATATAAATACGGCAAAAACTCTGAGATATCGTATCCCGATATTGCAACAAAAGAGAAAGCTCAAAAATTCATAGGTTTGCAGATGGATGCTTTATACAGGGAGAAGCAGGAATTTATCAAAACTGTTATTCCTGTTTGGGAGCAGCAAGCGAAAGAAAGAGAAAACAAATGGGTTAAACCAGAAAACGAAAAGGATTGATTATGAGTTTGGAAGAAAAGATCAACAGCGACATCAAGGCGGCCATGCTAGCCAGGGAACCTGAAAAGCTGGAAGCTGTCCGCGCCGTTAAGGCAGCTATTCTGCTTGAAAAATCAAAGGAAAGCGGGACAGGGGCCATGGATGAAGCGGCCGAACTGCGTATTCTGCAGAAACTTGTAAAGCAAAGGAAGGAATCGGCGGAAGTTTATACGGCCGGGAAGCGGGAGGACCTTGCAAAAAAGGAAATCTTTGAAGCCTCTATCATTGAAGCGTACCTTCCGCAGCAGCTTAGCCAGGATGAGGTTGAAGGAAAGATCAGGCAGATCATTACCCAGACCGGGGCGGCTTCGATGAAGGACATGGGAAAAGTGATGGGGATGGCCAGTAAGGAATTTGCAGGAAGGGCCGACAACAAGATGATATCGGAGATTTTAAAACGCCTGCTGGGCGGATGATCATGGAGTTTCTCACCCCACATTCCTGGAAGGATTACGAACTGATAGATACAGGCGGAATGGAAAAGCTGGAGAGGTTCGGGCAGTTCATACTGGCCCGTCCCGAACCCCAGGCCGTATGGAAAAAAGCCCTGCCTGAGAGCGAATGGGAAAAGACCGCCCATGCCAGGTACCGAAGGCAGAAAGGAACGGACCAGGCAAGATCTGAGAACCCTGAAAAAGGGGAGTGGATCAAATATAAAAAGATGCCTGATCAATGGATGATAGCTTTTAATTATAATGGCATGAACCTCAGGTTCCGCCTGGGCCTCACTTCTTTCGGGCATATTGGGGTTTTCCCGGAGCAGGCGGTGAACTGGGAATTTATTTATGATTTCATTTCCGGGCAGGCTGGCAATAAGGACTTCAGGGTACTTAATCTTTTCGCATATACCGGCGGCGCCTCGCTTGCAGCAAAAGCAGCAGGAGCCGATGTGGTCCATGTCGATTCCTCAAAACCTACGCTGACCTGGGCTAAAGAGATCATGGAATTGTCGAAATTAGACGGGATCCGCTGGGTTGCCGAAGATGCACTGAAATTCATCCGCAGGGAAGCAAAAAGAGGGAATAAATACAACGGGATAATCCTGGACCCTCCTGCTTACGGGCGGGGACCGGAAGGCGAAAAATGGATGTTGCAGGACAGTATTGACGAGATGATTTCCTATTGCAGGGATATCCTCATGCCTTCGGGCAGTTTTATGATCTTCAGCCTGTATTCCATGGGTTTTTCGGCCCTGATAGCCGAGAACCTGGTAAGGACACAGTTTAAAACAGGCATTAACACAGAAACTGCCGAACTCTTTTTCCCCGACAGGAGTTCAAGAAAACTTCCCCTGGGCACAATGCTCAGGCTTACAAATTAATTTTACTTTGCGGCCCAGGGCATCAGAAGCGGGTTGAACAACAATTTGTAGGTAGCCTGGGTCGAAGCCCTGAACTGGGGTTCAAACCCGTAAAGAACTAATTCGCCTTTCCCTTTTTTCAACCACACCATCACCGATTTGTCGGAGAGTTTTTCGGGTTTTTCGCAATATCCGCTTAACAGGATATTGTCTTCAGGGAATTTCCCTATCACCCTGCGGTCCATATCAAATGCAGGAATGGATGTTGCAAACACAGGTTCCCCGCGGAAGAAAATGCCGGTCGTGGCAGGCATCCCCATGGTGATAGGATTATCGGGCACCAGGTCCATGCTTACAAAGGAGCCCGGACAGAACAGGCCTTCTTTTGCAAGGCGTTTGGAGATATCCCTTACCGGTAGCCGGAATTCCCTTCCGGTGTCACTTGCTTTTGTACTCAGAAGGCCGGTAAACAGTTCTGTTGAGCTCCCCCAGGAAAGAATCCTCCCGCCCTGGTTAAAGAAGTCGATGAGCCGGGCCATCCCTTTCTTGCCAATGCCTTTGGTGAATTCAGGAGGGTAAGAGGTAGGATAGGTCTGGCCGTCAGATTCATTTTTCCCTTCCATGAGAATCGATTTCTCGTTACTTGGGAATATAACCAGGTCGAAGTCCCTGGTGAAATCGGTTTTTTCGAATTCCCCGGGGCGCAATACCTTATAAGGTACTCCATATGTGTCGAAAACATACCGGGTCCAGCCTGCATCCATATCATGCATATAGGTTTCAACAAGGGCAATCCTAGCAATTTTCACCTGTTTTGAAGGGATATCCGAACCGGCGGCAACGAACTGGGGTGAAACCCCCATCAGGTTAACAAGGCTGTCGAGTTTTGGAGTTTTTCCCCCATCGCGTTTGATGAAAAAGTCACCCTTGGCATTGCGCGTTACTTCGAGACCTTTTGACCTGGCCATGAAGACGGCTTTATAACTTTCATTATTCCCGGCAGGGAAGCATGCTGCTGCATAGTTTTCAGGCATAGGGCTGTTTAACCTGAACGGTTCATTAATAAGCTTCATCCGGGATGGAAGACCAGGGATAAGGGAATCGACCTCGAAACAATTCACTCCCCGGTGAAGAGGCAGTGACCAGCTGGCAATATCGTAAGGTTTCATAACTTCCCCATCGGGGGTATAATGGCGTACGGGATATTTCTGCTTTTCCAGGATCTCCTTAATAAGGGAGCGGAAAGGCTGTGCAAGCGGGACCACGATGCTCCCTTTCGCAATGGATTGGCCGTTGATTAGGATGTTCTCCTGCAACAGGTATGTTGATATTCCATGCTCCATAAGCAGGTTTACCAATGCAACCAGTTCGCTTCGGTCGTGCTGGGAAGCAGGCATAATATAATAATACGGCGCCCCGGTCATGCCTTTTTTAACCTCGTTCCTGCACATAAAATTCCGGAACTGCAGTATTGCTGCCCTGTTTGCAGCTGCAGTTTTCAATATGGAATAGGTCGAAGAGGTTTCAAGGTTGACGATATCGCCAAGTCTCCACCAGCCCCCTTTCCAGGGTTCTGGGAAGTTGATGCTTTTCTTGTATTCCGAAAGCCCTTTGCCCCCGGTCTCCAGTTCATTTTCTTCGCAATAGATCGGGCTTGCAACATGCACACTTGCAGCTTCGGTAAGGAACCCGATCACATTTTTCCAGATACAGGTTTCGGTTGAACCCGGCCAGTAATCATCAAAGAGATAATTCTGGCTTATTCCCTTAAGGCCATCCGCAGTCATATCATTCATGAGATTGGAACCAAATACGCCTATCCAGTTCCAGATGCCGGCATCCACGTTTTCGGCGATGGGGTCGTGAGGAGGGGGGATGAAATACCTCACCCCTTCGGAACCCATCTGGTGTTTTTCGACCATCACCTGCGGGAACCAGTCCTTGCTGTATAAACCGTCGATAGCCCGGGTGTCTTCCTGGGTAAGGGAGATAAAATCGCGGTTGTTGTCATGGCCTGCATACTTATGGTACACCCTGGGAAGGGTACATCCTTCAAATTCAGTCCCAAGATATTTCAGGTAATTCTCCACAACCATATCCATTCCGTCGGGGTTATGACAGGGAACAGCCATGTATACAACCTCGTTCAGTGACTTCAGCTTCCCGGGATCGTTTGTGGTCGCCAGTTCCCAGGCAATCAGCGGCAGGGACTGTGAAGGAGCCACTTCGTTGGAATGCATTGACAGGGTAGCCAGAACAAAGACTTTTCCTTCTGCCGACATTTTCGCTATCGCTTCCCCGGAAAGATCCGGGTTAAGGGCCAGCTGGCGGTTGATCTCCTTCAGTTTATCAAGATTTGCAATGTTGTCGGCGGATGAGATGCACACAACATACATAGGTTTTCCCATGGGGGATTTGCCGATCTGTGCCAGTTTTACGCGGGGGCAGGATTGTTCCAGCAGCTTCAGGTAATCGATCAGTTTTTCATAATTAAACAATTTACGGTCGGTTCCCGGTTTGAAACCGAAAAATTCCTCCGGGCTTATGAGATTCCCTGCTTTTACAGCAGTAAGATTGGAAAAGATCAAAGCAAAGGCAAATACAAACGCATAAATTTTTTTCATGGCAGGGAGTTTTACGAACAGCAATATTAATCAATATCCAGAAAAAGATCTGAACTGATTTTATCGGCAAACAGTTTTCCTTTATCGCTTAAAATATAAATTCCTTCCTTCTCCAGGATGTCTCCGCTTACAAGGAATTTCAAGGCCTGGTTTCTGAAATATTGTTCAGGGCCTGTGCCGAATTCTTTCCTGATGTGTGCAATGCCGGTCCCCCACATCGTCCTGATGGAGACCATCACATACTCATTGTACTTCTGGGAAGGTGAAAGAGATTCGTTTTCAAAATGGGGCCTGCCAGCTTGAATAAGAGTGGCATACCGGCTTATTCCGCTGAGGTTCCATTGCCTTGAAACACCATTAAAGGAATGGGCCGAAGGGCCCAGGCCGAGATAATGATTGCCTTTCCAGTAGGAGGAATTATGTCTTGAGTACATGCCGGGAAGGCAGAAGTTGGATATTTCGTAGTGCTGATAATCAAGGGAACCGAGGTAATCCATCAGCAAGCGGAATTGAGATACGGACCTGTCCTCGTCGGGCCCCTCGGTCTGGTGTTTCCTTATCATCACATCAAGGGCTGTTTTGGATTCCCGGGTCAGTGCATAAGCCGAAATATGAGGAACGCCAAGATGCACGGCTTTTTCCAGGTTGAGGGTGAAAACCTTATCACAAAGGGTAGGCATTCCGTATATGAAATCGGCCGACAGGTTTGAAAAACCATGATCCAGCGCAAGTTGTAAGGATGCTTCAGCCTGGGCTCCGTTATGTATCCGGCCAAGATATTTCAAGTCTTCATCTGCAAAGGACTGGATGCCGATGCTGAGCCTGTTTATGCCGGCTTTTCTCCACTCCCGGAGTTTTAGGGCCGTGACATCATCGGGATTGGATTCCAGTGTGAACTCGGCAGTTTCTTCAACTGAAAAAACAGAAATAATCTTTTCCAGGACATGACTGATTTCGGAAGGGTTCAGCAGGGAAGGGGTCCCTCCTCCGAAATATATAGTACTTATCTTTTGCTTGCCCAGGTATTTGCTTTGAATATTGATCTCCTTATGCAAAGCCTCCAGGAACAGATCTTTCGAGCCGAGGGAAGCCACTGAAAAGAAATTGCAATACGGGCATTTGCTTTTACAGAAAGGGATATGCAGGTAGATCCCGGCCATCCTGCTATTTTTTCAGGATGATACGGAAAGTGGTTCCTTTTCCGAGGGTGGATGATTTGACAAAGATCTTGCCGTTATGGTAGTTTTCGATGATCCTTTTTGACAAAGTGAGCCCCAGTCCCCATCCCCTTGACTTACTTGTAAAGCCCGGATGAAAAATGGTTTTAAACCTGGATTTGGGAATTCCCTTGCCTGTATCGCTGATGTCGATATGGATATGGTCGACATCGTCGCTGATTTCAACATTGATAAGTCCGCTCCCTTCCATGGCATCCACGGCATTCTTGCAGAGGTTCTCAATGACCCATTCAAAAAGATGCAGGTTCAGCGGGATTTCAATTACTTTCATTGGCGGAGGACTGACCTCGAACTTCACTTTCTGGGATGTTCTTGTACTGATATATCCCACGGCCTGATGAACAACCTGGACAATATTCAGTTTTTCAAGTTTGGCCGCAGATCCTATTTTTGAAAACCGGTCGGTGATGGTTTCCAATCGCTGCACGTCTTTTTCGATTTCAATAACGGTTTCATTATCAAGCCCCTTTAATTTAAGCAGCTCAATCCATGCAACCATTGATGAGAGCGGGGTTCCCAGCTGGTGAGCTGTTTCCTTGGCCATCCCCACCCAGACCTGGTTCTGTTCCGACTGCCTGGCATAACTGAAAAGAAGGTAGGCGATAAAAAGGAAAAGAGCGATCACCGCAAGCTGAACATAAGGATAGTATTGAAGCTGTTTCAGGAGGAAGGAGTCTTCAAAATATATTAAATGAACGCCGGTATTGGCAAGATTAACAACAATGGGCGGATTCTCAGAAGCCATGGAATTAAGCGTTTTTTCAACAAAGCGCGGGTCTTCCATGTTTTTCTTTGGAATATTGCCGTAACTGGTCCAGTTTTTTCCCGTGCTGTCGGTAACGATGACCGGGACTGATGCAGAATTCAGCACAACTTCAGAAAAGAAAGAGTCGATCAGTTCGTCAATGACCTTTTTAAGTTCAGTGAATATGTTTGAATCTTTATAATAAAGGTAATGTTTTTTATCCCTGTAATAATTTACCTCGATCGGGGGATATTTGGTGAAATCCTTCAGCAGTTTTCCTTCAAGTTTCCTTCCATCAAATTTTACAAGGGTGTCTTTCCCCAGCTGGATGTTACGGGAACTGCAGATTATACCAAGTTCGTCGGTTTCAATGATCGGAATGTTTGTATTGTTGCCGATGATGTCAAGCAGAAATGTAAGCTCGTTGTTGGACGTTGTAATAATGAGCCTCCTTTGTGCTTCGGCAAGAATCATCACCCTTCGCCTTTCCTCTTCCTTGATCTGTTCAAAGAGTTTATTCGTAACATTAACAAGATCAGCTTTATGGTGGATGGCATCGGCCCAGATCGCAACGTTTTTGCGTTCGTCCCTGCGGATCTCGTTCACCAGGATTCTGGTATAATACAATGAGGCCGCCACGATAATTATTGCGATCGTAAAAAGAAAGAGCTTCCAGCGTCTTTTTCTAAGGTATATGTCCACTATTCGCTTTTTATTTATAACGGCCGAAAACCCATTTTATTTTTTCCAAAGGGTATAATGAATTGGAAAACAAATATATTTACTTTTGTGACAGGAACTTAAAATGAACCTTTTATGAGAAAAAAATTCATGTTATCCCTGATGTTTTCAGGGATATTAGCCCTGTCATTTATGATGCAGGGATGCAAGCCGGGTAAACCTGCGCAGGTGCGCCAGATCCCGCTGGAGGACTTCTTTAAGAATCCCGAAAAAGCACGTTACCAGATTTCGCCCGACGGGAAATACTTCTCCTATATGGCACCGTATCAGAAAAGGATGAATATTTACGTACAGGAGATCGGCAAAGACAGTGCAATGAGGCTGACTTCTGAGACCGACCGTGATATTTCAAACTATTTCTGGAAGAATCCGACCCGTATCCTATTCCTGAAGGATACAGGAGGGGATGAGAATTTCCGTCTTTACGGAGTTAATGTTGACGGCAGCAACCTGAAATGCTTTACTGATTTTCCCAAGGTTCGCACTGAGATATTTGACGAGATGGAGAATTTCCCCGATGAAGTGCTCATTGGCCTGAATAAAAGGAATCCCCAGGTTTTTGACCCCTTCCGCCTGAACATCGTGACGGGTGACATGAAACAACTTGCCGAGAACCCGGGCAATATCCAGGGCTGGATGATGGACCATGAAGGGAAACTCCGCGTGGCCACTGCAATTGTGGATGGAGTTAACGCACAAATTCTTTACCGGGAAAAAGAAACCGACAAATTCAAGCCGGTGCTGACCACGAGTTTTAAGGAAACTGTTTCTCCGGCATTTTTCACCTTCGACAACAAGAACGTTTATGCTATTTCCAACCTGGGAAGGGACAAAGCGGTAGTATGTGAGTTTGATATTGCCAATGGCAAGGAGATAAAGACGCTTTATGAGAATCCTAATTTTGATGTGACAGGGCTTAATTACTCGAAGAAACGCAAGGTACTCACATCGGCCGATTATGAATCTTCCAAGGCGGAGAGGTTTTTCTTTGACGAAGAAACAAAAAAAGTATACGACCGCGTACAGAAAGAAGTAGGCGACCTCAGGGTAAATATTCCCTGGTCTACAAAAGCTGAAGATAAGTTTATCGTCAGGGTATACAGTGACAGGTCCCTCGGGGCATATTACATTTATGACAAGACGGCCGACAAACTCACAAAGATCGCTGATATCGGGCCATGGCTCAAAGCAGAAGAACTTGCGGAGATGAACCCGATCGAGTACAAATCGCGCGACGGCCTTACCATCCAGGGGTACCTTACCCTTCCGAACGGGTATACCATGGAAACTGCAAAGGACCTGCCGCTGGTGGTCAACCCTCACGGAGGTCCATGGGCCCGCGACAGCTGGGGGTTCAATCCCGAGATACAGTTCCTTGCAAACCGCGGTTATGCTGTTTTACAGATGAATTTCAGGGGATCGACGGGATACGGAAAAAAGTTCTGGGAAGATTCGTTCAAACAATGGGGGCTGACTATGCAGGATGATGTTAGTGACGGGCTTAAGTGGCTGGTTGACAAAGGCATTGCAGATCCAAAACGGGTCGCCATTTATGGCGGTAGCTACGGTGGATATGCAACACTGATGGGCATAGTTAAAGACCCTGATCAGTATGCTGCAGCTGTTGATTATGTGGGTGTTTCCAATATGTTCACTTTTATGAACACCATTCCTCCGTATTGGAAACCTATGCTCGACATGTTCCACGAGATGGTGGGGGACCCCAAGAAAGACAGTGCATTGCTGGCTTCGATTTCTCCTGTTTTCCATGTCGACAGGATCAAGACGCCTTTATTCATAGCCCAGGGCGCCAACGACCCCAGGGTTAACAAGGCCGAATCAGACCAGATGGTTGAAGCTTTGAAAAAGAAAGGCGTTGTTGTCGAATACATGGTTAAGGATAATGAAGGCCATGGTTTCCACAATGAAGAGAACCGCTTTGATTTTTACAGGGGGATGGAGAAGTTCCTTGGGGAACACCTGAAAAAATAGTTTCCTGGTTTTATCTGAATTAACAGCAGAGGCCGCCGCGGATCCCCGCGGCGGCCTCTGCTGTTTTTCCCCGGAGCCCCGGCATTCTAAACGTATTTCTCGCCTTTCTCCAGTCTTACATCATTAACAAACTGGCGTATCTGCTGCTCATCCGATTTGCGACAAACAAGAAGCACATTGTCGGCTTCCACCACGATGTAATCCGTAAGACCTTCCAGAACCGCAACCTTGTCATTCGGCAGGTTCACTATGCAGTTCGTGGAATCATACAGTATGACATTCTTTCCCACAACAGCATTCGAATGCTTGTCTTTGGGCCGGTTCTCAAATAAAGAGCCCCAGGTCCCCAGGTCCGACCAGCCGAAATCAGCAGCGAGAACATATACGTTGCTTGCTTTTTCCATTACCCCGTAATCGATGGAAATGCTTTTACAGATAGTATAGGTGTCCCTGATAAAGGCTTTTTCTTTTGGGGTATTATACACTTTGGCCCCTTTTTTAAACAGGATGTCCACCTCGGGAAGGTGTTCTTCAAAGGCTTTCATTATGCTTTTAACCGACCAAATGAAAATCCCCGAGTTCCATAGGAAGTCACCGCACTTCAGGAAGGTTACGGCGAGGCCATGATCGGGCTTCTCGGTAAATGTTTTAACTCGCCTGATATGCGGGTCTTTCGGATAAACAGTCCCTTCGAGGTATTGGATATATCCGTAACCCGTATCGGGGCGGCTTGGCCTGATCCCCAGGGTCAGGAGCCAGTCGTGATCCGAAGAAGCTTCCAGGGCCGATTTGATGTTGGCAATGAAGATGTCTTCCTTGAGGATGATATGATCGGAAGGGGCTACGACAATCCTGGCCTCTTCATCACGCAGGAGAATACGGTAATTTGCATAAGCAATGCAGGGAGCCGTATTTCGCCGGGATGGCTCCAGGAGGATCTGGTCGGGCAGCATCTCAGGGATCTGCTGCCTTACAAGGTCAAAATAAATATCGTTCGTAACGACATAAATGTTTTCCAGGGGGCAGATCTTCTTGAACCGCCTGAACGTTTGCTGGATCAGGGTTTCGCCCGTGCCAAGGATGTCGATAAACTGTTTAGGGTGGGTGGTCCTGCTCATGGGCCAGAAGCGGGCGCCGATACCGCCGGCCATAATCACGCAGAAATTGTGCTTAGATTTTGCCATATCCTCTGTTATTCTATTGCAAACTTAATTATTATCCCGAGGAATTACAATATTTTTCCTCCCTCTCGCTTTTTACCGGTAAAATCATTGCTTCAGGGCTGAAAAGATACATCTTCCGGGATTTGTAACACCTGCAGCGGTAGCGCTTTCTCAACCTGTCCATTTTCACGAAAACCCTTCCGGATCCTGTCATGAACAGTCCCCCTTCAGGAATGTCGGTGATCCTTATAAATTCCCCGGGCGGGTCGTAAGCCTGCAATAACCTCTGAAGCCTGCTGTCGGCAGAAGCTGAAGCTTTAGGCGCCTCAAAATAGGAGACAAGGGCTTTTTCAACTTCCAGCGGGAATACATTCATGCTTAAAAATGGCTGGATCAGACCGGTAAAACGTTTTTTCCATTCCTTCCCATGAGGCAGGGGCCTGTGTTTACGTATTAAAAAAGTATTAGCCTTTTCCGTATCAAGGTATACGAAGAAATGGGCTACTTCATGAATCAGAGTGAGAAGGAAAGCGTAACGATTGAGATCCCCGTTAATCGTGATCCTGGATGGCTGGCCGTTTCGTGGTTGACGAAAATCCCCTGCCTTTGTTGATCTCTTGCTTACGACCCTGCAATCAAGAGAATGTCCCTGCAGGCACACAATGAGCATATCCATGGCTGCCTCCGGGATAAAATTTCCGAACAGCCTTTCAATTTTTGCAGGGCTCAGCAGGTAAAGGTTGTCGGCCTTGCTTTCAAATAGCCGAATGAAGGGCAGTTGCAATTTTTCGGATGTTTTTGTTTTGAACGGGATGGGTATCGCTGGGATGAACAGGAAGAAGCCGCAACGATGAGCACCGCTGCAAAGATCAGGAAAAACCACCACCGAATAAAAAACTTCCGCATAGTTTATCAACAGTATAAAAATACCAGATTCTCCATTAAAACGTTAATTTTAATAAAAATGGTATCTTAGCAGTGGAATTATGTTAAGACCCCTCTCAACCCTAGGAAGTTACGTGCTGCTGATGCGGCGCGTTCTCACAAAGCCCCAGAAAGGCAAGCTGTTCTGGCAGCAGCTTTTTTTTGAGATCGACCAGCTGGGGCTGGATTCTTTGGGCATAGTAGCCTTCATTTCAGTATTCATGGGCGCAGTCGTTGCCATTCAGACGGCATATAATATCGACAGCCCCCTTATCCCTATGTCGATGGTTGGGTTCACCACCCGGCAATCGATCATCCTCGAGTTTTCCCCCACGGTAATCTGTCTTATCCTGGCCGGCAAAGTCGGGTCGCGCATAGCCTCGCAGATAGGCACCATGAGGGTTACCGAGCAGATCGACGCCCTCGAGATCATGGGGGTAAATTCGGCCAACTACCTTATTTTTCCAAAGGTTGTTGCTTCCGTCCTGATATACCCGGTGCTTATTGTGTTCAGCATGTGGCTTGGAATTATTGGCGGAGGGGCTGCCATGATGTTTTCGAAACTGGTGAGCATGCATGACTACATTCACGGGATCCGGATTGATTTTGAGGCCTTCACGATTTTTTATGCCCTCACGAAGACGATCTTTTTCGCTTTCATCATCGCCACGGTTTCCGGATTTTTCGGTTACCAGACCCAGGGAGGAGCCCTTGAAGTAGGGCAGGCCAGTACCAAAGCGGTGGTGGTCAGCAGTATCGTAATCATCCTGTTCAACCTTGTGCTCACTCAACTCCTGCTGGGATGATAGAAGGAAGGAACATCAACAAGTTTTTCGGCGACAACCACGTGCTCCGGGATGTCTCATGTACATTCCATCCCGGGAAGACCAACCTTATCATCGGCCAGAGCGGGTCGGGCAAGACCGTTTTAATGAAATGCCTGGTGGGCTTGTTTGAAGTCGACAGCGGCCAGGTGCTTTATGACAGCAGGAACTTCTCGGCCATGAATATTGAACAGAGAAAGGAGATCCGCCAGGAACTCGGAATGCTGTTCCAGGGCGCCGCATTATTTGATTCATTGACCGTCGAAGGTAACGTAATGTTCCCGCTGAACATGTTCACTAAAAAATCAGCAGAGGAAAAAATTGAGAGAGTGAATTTCGTGCTGAAACGGGTCAACCTTGAAAACAGGAATAAGCTGATGCCTTCGGAACTGAGCGGGGGGATGAAAAAGCGTGTTGCAATTGCAAGGGCGATAGTCATGAATCCGAAATACCTGTTCTGCGATGAGCCGAATTCAGGCCTCGATCCGCAGACTTCCAATGTGATCGACCTGCTGATCCAGGAGCTTACCTATGAATACGGCATTACGACCATTGTCAATACCCATGATATGAATTCAGTCCTTTCAATCGGGGATTCCATTGAATTCATCTACCAGGGCCAGATATGGTGGTCGGGCAACAAGGAGGAGATCCTCCATATGGGGAATAAGGAATTGAATGATTTTGTATTCGGGACAGAGTTAACCAAAAGACTTAGAAAATGAATTTTTTTGATGTTCTTATCCTGGGCTTCCTGGCCTTGTTTGTAATAAACGGTTTCCGGAAAGGTTTTATCATCAGCCTGGCTTCACTGGCCGCGCTCATCCTCGGGATTTATCTCGCGGTCCATTTTTCAAACTTCATACAGGCCTTGCTGCAGGACAATTTTCATCCTTCCAGGACCTGGCTTCCGATTCTTTCATTCACGCTTACTTTCCTTGTCGTGGTCATCCTGGTACTGATGGTGGCCAAAGTGATGGAAAAGATCGTGGATCTTGTCGGTATGGGGTTCCTAAACAAACTGGCCGGCGCAATACTTGGGCTGGTAAAAGGGGTTGTCCTTGCAAGCATCATACTGTTCATCCTCTTTGCCATAGATAAAAAGCAGAAATGGATCACGGCTGAAGACCGCAAAGGGTCCCTGACAATGATTACCGTCGAGCAGGTCTTTCCTAAGATAATGTCAGGACTGGGAACAAATATTCATTTCCCGTTTCTGAATGATGAGATGAAGCCCGGAAATTCCAGGTAAAAAAGGAGTCTTTAATCCAGAATGGCTTTGATGCCGGGTAATTCCTTTCCTTCAATGTATTCCAGCATGGCACCGCCGCCTGTAGATACATAACTGACTTTGTCGGCCAGTTCGTATTTATTTACGGCAGCCACGGAATCCCCTCCGCCAACGAGTGAAAATGAACCATTCGCAGTAGCCTCAGCGATGGCCAGCGCAATGCTTTTGGTACCTTCTTCATAATTAGTCATCTCAAAAACACCCATCGGGCCATTCCATAAGATGGTGGAGGATTTTTCAATGACATGACGGAATTTCGCGATAGATGAAGGTCCGATGTCAAGGCCGAGCCATGGTAACGGGATATCATAAGCGCTGGCCAGTTTTTTATTGGCGTCGTTGGAAAAAGCATCGGCAATAATGGCATCCGGAGGAATATAAAGGTTCACTCCGAGCGATTTGGCGCCTTCAATGATGTTCTTTGCAAGTTCTATGTATTCGTCTTCAACGAGGGAGGCTCCTGTTTCCCCGCCGAGGGCCCTGATAAATGTGAACATCATGCCGCCGCCAATGATCAGGTTGTCGACTTTGTCCATCAGGTGATTGATGATCTCAATTTTGGTTGAAACCTTTGCACCGCCAAGAATGGCTGTAAAGGGTCGCTTTGCATCCTTTACACATTTATCCAGGTTAAGGATTTCGCTACTCATAACATACCCGAACATTTTCGTTTCAGGGAAGAATTTGGCGATGATGGCTGTGGAAGCATGTGCACGGTGGGCTGTACCGAAAGCATCATTCACATACATGTCGCCCAGTTTGGCGAGTTTGCCTGCGAAGGCCTCGTCACCTTTTTCCTCTTCCTTGTAGAACCTCAGGTTCTCGAGAAGAAGAACCTCTCCAGGTTTAAGGGCCGCTGAAAGCGTAAGAGCCGATTCACCGATGCAGTCATCGGCAAACTGGACCGGGCGTTTCAGTTTATCCGACAAATAAGGAAGGATATGCTTCAGGGAAAATTTTTCTTCCGGGCCGCCTTTAGGCCTGCCAAGATGCGACATGAGAATAACCGAACCTCCCCCGCTCAGGATCTTGTTGATCGTGGGGATAGTAGCATCTATCCTTGTCCCGTCTGTTATATTATACTGGGCATCAAGGGGAACATTGAAATCGACCCTGATCAGCGCCCGTTTACCAGCAAAATTAAAATCATCAATAGTTTTCATAGTATTAGTTTTATAAACTCCGGCAAAATTAAAATTTTTACCCCGCACAATGCATATCTTTTTAATTTTACCCTGAAATTCAATCAATTCTTCATGCCTGATTTAAGAGTGGCCTATATTCAGACCGGGCTTAGCTGGGAAGACAAAACCGCTAACCTGAAACGTTTCGATGGGCATTTTGCAAAATTGAATGAAAAGGCCGACCTGATCATCCTGCCCGAGATGTTCAATACCGGGTTCTCGATCAACCCTGAAGCCTTTGCAGAGGGTATGGAGGGTGAAGGAGTCGCCTATCTCCTGAAAAAAGCAGGGGATCTCGATGCTGTCATCATTGGAAGTCTTCTTGTAAAAACCGGAGAGGGATTTTTCAACCGCCTTGTTGCTGTCCATCCCGGAGGGAAAGTGGAAATGTACGATAAACGGCATTTGTTCCGTTTAAGCGAAGAATACAGGATCATCAGCGGGGGGGGTCAAAGGCTGGTTGTGAAAGTAAAAGGCTGGAATATACGCCCCCTTGTATGTTATGACCTCAGGTTCCCGGTATGGAGCAAGAATTCGTATACTGACGACAAGTACGAATATGATGTACTTGTGTATGTGGCCAACTGGCCTGCAAGCCGCTCGCATGTATGGAAAACACTTCTTGCCGCCCGTGCCATGGAGAACCAGGTTTACTGTATCGGGGTTAACAGGATAGGGGAAGACGGTCACGGCACATTTCATTCGGGAGATTCAATGGCTGTTGACAGCAAAGGGAATATTCTCTCGTCAGCACCCCCGGGGGAAGAGGCGGTGAATATTGTTACACTTTCAAAGCAGGACCTTGAAGTATACAGGGGATCTTTTACAGTTGGAATGGACTGGGACAGGTTTAAAATAGAACTTTAGTTATATGCCATCGATTTCAGCAGTCATTATAGCAAGAAACGAAGAGGATAAGATCAGGCGCTGCCTCGATTCGCTGAAATCATTTGCTGCCGAAATAGTGGTAGTGGATTCCGGGTCAACAGACCGCACGGCCGAGATTTGCCGTGAGCAGGGATGCCGGGTGTTTACCAGGGAATTTGACGGTTACGGAAGCCAGAAACAATTTGCTGTTGACCATGCTGTCAATGACTGGGTGCTCTCGGTAGATGCAGATGAGGTTCTTACCCCAGGGCTTCAGAAAGAACTTGCCGGGATGTCAGGACCGGGGGGTCTGAAGTACGATGCTTATTCAATACCCTTCTCACTGGTCTATCTGGGAAGGATAATGAAGCATAGCGGGCTTGGCCATGAAATGCATCTCAGGCTGTTCAACCGCAGCAAAGGAAGATTTACCACAACTGCTGTTCATGAAGGCATTGTATGTGACGGGATTGCAGGCAAACTTACAAACCGCATATTGCATTATTCTTACAGGGACATCAGCCATCACCTTGAAAAGATAAACATCTATACATCACAGGCGGCAGAAGAACTTACGAAAAGGGGTAAAAGATATTCCGGATTTTCCGCTGCGTTTAAGTTTCCTCTCAGCTTCTTTATCTATTATTTTCTTAAGGGAGGTATTCTGGACGGTTATCCGGGCTTTGTCTGGTCTTATCTTGCGGCTTTCTATACCACTTTGAAAATAGTGAAAACCGTCGAACTACAGAAAACAAAATGACCTTACTGGAAATTATTATACCGGTTTTATTTTTCCTGGCGCTTGTTTACCTGACCATAGAATACAGCCTGCTGATCCCTCCAAAGAAAGGCCTGCCCGTGCTGATGTATCACAATATTTCTGAAGGGAAGGCCGATGGGCTGAACATTCCTTATAACGAACTGGAACTTCAGTTCATGTACCTGAAGGAGAAAGGGTACAACAGTATATCGCTGAACCAGTTGTCGGTCCTGATGAATACAGGGGGAAAGCTTCCAAAACGCTCATTTTTACTGACTTTCGATGATTCGTATGTGAGCCTGGAGAACAAGCTTATTCCCCTTCTTGAACGGTATGGTTTCTCTGCCGTTGTGTTTGTGCCAGTGGCTTTTATAGGGAAATCCAACCTTTGGGATGATGGTGGCGTTCCTGTTATGTCAGCCGAATCCCTGCAAAAAGTATCCCGAAATCCGCATATAGAATTAGGGCTGCATTCGTTCCTCCACCGTTCTTACAATGAGATGAACGCCGATGATATACGGGAAGACCTGAAAAACTGCAGGCAGTCGCTCGAATATTACAAGATCCCTTATTTCAGCGCCCTGGCTTATCCGTACGGTTCTTACCCGAAGAAAGACCTTATATTTAAAAAGGAGATGTTCGGAGTGTTGAGTGAATCGGGAATTGAATTTGCGTTCCGTATCGGGAACCGGATAAATCCTTTTCCTTTAGCACAGAAGTATGAGGTGAAGAGGATTGACATCAAGGGGACGGATTCGTTTTTTATTTTTAAAACAAAACTCAGGAAAGGCAGGGCCAAGATCTTTGCCTGAGAAAGCATGAAAATAACATTTGCTGATCTTTGCCGGTTCTCCTTCCTGTTAGCCCTTGCCGGGCTGATTTCCATGCTGCCGTTTTCGAAGTATGTGATCAGCATGTCGGAAATGGTTCTTGCAGGATCATGGATACTCCAAAGGTTCGATACCGCCGGTTTAGGGAGGCTGCTTGAGAAGCAATCAGTGCCGGGCAGGATTGGATTAATACTTCCCTGCGCCCTGATGTATCTTTTCAAAGGCATTGGCAGGGGTTTCAGGGATCTTTACAGGAACAAACCCGCCCTTGTGTTTTTGTCCCTTTACCTGCTTCATATTGCCGGGCTGATCTTTACAACAGATTTTGATTATGCCCTGAAAGACCTCAGGACCAAGGCCCCGATTTTTCTTATCCCTTTGTTCCTGGGGACTTCAAAACCTGTCAGCAGGAACCTGTTCAATTCTTACATCTTCCTGTTCCTGCTTGCACTGGTAATCGGCACCCTGATGTATTCCTGGAAAATCTACCATCTGAAATACATCGATATAAGGGATGTTTCAAGAAACGTTTCCCATATAATCCTGGGCCTGGAACTGGCACTGGGCTTGTTTATCATGGCCTGGTTCATCTTCCGGCGTTCATTTCCTGCCTGGAGCAAGGTTCTTTTTCTCCTGGTTTCAGCATGGTTTATTTTTTATATTTTTAAAAGCAGGTCGTTTACCGGCCTGGCCGTTTTTGCCTTTACGGCCATCATACTCCTTCCTGTACTTGTATTCAGGCAAAAACGGCCAGGCCTGAAGGTGCTGCTTGCCGTCGCGATGATCCTGATTCCGCTGGGCATGGCGTTCTATATGCAAAAAGTTGTCAGGGATTTTTATGCAGTCAGGCCGGTTGACAAAACCCGGCTCGACAGCCTTTCTTCCAGGGGAAATCCTTATGTGCATAACAGGTTAAGCGATATGACCGAAAATGGGAACTATCTTTACCTATACTGCCAGTTCGGGGAGCTTAAGGATGCATGGAACCTGAGAAGCAAAATACCATTTGACAGCAATGGCGTCAACGGCGAAAAGATCACATTTACGCTTATCCGTTTTCTTACCTCCAAAAACCTGAGAAAAGATGCCGACGGGGTGAATGCACTGAGCCCTGAAGAGATCCTGGCCATCGAAAGAGGGGTGCCGAATTATCTTTTCCTCGATCAGTTCAGCATGCGCTCAAGGATATATGAACTGCTGTGGGGGTATGAAATGTACAAGCGAACAGGAGATCCCACAGGTTATACCCTGATGCAAAGAATAGAATTCTGGAAAGCTTCGTTTGGCATTATCAGCGAACACTGGCTTACCGGGGTGGGAACAGGTGACATGAATGAAGCTTTTCAACAACAGTATGTGAGGATGAATTCCAAACTGCCCCCCGACCAGCGCTGGAGATCACATAACCAGTTCCTTTCAATATTTGTCGGGTTTGGTGTTTTTGGATTCATCTGGTTCATGATCGCATTGTTTTATCCCGCCTGGAGGCTGAGAGGGATTACCGACTATTTTTTCCTGGTATTTTTTATCATCGCGACCCTGTCAATGCTTACCGAAGACACCCTGGAATCCCAGATGGGCGTTACTTTCTTTACATTTTTCTACTGTTTCTTCCTGTTCGGAAGGAAAGAGTATGACCGGATATAGAAAAAGGTAAATTTATCAGGGGAAAAAAATTGCGATCTTAAAACCGGCAAAATGCAGTCCCAGCTTATAATCGACGGTACTGCTCAAAACTTTCGAGGTGTCGCTCTTCTGATAAATATTCTGGTAACTGGTGTTCAGCGCCTGGTATTTATAGAAGATTTCGTAACCGAATTTAATGCTTTTTGAAACTTTCATTTTATAGCCCACACCTATCATAAGTGCAAATGCCCCCTTGCCTTCGGCAACGGACGAACGGTCATATTCGCCTCCTCCGTGCGAATACCTTGTGCCTATTGCATAGCCGAGGTAAATATTAGCAAAGAAAGTATTGTCAGACCTTTTGAAATTGTATCCCAGGTAACCGTAAACCGGCCAGAACAGACCATATCTCCATTTCTCCACACCTACACTTACGCCAAGCAGCCAGCGATTGTTGTACATAATCCCATTGACCGTTTGCAGTGTGGCGACGATCTCATCATTTTTTAATTTGTATGCTACTCCATTATATATATTGTTGGGGTAGGACCCTATCCCGAACGAAACCCCCAACTCGGTTTTATTAAAGTACTTTAAGGTGTTGGATGCCGTGTCCCTTTCCTGGGAGTAAACGTTCAGAAAAAGAATAAAAAGAGCGGCGGTCAGCAAGCCTGTAAGCGGGATTTTAAACATAGGGATCCAATTATTCCATAAAGGTAAAATAAAAAATAATTAACTTGCCCGACCGTTTGAAAAATTGACCTGCAGGTTTTATGCCAGAAGATATAACGAAATGGTTTTTTATAGTCAATCCTAATGCAGGAAGCAGGAAGGGAGTCCGTGACTGGCCCAAGATTTCCAGGCTTATCAATGAGTCGGGCATTTCTTATGAGACGGTCCTTACAACCCATCGCGGACATGCTATCGACCTGAGCGCCGAGTGTATAAAAAATGGTTACCGGCGGATCGCTGTTGTAGGAGGTGACGGAACTCTGAATGAAGTCCTGAACGGTATTTTCACCCAGAAGGTGGCAGATCCGAAGGAGATCCTCCTTGGGATGATACCTGTTGGCACCGGAAACGACTGGTGCAGGTCGTTCAATATTCCGTTTGATTATAAAAAAGCCCTGGAAGTCCTCAGGAATGGAAAGACTTTTATACAGGATGTTGGAAAGGTAATCCATTATCATCATGACAAGCCCGAAACCCGGTATTTCATGAACGTTGCAGGACTGGGCTATGACGCCCTGGTGGCAAAAAAGACAAATGTTTTAAAAGAAAAAGGAAGGGGCGGCACATTCACCTATTTTTATTTTGTCTTTGCCAGCCTTTTTCAGTATAATTTCATGGAAGCCGTAATTGAAGTGGACGGGGAAATGGTTTTCAAAGGGGAGATATTCTCGATGAATGTTGGGATATGTAAATTTAACGGAGGGGGTATGAAACAAGTGCCCTTTGCCATTCCGGATGACGGGCTCCTCGATGTTACCCTGATCAAGAAAGCGCCTAAATACATAGTGATACAGCATGCCCGTAAACTCTATGACGGTTCGCTTGTTGATTTGCCCATAGTCAAAACATTCAGGGGAAAACAGATCAGGATTCGTTCAACAGGCAGTATTTACCTGGAAACCGACGGGGAGTCACTTGGGCATACCCCGTTTACATTTGATATTATACCATTGGGGATAAGGACCGTTGTTGGTTAGGCCTCAGGCATTCACCGGGTCGACCCAGTCGCCGCTTTCTTTGATCAGCTTTACCAGTTCCTCCACAGCATTGCTTTCAGGGATGTTCTTCTTTGAGAGGACCTGGTTTTTATAGAGCATGACTTTCCCTTTCGCACCACCCACATAACCGTAGTCAGCATCGGCCATTTCGCCCGGACCGTTCACAATACATCCCATGATTGCGATCTTCAGGCCTTTAAGATGGGCTGTAGCCGCTTTAACGTCTTCCACCGCCTCCTGGATATTAAACAAAGTCCTTGCACAGGAGGGGCATGAAATGAATTCGGTACGTGTGATCCTGACCCCTGTAGCCTGAAGAATGCCATAAGCTACGGGGATTTCAAACTCCGGATCTTCAGTTATTGAAACCCTGATCGTATCCCCGATGCCGTCGGAGAGGAGGCTTCCAATGCCGATAGCCGATTTCAGACGACCGTCTTCACCCGATCCGGCTTCAGTTAAACCGAGATGAACAGGATAATCCATGCCGGCCGATTTCAATTCTTTAACAAGAAGGCGGTTGGACTGTATCATAACCCTGGTGTTGCTGGCTTTTAGTGAAAGCACCAGCTTGCTAAAGCCGTGAAAACCACAGATCCTTGCAAATTCGAGGGCCGATTCAACCATCCCTTTCGGAGTATCGCCAAACCTCGTTTTGATACGCTCCGATAAGGAGCCGTGGTTGACTCCTATTCTCAACGCAGTACCGTTTTCCCGGCAGATCTTAAGCAAAGGAGAGATCCTTTCAGAAATAATCTCTAATTCCCTGTTATAATTTTTCTCTTCCATCCAGTATCCCGCCTCGGCCGGCTTCCCTTTTTTACCGGTATAATTCCCGGGATTTATTCTGACTTTCTCAACGATACGGGCGGCGAGTTCTGCAATTGCAGGATTGAAATGTACATCGGCTATCAGGGGGGTGTCAAACCCTTCTTTCTTAAGTAATTTCCTGATGTTTTTCAGATTTCCGGCTTCCTTTATCCCCGGAACCGCAATGCGCACATACTCGCATCCCGCAGTTATCATCCTCACACACTGAGCAAGCGTTGAACGGGTGTCAAGTGTATCGGTATTGGTCATGGACTGCACCCTGACGGGATAGTTGCCGCCCATTGGAACCCCTCCGATGTCAACGACCCGGGTCTTGAACCTGCTGTATTTTGATACCGACATGATACAAAAGTAGTGAATTTATTGAGCGATACAGTACGCAAAAGCTACATTGACTGTGATGAGCGAAGTATAATGCATAAGCTGCCTTGGCTTCAAGGAGCGAACCTGAAAAAAGATTCTAAATGGGGAATGCTAATGTGAGCGACGCAGAAGGCGCAGCAGCGTTGCATTTATACGAGCGACAGGCGCAGACGCGATGTATGGTTGCAAGCGGGAAGACTATTTCAGCCCTTTCACCCTCGGTTTCCCGGCAATAAAATCTTTAAGATAATACGGTTCGAAATAAGCAAGCTCTTCAAAAGACCCAAGCCTGAACTTTTCAAGTGCCAGGGGATATAAAAAACGGGCCGATAGCTTGAAATCATCAATGAAAACGGCATTTTTCATGAACCCCAGAAGAGGTTTGCATTTTTCAGCTCCTTCTCCGCCAAAAATTACAGTGAAGGAATTGAGAAGATCGGCAAATGACTCTCCGTTTATGATTTCAGCCGAAACAGGGCGGATCTCCGAAAGGTTCCTGTCGTAAACCGCAGTGTAAACTTCCATTCTTCTCGCATCAAGCATGGGACAGAGAAGGAAAGGACCTTCGTCTTGAATCAGTTCACGCATCCCGAGTGCAAGGGCTTTTAGCGTGGGGATTGCAATCATGGGTTTGCCCAGGGCGTAGCAAAAACCTTTGGCTGCAGCAACCCCTATCCTTAACCCCGTGTATGATCCAGGGCCCATGCTCACTGCAATGGCGTCCAGCTCAGTCAGGGTTAAACCTGCTTCCTGCAGAACACAATCAACCTGGGATGTAAGCTGGGAGGAATGGGCATTTTTCTGGTCCGATTCGTGACAGCTGATTATTACGCCATCCTTGCCAATGGCAACGGAACAAATGCCCGAGGAAGTTTCAAGACAAAGGACAGAGCCCATAGTCTATTTTTCCTTTTCAAAAAGATCTTTCTTGTCGACCTTCTTTACCTTATCCCCGTCCTTAAGGGTCTTTGAGACAAGAGAATAGGGTGCAACGATAACTTCATCGCCTTCTTTAAGGCCTGTAAGTATCTGGATGTTGGTATTGTCCTGGATGCCGGTCTTCACATCAACTTTTTTGGCTATGCCATCGACAAACTTAAATACACATTCCTTGACCTCATCAGTTTTTTTCTTCGAACTGACGATAATAGTTTTATCATCACCATTATCCTGGGTCTTTTGGGTCTTCGCATTCATTTTATCGAGGCTGTCCTTAGTGACCCTGGTTGTCACGGCCTGGATAGGAACTGAAAGCACATTGACAGCTGTTTCAGTCTGTATTTCAACTGTACACGACATACCTGGCCGGAATGGAGAAAAATCAGGTCTTGCAGGGTCAAGCAGGTCCTGGTAAGCTTCTTTCAGCAGGTGGATCTTGACATTGAAGTTGGTGACCTGGTCAACACTTACACCTGTGGTATTTGCAGAAGTGGCTATTTCGGTAACTATGCCTTTGAATTTCCTGTTCAGGTAGGCGTCAACTTCAATAAGGGCAGTATCGCCCATCCTCACCCTGACAATATCGTTTTCGTTGACTTCAACAAGAGCCTGCATTTCGTTCAGGTTGGCAATTCTCATAATTTCGGTACCGCTTGAAAACTGCGATGCGCCGGTTACGCGTTCACCTTTCAAAACACTGAGTTTTGAAACTGTTCCGTCATTCGGTGCGAAAATCGCCGTGCGGGTCAGGTCTTCCTTTGACCTTTTCAATGCAGCTTCTGAATTTTTCACCATGAATTCTGATGCGTTGATATCCTGCTCACCTGCAGCTACCTGTGCCTGAGATACCTGGAAAGAAGCTTTGGACTGGTCATATTCGGCTTTGGAAATTACATTCTGCTGGAAAAGTTTTTCCTGGCGCTCAAAGGTCAGCCTTGCATTTTCAAATGTAGCTTTTGACTGGGCAAGCCTTGCCTTTGCATTAGCCAGGTTGGCTTTCTGCGTATTCACTGAAGCCTCGCTCTGGTCAAAAGCGGAAATATAAATTTCGGGGTCGATCTTGGCTAAGAGGTCGCCTTTATTCACCTGTTCGCCTTCTTTTACAGTTAGTTCGACCACTTCACCCGAGATATACGGACTGATCTTAATGTCTTTTTCGGGCTGGATCTTCCCGTTTGAAGATACAGTTTGGATTATGGTACGTTTGATCACTTTCTCGGTCGAGATCTTCTGGGCATCATTGCCTTTTCCCTTCAGAACGGCGAAAATTACAATAACCGCTAGAACAGCAACTGCTGCGATGATGATCCATAATTTTTTCCTGGATTTTAATGAGCTCATGCAAAGAGTATTTTACTTATTAAACTAGTACTAATTCTGCTGGATTCGAATCGGGTTGCCCGCATAGAAATCCAGAATTGTGGTTTTGAAGATAAAGTCATATTTTGCCTGCAGCAGGTCAGACTGGGCTTTTGTAAGGTCCTTTTTGCTGTTGTTATAATCGAAGGATGTCATGAGCCCCACATCGAATTTCTGCTGGGTGTATTTGAACGATTCCGTCTGGGCGTTAACCTTTTCAAGGGATGAGTTGTATTTCTGAAGCGAAGCAACCGCATCAGCATATGACTGTTCAATAAGTTTGCGAAGTGACCTTTTTTCAATGTCAAGGTCCAGTTCAGCCTGGTTTCTTGCTATTTTGGCCTGGGTGATATTGGTCCGGCCCTGCCAACCGTTAAAGATAGGGATGCTCAGGTTGAAGCCAACGCTCTGGTTGTTGTTGGTTTTAAGCTGGTCTCCAAAAGATTTGACACGGGTAGCATAATTCACCTGGTATCCAAGAACAGTATCATGGGACAGCTGGGTGATTCCCATATTATAGCTGGAGATAGTCGGATTGACATTAGGGTCGATCTCCCTTGCCGCACCCGAATATCCTGTTCCCCAGGACCCGCTGACTGAAAGTGTGGGAGTTATGATCCCCCTTGCAATTGCCAGGCGTTTCTGTGCTGCATCAACTCTCAGTTCGGCTGCCCTGATCTCGGGCCGTGTTTTCAGTGCACGCTCAAAAATAACCTCAGCTGTGACAGGCTGCTTTGGGGCTTCAACAGTTTTAAGATTTGGTTTTTCAATATTGAAATCCTTGGCAACGGGAATATCGATCAGTTGTTGAAGCGAAAGATAAGCAATATACAACTGGTTTGAGGCTTGTACCTGTGAGAGTTCCTCTGCCGCCCTCTGGGCCTGGATATTCAGGAGGTCTCCCTTTGCCGATGAACCGGCGTCCACCATTTTCTGCATACGGTCGACCTGGAGTTTGGTTATCCTTAACTGTTCGTTAGCTACATCCAGTAGCTCTTTATTAAAGAGGATGTCAAGATAATATCCAGCCACAGAAAGGGAAATGTTATTCTTGATAACATCCAGGTCATATTGGCTGGCCAGCACCATGATCTTATATTGTTTCACGGTGTTAAGCTTCTGCAGGCCATTAAAAAGCACCATGCTGCTGGAGAGGTAGAAATTGTTTGAGCGCACGGTGGTGGTTGCAAAAGTATTGGTATACTGGTCAATTGTTTGGCCGAAATTCCAGTAATTTGAGCCATTTGCATTCAGATTCGGAAGCATGCTGAGCGCACTCTGGGTCAGATTTGCCTTATTGGATTCTACCGACTGGATCTGCTTTTGGATATCCAGGTTGTTTTCCAGGGCATAGTTGATACAGTCCTCCAAGGTCCAGATTTTTTGCGACCGGGCCTGGAATGCAGTAACCATCAGAAAGGCAAGTACGAAAATGCCCGATTTAAAAATTTTATTTACCCGCATTACGTTTGATTTTATAAAGTGTTAAGCCAGGAATGGGAACCTCAAAATTAGTCAATTTCCCTTGAATGGTACATTAAGACGTGAATTTGACCTAAAGGTTACAGAAATGACTTGCGCCCCGCAAAAAAATCCTTAATTTTGCCGGAACATAAAAAATCCCTATTATTGTTATGGGATTCAATACAATACTTGAATCAGGTATATTGGATTTTCTACTTTAAAATTGAAGGATATGCGTAAAAGTTTTTTTATGGTGCTCAGCGCCATTACATTTACCTCCCTGATGCTGTTTTCGGGATGCAATTCCAAGAACCCATCCACCGGTACACTCACCGTTATCGTCTATGATTACACCTCAAATACGGTAGTCCCAAATGAACTGGTTTATATAGCCACGAGCTACCAGAACCTTAAAAATCATATCTGGATGAATTCACTTTACACGGATGCCAACGGCAGGGCATATTTTCATGACCTTGCGCCGATTATTACCTTTTATGATACCGAGCACTGGGAAAATTACGGGGCAACGCAGGTTTATGCCGGGATTGACCAAACGGCTCTCCTTTACGTAAATAACCCTCTGGGGTCCAAAAAATAGCTGTTTTACATCAGAAAAATTCTTATCATTGCAGCCTTGATTTCTATGCTAAAAATGAGAAGACATTTCCAGTCATTTGCAAAGTTCTCTTACAGGGGTATTATCCTGATTTCCCTGTTTTTCTTTTTTCATGGAATTACTTCATTTGCTGCGGTCCAGGAGAATGTAAGCCTGGTCCCGGCCACAGACAGCGCATTTGCGAAAGAGGCCAAAGAGAAAAAAGCAGAAGGCTTCAATGCCGGCGACATGATCATGGAACATGTGGTCGATAATCATGAATGGCATATCCTGGAGATTGGTAATTTTAAGCTTAGTATCCCATTACCTGTAATCCTGTATTACGATGGGAATCTTTATTCTTTTTCTTCATCGCGGTTTCATAATGAGGAACATTCCTACAAAGGCTTCAGCCTTCCCGAAGAGGGGCCCGGAAAAGGCAGGATCGTAAGGACTGCTGCTATGCCCGGAGGTCCTAAAGTGTATGATTTTTCGATCACCAAGACCGTGCTTGCCATATTTATCAGCGCCTTCATCATGCTGTTTGTATTTATTTCGGTAGCAAGGGCTTACAAACGCAACCTGAATAAGGCGCCTAAAGGAATGCAATCAATGCTTGAGCCACTGATCATTTTTGTACGTGACGACATTGCCAAAAGTTCCATAGGCGAGAAGAATTATGAAAAATATATGCCTTACCTGCTCACCATCTTTTTCTTCATCTTCCTGAATAATGTACTCGGGATTATCCCGATTTTCCCGGGAGGGGCGAATGTAACGGGGAACATTGCCGTTACCATGGTGATGGCGGTGTTCACATTCATACTTACTACGGTAAACGGGAACAAGCATTACTGGGTGGATATAATAAATACACCGGGAGTTCCCTGGTGGCTAAAACTTCCGATTCCGCTGATGCCGATTGTTGAGATCATCGGTGTTATAACAAAACCCTTTGTCCTCATGGTGCGACTCTTTGCAAATATGGCTGCTGGCCATATTATCGCCCTGGGATTTGTCAGCCTGATCTTCATTTTCGGTGCGATGAATGTGGTTTTGGGTTATGGCGTTTCGGTAGGGGCGGTAGCTTTCATGATCTTCATGAACCTCCTGGAACTGCTGGTTGCTTTCATCCAGGCTTATGTATTCACCCTGTTGTCGGCCCTGTATTTCGGATTGGCAACAATTGAACCGGAGCACCATTAAATGAAATCGTAATTCATAATTCGTAAATTTTAGTAATAACCCTTAATACAAACATCATGACTCTTTTAGCAATTATTCTTCAGGTCGCAGCCAATTTGGTTCCGATCGCAAAGATGGGAGCTGGTTTGGGCGCAGGGATCGCAGTTATCGGTGCCGGTATCGGTATCGGTAAGATCGGCGGCAGCGCTCTTGAATCCATTGCCCGCCAGCCGGAAGCAGTAGGCGATATCAGGTCTAACATGATCATTGCTGCCGCTCTCGTCGAAGGAGTAGCATTTTTTGCTATCGTCGTTTGCCTGCTTATCCTTTTCATTTAGCGCAAACGGCAGGATTTACACGGAATGACGGTTGGTCATTTCGTGTAAATCCTCAAATAACTAAAAAACACAACGATTATGGAACTGATTACCCCCGGATTGGGCCTGATTTTCTGGATGACCCTGGTCTTCCTGGCCCTGCTTTTCCTGCTGAAGAAGTTTGCCTGGCTTCCTATTCTCAAGATGTTGAAAGACAGGGAAGATGCCATCACCGATGCGTTGTCATCCGCCGACAAGGCGAAAGAGGAAATGAAGCAGCTGCAGTTCAGTAATGAACAGCTATTGGCAGAAGCCAAGAACGAAAGGGACAGCATATTGAACGAGGCGAGAAAGATCAAGGAAAAGATCATAGAGGAAGCCCGTTTGAAAGCCGGCGAAGAGGCCGGTAACATCATGGCCAGCGCGCTGGAGAATATCAGGAATGAAAAAATGGCTGCTCTTACCGAACTGAAAAACGAGGTAGGAGAACTTTCTCTGGAAATTGCAACCAAAATACTCCAAAGGGAATTGTCAGATCCGAAGAAGCAGGAAGAATTTGCACGCCAGCTCCTGAAAGAAATAAAGCTTAACTAAGAATACGGAGATGAACGTTACCCTGATCGCCGAACGTTATGCCAAAGCCCTGTTTGAAATGGCTTTGGAGCAAAAAGCCCTGGAGGAAGTAAGCAGGGACATGATACGCCTTGCAGGTCTTATCAGGGAAAGCAGGCAATTAAAACTGTTTCTCAGGGCCCCTATTATTAACCCCGGCAAGAAGCGCAGTGCAATGGATGAGATCCTAAAAGGATTCAATCCCGTTACTGTCGCCTTTATCAACCTTTTGATAAAAAAGAGGAGGGAGTCAGTTATACCTGAGATAGTTATCCAATTCATAGAACAGTATAACCAGTATAAAAATATTATCGTTCTCAGGGTCAGGACAGCTGTTCCTCTAAACGCTGACCTGCGCTCACAGATGAATACCGTGATGGCCGGCTATACCAAAGCCAATATTGAGATCATTGAAGAAGTCGACGAAACCGTGATCGGTGGTTTTGTTTTAAGCTGGGAAGACAAACAATATGATGCCAGCATCCGCAAGCAGATTGAAAGAATGAAAAAAGGCCTGGCAAGAATTAATTTATACGTAAAAGGAATAGAACATGGCAGACATTAAACCCGCTGAAGTCACCGCGATCCTACGCAAGGAACTTGCAGGGTACGAGAATGTGACCGAACTTGAAGAAATCGGTACTGTGCTGACACTGGGCGACGGAATCGCCCGCATATACGGAATGAACAATGTAGGTTCAGGCGAGCTGATCGAGTTTGAAAAGAACAGCGTAATGGGCATAGCCCTTAACCTTGAAGAGGATAACGTAGGTGCGGTTATTCTTGGCGAATACTCTGATATCAAGGAAGGTGACAAGGTAAAACGAACCCGCAGGATTGCATCCATTGATGTGGGAGAAGGATTGCTAGGGCGTGTAATTAATACATTAGGCCAGCCTATCGACGGGAAAGGTGCTATAAAAGGTGAACTTTACCAGATGCCATTGGAGCGTAAGGCCCCGGGAGTAATTTTCCGCCAGCCCGTGAACCAGCCACTTCAAACGGGCTTAAAGGCAATTGATGCCATGATCCCTATCGGACGCGGACAGCGTGAGCTGATCATCGGCGACCGCCAGACCGGGAAAACGGCTATTGCCATCGACACCATCATCAACCAGAAATATTTTTACGAAAAAGGCGAACCTGTTTTTTGTATTTATGTGGCTGTAGGCCAGAAAGGCTCAACGGTTGCTAACATTGTTAAAACACTTGAAGACAAAGGAGCCCTGGCGTATACGGTTATCGTCACTGCGACCGCTTCAGACCCTGCCGCAATGCAGTTTTATGCGCCTTTCGCAGGTGCTGCCATCGGGGAATTTTTCAGGGATACGGGACGCCCTGCGCTGGTAATTTATGATGACCTGTCGAAACAGGCAGTTTCCTACCGGGAAGTCTCCCTTCTCCTGAGACGCCCTCCCGGACGCGAAGCCTATCCCGGAGACGTGTTTTACCTGCATTCAAGATTACTTGAACGTGCTGCAAGAGTGATCTCTTCGGATGAAATCGCAAGGCAGATGAACGATCTTCCCGATTCGATAAGGCATCTTGTGAAAGGAGGGGGTTCCCTGACCGCTCTTCCTATTATTGAAACCCAGGCGGGTGACGTTTCGGCATACATCCCAACGAATGTGATATCAATCACCGACGGGCAGATCTTTCTCGAGACGGGGTTATTCAATGCGGGGATCAGGCCAGCCATCAACGTTGGTATCTCCGTTTCCCGCGTAGGTGGAAACGCCCAGATCAAATCCATGAAAAAGATCGCAGGAACACTGAAACTTGACCAGGCTGAGTTCCGCGAACTTGAAGCTTTTGCCAAATTCGGTTCCGACCTGGATCCGGCCACCAAGCAGGTTATTGAAAAAGGCACCCGCAATGTGGAAATCCTGAAACAGGCGCAGTACTCGCCAATGCATGTAAGCCAACAGATCGCGATCATTTACTGCGGTACAAAAAACCTTCTGAGAAATATTCCTGCAAGGAATGTTTCAAATTTTGAAGTCGAGTTCCTCCATCATATGGAAACAATGCATAAGGTCGTTCTCAATAACCTTGGAAAAGGGCTTCTGCTCGATGAAGATTTGAAGGTCCTGGAACAGGCAGCAAAGGAAGTTTCAAAAAAATACGAAGAAAAGAAATAAGGAAAGCTCATGGCCGGACTTAAGGAAGTCAGAATACGTATTGCATCTGTAAAATCGACGCAGCAGATTACTTCTGCCATGAAAATGGTGGCTGCATCCAAGCTGAGAAAGGCCCAGAATTCCATTATCAAACTCAGGCCTTATGCTGCAAAACTAAGGGAACTTCTGCAAAATCTGAGTGGCAGTATTGGGGATTCTGGTGAGAGCATTTATTCTGAGCAAAGGGAACCCGAAAAGATCCTGATTATAGTGATCTCTTCAAACAGGGGTCTCTGCGGTGCGTTCAATTCTAACGTAATGAAGGCCGCCCTGGCCCTGATCAGAGAAAAATACCAGGCCCAGTTCGAAAAAGGCAATGTAAACCTTATCACCATAGGCAAAAGGGCTACTGAATATTTCACAAAGCGCAACTTTAAAGTAATCGGCCATCATGATGAATTCTTTGACAATCTCACATTTGCCAACATTTCACCATTTGCCGAATACCTGATGCAATCTTTTGTTAAAAAGGAATTTGACCGGATAGAAATTGTGTACAACCAGTTTAAAAATGCCGCCGTACAAAAGCTGGTCAACGAGCAGTTCCTTCCTGTAGTTCAGGACGTAGTACCGGGGAAAGCAGTGAAGAACCAGTTATCGGCCGATTATATTTTTGAACCGGATAATGAAACTGTTGTAAGGGAACTTATCCCCAAAACCCTGCGCATCCAGGTGTTCAAAGCCGTTTTGGATTCCTTTGCAGCCGAAATGGGAGCCAGGATGACAGCAATGCAGCAGGCAACCGACAATGCAAGAGAACTGCTGAAAAATCTCAACATCACTTACAACAAGGCAAGGCAGAACCAGATCACCAACGAACTGATTGAGATCGTGTCGGGGGCTGAAGCCCTGAAGGGATAGTGGATTTGAATTTCGAATATTGAATTTTAAATGTTGAAGTTCGGATAATGAGATCTGAACCATTCGTTTTTTAATTTATAATGATTTTAAACACTAAGGATATGATTACCAAGAATGTTGAAAAGGCGCTGAACGATCAAATCAAAAGAGAAGAGCATTCTTCGCGCCTTTATTTAGCAATGGCCTCCTGGGCTGAACGTGCCGGCTACCCCGGAGCTGCCGACTGGCTTTATGCCCAAACCGAGGAAGAACGCCTGCATATGCTCAAGCTGGTTCATTATCTGAACGATCGCGGCGGGAATGCCGTAATCCCCGCGCTTGAAGCGCCTAAAGCAAGCTTTAAATCCCTATTGGATGTGTTCCAGAACGTTCTGAAGCACGAGGAATTTATTTCCGCATCCATCAACGAACTTTATGCCATCTGTGTTAAGGAAAAAGACTTCACAACGGCCAACTACCTGCAATGGTATATTAACGAACAGGTGGAGGAAGAAAGCACGGTACGCAGCATACTCGACCAGATTAAACTGGCCGGGACAGAGCAGGGCGGGCTTTTCCTAATGGATAAGGAATTCAGTACGCGGGCTGTAACAAAACGTGCTGCATTAGCGGCAGCCGGCGGGATGACCCAGGCAAAGTAAGGGCCTACTCCAACAATTTCAATAACCTGTTATACCAGGAACGCCCGTATTTCCTGATCAGGGCCTGGTCAAGGAATCGGTAAAGGGGAAGTTTCTCCCTGTATCCTTTTTCAAGAGCTTTTTTGCAGATGGACCATTTATGGTAGTTCAAAGCCTCATTCCCGTTTGAAAGTTGTTTGATACGGATAGGATAGAGGTGGCAGGAAAGGGGTTTGGCAAAAGGTATGGTTTTTTCAATGAACGCCTTCTCAATCGCACAACATGCAATGCCATTCTCATAATACACGAAAGCACATTCCTTGTCATTGACAAGGGGGGTTACAAAATTTCCTTCGGCATCATAATCGAAAACTCCGGATGTTTTAACTGCCTGGATCCCGCCGGGAAGCATATAGGGTAAGAGATACTCCCTGTAGTCTTCAAGCAGGGAGATCTCTTCCTCCTCCAATGGAGCACCGGCATCTCCTTCCACGCAACAGGCGCCCTTGCATTGCTGAAGGTCGCAACAGAAAAAGCTGTCACGGATATCATCGGAGAGGATAGTTTTATCGAGTTGGATCATTTATCGGTCTTCTCAACGATAGCTACGATTCTCAGTGGGGAGCCGCTTCCGCCTTTGATTTTCATCGGCAAGGCAACGATATATGCCCCTGTAGCGGGGAGTTGGCTGAGGTTACAAAGATTCTCGTACATGGTAAGGCCTGCGGCGGTAAGTATACGGTGGGTCTGAAAATCTTTTGACTGTCCGAAATCAATGCTCGGTGTATCCAGTCCGATCGCATTGACCTTACGATTTGTTGTGATCCAGGTTGATGCTTCTGGTGAAAGACCGGGAAAATGAAGTTCTGCCACCCCTTCCGGGCCTTTTTTAAGGGTGCCTGTATATCTGAGGTGGTCATTCCAGTAATTTTCATAACCAGTGTATAAAAGAATGATCGCACCCTGGGGAATCCTCCCATGCTGGTGCTCCCAGTTATTCACATCATCGGTGGTGATGAGGTAGTCCCTGTTCGCGGAACATTTTTCGCTGATATCGATTACAACGGCCGGGCCGTGCAATTGTGTTACAGGAACTTTTTCAATGGAATTCCCGCCCTGGTGGAAATGGATAGGGGCGTCGAAATGGGTCCCCCCATGCTCTTCGGCTGCATATTTGAACGACGAATAAAAATATCCCTTATCAGTCAGTCCGCAAAAAACGGTATCATGCCTGAAATTCACATCGGTAGGCCAGTAAACCGTAGTGGAATCAAAATCATGGGTCAGGTCGATCCAGTGTGCCATCTGAAGCTGGCTGGTAAGGTCAGGCCGGGTGCAGGCAAAACAAAGTATGCAAAGCAAAGCAATAAAAACCTTTTTCATTTGATAGGAACTTGATGAAATCCAAAGTTACTTTATTTTTTCACATCATACAAGCCCGCTGTTGATCATCAGTTAAGAATGAATCGGAAACTTCCGCCCGGCTCTTTCAACTCCATTCATTTTTTGTTTTATTTTGCAGTCCTGTTTACCAAAACAATTTCTGGTATGTTCAAAACAAACGAATATTTTGAAGGAAAGGTAAAATCCATAGCCTTTACAACAGCCGACGGGCCTGCAACAATAGGGGTCATGGCCGCCGGGGAGTATGAATTCGGGACTTCCACGGTTGAATACATGACTGTAACGTCAGGCGAGATGACGGTTAAACTCCCGGGTGAAACTGATTGGAAGGTCTTTAAGCCTTTCGACACCTTTGTAGTTCCGAAAGATTCAAAATTCAATCTCAGGATTAATTCCGACTCAGCTTATCTCTGTCTTTACCGTTGACCGAAAACGAGCCGTTGACAAATCTCAACTCCCCTAATGATATATTACGGAAGCTATTGTGTATTGTCTTGTTAATAAGTAAAATACTATTTATTTACATAGTTTCATGTTTGCCATTGGTTAGGTTAAGTCAGATAAATTTTTAATTTTGCGCCCAGATCTGTTAACAAGTTAACATTATGAGTGCTGAAAGCCTGATTCTATTTTTCATAGTCGGGGCATTTTTAGTTGGTATAGCCCTGCTATTTTCGAGTTTAGTCCCACCTACATCAACCAACCCTCAGAAAGCAGAAGCTTACGAGTGCGGGATTCCCACTGAAGGAATTACCTGGCTGCAGTTTAATGTCGGGTATTATCTTTTTGCAATCATTTTTCTGGTATTCGATGTGGAAACCGTCTTTATTTTTCCCTGGGCCATAATGATGAAATCCCTTGGGATGAAAGCCTTTATCGAAATTGTAATTTTCTTTTTCGTTTTAGGTATCGGACTACTTTATGCATGGAAGAAAGGAGCTTTGAAATGGGAATAAAAAGCATGAAGGAAAAGGATTTCCGTGATAACGAAACCCTTGATTTGTTCAAAAGGACAGGCGGAAATGTATTGATGACATCAATTGATGCCGTCATTGACTGGGGGCGATCCAATTCAGTCTGGCCTCTCACTTTTGCAACCAGTTGTTGCGGCATCGAAATGATGGCTACGGGTGCATCCCGGCATGACTTTGCCCGTTTCGGCATTGAAGTTTACCGTGCCAGTCCGCGCCAGGCTGACGTTATCGTTGTTGCAGGTACCATCGTGAACAAGATGGCCCCGGTCCTCAAACGCCTCTACGACCAGATGTCGGAGCCCAGGTATGTTATAGCCATGGGTGCATGCGCAGTTTCCGGCGGACCATTTTATTATAATTCCTACCATGTCGTAAGGGGTGTGGATCATGTCATCCCTGTTGATGTGTATATCCCGGGTTGTCCTCCCCGTCCGGAAGCACTGCTTTACGGGATCATGCAGCTCCAGAGAAAAATCAAACTGGAAACCATCACGCGTCCCGAGCAAACCATGATCTTAGGAAAACAATAACCCACTATCTCACTATATCATCATTTGATATTTATGGATAACGAAACCTTAAAAGCCAGGATCCTTGAGATTGCGCCTGACGCACAGCAGGAGGAAAACAAGCAGTTCCTGACGCTGCTTCTGCCTGCAGCCAGGCTTCATGATCTGGCCATTAAACTTAAAAACAGCCCGGATCTCGCCTTCGATTTCCTGTTCTGCCTCAGCGGGGTTGACTACATCAAGCAGCTGGCGGTGGTTTACCACCTGAGATCCACACAGCACAAGCATGCTTTGGTCATCAAGGTTAAGACCGACGACCGGGTAAATCCGAACTTCGACACGGTTTGCGATGTCTGGCGTACCGCCGAATTTCATGAGCGTGAAACTTACGACATGTTCGGTATAAGGTTCAACAACCATCCCGACCTGCGCCGGATCTTCCTGGAAGAAGACTGGAAAGGTTACCCCCTCCGTAAGGATTATATTGATGAAGTAAACATCGTTGAATTTTAGTCTATGAAAGAGATAATAAACCTGCCGGTCAGCAATATAGAGGAGGAGGAATACCATATCAACATGGGGCCACAGCATCCCTCCACTCACGGGGTTCTGCGGCTGCTTGTTTCCCTCCAGGGCGAAATTGTCAAAAGCCTGAAACCGCATTGCGGCTATATTCATCGCGGCATTGAGAAGATGTGTGAAAAAGACACTTATCCCCAGGTCATCCACCTTACCGACAGGATAGATTACCTTTCGGCTCACATCAACAATCATGCTGTTTGCCTTCTTGTTGAGAAAGCCCTGGAAGTTGAAGTGCCCGAGCGTGTAAAGTATATCCGTACCATCATGGATGAACTGGCCAGGATACAATCGCACCAGCTCTGGTGGTCAAGTTTTGGGATGGACCTCGGAGGACTTACTTGTTTCTTTTATGGCCTCCGTGACCGTGAAATGATCCTTGACATTTGGGAAGAAACAACAGGGAGCAGGTTTCTTCAAAGTTACAACTGTCCCGGTGGCGTGATGCAGGACATACATCCGAATTTCCAGAAGAAAGTGCATGCTTTCCTTAAAACTTTCAAGAAAAAAATAAAGGATTACGACCGTATCCTTTCAGGCAATGTGATTTTCGAGAATCGCAGCCAGGGAGTGGGTGTTCTTTCAAAAGAAGACGCCATCAGTTACGGGGTCACAGGCCCTTCGGGAAGAGGCTCTGGCTGGTCATGTGATGTTCGCAAAACGGAGCCATACAGCATGTATGGCCAGGTGCAGTTCAATGAGGTTCTGCGTTACGAATGCGATACCTATTCACGGTACATGGTCAGGATGCAGGAAATGCATGAGTCGATGAACATCATTGAACAGCTCATCGACAACATTCCCGAAGGGGATCATTCAGCCAAAATGAAGGCGGTGATTAAACTGCCTGCTGGTGAATATTTTCAGAGGGTTGAGTCGGCAAGGGGTGAGCTCGGGCTTTACGTTGTGAGCGACGGTAACAAGACCCCCTACAGGATGAAATTCCGCACCCCGAGCTTTTCCAACCTCAGCGTACTTGACCATATCAGCCGCGGTATGAAAATTGCCGACCTGGTTGCCATCGGCGCATCCCTTGACTTAGTAATTCCTGATATTGACAGATAAAAACAAGGTAGTATGACCTTTAATATTTACGATTTTACATCATTTAACAGGTGGATCGACGAGGGGCTGAACAGCATCATGCCGCCTACCTGGGCGATGATTACCGAGATGGCTATCATCGGGATAGTCTTCCTGCTTTTCTATGCAGTTGTCGGTCTTTTCCTGG
Organism: uncultured Bacteroidales bacterium; assembly: GCA_903837605.1. Lineage (GTDB taxonomy): Bacteria > Bacteroidota > Bacteroidia > Bacteroidales > FEN-979 > CAIRDP01. The sequence continues at coordinate 80,283 of CAILVF010000087.1, read as the reverse complement.
TATATGCCGAACGAAAGGTTTGTGCTTTCATGCAGAACCGTGTCGGGCCGAACCGGGTGGGGCCTTACGGCATCTTCCAGACTATTGCCGACTTTATCAAACTGCTGATGAAAGAGCTGGTATATATCAAAGATTCCGATAAACTGTTGTTCAACCTTGCCCCTTTTATCGTGATCATCGCCTCTTTCATGGCCCTTTCGGCCGTACCGTTTGCGAAAGGCCTGCATGCCATTGATTTAGATATCGGAATACTTTACGTGATCGCTGTTTCCTCCCTTGGAGTCGTGGGTATACTGCTTGCAGGATGGTCGTCCAACAATAAATATTCGCTGATCGGCGCCATGAGAAGCGGCGCACAGATTGTCAGTTACGAGCTTTCGGTGGGCCTTTCACTGCTAACCATCATCGTTCTTGCAGGCACTATGCAGTTCTCGGAGATTGTTGAAATGCAAAGAAACGGCTGGTTCATATTCAAAGGACATATCCCGGCAATTATAGCCTTTATAGTGTTCCTGGTCGCCAGCACGGCCGAAACAAACCGAGGGCCTTTCGACCTTGCTGAAGCCGAATCGGAGCTTACTGCAGGCTTCCATACCGAATATTCAGGGATCAAGTTTGCATTTTTCTTCCTGGCTGAATATATGAATATGTTCCTCGTCGCCTCAATCGCAGCAACTGTATTCTGGGGCGGCTGGATGCCTTTTCATGTTTCAGGATGGGCTGGGTTCAACACTATAATGGATTACATCCCGCCTTTTGTATGGTATATCGGTAAAACCGCTTTTATCATCTGGCTGATGATGTTGTTCAAGTGGACCTTCCCGCGTCTTCGTATCGACCAGCTGCTGACTCTGGAGTGGAAATATCTGCTTCCGATTAACCTGGTCAACATTCTATTTATGGCATTTTTAGTATTAATGCATTGGCATTTTTAGCATACTATGAACAGCTTCTTTAAGTATTTTTCAGATATTTTCCACGGGGTGAAATCCCTGCTTATCGGGATGTCGGTCACAGGCCGGTATTTCTTCAGCCCCGGGCAGATAGTAACGCAGCAATATCCTGAAAACAGGAAAAACCTGCAAATGTTCGAACGGTTCAAGGGTGAGGTCATCATGCTTCACGACGGGAACAACCAGCATCGCTGCAATGGCTGCGGTATTTGCGAAAATAACTGCCCGAACGGTTCAATCGAGGTCATCCCGGTAAAGGTTACAGGCGAAGACGGCAAACCGAAACGTATCATCGACAAGCACATCTATCATCTTGGAATGTGCACTTTCTGCGGATTATGCGTAAAGAATTGCCCTTCAAATGCCCTTGGTTTCGGACAGGAGTTTGAACATGCGGTTTTCGACCGTTCCAAACTGACAAAAGTGTTAAATCAACCCGGTTCATCCATTATTAAAGGTGTAGAGTGATGACGAACAATCAATTTATGTTTTTGCTATTTTCGGTAGTGATCGTAGTTTTTTCACTGCTGACAGTGACCAGCCGCCGCATCCTCCGGGCCGCTACGTTCCTGCTTTTCGTCCTGGTCTCCACATCGGGACTGTATTTCCTGCTCGGGTTTAACTTCCTTGCAGCGATCCAGCTCACCTTGTATGCAGGAGGAATCGTGGTCCTGATCATCTTCTCAGTTCTGCTGACCAGCCATATCAGCGAAAAGCTGGCTATCCCGCCGGTTACAAAGAGGATATATGCCGCTGTTGCTGCCGTTGCTGGCGCTATTTTGTGCATACTCACTATTTTGCAGACCCAGTTTATACAAAAAAACTTTGACCCTGCAAGAACTAATATCAGGACTATAGGCGAGGGCATGCTAAGTACCGGTAAATACGGTTATGCCCTGCCTTTCGAAGTCATCAGCGTGCTGCTGCTGGCAGCCATGATCGGCTCTATTATACTGGCAAAGAAAAGAAAAGATTAATTTAAAAATATTCCGCTATGTTTGAAGGCGTTCCTATTCACTGGTTCCTTGTGTTGTCCACGACAATGTTTTTTATCGGGATTTACGGTTTCCTGGTAAGGAAAAACCTGATCACCATGCTGATGTCGATCGAACTCATACTGAATTCGGTTTGTATCAATTTCGTGGCCTTTAACAAAATCCTCTTCCCCGGGCACCTGGAGGGGATGTTTTTTACACTCTTCATCATTGCCGTTGCCGCCGCTGAAGCTTCCGTAGCAATAGCAATTATCATCAACATATACCGCCGTTTGGTAAATATTGATGTGGAGAAGATGAATGAAATGAAGTATTAGCCCTAAGGGAAAAATCATGGCTCATGGCTCATGGCCCATGGCTTTGTAAAAATGACTAACGCATAATATAACCAACATATGATCGATTTCAGTTACACCATCTGGATACTGCTGATACCCCTGCTGGTATTTGTGATCACCGGGCTTACCGGCAACAGGTTTAAACCGATAGTGACGGGAATTATTGGTACCACCGGACTCGGTATCAATTTTTGCCTTGCATTATTTACAGCCTACAAATATTTTTTCGTACTTGACAAGGTTGGCGGCGCTTTTCAGAAAGTGATCGGGATCAGTTACACCTGGCTTCACCTCACCGATAAGCTACATATCGACATAGGCGTTCTGCTTGACCCCATTTCGGTGATGATGCTGATCGTTATCACTACCGTATCGTTCATGGTGCATATTTATTCCTTAGGATATATGAAAGGGGAAAAGGGATTTGCTCGTTTCTTCTCAATTCTTTCCCTGTTCAGCTTTTCGATGCTTGGCCTTGTTATCGCAACCAACATTTTCCAGATGTATATTTTCTGGGAGCTCGTCGGGGTCTCTTCATTTCTGCTGATAGGATTTTACTATGAAAAAGATTCGGCGGTCGCTGCAAGCAAAAAAGCTTTCATAGTAACCCGCTTTGCCGACCTTGGCTTTCTCATCGGCATATTGGTACTTTCCTATACCACAGGCACTTTTGATTTCATCACACTGACAGGCCCGAACAGCCCGGCTTTCACATCGGGGCAGGGTATCATGTTCCTGGGCATGTCGACCATGACCTGGGCTATGCTCTTTATTTTTATGGGCGGCGCCGGTAAATCGGCCATGTTCCCCTTGCATATCTGGCTGCCTGATGCCATGGAAGGCCCGACTCCTGTTTCGGCCCTTATCCATGCGGCAACCATGGTTGTTGCAGGTGTTTATCTTGTCGCACGTATGTTCCCGATCTTCCATCATGAACAATCGGCCCTTGAGATTGTGGCCTGGGTAGGAGGGTTTACATCATTATTTGCAGCTGTGATAGCCTGCACCCAGTATGATATCAAGCGTGTCCTTGCCTATTCCACCATGTCGCAGATCGGCTATATGATGCTTGCGCTTGGTGTTTCAGGATATGGTGGTGAAGAAGGCCTGGGTTATATGGCTTCGATGTTCCACCTGTTCACACATGCTTTCTTCAAAGCCTTGCTTTTCCTCGGGGCCGGCGCCATAATCCATGCTGTCCATTCGAATTATATGAACGAGATGGGAGGGCTGAGGAAATACCTGCCCATAACGCATGCGACCTTCCTTATCGCATGCCTGGCCATTTCCGGTATACCGCCGTTTGCAGGTTTTTTCAGCAAGGATGAGATCCTCGTTGCGGCTTTCCATCATAACAAAGCCTTGTTTGCCATGGAGTACCTGGTTGCAGGCATGACAGCCTTTTATATGTTCCGTCTTTATTTCAATGTGTTCTGGGGGAAAGACCAGCATTATCATCATACACCGCACGAAGCCCCGGTGACCATGACCTTGCCGCTGATCGTTTTGGCTATCGGTTCAACATTTGCAGGTTTTATTCCTTTTACCAAACTTGTAACATCCGACAGCATGCCGTTCGAGGCCCATACCGAATGGGGCATTGCAATCCCATCAATTTTTATTGCACTAATAGGGATCGGGATTGCCACCATGCTGTATATGAAAAGTTCCGACACCTCGAAAAAAATTGCAACTGCTCTCGGCGGGTTTTATACAGCCGCTTACAGCAAGTTTTATATTGATGAAGTGTATCTTTTCATCACAAAAAAAATATTATTCAACTATGTATCCCGCCCGGTTGCATGGTTCGACCGCCATATTGTCGACGGGACCATGAACCAGTTTGCCTATGTCACCAATGTGGTTTCCGACAGGATCAAGGGATTCCAGAGCGGGCAGCTCCAGCAGTATGCCCTTGCTTTCATTTCGGGGGTTATTGCCCTTGCTTTGTTATTCATTTATTTATGGACCAATTAAAACGATAAGATAATGAGCTTTCTGTTATTGTTCATCGTAATCCCTGTCCTCACTGTCATTGGGATATTTTTCAGCAAGACCCATATGCAGGTCAAATGGACCGCTGTTGTCGGTATGAGCTGTCAGCTGATCCTGGCCGGGTTTCTCATTTATCTTTTCCTGGCTGCAAGGGCTGCAGGGAATACTGCCGAAATACTTTTCTCCCAGGATATGGTCTGGTACAAGAACCTGAATATACATTTCTTTATAGGTGTGGATGGGGTTTCGGTCGCTATGATAGGCCTGACTTCGATAGTGATCTTTGCAGGGATCTTTGCTTCCTGGGATGTCACGGATCTGCCCAGGGAATTTTTTACTTCTCTTATCCTTCTTGCTGCCGGTGTATTCGGCTTTTTTATCTCTCTTGACCTCTTCACCCTATTCCTGTTCTATGAAATTGCAGTGATCCCGATGTATTTGCTAATTGGTATCTGGGGGAGCGGCCCGCGGCATTATTCGGCAATGAAGCTAACCCTGATGCTGATGGGCGGTTCGGCTTTGATCATGCTGGGCTTACTGGGCCTGTATTTTAATTCTGCCCCCGGTGGAGGTCCTCTTACATTTAACCTGATCCAGATATCCAAAGTGGCTATTCCGATGCCTGCACAACGCTTCTTTTTCCCATTTCTCTTCATAGGATTCGGGGTTCTTGGAGCTCTTTTCCCTTTCCACACATGGTCGCCCGATGGTCACGCTTCGGCACCTACTGCCGTATCAATGCTTCATGCAGGCGTTCTGATGAAGCTCGGGGGGTACGGTTGCTATCGCGTTGCCGTATTCCTTCTTCCGGGAGCAGCACATGAAATGGCCTGGATATTCCTGATCCTTACGACTATCGGCGTGATTTACGGCGCATTCGGCGCTATCTGGCAGAAAGACCTTAAATATATCAACGCATATTCCTCTGTGAGCCATTGTGCCCTCGTCCTTTTCGCGGTACTGATGATGAACCAGACTGCAATGAACGGGGCCATTATGCAGATGATCTCCCACGGTATCATGACAGCCCTTTTCTTTGCATTGATCGGCATGATTTACGGGCGTACTCACACCAGGCTTATCAACGAAATGGGCGGACTGATGAAAGTCATGCCGTTTCTCGGTGTTGCATATGTGATCGGCGGCCTCGCTTCGCTCGGCCTTCCCGGATTCAGTGGATTCGTCGCAGAAATGACAATCTTCGTGGGTTCATTCCAGCATAATGATGTATTCCACAGGGTATGTACCATCATCGCAGCTTCTTCAATTGTTGTTACCGCCGTTTATATTCTGCGTGTGGTAGGAATCCTGCTTTTGGGTAAAATAAAAAACCCTGAATTCAATCATATTATTGATGCAAAATGGTTTGACCGTATGAGCGTAGTGACCCTCATCCTGGGGATTACGGCTATCGGGATGGCGCCACTCTGGCTGAGCGATATGATCAATAACGGACTGGTACCGGTCATGCAGAGAATATTACTGGCAGGTCCCATTCTTCATTAAATCGAAAAAAGTAAGAAACAAATAAATATCTGACCCATGTTGATCATGAGACACGAATTACTGCTGATTGCCATCACGGTGATTCTTTTGCTTGTTGAGATTTTCCTTCCCGCTGATAAAAAGCATAATGTCATTACAGCAGCCATCCTCCTGATGACGGCTGTTCTGATCCTTGGTTTTATTCCGGGGCCTACAGGGATATTGTTCGGCGGGATGTACCAGACCACGGCTCTGACACTGATGCTTAAGAATATCCTGAATATCGGGGCGCTGATCGTTATGATACAGAGCGCCGACTGGCTCAGGAAACCCGAGAACAAGGAAAAGATCAGCGAATATTACATCCTTATGCTTTCCACTCTTATCGGGATGCAGTATATGATCTCCTCCGGCGATTTCCTGATGTTCTACCTCGGACTGGAACTTGCGACAATTCCCCTGGCCGCGCTTGCCGCTTTCGAACGTTTCAAGGAGAAATCAGCTGAAGCAGGCGTGAAACTCATTTTCTCATCAGCCCTTTCCTCAGGCATTCTTCTTTACGGATTGTCGATGGTCTATGGAACCACAGGCACCTTATATTTCGCTGAAGTGGGACCGGCATTCACCGGCACCCCTCTGCAGGTCCTGGGATTTATCTTCTTCTTTGCAGGCATGGCATTTAAAATCTCCCTGGTTCCGTTCCATTTATGGACTGCCGATGTTTACGAAGGAGCGCCAGTAAATATTACCTCATACCTGTCGGTTGTTTCCAAAGGAGCAGCTGCATTTATTTTAACAATTCTTTTATTTACCGTATTCAGCAAGATTGCTCTGATGTGGAGCAATATGCTGTACATTATAATTATTCTGACCATCACGCTGGGTAACCTCTTTGCCATCCGCCAGCAAAACCTTAAACGGTTCCTGGCGTTTTCGTCAATCGCACAGGCCGGTTTCATCCTGCTTGGAATTATAGGGCAGAGCCAATACGGTATGGCCACCGTGATCTATTTTGTACTTGTCTATATCTTCTCAAATCTTGGCGCCTTCGGTGTTGTCGCCATCATTTCGAACCGTACGGGATTCGAAACGATCAATGATTACGATGGTTTATACAGGACTAACCCCAGGCTGGCCATGGTGATGATGCTGTCACTCTTTTCACTGGCTGGGATCCCCCCGGTAGCTGGCTTCTTTGGCAAGTTCTTCCTTTTCGCCGCCGCCGCCAATCACGGCTTGTATATACTGGTCCTGATAGCAATTATCAACACGATCATATCATTATACTATTATTTACTGGTCATCAAGGCAATGTTCCTGAACCGCAGCGACAGGCCGATACCTAAGATCAAAAGCGATTTCTATTCAAGCCTTGGCCTGATTCTCTGCCTGGCGGGTATATTTGCAATCGGTATCTTCAGCGCGGTGTTCGAGATGATCAACGGACTGAGTTTCGGACTATATTAAGATAGCGGGATAACGAGATGTCGGGATGCAGGATTAATTCGTAAATCGGAACTATTCGCAGAATTGTAAATTTTAACGGTGCTCATTTCGGCTTGGCTGAACGTAAATCGTAAATAACAATATTATGCTTAAAGGGAAACATACGGTTACAGAAATTGAAGGGGTGCGTTGTACAGTTGTTGAGACCGGCGCTTCTGATGAAAGGCTTACATTCCTGAAAGGGATACTGGAGGTTAACGGTCTTGTGGTAAAAACTGAAAAAGAAAAAGCAAAGGATGGCACTGCCCTGCCAACTTCAGTGATCGGAGTTACCGACATCCTTTTCAACGCCATGATCAACCTGTATGAAAGAAGGCTTGTAAGAAAAGATGGCCATGTGCTCAACCCTGCTTACTGGAACCAGTGGCCCGACCAGGACTGGGACATTCCATATTACCAGGTTCAGAGATAGACCTGAAACAATTTACGAGGCCCGAAGCCAGGTTTACGATTGAATTTTGAACATCGTAAATCTCAGATTAAATCGTAAATCGTAAATCGCACTTCGTAAATTCATGAAAAGGTACTACAAATATTTCGCTTACACCGTTGCAGCCCTGTACTTTGTACTTGCGGTTTTTGTCTTCACAAGTCCTTATTTCAAATACCTTCCCCAGACGGTCAAAGTCATTTTCGCTGTTTTTCTTTTCCTGTATGGTGCTTTCCGCCTGGCCCGGATATGGTCCAATTCGCGGGAAGAAGAGGATGAATGACCGATTTTTCTTGCATTTTCAGCTGATTCCGTTTATTTTAGCCTATTAATTTTAAGGACGCAATAATATTATTTATAAATTTGTGTTTGTGTTTTGATAAACATGCTGATTTTAAGCATTTAATGATCTGATGAAGACGAAAAAAACCGGGACCATGGTAATCGGAGCGGCAGGGTTGATAATCCTGCTGTTTTTTGCTTCCTGCGGAGGAGGGAGCGGTATCAAGGAGGCCGACAATCCAACGCACGGAAGTATCAAAGTCGGTATTGACGATTCCTACCGCCTTTTACTGGATACCGAGATCTATACTTTCGGAGTGATCTATAAATATGCGAAGGTCGATGCGGTTTACGGAAACGAATCCGATATTATCAACCTTTTCTTGAAAGATTCGGTGCCCCTGGTGATTGTCAGCCGAAAACTTTCGGTTGAGGAAGAGAAATATCTGAACGAAAGGCAATTCGTTCCAAAGACAACCCTGATCGCTTTTGACGGGATTGTGTTTATTGTCAATCCGGAAAATCCTGACACAAACCTCTTTTATGATAAAATCGAAGGCATATTCAAAGGAGAGGTCAGGACATGGAAACAGATGAACCCAAAATCAAAACTGGGGGATATCAAGGTGGTATTTGATAATTATAAGTCATGTAACCCAAGGTATATCAAAGAAAAATTCAATCTATCCAACCTGCCTTCAAGTTGTTTTGCCGTGAATTCCAATGCCGATGTCATTTCATTTGTCACAAACAACCCTAATGCCATAGGTGTTATCAGCGTGAACTGGATCAGTGACAAGGAAGATACTGTTTCCAACCGTTTCCTGAAACAGGTGAAAGTTGCAGGTGTGAGTACTCCGGGTACCAATGATCCCGGTTCCAGCTTTTACAAACCCTACCAGGCGTATATTGCGCAGGGAGATTACCCATTTACAAGGAATGTATACTGTATCAACAGGCAGACATACCATGGCCTTGCCTTCGGGCTGTCTTCATTCATTGCGGGTGAGAAAGGCCAGCTGATCGTATTAAGATCCGGGATGGTGCCAGCAGCCATGCCGGTTAGGATAGTCCAAATTAAACATTAAACTTTGTAGAAATTATTTTATGATGAGCAATTTAAAAAAGACAGGACTGGTTATCATTTTATTGCTTGCTTGCACCTTGTTGACGGAAGTCCGTGCCCAGGATCTCAAAGCCGCTATATGGCTTATGCGCAGTGAACAGTTTAAGGCAGCTGCTTCTGCATATAAGGCCTTGATAAAACAGAATCCGGCTGATGGGGATGCATATTACAATTATGGCGAAAATTTCATCAACGAATACTTTTCCGACACTTCGAATTATTCGCTGAAAGAGATCTCTGACTCTGCCAAGATCATCTTTCAGCTTGGCATTCAGAAAGATCCGGCCAATCCGCTGAACCTGGTAGGTATGGGGGAAATAGCATTACTTAATAAAGACAAGGCAACCGGCCTGGATTATTATTCAAAGGCTTCAGCCTTGCTGCCGAGCAAGGCAAATAAAAGTATTGTCATGGAGCCTGTGAAACAAGCCAATGTCCTTATCAGGATGGCCAACGGATACGTAAAAGCCCTTATAAAAGATACTGCCCAGATATTTTCTTTATTAAAGGCTGCCGAAAAGCTTGATCCAAAAAACTATTTGTTGTTTATAGTCAAGGGAGATGCATATATCATGTTGCTGAATGACGGTTCCAATGCGATCACCAATTATAATATTGCACAGAGCCTCAATCCCCAGTCACCTTTCGCCAAAGTACGCATAGGGCAGCTCTGGATGCGAGCCAAGCAATACAAGAGCGCGCTCACATATTATGATGAAGCCATTAAAATCGACTCCAGTTATGCTCCCGCTTACAGGGAAAGAGGATTCCTTCTTGCAAAGGCCAACCGGAATGATGATGCCAAGCGGGACTTTGCAAAGTTCCTTAAGCTTTCGGCCGGAAATACCACTGCAAGGATCCAATTTGTGAATATCCTGTTCGACTTGCAGGAATACAAAGAAGCCATCAACCAGCTCAATGCAGTTTACAAGGTCGATTCAACAAACAATGACCTGAACAGGGCTCTTGCCTACGCATATTTTGAAACTTCACAATACGATAAAGCATTATATTATATCAAGAAATTTATTACCAACGAGAAGCCTGAAAAGATCCGTTCAGCAGATTACATTTACTATGGCAGGATACTGGCCAGGAATAAAATGGACGAGCAGGCCTATGAGCAGTTGCTTAAGGGGTTTGAACTTGATTCTACCAAGCCGGAGCTTTTATCAGAAGCAGCGTTATGCCTTACCAAGATAAAAAAGTACGATAAAGCTATTGAAACCTATCAAAAGAAGATAGCCTTGAAAAAAGCAGTGCCGATGGATTACTACAACCTTGGCAAAATCTTTTACAATGTCAGGGACTTTCAGCAGGCCGATACGAACCTGGCAATTTTCAATCAAATGCAGCCTGATCATATTACAGGTTTTGTTTGGAGGGCCCGCACCAGGTCGAATATTGACTCAACCAGCAAAGAGGGCCTGGCAAAACCCATCTATGAAACTATCATTGCCAAAACCCAGAGCGATACGGCAAAATATGCCAAAGAGCGCATAGAAGCTTTTTATTACCTTGCATATTATTATTTCCTTCAGTATGCCGGGACCAAGAATAAGGAATACGCAGTAACGGCAATAGCATACAGCAATAAAGTTCTGGCAATAGACCCGAAAGACGAGAAAGCCGATAAAGCGAAACAGATCATTGATAACCTGAAAAAATTTGTGAATTAGAGGGTTTTGGTAATCAATCAATATTTTTATACTTTTGTGACCAAGCAAAAGATGACAAAAAACTAATAAATTCAAGTATTTTATAACTTAAATTCAATTAACGATGAGCAACAAAAGCAGCAAAGGCGGATTAATGGACGCCTTAAGATCGGTGTTTACGTTAGGAGCAATGATCATAGCCCTTATCGTATCTTACTTAATCTTCAAGTATGTGATGGGTAACCCTATCAACTTCGAAGGCGGAAACCATAATGGCACTCCGCTGCCTGGCAACTATCTCGGGATCATTTACAAAGGGGGAATGATCGTGCCTCTCCTGATGACTGTTAACCTTATCCTGATCATTTTCTCAATCGAGCGTCTGATTACTTTGACCCGTGCACAGGGAAAGGGCCGTATCAATGTATTTGTAAAGAACTTACAGGGCCTTCTGGATTCCAACAAAATCGAAGATGCTATCGTAGCTTGCGATAAGCAGAAAGGTTCGCTGGCAAATGTTATGAAAGCTGGTCTTGTTCGCTACCGCTCTCTCCAGGACGATAAAACCCTGGTTAAAGACCAGAAGATCGTTGCCCTGCAGAAGGAATTTGAAGAAGCTTCAGCTCTTGAGCTTCCGATGCTTTCGAGGAACCTTGTCATCCTTTCAACCATTGCTTCGATCTCAGTGTTGATCGGACTTTTGGGAACAGTACTTGGGATGATCCGCGCATTCGGAGCTCTGGCCCAGGCCGGCAGCCCTGATGCACTTGCACTTGCAACCGGTATTTCTGAGGCCCTTATCAATACTGCTTTCGGTATCACCGGATCATTGCTGGCCATTGTTCTTTACAATAGTTTCTCAACACAAATCGATAGTTTTACCTATAAAATTGATGAGGCAGGATTCAGCCTTGTACAGTCATTTGCAGCTTCTGCCAAGTAATATTTTTGGCGTTTCAACAAATTATGTACATAATACTGTGTATTTATAATTTAAAACCAGAATTCCATGCCAAAGATAAAACCACCGGTTAGAACACCGCATATAGACATGACACCCATGGTGGATTTGTTTTCTGTGCTACTGATCTTTCTGTTGCTTACGGCTTCATTCCGTCCTCAAGAGGCTGCTGTCATTACAACACCTCAATCGATCTCGGAAAAACAGGCCCCTGATGCAGACCTTATGACCATCTTCATTGCAAAGGATGGTAAGGTCTATTTCAATATTGACAACGGTAGAGATACTTCGACTCATTTCCGCAGCAAGCTGCTGGGAAAAATCGGGGAGCAGTATAAGATCACTTTCACCAAAGCGGAAATTGCCAAATTTGGAACCATGTCGTCATTTGGATTACCTATTAAGGACTTGAAAACATGGCTTAATTCGAAAGATTCCAAAGAGAAGGAGAAACTGCAAACAGGCATCCCAATGGATTCAACAGATAACCAGCTTGCATGGTGGGTACGCGAGGCGCGCCTTACAAATGTCGGAGCTGAAGTCGCTATCAAGGGTGATGCTGACACTGACTATAAACTAGTCAAGAAGGTCATGGACTTGTTACAGGACAACAAGGTGAATAAATTTAATCTCGTTACCAACCTGCAAAAGGAAGAAGTTGCCTTGAAGGATCTTCCGCCTGCAACCAAGTAAAGAGAAACCAAACGTTAAAGAAAATCCTATATGGCCGAAATAATTCAAGAAGAAAAAGGTAAAAAAGGTGGTAAACGCAGGCCTAAGAAGCATGGCACACGCATCGACATGACCCCTATGGTCGACCTGATGTGTTTGCTGATCACTTTTTTCATGCTGACTACCGCTTTCAGCAAGGCTAAAGTAATGGTCATTACCATGCCTGAAAAGGATAATCAAAATCAGGATAAAAATCAGCCCCAGATCTCGGCTTTCCGTACCCTGAACATTATTCTTTCAGAAGGCGACAAGGTGTATTATTACATCGGTATGGCCGACCCTAAAAAGCCCCCTCTGCCTGCATTGGTTAAAACAAACTTCAGCAAGGATGGAATCCGTAAAATCCTGTTGGACAAGAACCGCGACCTGTTTACTAAGATTGCCGAATACCGCGATAAAAGGGTTACAGGAAAAATTGTGGTGGCTGATACTACACTCGAGAACGAGATCAAGAAGATGAAAAGGGACGATAAAAAAGGCCCCATCGTTCTGATCAAGGCCGACGAGAAAGCAAAGTACAAGGACATTGTCAATATTATCGACGAGATGGCTATCTGCAACATTGCCAGTTATGCAATTGTAGATATGAGCCCACTTGAAAAGGATATGTTGAAAACTGCTCCTAAATAAGTTTTAATGAACGTTTAAAAATATAACGTATGGCAATTGAAAATCAGCGTGTAGAATCGCTGGAGGAAATCGTCTTCAAGAATCGTAACAAGGAATACGGATCTTATGTGCTTCGCAAGAAGTACCGCCGGTATCTTACGATTTCCCTGATCATTGGCCTCCTCGTCATTATGTCCGCCGCTGCCTATCCTTTAATCAATGCATACCTGAACAAGGAAAAATTGCTCAGGGAAAAGGAAAAATCAGTAACGGCAGAAATGCTGAACATGCCCAAGGAAGATCTGCCACCACCTCCGCCGCCGCCCCCTCCCCCTGAAGCACTTGTGGAAAAGGTAAAGTTCACTGCGCCTAAAGTTGTGGAAGACACCAACGTGGAATCTGATTTCGGTAAGCAGGACCTGCTTGCCCAGAAAGGAAACACTGAAGTACCCAGCGAGGAAGTCCAGGTGGAAGAGAAAGAGGTAAAGACCCAGGTTATCGAACAGAAAGTGGAAGCTGAAGTGTTCCTCATCGTTGAGGAACCTCCAACATTCCCTGGCGGCGAAGCTGCCCTGTACAAATGGCTGGGCGAAAACCTTAAATACCCTGAAGAAGCCAAAGAACTTGGCATCCAGGGACGTGTTTTCGTTGCTTTCGTTGTTGAACCTGACGGATCGACCAGTAATGTGGTTGTGAAACGTGGTATCGGCGGCGGCTGCGACGAAGAGGCAATCCGTATCGTGAAAGCCATGCCCAAATGGGCTGCAGGCAAGCAGCGCGGACAACCTGTGCGTGTACAGTTTAACTTACCAATCAAGTTTACGTTGCAGTAAACCTGAAACAAACTTAACCAGGAACCCTTGATTTTTCCGAACTTTCCATGTACTATGGAGGGTAGAGGAGAAAAATTAAGGGTTCTTTTTTTCATAATGAAATGACATCACAGATCCTGTCGTCATTCACCAGCAGCAAGTTCAAATTCTGGTCATTCATCTCAATGGCTTTACTCGTGTTTGTGCACGGGTATAATATGCATGAGCGTTACCTGCAACCATGGACCATTCCTGACGAGGGATGGTCAATAACAGGTTTCATTGAATACTTCCTCTCTAACGGGATCTTCCGTTTCAGGATACCTATGCTTTTTATCATTTCAGGATTTTTATTCGCGATGCACGACGACCGGCCCTATAAGGCAAGGGCAGGAAAGCGGTTCCGCACCCTGTTTCTCCCTTACCTGATCTGGAGTGCCCTGGGACTGGCCTTCACATACGGGCTTGAGATGTTCCCATATACACGTGAGCTGGTGTCCTCCTCGCATGTGGTCCAGATTGACAATACCAGGATGCTGATCCATGATTATCAATGGTATGAGTTGCTTGCCCGCTGGATCCTGCTGCCCGTGCCCTACCAGCTCTGGTTCATCCGTGTACTGTTTATTTACAACCTTGCCTATCCTGCAATACGCTGGTGCGTTACGAACAGGGTTGGCCGTTGGGTCTTTTTTTCGTTCACCATTCTTATGTGGCTTGCCACGATCAACCTGGGTCTAATCGAAGGAGAGGGGCTGCTGTTCTTTTCCCTTGGAATCTGGATGCAAAAGACAGGTTTCAATATCGAGCATCCATCACGCGGACTGAAACCTGCTGCCTGGGGCATAGTGTTCATTTCGTTTGCACTGATAAAGACTTTGATTGCGCTGAAGGGGCAGGCATACCTGGAAAATGCGATGTTTCCCGTGCTGACCCTGATGCATAAGACCGTGGTCCTGAGCGGGCTGATCGCCTGCTGGTACGGGTTGGATCCCCTCGCAGCATGGTGCATGGAACGCCCTTGGTTTATATGGTTGTCGTCTTTCGCTTTCATGATCTATGCCATGCATGCCCCGCTCGTCGCATACCTTATCAACCCTGCACTCACCCTGCTCTCCCCACTGCAGGCTCCGGCCCTCCTCGCTTACATCCTGCTGCCTCTGACCATTCTTGTATTTTGCATCGGCAGCGGTGTTATAATCCGGAGCATGGCACCAAGGATTTACGGTATGCTGACAGGAGGAAGGGGAATGTGACTAGTGACTAGTGACCAGTGACTGGAAACTTAGATAAGGGTTTAATTCTCTTCCTTGAAAATCAGCTGTAATTTAGATTCTATCCAAAAGAAATCTTTAGTAACTTTGGGCTGTTAATATTTTAACAGCACGAGGTTTTTATATGATAACACTCTCATACAAAGGGAAAAACACCTTCCTGGAAGCCGTGAATGAAAAGAGCGGCTCAGACGTCCTGGAATGTTACCAGTGCGGCAAATGCGTGTCGACCTGCCCGGTCTCAAATTTCATGGATTTTCCACCCAGGGAGATCATGCAGATGATCAAGCTGGAACTTAAGGAAGAATGCCAGATGGCTAACTCCACCTGGTTCTGCCTTACCTGTTCTGCCTGTTCCGGCCGCTGCCCGAGGGAGATCAATATCCCTGCAGTCATGGAAGCTGTGCGGCACATGGCTATTGAGGAGAATTTCCATCCGGATTCAAAACAGGTAAAGAACATCAGGAAATTCCACGAGATCTTCCTGGATATGATCAGGCGATACGGCAGGAATTATGAGCTGCGCATGATGGCCGAATTCAATATCCGTACGCGAAATCTTTTCAAGGATATGCACCTTGCCCCCAAGGCCCTGCTGAAAGGAAAAATTCCTTTGGGAGTGAAATCAATGAAAAGTGCAAAAGCCATTAAGAAAATGTACGAAATGGCCGATAAACTTGAACAACAGAGCAAATAAGAAGTTAAAGATGAAAAAAGTAACCTATTTCCCGGGTTGTTCTGCACACGGCACCAGCGAGGAGTTTGACCAGACCGTTAAAATGGTCATGAAGACCCTGGATGTCGAGATGGAAGAGATCCCCGACTGGAATTGCTGCGGCGCCACATCCGCACACACCATGAACGAAAGCCTGGCATATGCCCTGCCTTTGCGCAACCTGGTGCTTGCCGAAAAACTCAGTAATGACACCATGACCGTCCCCTGCGCTTCCTGTTACCAGCGCATGAAATTCACTAAAATACATATGGATGAGAACCCTGAACTGGCCAGGAAGATCAATACCGCTGTTGTAGGCGAAGGCCAGTATCAGGGCAGGGTAGCTGTAAAATCCATGCTCCAGTACTGTTATGAGGATGTCGGGATTGAAGCCATCAAGACCAAGGTTACCAGTCCTATCAGCGGGATGAAGATCGCCTGCTATTACGGCTGCCTTCTGACCCGGCCAAAAGCCATCACCCAGTTCGATTCACCAGAATACCCCATGTCGATGGACCGGATAGTGGAGGCTTTAGGCGCAAAAGCAATGCCCTTCGATTTCAAGACCGAATGCTGTGGAGCTTCTTTTTCCATTTCCGATACCGATGTGGTACTGCAGCTTAGCGGAAAGATCCTCGAAATGGCAAAAGAAAGCGGGGCCCATGCCATTGTTGTAGCCTGCCCGCTCTGCCAGTCGAACCTCGATATGAGACAGCCTGATATTGAGAAGAAATTTAAAGTCAGATATGATCTCCCGATCTTTTATCTCACCCAGCTGATGGCTATGGCTTTCGGCTATCCGAAAGATAAAATGATGTTTTCCAAGCATATCGTCCCTGTCGACGGTGCATTGGCCCATATCGGCGAAGTGATAGAAGAACCAAAAAAAACCGCCAAAGGCAAAAAAGCCGTAAAGGCAGAAAGTGAGGTTGAATAATGGCAAGAGTAGGAGTATTCGTTTGTTTCTGCGGCGCTAACATTGCCGACTTTGTGGACGTCCCGACCGTTGTTGAGGAAGCCAAAAAGATCAGGGAAGTCAAGTTTGCCGTTGATTACAAGTACATGTGTTCCGATCCCGGACAGCAGATGATCAGGGACGCCATTGTGCAGTACAGGCTTACATCGATCGTCGTGGCGGCCTGTTCCCCCCGTATGCATGAGAAGACCTTCCGCAAGGCGCTCAGCGATGCCGGGATGAACCCGTACCTGCTGGAAGTGGCCAATATCCGCGAACATTCATCCTGGGTCCACCAGAAAGATAAAAAAGCTGCTACCGATAAAGCGGGGGACCTGGTGAGAATGGCTGTTGCCAAATCCATCGCCAACGAACAGCTGCACGAGATCTCGGTCCCCGTTACCAAACGAGCACTTGTCATCGGCGGCGGGATTGCCGGCATACAGGCTGCCCTGGACATTGCCGATGCACGCATCCCGGTGACCCTTGTTGAAAGAAGCCCGTCAATCGGGGGCCGCATGGCTCAGCTCGATGAAACCTTCCCAACGCTGGACTGTTCACAGTGCATCCTCACTCCAAAGATGGTGGATGTAGCCTCACATCCTTTTATTGAACTTATCCCCTATTCGGAAGTTATTGAACTCGACGGTTACGTGGGCAATTACAAGGCCAAGATCCGGAAGAAAGCCTCATACGTGAACTTCAAGTCATGTACAGGTTGCGGAGCCTGCTGGCAGAAATGCCCGGTCAAAGTCCCGAATGAGTATAATATGGGGATCGATACACGCAAAGCCATTTACACTCCTTTCCCCCAGGCGGTTCCTAACAAACCTGTTATAGATGCAAAGCACTGCACAATGCTGCTGAAAGGGAAATGCGGGATATGTGCAAAATTCTGCGAAAAAGGCGCTATTGATTTTAAGATGACGGATGAGGTCATCGAAAGGGAGATAGGCGCCGTTGTTGTTGCAACCGGCTATGACCTTTGGGATGCCACGCCTTATGAAGAATATGGGGTCGGGCGTTACAAGGACATCATCAACTCCCTGGAATTCGAGCGCATGGTATCGGCCAACGGCCCTACCGGGGGATTGCCTGTCAGGCCATCCGACGGGAAAGTCCCCAAGACCGTGGTTTTCATCAAATGCGTCGGGTCGCGCGACAAGGCCAAGGGCATTGAATTCTGCTCGAAGATCTGCTGCATGTATACAGCCAAGCATGCCATCCTCCTGCACCATAAAGTGCATGATTCGAGGGCTTATATTTTCTATATGGATATACGCGCGGCAGGGAAGGGGTACGAGGAATTCGTGAACAGGGCTCAGGTTGAGACCGGGGCGGTATACCTCCGCGGCCGTGTTTCAAAGATCTACCAGAAAGGGGAGAAGCTTATGGTCCGCGGGGAAGACGGTCAACTTGGACAGGAAGTCGAAGTCGAAGCCGATCTCGTGGTTCTTGCCACGGCCATTATTCCCGACAAGGAAAACCCGGCCCTCGCAAGGCTTCTTGGAATTTCATACGACAAGTACGGTTACCTTTCCGAAGCCCATCCGAAGTTACGCCCGGTTGAGACAGCCAAGGCAGGCATTTTCCTTGCAGGCTGTACCCAGGCTCCGAAGGACATCCCGGAGACGGTAGCCCAGGCATCGGCCTGTGCAGCCAAGGTGTGCGGACTTTTTGCCGGAGATACCATCAAGAAAGACCCGATGGTCTCAACAGTGAACAAGGATTTTTGCAGCGGCTGCCAGAACTGTGTAAAGGTTTGTCCTTACCAGGCTATCGTTACAGAAGATATCCCCCTCGGGCATGGCGCAAAAGAAATGCGCACTGTGGCCAAGATCAACGAAGGCGTTTGCCAGGGTTGCGGTTCCTGCGTAGCCATCTGCCGTTCCATGGCCATTAACCTGGCCGGGTTTACAGATCCACAAATCATTAACGAGATAGTTGCCATCTGATGGAAGAAGTAAAAGACAAGATCGTAAGCATTGAAAAACCCGAATTGATTGCCCCTCCCGAATGGAAGCCGGTGATCGTGGGCATTCTCTGCAACTGGTGTTCCTACGCAGGGTCGGACCTCACAGGTACTTCGCGTACGCAGTATCCGCCGAACATCCGCATTATACGCGTACCCTGTTCTTCGCGGGTAGATCCCTGGTTTATCATTAAAGCCTTGCAGACCACCGCGGATGGCGTGCTGATCTCGGGCTGTCATCCGGGCGATTGCCATTACATCAGCGGGAATTATTATGCCCGCAGGCGTTTCCTGGTGACCAAGGAGTTGTTGAAGATGGTGGGCTTCCATGAACACAGGGTTCAGTTCAGCTGGGTATCGGCTGCCGAAGGCGCCAAATTCGCCCAGGTCGTTAAAAAAGTGACCGAAGATGTTGTAAAGCTCGGCCCCCTTCATTTGTATAAAAAAGAAAATTTCAGCAAATAATGGACTATTCAAAACAGATCCAGGACATTGCCGCGAAGCTGTTTGCAGAAGGTAAGATCGACGTGTTTGTCGGCTACCGTATGAACGGCTTTGACGACAACCAGGTTCCTGTCGTGATCAACGATCCGAAGGAAGTGCCGGCCTTGGTTTTTACCGAAAAATCAGTGTTCAACCTGTCGAACTACCTGAAAGCCGACCATACCCGGAATAAGAGGGTTGGGCTGGTTGTGAAAGGCTGCGACAGCCGTTCACTCAACCTCCTTCTTACCGAGAGCCAGGTAAAACGCGATAATCTTTACATCATAGGCATCGCCTGCGAAGGGGTTGTCGACGAAAAGGGGCAGAAAATGCAGAATTGCATTGAATGCATCGTCCCTGATGCCGTAGTATATGATGAAATGCTGGGCAGCCCCAGGGGGAAGAAGGATTATATCGTAAATGCAGATATCGCCGGGCTTGCCGTAAAAGGCCTCGTTGAACGGCGGGAATATTTCGAAGAGATCTTCGATAACTGCATCCGCTGCAACGCCTGCAGGCATTCCTGTCCGCTGTGTTACTGCGCCAAATGTTGCATAGACCAGGAAACGGCAACGATCTATAACGGTTCAAACACGGCATCCAGCGCCTTCCATGCCCTGATGACATGGTCGCTGCACCTGGCGGGCCGTTGCGTCGACTGCCGCAACTGCGAAAAAGCCTGTCCAAGCCACCTGCCGCGCATCTTCTGCATAAACAGAACGAGAAGGTGATTTATGACAACTTCCAGAACCACCTGGCGGGTGTCGAAGAAGGTGACCGCGGGGCTTTCTACAAATACAGCCTTAAGGATCCCGATGATTTTATACTGTAATCCGAACGACAGATTATGAGCTTTTCAACTTTTGTTACCGATAAAGATGGCTTGCAGAAACTCTATGAAGCCATTATCAGCAAACATGAAACCTATGCTCCCGTTGAGAAATTCGGGAAGTATGATTATAAAAAAGTTTCATCTTTGAAGGAATGCGACCCTGATTCGCCAATTGCCATGACCATGAGCGTGAAGCCCTTGTTTTTCCCGCGTGCTTCAAAGATCATGAAGTATGAAGCGACCAGCGCAGGCACAAGCATCCATGAAACCGGGCAGGACCAGCTTTCAGGCCCGCGGGTGATCCTTGGCGTGAAGCATTGCGATGCACGCGGATTGCAGGTGTTAGAAGCAGTGAACAAGTGGGATTATATTGACAGCGACTTCCTGAATCGCCGTGCCAACACGGTGATCTTTTCCAAGCGTTGCGACAAGGCCGACACCCAGTGTTTCTGCACTTCCCTGGACTATGACCTGGAAAACCTGGATGCCCTGGACGTAGCCGTGGTGAGCGGCCCCGGAGGAAAAGTTTATTTACAGGCCCGAACCGAAAAAGGCGAAAATTTTCTTAAGGAAAACCTCGGAAAGGAGTCTGCAGCCGGCAGTCAGCAGGCGTTAGATGAAATGAAGAAGCAATATGAGGCATTTGCCGCTTCTTTCCGCCTTAAAATGGATTATAAGGACGTCAATGAAAAGATGTCGAAACGGTTTGACTCAACAGCTTATGAGGAAGCTACAAGAAACTGCGTCAGCTGCAACACCTGTGCCTTTATTTGTCCGACCTGCCACTGTTTCAAGATCAGTGACGAGAAAATCAAAGACACGGGAGTGAGGTACAAAAGTTACGATTCCTGTAACAATGTGTACTTCACCCTGGAGGCAGGCGGCCATAATCCGCGCCCTGCCAAATACCGCCGCTGGAGACAAAGGTCTATGCATAAGTTCGTGTATTACAAGGAAAGGTTCGGCGTAAATCTGTGCGTGGGCTGCGGCCATTGCGCGATATCCTGCCCGGTGAACATTTCCATCTTTGAGGTAGTAAACCACGTTGCAGCAGCACCGATGGAAGTGTGATCCTACCCGTATTTTCACACCGCCGTAACGGTTCCATTCCGTTCACCTGATGCGGCTCCTGTGAAATACCCGCAGAATCACGGTTTAAAAAATATAAAGTAAAATATTTATGGAAGCATTATTAGTTCCCTCCCTCGCCAAGATTGACCGGATTATCCAGGAAACACCTGATGTTCGCACCTACAGGCTGAAATTCAAAGACGACAGTATTTCCGAGAAATTTTCCTGGCAGCCGGGACAGTTTGTTGAATTTTCATTACTGGGTTCGGGGGAATGCACCTTTTGTATTTCATCATCGGCCACCCGTAAGGGATATTTTGATTGCTCCATAAAAAGGGCGGGAGTTGTTACTGCCGATATCCATACCGATCTTGAGGAAGGAGATGATGTCGGGATCCGTGGTCCTTACGGCAACTGGTTCCCCCTGGATGACATCAAAGGGAAAAACCTGCTTTTCGTGGGCGGAGGTATCGGTTTGGCGCCCCTGCGTTCACTGATACAGTATTGTATCGACAACCGGGGAGATTACAAGGACTTCACGATACTATACGGTGCCCGCACATCCGCAGACCTTTGTTACAAGGAAGAAATAGAGGAGTGGAAGAAAAATACAAGCATCAAGGTTGTGCTTACCATCGACAAGCCTGAAGAAACCTGGAAAGATAATGTAGGCGTGGTTCCCAAGATCCTTGAAGAAGTGGTGAAACCGGAGATTGCAAATACCAAAGTCATCACCTGCGGACCACCGATCATGATCAAGTACACTCTTCAGTCGCTCGACCGTCTTGGTTTTGCGCCAAAGGACGTGATCACGACACTGGAAATGAAAATGCAGTGCGGGCTGGGTAAATGCGGCCGCTGCAATATCGGCAGCACCTATATATGCAAGGATGGGCCTGTTTTCACCTATGAACAACTGAAAGCCCTCCCCGACGAGTTCTAAACCAAGGGGTGGCGGTGGTTTAATTTCAGCCTCCCGTATCCGCATCCACCACTCCCCTGGGCAAGGCCGGACCCCGGGTTTGCCCGGAAGTTCATACCCAATGATTTTTTAATTCCTTATGCAACGGATACTGTACCCGGTGGTTTTACCCACTATAGAGCTTTGTACAAATGGACTCATATAATATAAGCTAAAAAACGAGGCTTTTTCGCCGGAATTCCCATTTGCCGACCACCAGTTTCCAAAAATCTGAACTTCATCATAAAATACAAGTTGGAGAATACAAATACGCTCGCCACCAGGGAGCCCTGAAAAACCGCTGCTGTTATCTGCCCCGGTATTTGGATCAGACCAGTGGGCAAGACCCTGCTCTTTCATTTTGCCGCCCGCTATATTCTTACCTCCGAGGAAATTTAACAGGGTAACCCATTCTCCATCAGTGGGCACATGCCAGCCGGCTGGTGCAAGATTACCACTCTGAACAACAAACCAGTTATACAATGCTCCATAGACGGCTGCATTAGCAGGGTCATTGTTATAGTAACAATATGCGCCAATTTGTTCATTGGCCCATTCTACATCATCTGTAACCAGGGGGATACCAACGCCATCGTTATACCTGGTTGTTTTCAGGTTTTCGGCCATCCATACCTGGGTCCCGATCTGCACAATCAGGTAACGGTTGTTATCGATGTCGGTTATCGTTGTATCAATGGTGGTTAAAGTAAGAATACTGCCATAACCGGTCCCATTACTGTTCGTGGCAAATGCACGGACATAATACTTCCTCTGGCCTTTCAGGCCTGTTATTGTCCCTGTATACGATCCCGCCCCGTCTCCTGCCACCATGGTGTCGTTCTGGATAGTTGGATTCGTGTTGGTATTACTCCAGCAAAAACCATGTTTGGATACATATAAACCCCTGTCATCAGTGACATTCCCTGAAAGGTCAGCGGTGTTGAGAAGCACATTGGAGTAATTGATTGTAGATACTACCGGAACCGGTCCGTTGGCAGGAGGATCTTCGCTTTTCTTCTTGCAGCCTGAGAAAAAACTCAGGGCTGCAAGAAGCATCACGGTCAGAGAAAATTTTGAAACGGTTTTCATATCAGGTGTTTTTACTTTCTGAATATGGGTTTTTCATCACTTACATTTTCAGGATCTTGATTTCCGTCCTGCGGTTCTTTTGATGGCAGGGACAATCGCCCTGTGAGGTTGTGGGACAGCCATTGATCTTTGTACAATCTTCGATTGGCTTGGTTTTCCCGTATCCTACCGCAGTAATTCTGGCTTTACTTATCCCTTTCCCTACGATATAATCCACGGCGCTTTCGGCGCGGCATTGTGAGAGTTTATTATTGTATGCATCGGTACCGCGCTGATCGGTGTGGGAAGAAAGTTCAATTTCCATGGTTGGATAGTTTCTCATGATCTCTACCAGGTGATCAAGATCCACAGAGGCATCCTGGCGGATATTGCATTTGTCAAAATCGTAATAGATGTTGTTCAGGACAAACGTTGATCCGACCTTAAGTTCATTCACACACAAGACCAGTTTAACATAAAGGGTTTTGCTGCGGTCGAGGCCTTTGGTCGAGATTTCCTGTATACCTGAATAGTACCCGTCCTTACTGGCAACAATAGTATAATCGGAATTTGGTTCAAGATTGAAGGTGAATTTACCCTCCGGCCCTGAAATGGTTTTTTCTGACTTCCCGGTTGATGTATTGGTAAGTTCTACGTTGACATTGCCGATGGTCTTATCTTTCTGGTCGCATTCAACGGTAACGCCCGATAAAATAAACCTCAGGTCGCTCAGCAGCAGCTCCCGGTAAATGGTTGTTCCTTTTTTCGAGAACTCCGAGGCTGTAATTACCGCGCGGTTGGTCTTCAGCTCTCCCTGGCGGCCAAACAATGTATAGTCGCCTTGCGGAACGTGCTCAAATGTCACTTTACCATTCTCTTCGGTAATGCGGGTATGAATGGTTTTACCCTGATTATCTATCAGGTTGACTCCGACCCCTGCAACAGGGATATTTGTTAATGAATCCTTCACCAGTACGATGATATCCCTGAACTCTTCCTTGACTTTTTTTACCGTTACTTTTTCTATTTTAAAAACCAGACCTGCCGAAACAGCGATATGATTTACATTAAAGGATTTAACCGGGTAGTTGTCAAGTGGTGTGGCTGAATTGAAATATGCATACTCGTCAAAGTTGCCGCTCCCATCCTTATAATACTGGGGGTCTTTATATTTCATCACATACGTCGCATCATCATTAACTTTTTTGGCTGAAACGAATGAATGGATGTATTCGACTCCCAAGGTAATGCCGAGAAATGAATTGAACCAGTAGTTGCCGTAAATCCCTACCTTAATCCCAATTGTATTAACAGCCTTGTGGTAGTCAAAAACCAGGATTGACTTCCGTGGCCTGACGATATCCGAATTATCCAGGGAATCTACAGAAACGCTCAGTGATCCCATATCAAGATGGCTTAACCCTACGCGGAGGTTTGCATCCAGGTCCCACTTTGGAGTGGTCAGAATTTTGAAGCTCGGGCCGATACCAACAAAGATCAGGCTCTGGTTCTTTCGGTCACTTTCTATAAGATGTGTCACCGGATGTGAATTTGTATAATCCACAAGAGCCT
Source organism: uncultured Bacteroidales bacterium (assembly GCA_903837605.1). Classification (GTDB taxonomy): domain Bacteria; phylum Bacteroidota; class Bacteroidia; order Bacteroidales; family FEN-979; genus CAIRDP01. The sequence goes on along the minus strand of CAILVF010000087.1, from coordinate 55,498 downwards.
GGGGAGCGATAAATTTGATTTTATTGTTGAAATAATCGAAATCAAGGCCGAAACCAAAATTCGGATGCAGGTAGAAATCAAGATTGGCTCCCCCGTAGATACCCCATTTGGTTTTGAGGAAATCATTGGTTGCACCCTGCACGGGTTGAGTGACCTTTCCCATGTAAGTCATTGTAAAGTCGTCAAATTTCATTGGCAGGGCAGTAAAGTTCTTGCCTATACCTATTTTAATACGGGGCTGAAATTTGAAATAGCTCTTGCCAGGTTCCCGGGCCGGTTTTGGATCCTGGGCACTGATGCTTGAACATAATCCCAGCAGAGCCAACGTAATGAACAAAGTAGTTTTTTTCATGTCGTATGAATTATTAAAGTTAGGTGTACATTAATCTTTTATGCATCTCACGCTAAAGCCGAATTTCTTGCTTTCATTTATCCTTCTTGCCGCTGTATTGTTATAACTAAGAAGCCTGTACCAGGCAGTATTTGCATCATTTTCCGTTGATGTCCAGAACGATCCGAACCCATTTAGGTCATAGTAGTTTCCGTCATGTCCGCGGTCGCCTGCCGGCAGTCCGGCAAAACCGCATGAATTTGTTGCCCCCAAGTTGGGAGCGGTCCATAATCCGTTTCCTGTTCCCAGAATGCCTGTCGATTTCATTAATCCTCCCGCCACATCGCTGCCTCCCAGGTAGTTGACCAGGGTCATCCACTCAAAATCTGTCGGCACATGCCAGCCAGCCGGTGCGAGTTTGCCCGTATTGGCTGCATACCAATTGTAAAGGCAGCCGAAGGTAGTATCCATCCAGGCATTGTTGTCATACCATATCATTGCAGGGATTACTAGGGTATCCCAGATATTAGGGTTACTCCAGGAAGGTATCAATGTACCGTCATTGAATTTCCAGGTTTTCAGGTTTGAACCCATCCATACCTGGCTTCCTATCTGGATGACCGGGTAACTTCGTCCTGTCACATCAAGAAGAATGCTGTCAATTGTTTGAACAGCAAACGAACTTCCATAGCCGGTTCCGTTACTGTTCGTTGCGAAGGCCCTGACATGGTACATGGTTTGACCTTTCATCCCTGTTAACGTGGCAGTAAATGTGCCGGCACCAACTCCATTTTCAACCCTTGAATCCTGGATTGTTGGATTCTGCGCGGTGCTGCTGTAGCAAAAACCGCGGACGGTTACAAATGAACCGCCGTCATCAGTCACAACCCCGTTAAAATCGATAGTATTGAGTAAAGGGTTGTTAAAACCGGAAGTTTGGACTACAGGGATATTTCCGGAACCTGAGGTCTCATCATTTTTTTTCTTGCAAGCCTGAAATAAACAAAGGCAGGCAATCAGGACAACCAGACCGGGAATTGCATGAATTTTTTTCATCGCTTCAATGTTCATTATAAGTATCAAAGCAAAGTTATTCCCATGGCCGGGGCTATGCAATCAGATAAAAGTATGATTTTGGGAAAGGGCTTATTCTTAAACGAGGCGTTCTTTCATCGCTTTGATCACAGCTTCGGATTTGGAATTGACATGAAGCTTCTTGTAGATATTGTTAATATGGGTACGTACAGTGCCTTCGGAGATGCAGCATGAATCGGCAATCATCTTGTAACTGTTTCCCTTTACGATGCATTTCAGGATATCCATTTCCCTCGCCGACAGGGCATAATCATTTACAAGCGGGGCGGAAGTCTTTGAGAAGAACTGCATTACCATCCGGGCGATCTCACCGGTCATTGGCGATCCCCCTTTCTGCAATTCGATAATAGCTTCAATGATCTGGACAGCATTTGCCTTTTTCAGGAGGTAGCCTGTTGCACCAGCGCAAAGCGCATTGAAAACTTTATCGCGGTCTTCGAAAACAGTAAATATAAGCACATTAACTTCCGGGAACCTGGCTTTCACCATGGCTGTGGCTTCAATCCCTGTGATACCCGGCATATCAATATCCATTATGATTACCTCAGGGGTTTGATCAGAGCAGTTTTCAAGTATCGAGCTGCAGTCGGGCCAGGCTCCGTAAAATTCCATGGATTCCGTCCCCATGATCAGGTGGGAAAGGCTTTTACGCAGGGGGTCGTTATCTTCGTATATTGAAACTTTAATTGACATGGTTGGCCTTGGCTTGAATATGTAAAAGTAGGCGCAATTCCTGCATTCCGCAATCAGATATTTACATGATTTTTATTTTAAGGCTTATCCTTGTTCCTTTTCCGGCAGCAGAAAAAACATTAAGTAGGGCATTGATCTTTTCTGCCCTCAGGTGCATGTTCCTGATGCCGTTCCTGGAACTCCCGGCTTTTGTGTCAAACCCTTTTCCGTTATCTGCAATTTCCAAGGTAAGCCAGGGTTGTTCCTCCTTGAATACAATGGAAGCCTCTGTACATTCGGCGTATTTTACCAGGTTATTGACGGCTTCTTTTGCTATAAGGTAGATGTTCCTTCTGACCTCCATAGATATTTTTACTTTTGAAAGCGACTCGGGTATATCGATTTGAAACACTATCCCTTTCGACTCAAAGAGAGGGATGGCATATTCCTGGATACGAAGGTTCAGATCCTGGAACCTGTCGTTTTTCGGGTTTACCACCCAGATAATATCGTCAATACGTTCAAGCATGTTCCTGGAATTGGTCCCGATTTCCCAGAGCATTTCAGTGGATTTGGGGTCGTTGGCCCGCTCTGAAAGGATGGAGCTAAGTATGGAGATGCTGCTCAGGGTTGAACTGACGTCATCATGCAGGTCTGTCGCTATGTGGGTACGGAGACGTTCAACTTTAAGGAGCTGGTTAAGCCTGTACCTGTATATAAGGGTAATAACAACCGCAGATGCGATAAGGCAAACCGCAATGAACCACCAGGTTTGCCAGAAAAACGGGGTGATCATGAATTGTATTGATTCATGACCGTCAAGCCAGCCCTGGCCGAGTGTGGCACTGATAATAAATTCATATTTCCCCGGCGGAAGATTTGTGTAACGGGCCTCCCTTGAAGTTTCCCCATTGATCCAGTCCCTGTCGTAACCTTTAAGCCTGTAACGGTAATGGGTCTGGCCTGTATGATTAAAACAAATAAGCGTATAACGGAATGTGAGATTATTCTGATCGGCCGAAAGGTTTAATTCCCCCGGGCACTTCCCGGAAATCTTTACTTTACTCACTTTGCTGTTGATCTCAAGAGACTCCAGAACAAGGTTCATCAGGTTTTTCCTTGTCTCACGAAAATCCCTGATGTTTTTTGTCTCATACCCTGCAGAATCACCGGAATAGATATTTCCTGATTTATCAAAATAGATCCTGCAAGAATTTCCCGGCATCTCATGCAGGCCGTTCTGATTATCGATAACCCGGAATTGCTCACGGTAAGGGTCAACGTAAAGCAGGCCGTTATTGATCACCCAGAAGTTGGCATCATTATCCTTGAAGATACCTGCGGTAAGCTGGTCGTTCATGCCATTTCCCGTATGAAACAATTTTATCCCGAATGAACCATTCGGGCTGACATTAACCCTCACAAGACCCGTCCCGTCAATTGCAAGCCAGATTCTTCCAAGGGAATCCTTTTCCATACCATTGACCCACTTTTTATTTATTCCATATTTCCTAAGGGTGTCGATCAGGGTATTGTCAAAAACATTTTTAACAGGATCATAAATGCTTACACCGAACCTGCATCCAAACCAAACCCTTTTCAGCGGATCTGTTTGTATGGATAAAAAGTGGGACCCTTCTATCAGGGAATTGTTGTCATCCGGAATATGCTTGAAATAGGTGACATTTTTACGGGATTTATCAATCCTGATAACCCCGTCATAACGTGTACCTACCCATAAGTTTTTATCAGCGTCTTCCTGCAATGCATATACGACTTTGGTTTCCGATAATTTCAAAGGATTCCCGTCAGGAGTCCTGAATATCTTCAGGATGTCTGCGACCGGATCATAATAACAAAGGTTGTTCCTTGTGCTTACCCAAAGCCTTTTCTGCGAATCAAGATAAAACTGGTTTACTGACAGCCCATCCTGGGATAAAGGCTGATCACACCTGACCAATCGCCAGGTCTTTGTCCTGGTCTCATATACCGGAATTCCCTTGCACTGGGATCCCCCCAGGAACAAGTTGCCCGAGTCAGGGTCCAGGAAAAAGTCATTGATCCCTGCAAGCTTATAAGGAACCTTCTGCTGTTTAAAAGAGCAAAATTCCTTATTCTCGATATCGATGCCGTCACCCCATACCCACAAATCCTGACCATTATTGAAATAGCTGACCCCTAAAAGATGGTCGGACGAAAGTGACCTGGGATTTCCGGCATCAGCCCTGTAGAAGGAAAAAGTATGGGTTTGTTTGTTAAATACGCCGAGGCCCATGACATCGGTGGCAACCCAGAATTCATTCTCGTTTTTCGGAGTGATTTTCAGGCTCGTGATAACCCGGTCAAAGGGGGTATAAATTTTCCATCGTTCTGTCCTGAGATCAAAACAACCAACACCGACTCCCCATCCACAGGCCCAGATTTGCATGTTCGAGTCCAGGTGCATTTCCTTGACGTACATATCAAGTTTGGGAGGACAATCATACTTCCGGTCTATGGTTTTTTTCTTCAGATTAAACCTGACCAGGCCGGCATTGGTGCCCAGCAATAAAGCGCCGGGATTCCTTGGATCATGTATGATACTCAGTACAATATTGTAATAATACTCATGTTCCCTTGGATTGGTGCAGTTTGTGAGTAAAAACTGATCGAAATGATTCCCGCGCCTGTCTGTATAAAGAAGCCCGTGATCCGTAGCAATCCACACAGCCCCGTTTTTATCTTCATAAAATGAGATAATAACCCTGCAGGGAAATCCTCCTTTTTTGGTTACATCGAAAGGAAAATTCTTAAGTGTCCGTGTAAGTGGGTCATAGATGCTCAGGCCATTATCTGTCCCAATCCATATCAGGGAGTCGGACGTCTGGTAAAGACCATATATTCTATTATCAACAATGGAAGTGCTGTCCCCCGGAAGGGAACGGAAGATTTTCACGTCATGCCCGTCATACCGTGCGAGCCCGTTGGTTGTCCCAATCCAGATGTATCCCTGGAAATCCTGGATTGCGCAGAACACAGTATTGGAAGGCAAGCCATTTTCCTTATTCAGGTGATTGAAATAAATCGGTGGAACCTGGGGCGAAATGCCGGTTTTTTGCACCTGGGCCTTCAACCCGGAGCTGACCAAAGGAAGAAAAAACAGGAAAATGATCAGTCTTTTCATTTATTCATGTGACACACAGTGACTAAGAGCAAAAATGCGAAACTTTTTTAAAGTAAAACCTGTTTATTCCTGAATTTTATCCCGGTAGTTCCGCCTCTACGGGTTCAACGGAAGGGAGCTTTATCGGGAGGTCAAAATGAAGGACTTCCCAACCGACTTGATTGCGAACTGATTAGAAATTAATTTAGATTAAATAAATAAAAGAATTATTGTATATTGCACCATTATTTGCAATTAATCAAGTATCAATTTAACAACATTAACATGAGAAAATATATGATAATGGTGCTGGTTGCATTAAGCTGTGCAATTAGTTCCTATGCCCAGACAAGTACAGCCAGCACCCCTTTGGTTATTGAAAGCCAGGCGATGCTTCCCAAGAGAGGGATGGAGGATAAGTTTGAAGCAGCAGTGCTTGCCCATAATAAAAAGTTTCACCAGGACGGCCCTTATGTTGCCGGGTTAAGAAAGATCGATTACGGTCCCCAGGCAGGATGGTATGTATGGGTTATGGGTCCGGTTGCTTATACTTCCCTTGATACACGGCCTTCAAAGGAGAGCGGACATGATGCAGACTGGAGTGCAACGATTGATCCCCTGGTCCAGGAATATGGCGGGACCGGTCTGTGGAATTACAATTCAGAGCTTTCATATGGCTGGGATATCTTTAAGAAGTCGAAGCATTATGAGATCTGGAGCGTTGAACTGAAACCAAAGCAGTATTACAGGTTCAAGGCTTTATGTGAGAAGCTGAAGAAGGGGTATGAAACTCTTGGAACAACTTCATTTATTGTCCTCGAGAACAACCTTCATTCCAAAGACGGTGCAGATGTTGGGCTGATTTGGAGTTTCAATTCCTTCGATGAATGGCAGAAAGACCCGGGACTCAAAGGAACCTATGAAAAAATATACGGTGCGGGCTCATGGCAGGCAGCCATGGACGAATGGATGGATATGATAAAAAGTTACGATTCGGAGATCAGGTCAATTATTCAATAAGAAGTATCAACTGATTCAACCGTTTTATTTTTGGCCGGCAGGGGCATTGCCCCTGCCGGCCAAATTTTTATCAGGTAAGAATATCTTTTTTACGGTAGAGGAACCCTGAAAGAATAACAAGAAGGACCGTGAGTCCCAGGAAAAGAAAAATTCTCCAGAATTCCGCACCGTATGAAGGATTTAGCACTTCAACATTCACCCATTTGAAAGGACTCATATATCCAAAATATCCCTTAACGCCGCTAAGGCGCGAAATGGTAAAAAGGAAATAAAGCACAAGAACCAGACCCACGCAAAAGAATGTCACCGGCCTTGCTCTTCTTATAAGGCATGCAACCAAAAGCCCCAGGGCCCCGAATAACAGGTTAAGCAGAAAGGTATACAGTGTAAGTACCATGAATGGCTGTATCCTGAAATCCCCCGATTTAAAAACCTCCAGTGAAATATAGCTGACGAGGCAGGCAATGATATTTAAAAGCACCACGTTAAGGCATGCAAGAGCAGATTTCGTGGTGAAGATCTCATCCCGGCTTATCGGTCTCGACATCAGGTATTCGGCGGTCTTCCCGTATTCTTCCTTTAACAGGATGTTTGATGTAAGCACCATTGAATAAATGCTGCCCAGGAGCATCATGTACACGATGTTGTTTGCCGCGTAAAAACCAAGCCCTGAAAAGATATCGGTGATATTTCCGAAGCCCCGGGCTTTCATAGCTGCCATAGGAACTATCTTCACCATTCCCATAATCTGCTGCTGGTACTCGAGTACGCTGCGGAATAACGACATGGTAAAAAAGATAAGGGCGCAGATGACCGCCGACCAGAGGACCAGGCTCCTTAAGTTCCTGCGGAATTCCATACGAAACAAGATGGTGTTTATCATACTGCCCCGGGTTACTGGTAATAATGCAGGAAGATCTCCTCCAGCGGTGGTTCTTCAATGCTCAGGCTTTCCACAGAGCAGACCGATAAACGATTTATCAGTTCATTGATATCGCCCGAAAACATAAAGACGATACTTCTCGGACTTTCCCTGTGGAATGATTCCATACCTGTGATCTCAATATTATCCAGAATTCCGTTTTCCGTAAACAGGATCCTGACTTTTTTCAGCTGTTTCTCCCTTAGAACTGCAATCTCATCCGATCTGATTATCCTGCCATCCTTTACAATTGCAACCCTCCGGCAGAGTACTTGAACATCGCTCAGGATATGGGAAGAGAAAAAAACCGTGGCGCCCCTTTTGTTTTCTTCGGTCAGCAGGCCGAACAACTTTGACTGAATTAACGGATCCAGCCCGGTGGTGGGTTCATCAAGGATCAGCAGGTCGGGCCGGTGGGCCAGGGCCTGGATGATGTTCACTTTCTTTTTATTGCCTGTTGACAGCTCAGTGACCCTGCGCTCCAGGTTCAGGTCGAGGATGCCTGCCAGTTCCCGTATCCTGTCTTCGCTCCTGGTCCCTCCATAGAATGCAGCTCCGAACCTCAGGAATTCATGAACCTTCATTTTATCGTAAAGGCTGGCATCGGACGGCACATAACCGAGACGGCTGCGTATCTGTTTTGAACTCCTGACCACATCCATGCCGAAAATCTTTGCGCTTCCCGAGCTCGGGAATATAAGGTTTAACAGAATGCGGATGGTAGTGGACTTCCCGGCACCATTAGGACCGATAAACCCGAAAAATTCTCCCTGTTTGACCTCAAGGCTCACATCCTCTATACCCCGGGAATGACCGTAGTACTTTGAAAGATTCCTGATTTCAATTATATTTTCCGGCACAGGAGTTGTTTCAGGGCAAACCAAACAGAAATTCAAAAATAATTTATTTAGAGACTGAAACCAAATCAATTATGACTAATCCCGGGAATCCAATGCCGTAATTAAACATATTTAACATATGTCATTTTGTAACTCCGGTGAAATGTCGCAGCTTTGCAGAACAAAACATAACATTTGATGGAAAAACACCTGGTAGAGATGATGCGTAACAGAGCAGCTCGTTATGGCGCACGCGAGGTATTCCGGTATAAGGAACCTGGCGCGGAAGAATATAAGAGCTATAACTGGCAGGAACTTGTTTCCATCACCGACCGGGTTGCAAAATCATTGCTGGCCCTGGGTTTCGGGCCCGGATCAAACATTGGAATTTTCAGCGATAACAAGCCGCAGTGGACCTTTGCCGATCTGGGGATCCTCGCTGTCAGGGGCGTTACAGTCCCCTTTTTCGCGACTGCTTCAAAGCTGCAGCTGAAATACATTGCAGATGAGACCCTGATGGAACTGATCTTTGTCGGTAACCGGGAACAGATGGACAAGGCGTTGTGGCTTTTCAGCCATTCTGCTTCCATGAAAATGGTGGTTTGTTTTAATAATGAACTGACTGCGGATGAGGATCCCCGTTGTTTAAGCTGGAATGCTTTTCTCAAAACAGGTGAAACTTATACGTCAGGACCAGGCCTGGAACAGATATTGAAATCGGCAGAACCTGGAGATCTGGCAACTATCATTTATACTTCCGGCACAACAGGAGAGCCCAAGGGTGTCATGCTGGACCATGATAATTTCTTCAGCTGTTTTAAAAACCATGACGAGCGTCTCATCGTTACCGAAGAGGATGTATCATTCTGCTTTTTACCCCTCAGTCATATCTTTGAACGGGGATGGACCTATTACATGCTATACAAAGGTGCAGTAAATGTTTACCTGGAGAATCCGAAAACTGTTATAGAGGAGCTCCCAAAAGTCAGGCCCAGCGTGATGTGCACAGTCCCCAGGTTTTTTGAAAAGACCTACGAAGGGATCAGGAGCGAGGAAGCCAGGTGGGCCCCGGGAAAAAGAAAAATATTCGAATGGGCGGTGTTAACCGGTCATGAATATTCGGCCTACCTTAAAAACAATAAAAGACCTCCCTTAGGCGTCAGGCTGAGGAGAGGGATAGCCGACATACTGGTACTGAAAAAACTCAGGTCGATTTTCGGAGGCAATATCCGCTTCATGCCTTGTGCAGGCGCGGCCATCAGGCCGGAACTGCTTAAGTTTTTCCATGCCGCCGGACTTTTTGTGAATTACGGCTACGGTTCAACCGAGGCAACCGCTACAGTTTCATGCTTCAGGGATGATATATATGAGTTTGAATCCTGCGGAACGGTGATGCCGGGCACTACAGTTAAAATAAGCAATGAAGGGGAGATCCTTATTTCAGGACCGACTGTTTTCAAAGGCTATTACAAAAAGCCCGGAGAAACCGCCAAGGTGTTGAAAGAGGGATGGTATTACAGCGGCGACCAGGGAACATTCAGCGAAGCCGGTAACCTGATCATGCTCGACAGGATCAATGATATTTTTAAAACCTCGGGCGGAAAATTCGTCTCTCCCCAGAAAGTCGAACTGCTGCTGGGCGATGATCACTTCATCGAACAGGTAGTTGTCCTGGGCGACAACCGTAAATTCATCTCGGCGCTCATTGTGCCCTCCTTTGCCGCTCTCAGGTCACAGTTTCCTGAGATCAGCAGGAAACACAATGAGGATGCCTTGTTGATATCAGATGGCTCTGTCGTTGATTTCTTCAGAAAACGCCTTGAACTTATCCAGGAAGATCTCGTTCCGTATGAAAGGGTTGTAAAATTCACCTTACTGCACGAACAGTTCAGCATTGAGAATGAGGCATTGACAAGTACCCTGAAGCTAAAGCGTAAAGTGATCTCAGCCCTGTATGAAGAGCAGATCGAGGTGATGTACCTATAGTGCCAGTTTCCAGCGTTTATGTGACCAAAGCCAGTTTCCCGGGCTTTTCAGTATGGCTTCCTCCAGTTTTTTGGCATACCTTCTTGTGACCTCGCCTTCGGGGAGGGCTGCAGGTTCATCGGCAAGCAGTGTAACTTCAACTGTATAATACCCTCTTTTTACGCGCTGCACATCTACATAGACTACAGGGTAATTATACATTCGGGCATATTTCTCCGGACCATGAAGAAAGGCAGTTTGCCGGCCCAGGAATTCGACCCAATACGATTTTTCAGCATTGCTGGGACTCTGGTCGGCAGCCATGATGTAGACCGAAGGGGTTTGTGCATTCCTTTCGAATACCAGGAATGTCTCATAAATCGAGGCAAGGGTTGTTCCGAATTTAACCCGGCTCCATTTCATGAAGCGGTTGATATATTTATTGCTGAGGGGTTTGTAAAAGGCAATGATGGGGTGTTTTGTGAATAATCCCGGCGACATGCTCCCCCATTCAAAGTTGTTGTAATGGGCCGGCAGGGCGATAACGCTCCTTCCCTTTGCCAGCCATGGTTCTATGATCTCAGGGTTTGTAATAAAATGGCGCTTCCTTACGGTTGCCGGAAGCATGGTAAAACCCTTGATCCCTTCCGCCAGGATATCCGCCAGGTTCTTATATACGTTTCCAACCACGACATCCAGTTCTTTGTCGGTCAGCAGGGGAAAGCTTCCTTTAAGGTTTGAGAGTATCACTTTTTTACGGTAACCCATTACCCTTCGGAGGAAGAACTGCCCGAAATCAGAAAGAAGGTAGAGCAGGGGGAAAGGTAGCAGCCCTATCAGGAAAACGAAAAAAATAAATATACCTGTCAGAAGAAGGTCCATGGGTTTGGGTAAGGTTGTGATAAGATTATTTCAGAATGTCCCTTAAGCCTTCAGCACAGCTTTTCAGTTCAAACTCTATGATTTCATATTTCGCAATGCCGTTGATCACGTATGGGTCACCGGCCATGATGAGTTCAGCTTCAGCCCTGTTTGCGGCATTAAGCAGGAGAAAGCCACCGTTGCGGGGTACCTTGGGGCCGGAACAAACGAGGATGTTTTTAGCGATCAGTGTTTTTATAAATGCCCTGTGTGCTTCGAGGTGTTTGTCAACCTCTTCGAGAGGGGCGAGATATTTTGAATGAAATGCGAACATAATCATGGCTTTATGGAGCAAAGTTAATTTATTTATTAAATTTACCTGTCCAACCCCTATCCTATGCCCTCGCAAAGACGACTGTTACTGGGATTCCTTATTAGTTTCACACTCGTTATTGTTTTCCTCCTGATAAACCATTACACCGGATTAAATGCACCTGAAGCCCTTCTCATACCCCTTCGCTGGCTGCCGATCGCTATCTTCATGCTGTATGCCGCGAAGAAGAAAAGCCTTACCACCTGGATATTCTTTTCCATGCTTGCCGGTGTTGAATTCGGATACGACCTTCCGGTTGTCGCCAAAGAAATGAACCTGGTAAGCCAGATCTTCATACACCTTGTGAAGACCATCATCGCCCCCCTCCTGTTCGGGACACTAGTCACCGGCATTGCCGGGCATGCCGATCTCAAACAGGTTGGCAGGATGGGATGGAAGTCGCTTCTTTATTTTGAAATCGTTTCAACTATAGCACTTTTCATTGGTCTCCTGGCAATCAATATCAGCGGGGCCGGTCATGGTGTGGTTGTCCCTGCAGCGATGACCCAGGGAACCCTGCCTGAAGTCCACAGCCAGAGCTGGCGGGATATCATCCTGCATGTATTCCCCGAAAACATAGCCAAATCAATTGCCGAGGGACAGGTGCTTCAGATCGTGGTCTTCAGCATACTCTTCGGCATCGCGGTGGCCATGGTCAAGGAGCAGTACCGTGCACCCATGCTCCGTTTCACAGGTTCCCTTACAGCCGTCATGTTCAAGTTCACCAACATGATCATGCTGTTTGCACCTTTCGCAGTGTTTTCAGCCATCGCATACAGCGTAGGGCATATGGGGCTTGAGGTGCTTTTAAACCTTTTTCAGCTGCTTGCAACTTTGTATGTGTCGCTTATCGCGTTAATGATCCTGGTGTTTCTTCCTATCCTGGTTTTCCTGAAAATACCGATAAGGAATTTCATCAGGGCCGTTTCGGAACCTGCAACAATAGCCTTTGCCACAACCAGCAGTGAATCGGCTCTTCCCCGTGCAATAGAGAATATGGAAAAATTCGGGGTACCCGGGAAGATTGTCGCCTTTGTGATCCCGACCGGTTACAGCTTCAACCTCGACGGCACCACGCTGTACCTGGCGATGGCCTCCATTTTCGTGGCGAATATGGCCGGCATCCACCTGAGTTTTGAAACCCAGATCATCATGATGGTCACACTTATGCTTACAAGCAAAGGCGTGGCAGGAGTGCCGCGTGCATCGCTTGTGATTTTGCTTGGGACGGCAGCCAGTTTCGGGTTGCCAACCTGGCCGATTTTCATTATTCTCGGAATTGATGAGCTGATGGATATGGCGAGAACTGCGACAAACGTAATCGGCAACTGCCTTGCCACGGTAGTGATCGCCCGCTGGGAAGGAGAGTTCAACCTGGAGAAAGCAAAAAACCTGGACCTTGAAACGGAAGTATAATTAAATCTTAAGACAATGGCTTTCGACAAATATCTCGCTGAAAGAGTAAGCAGGATCTACAAATCTCTCGGAATATCTCTTGAGGAAAAGTTCATGATGGGCGGTGTATGCCATTTGGTGAACGATAAAATGTGCACAGGGGTTGTGAAGAATGAACTTATGGTACGCATTGATCCCGAAGGCACAACAGAAGCCCTTAAGAAAAATGGCTGCAGGCTGATGGATTTTACCGGAAGGACGATGAAAGGTTTTTTATTTGTCGATCCTGAAGGCACCGATATGGAGAATGACCTGGAGTACTGGATCAGGCTTGCCTTCGAATACAACCCCAGGGCGAAATCAAGCAAGAAGAAAAAGTGAAACAGGCATGACTGAAAAAAGATCCTACACCCTCATCCTCATCAGCGCCTCCCTTGCCATGCTGATGGTCAAGCTGGATGCCTTTATTGTAAATATTTCCCTCCCTACTATAGCCCAGAATTTCGGCTGCTCCCGCGATATCGTCGCCCTGGTCCTTTTGGCCTACCTGGTAGCCAGCACAGCCACACTCCTGTTGTTCGGCATGCTGGGCGACCGCATCGGCCTGAAAAAGATCTATATCTCAGGTTTCATACTGTTTACCTTGGGATCCCTGCTTTGCGGACTCTCTCCCGGGATAGTCACACTTATTATTTCCCGCTTCATACAGGGACTTGGCGGCTCCATGCTTGTTGCCAATTGCCTGGCCATCATTGGCAGGTTCATGCCCCACGACAAGGTGGGTACTTCCTATGGCATACTTACAACCATTTCGTCGATAGGAGTCAGCCTTGGCGCCCCGCTTGGCGGCTTCATCACCTATTATGCAAGCTGGCACTGGATCTTCCTTATCAACGTACCGATCGGGATTGCAGCCATCTGGCTTTCGGCAAAATATATCCCGGGAGAGAAAAAGGAAAAATTTTTATTCAGCGGGTTTGATCTCAGCGGTGCCCTGCTGGCGCTGTTCGCCTTTACCTTTCTCATACTTGCCTTCAATTCCTTCGACAACAGGGGGCTTGAGGTTGCAATGCCTTACGGAGCTCTGCTTATATCAGCACTTTTGTTTTACTTCTTTATCATGAGGGAAAAGAAAGCCCTGCATCCAATCCTCGATCTGAGCCTGTTCAGCATCAAACCCCTGACTTTTGCCCTTATCGCCAGCCTGCTTGCCAGCAGCGCCAACTTCGGGTATGCCTACATCATGCCGTTCTACCTTGAAAAGGACATGGGGCTTACATCGAACATCGTAGGGATGCTTCTGCTGATCTCCTCCCTGGTCGTCATGGTGCTTGCCCCCATGGCCGGTAAAATGTCAGATAAAATTCATCCGGTAAAGATCTGTTCCATAGCCCTGGTCGTAGGCATAATTGACTATTCATTCTTTTCCACGGCCCTCGGGACCCTGCAGGTATGGGTCCCTATCGTTTTCCTGTTATTGTCGGGCACCTTTCTTGGACTGTTCCTCTCTCCCAATAACACCATGATCATGAACATGGCCACCGAAGGCAAGCACGGCATCGTTTCAGCCACCTCGAACACCTTTACCTCGGTTGCAGCAGTGATCGGCGTTTCGGTCTTCCAGATGGCTTTTTCGATTACAACAGGAGGTGACAATGCCAACCCGACAATTCAGCAGAACATCGGGGGCGTGAGAAATGCTTTTATCATAGGAGTATTATTCCTGGTCCTTGCTCTTATATTCACCCGCTTTTCCAGCAGGTCACAGGATAAAGCGGCCGCGGTATAATTGAATTTTTTGACTGCGGATGAGTTTTTCCCTTATGCCATCCGCAAACCAGTATAAAACCAAATTACAGGGAATATGAGCTTCAAAGTATCCCGTTATGGCTGGCAGCCCGACCTCCCCGATCAAAGGGATTACCGCTATGCCGCATCTCTTAAAGTATTATCAGAATTACCCGAAAAGACCGACCTCAGGCCCGGCTGTCCGCCGGTTTACGACCAGGGTGAACTCGGAAGCTGCACTGCCAATGCCATTGGCGCTGCCTTTGAATTCGGACTGATAAAACAGGATGCACCTGCTTTCATGCCTTCACGTTTGTTCATTTATTATAATGAGAGGGTGATCGAGCACTCGGTCGGTAACGACAGCGGGGCAATGATACGCGACGGCATCAAGACCGTGAACCATGAAGGGGTTTGCCCTGAGAAAGACTGGCCTTATATCATTTCCATGTTCGCCCGGAAGCCGGGGCCTGACTGCTATTCAAAGGCCCTGGAACACCAGGTACTGTCGTATCATCGCGTACCTCGGGTGCTCAGCCAGATCAAAGGCTGCCTGGCCGAAGGCTTTCCCATGGTATTCGGTTTTACGGTGTATGAGAGTTTTGAAAGTGCAGAGGTGGCAGGTACAGGGATTGTTGAACTGCCGGCGCCAGGGGAGCATGTTGTTGGCGGGCATGCAGTGCTTGCGGTGGGCTACGACGATACAAGCCGCCGTTTCCTGGTGCGCAACAGCTGGAGCGATCAATGGGGAATGAAGGGGCATTTTACCATGCCATATGATTACCTTCTCAATGAGAACCTTTCAGACGATTTCTGGACAATACGTCTTATCGAAGGAAATCCGGCAATACAAAAGAAATAAATAACTTAGTGATATTTAACAGTATTAACCAAAAACCAAAAAACATGAAAAAGTACATTGCAGAATTGATCGGAACATTCAGCCTGGTCCTTTTCGGATGCGGCTCAGCAGTGATTGCCGGCATTTCCCAGACCGGGCCCAGCGGGATCGGGCTATTGGGGATTGCCATAGCTTTTGGATTTGCAGTTGTCGCCATGGCGTATGCCATAGGCGGAATTTCGGGTTGCCATATAAATCCAGCAGTTACCATCGGGGTTTTAACTGCAGGTAAAATGAGTGTTAAGGATGCAGCCGGCTATATTATTTCACAATGCGTGGGTGCAATCCTCGGGGCCTTTGTACTGTATGTCATCATGAGCGGGAAACCAGGCTGGCAGATGGGAGAGTGGGGCCTTGGTTCCAACGGCTGGGGGGAAGGTTACCTTGGCGCATTCGGAACAGGCAGTGCCTTTCTCATAGAAACAGTGATGACCGCCCTGTTTGTTTTCGTGATCCTTGCGACAACCTCTAAATTTGGGAACGGAGCCATGGCCGGACTGGCTATCGGCGTTACTTTGATGCTTATCCACCTTGTTACTATCCCCGTAACAGGTACTTCTGTAAACCCTGCACGCAGCCTCGGGCCTGCATTGTTCGCAGGAGGCAAAGCCCTTTCACAGCTCTGGCTCTTTTTTGTGGCTCCATTTTTAGGTGCGGTAATTGCAGCCCTGGTCTGGAAGTTCGGGTTCGACAACGAAAAGTAAGATAATTTTTATCATTTTCCCGGGCAGGCATTTCATCAATGCCTGCCTTTTTTTTGTTCGGTAGACACCGAAGATATTGTATTCCAGCATTTTAAATCTTGTCGATTAAAGAATCCAGGGTTCTCCCGACGAATCCGGTGAAACAATTTCCTGGTTTGTTCATCGGGAAAATCCATCAGTTTAACGGGCAGTGAAGGTTCCAGGCCGAAAACAGCTTTCCCCGGCCTTCGTGGCGCATTAATTTTGCTTCATCAACAACAACAAAACCAAAAGCCATGAAAGCAACAAATACCATCACCAACAACATTCTGAAAAGCCTGATCTTAATTGCAGCCATCTTTTTCTTCCAGATTCTTTCAGCAAAAGCAGAAAGAAATAATATTGTTCCTTCACCTTCTTTTAACATGAATAACCTGATAACCATACTTGCCCCCACTGCCCCTTCTTCAACCGACTTCAGCGATTCAGAACTGAGCGCAACCGATTTTGCCAGCCTGGCACCGGTAAGCCCTGAAACCTGCGATTTCAATGATGCCGAACTGAACTTCATGAATTTTTCAAATCTTGCTCCGGCAGTTCCTTCCGAAGCCGATTTTAACAATACTCCTGATACTGATGCAAACGTTGCAGGTCTTGCTCCGCTTACTCCTTCTGAAGCTGACTTTAGCGATGCCGAACTCGTACATACCGACATTACCTCCCTTGCTCCTGTTACTATTTTCTCTGCCGATTTTAATGACTAAACTCTTTACATGGTAATGTTGCTCTTCATATCTCCAGGGCGGATCCAAAAGGTCCGCCCTTTTTCTTTTCTGTTCAGGCGGATGTGCAATTCGGGAAATTCGTAATTTTGGGTATGATTGATTTAAGAAGCGATACCGTTACCCGCCCGTCAAAGGAAATGCTCGAGGCCATGGTCTCGGCCAGGGTAGGCGACGATGTTTTTCATGATGATCCCACCGTCATCATGCTCGAGGAAAAAGCAGCAGCCTTGCTGGGAAAAGAAGCAGCCCTGTTCTGTCCCTCAGGAACAATGACCAACCAGATAGCCGTGAATGTGCATACCCGTCCGGGCGACGAGGTGATCTGCCATAAGCATTCCCATGTGTATTATTATGAAGGAGGGGCGATGATGCGCAATTCAGGCGTATCGGTCTGCCTGCTTGAAGGGGAGCACGGACAGATCAATGCAGAGGATGTCAAAGCCCATATTAATCCCGAAGCCGACATCCACCGCCCTGTCACCAGCCTGGTGGAGGTTGAGAATACCATGAACAAAGGAGGGGGATCGGTCTATAAGTTTGATACCCTTGAAGAGATCGCCGGGGTGTGCAGGGAAAACAAACTGAAATACCATCTCGATGGCGCCAGGCTGTTCAATGCATTGGCCGAAACCGGTGAAACAGCTGAGAAATACGGGAAACTCTTTGATTCGGTTTCAATATGCCTTTCCAAAGGCCTGGGTGCGCCCATTGGGTCGCTCATCATTGGCGACAAGACCTTTATCAGGAGGGCGAGGAGGGTCAGGAAGGCTTTCGGCGGGGCCATGAGGCAGGTGGGTTATCTTGCCGCCGCAGGGATCTATGCACTCGATCACAACATCATCCGCCTTAAGGAAGACCACGATAAAGCCCGGCATATCGGCAAAGTGCTTGAAAGCCTGCCATACGTTGAGAACGTCATGCCCTGTGAAACGAACATCCTTATTTTCAGGCTGGGCGGCAAATATTCCGAAAAAGACTTCCTTGCCAGGCTTAAAGAACAGGATATCCATGCCATGCCCCTCGGTAAGCAGGTGGTACGTTTTGTCACCCACCTCGATTTTACCGACAGCATGCTGATTAAAGTTGAAGAGGCGCTGAAATCTTTATAGGATCAGGATCTCAACTTAAATTCTTGAAGTTATTTAAACATTTCACTTCCCTTATCCAGCTTCAGCATATCCTCATCCGACAGCCTGAATGAAAGCGCACCGGTGTTTTCCTTTACATGGGATTCCTTTGTTGCGCCCGGGATTGCCACCACTGTGTTCCCGTTATAGTTTATCAGCCAGTTTAATCCAACCTGTGAAGGGCTTACGTTATATTTGGCAGCAAGCTCTTTCACCAACGTGATGAGTTTACGGCTTTTTTCGAGACCGGCAGGTTTGAACAGGGAGGTGTGCTTTCTAAAGCCGATATTTTTAAGCAATTCGGGATTATCGTGGAACTTGCCCGTGACAAGTCCCTGTGCCAGGGGGGAATAGGCGATGATGGAAACTCCCAGCTGCTTTGCCATGGCCAGGGTGCCGTTTGTTTCAATCTTGCGGTTGAGCAGACTGTAAGGAACCTGGTTCGATGCAAGCGGGATCCCTTTTTTATCAAGGACTTCCCAGGCGCTTTTCATTTTTTCGGCTGAGAAGTTGCTCACACCTATATATTTTATCTTTTTCTGCTTATAGAGTTCGGCCATGGCCGCCACTTCGCTTTTTTCGCTCGAAAATCCCCAGGGCTGGTGAACCTGGTAAAGGTCGATAGGAAATGGAGACAGGGCTGCTATGCGCTCATCAATGGTTTTGGCGATGTTTGAAGCGAAGCGGAACATGGGCCACCATTTTGTTGCGATAAGTACATCTCCCGGTTTTTTCCCTGCTGCCTGCAAGGCTTTTGAAAGGGCTTTTTCGGAAGCCCCGTTGCCGTATATCTCGGCCGTGTCGAACCAGTTGACACCCCCTTCAAGGGTAAGGGCCACCACTTTGGTTATGAGGTCATCTTCGAGCGTGGGCCAGAATTTCCCGGCCATGTTTTTTTGCTTGCTGAATTGCCAGCAGCCCAATCCTATTGGGGTTACCATCATATTGGTCTTTCCCAGGGGACGCAGCATGTTCAATTTTTCCATTTTCTTAGATTTAGTGAAATAAAGGTAAGCAGATACTTGCTAATTTTAAGCGTCAAAAATTATGCCTTTATTTAAAATCAATCTTACATGACAAAAATTCTGATCGGCTCTGATATCGGCGGTAGTCATATTACCTGTGTAGCCGTGGATCTTGACGGACACAGTATTTCAGATGTGTTTAAGGTGAGGGAGGAAGTCGACAGCGGGGCTTCGGCTGATTTCATCCTGGCGGGCTGGGCTGAAGCCCTTTCCCGACTCATCAGCCTGATCGGAAAGGAGAATCTCGGCGGGATCGGCTTTGCGATGCCCGGGCCTTTCGATTATCCCGGGGGCATCGCCTGGTTTAAAGGGGTGCAGAAATATGACAGCCTTTACGGGATCAATGTGCGCAAGGAAATCCGTGACAGGCTGGCGCTTGATGCTTCCGTGCCGGTGAGGTTTTTAAACGATGCTACCAGTTTTGCCATCGGGGAAGCATGGACTGGCAGGTCGTCGGGTTTCAGAAAAAGCATGGCCATTACATTAGGTACAGGATTCGGTTCTGCCTTTATTGCGGATGGCATCCCCGTGGAGTCAGGCCCTGAGGTTCCTGAATCGGGATGCGTATACCACCTGCCATATGGGGGCAGCATTGCCGATGATCATTTTTCGACAAGATGGTTTGTCGGCAGGTATAAGGCTGTGACCGGGAAAGATGTTACAGGAGTGAAGGATATAGTGGAGATGGAGGCGGGGAACGGGGAACGGGGAACGGGAAGCGGGAAACGGGAAACGGGAAACGGGGAACGGGGAACGGGAAACGGGGAACAGGATGCGGGATCACGTATCTTCTCTGAGTTTGGGAGCAATATGGGAAATTTTCTTGCTCCCTGGCTGCTGAAATTCGGGGCGGAATGCCTTGTCATTGGAGGGAATATTGCAAATACATATTCGCTTTTTGAGAAACCGTTCAGGCTGGCTCTTCAACAGCACGGCTGCATCATCCCTGTTTTTCTTTCAGAACTGGGCGAATTGGCCGGCATTGCAGGAGCTGCAAGGCTTTGTGACGATGCATTTTATTCACGGCTGCCATTTATTTCGGGGAAATAATGTACAATACCAATCCTGTTTTTCCAATAGGGGATGGCAAGATCCATCCCGGGTTTGAAAGCCTTGCAAAGCGCGTATCCGGCGAGAAGACAGTGATCATCGACGGTTACCAGGGTGTATTCTTTGATACTTTAAGGAAGGAACTGGGGCAGCAGTTGGAGAATGCCGGGATAGATGCAAGATGGCAGGATGCAGGATCTGCCATGCTTCCATCCGCCAAAATTGATAAGCTGATAGAACCTTTCCTCGGCGGAGACGATCCCTTGTTCGGAACACGATGCACCCTGGGTTTGCAGGATCTTTTTGATAAGGAAAAACTGGGCAGCCTGCAACCGGATATGCATGCAGAGTTGAATATTATATACGGTGCGGGGGCGTCGCTTGCAGGCTGGAACGGATGCCTTCTGTATGTTGACCTTCCCAAAAACGAAATGCAATACAGGGCCCGAAGAGGCCTCATCACCAACCTGGGAGCAGTGCGGCCCGGGGATCAGAAGTCGATGTACAAACGATTTTATTTCACCGACTGGATCTTGCTGAATAAGCATAAGGATGAAATTTCGGGCCGGGTGGATATCGTGGTTGACGGAAAAGATTCAGACCAGATCAGGTGGATGGAAGGCGATGACCTGCGGATGGCTTTATACGCTATGAGCCGGAATATATTCCGTGTGAAACCCTGGTTTGAACCCGGCGCCTGGGGCGGCACCTGGATAAAGGACCATATCCCCGGCTTAAAAAAAGACGTCCCCAATTATGCCTGGTCTTTTGAAATGATTGTGCCGGAGAACGGGCTTACACTGGAAAGCAGCGGCAACAGGCTTGAAGTGAGCTTCGACTGGCTGATGTTCACTGAAGCATCTTCGGTGCTGGGCGACTGCCATGAACGCTTTGGAAAAGAATTCCCGATCCGTTTCGATTTTCTCGACACTTTTGACGGGGGAAATTTGTCAATACAATGTCATCCGCAGGAAGAATATATTCAAAAAAAATTCGGAGAAAACTTCACCCAGCAGGAAGCTTATTATATTCTTGACACTAATGATAAAGCCTTGGTAAATCTCGGTTTTAATGAAAATTTAGACCCTGAACTATTTAAAAAAAATCTGGAAAAAAGCGCAATAGAAAAAACCCCTGTCGACATCCCGAAATTCGTGCAGCAACATCCCGCCTCCAAGCACGATTTTTTCCTCATCCCCGAAGGGACTGTTCACGGCTCGGGTTCGAACAACCTGGTTCTCGAGATCAGCACGACTCCGTATATTTTTACATTTAAAATGTATGACTGGCTGAGGATGGACCTGGAAGGGAAACCCAGGGACCTGAATATTGCAAGGGCATTTGAAAACCTTGATTTCAGCAGGAAAGGGGTTATCATACAGCGTGATTTCATTTCAAAGCCATACCTGCTTGAAGAAGGGCCCGGCTGGAAAAAATTCCACCTGCCTGCACATGCCTTGCATTATTATGATGTATGGAGATACCATATAACATCATCCGCCCGCATAGAAACAAAGAATAAGTGCCATGTGCTAAGCCTGGTTGAAGGGGAAAGCATACTTGTTGAAACACAGAACGGGATGAGTATGCAGTTCAGTTATGCAGAAACATTTGCCATTCCTGCTGCAGCGGGGAGTTACACTGTAAAAACCCAGGGTGAAGAAGAGATCATGCTGGTGATAGCATTCATCAAATGAAATCTGCAGCCTAATGCAAAAACTCTTATTTTAGCTTATAATTCTTTTAATACGATGAAAAGACAGGGATTAATAAACCATATTATCAAGCTATTGTTATTGCTGGGAGTGATTGTCACATCATCATGCAATACCGGTTCTAAACACGACCAGGCATTGATCCCCCTTCAGAAGGGGAATTTCTGGAAATACAGTGGCAGCTATAACGGGAAACCGGTTGTGTTCAGGATCACTGTGGATTATGTAGTGAAACAAGGCGGCATGCTTTTCGCTGTATTGAAAGGTTTCCCTTCCGACATACTGGCCGGCCAGGATTGGGAGGCTTCCGACTGGGGTTTGCTGGTTGTCGGCGACGGGCAATACTATTATAAGCTTACCGGGGCAAGGATTGATTCAGTTAAGAATTCCTTGTCGGACACTGAAGGTATAAAGGCATCGCTTGTAAGCGATAAGGATCTTTTCATTGAGGCTTTGTATGATACCTCGCAGATTTTCGGAGAAGCGGCACAAATTACCAGGGCCGACGGAAATTATTTCTGGAAGGTGACTGAAAAACATGCATTCGAGCCCTCATCCATAAGGGGATTGAAGATCCATGGTCCGTTCGACCGCTTCACCCTGATATATCAAACAATTGCCGACGAAATAACTATGGATATCGTTCCCGGGATTGGCCTTGTAAGATACCGTTACAGCCACCACGGAACCCCCGGGGAACTTGACCTGAGGCTTACAGAGGCAGGCCTGAAGTAGAAGTTGTCGTTAAACTGCGGGCGTCATGCGGTATTTCCGGTAAGCCCTGATCCAGTTGGGTACAGCATCTTTAAGGATGATCAGTACCGATACCATGATCACAGCGGTCATGACCAGGTTTATCAATCCCTTGACATACGATTTATCCATGCTGAGCTGGGGGATATAAATTCCGATGATATTCATGATACCGGCAGTGAGGGTAGTGACCCCGACAAAAACAAGAGGTATTATTGTAACCCAGGCATAGCGGACTTTCCCGTTATTGATGAGGTAGGAAGTGCCTACCGTAAGTGCAATAGTTGCGAGCAGCTGGTTGGCCGTGCCGAACATAGGCCAGATAGTCGAGATGCTTCCGGTATAGATAAAATACCCCCAGAAGAAAACCACGATTCCGCTGGCAAGAAGGTTTGCCGGCAGCCATTCGTTCCGTCCCAGGGGTTTATAAATTTTCCCCAGCATTTCCTGGAGGATGAACCTGGCAACACGGGTGCCGGCATCGATAGTCGTAAGAATGAAAAGTGCTTCGAACATGATGGCGAAATGGTACCAGTAGCTCATGAGTGATTTGAAGCCCGGGATGGAAGAAAATATCTGTGCCATCCCCACGGCCAGTGAGACTGCGCCCCCGGTTCGGCCTGTCACGGTTTCCCCGACTTCAGCCTGCAGGCGGGGGAGGTCTGAGGCCGTGAATCCCATGGATTTCAGCATGGGCAGGTAGTGGGCCAGTTTTTCGGCCGGCACATTGATCATGAAATAGTCCATTGGGAACAGGCTTGCTGCGGCGATGAGGGCCATGATGCTGACCAGTCCTTCGGAAAGCATGGCACCAACGGCGATAGGTTTGATATGGGATTCGGTCATGATCATCTTTGGAGTCGTACCCGAGCTGATGAGGGAGTGGAAGCCCGAGATGGCCCCGCAAGCAATGGTGATAAAAAGATAGGGAAAGAGGGTTCCCGGGATGACCGGTCCGCCGCCATATACGAAAGGCGTGAATGCCGGCATCCTGAGCACCGGGGCAACGATGATGATCCCGACGGCCAGCATGGCTACAACGCCCAGTTTCATAATAGAACTCAGGTAATCGCGGGGCGAGAGAAGTAGCCATACGGGGAGGACCGAAGCAAAAAAACCGTAGCCGGCCAGCAGCAGGGTCATGGTTTTGGCATCAAAATTGAACCATGAGGAGATAGGAGAGCCCGGGACATATTTCCCGAAAATGACGGCAAGGGTCAGCAGGATAACGCCTATCACTGTTGCTTCGGCTGTTTTATGTTTACGGAAGACGAACATCCAGAAGCCCATCAGGAGAGCAATAGGAATTGTTGAGGCGATGGTGAAAGTGCCCCAAGGGGAACGGGTGAGGGCATTTACAACGACCAGGCCCAGTCCGGCAAGGGAAATGATGATAATTATAAACGTGGCGAAAGATGCCGTGATTCCGCTGGTGGCCTTGCCGATCTCTTCCCTTGCTATCAGGGCAAGCGATTTGCCTTCATGCCTTACAGATGCTGAAAGGATGACCACATCATGCACTGCGCCGGCAAACACGGCTCCCAGCACCATCCATAAAAAGCCGGGGAAATACCCGAACTGGCATGCCAGGACCGGTCCGACCAGGGGGCCGGCGCCTGCGATGGCTGCAAAATGATGCCCGAACAGCACCCATTTGTTCATCGGCACATAATTCTGCTTGTCATAAAATTCAGTAGCCGGAGTGGCCCGGGTATCATCGAGGGTCAAGACTTTTGCTGTAATGAAGCTGAAATAGAAACGGTAAGCCAGGGCAAAAATCGCCAGTGCGCCAAGCACCAGGGGCATCGCATTCATCGGGAGTAAATTAGTTTGAGTTTGTAAAAGTATAAAATTTGTATATTTACTTGCTGATGCTGTAACTTAAAACCTGAAACAGTATCAAATTGTGGTATAAACCAAAAATCAACACTTATGGATGCACAGAAAGCCGACATGTTCATCATGACCCATGCAAAGTTTTTTGAACCTCACCTGATTCCCGCCATACGGGAAAAATTATTGCAGACCGACGAGTCAAAATGGATGTCAATACAATCCCTGACATACAGGGAACCGGTGCTAATGCTCATCATTTCCATTCTCGGGGGCCATTTCGGGATCGACAGGTTCATTATAGGAGATATGGGACTTGGAGTTGCAAAACTTCTGACCTGCGGAGGGCTTGGGATCTGGACTATCGTTGACTGGTTCCTTATCATGGAACGCACCAAAGAAGTGAATTTCGAGAAGCTGAGGATGCTTCTTGGCTAGATGACCCGAAAGAATTTATACTTCCTGGCTCTTTTTCTCGGCCTGGCCGGTCAGCTGTGGATTGCATACAGCTATATCAAACTGGAAAAGCAGGAAGAGGCGTTCAATACCTGCATTTTTAACAGGCTTACCGGCCTGCCGTGCCCTTCCTGCGGAACGATACATTCCATTGTTTCCATCGTCCATGGAAATTTCCGACAGGCCCTGGCCGACAACCCCCTTGGATTTATAGGGATCCTCATCGTTTTAATCATTCCTTACTGGATTCTTGCCGACCTGGCTTTCGGGAAAGAAAGTTTTTATAAATTTTTTCTCCTGACTGACCGCCTGCTGAAGCGACAATGGGTGCTTGCATCTGTTTTATCGGTTATCTCCCTGCTTTGGATCGTTAAACTGCTGATCTTCTTCCATTGTCTCTGAAAGCCTGAAAAACCGCGGCGGGAAAAGACACCCTGAATTTTTCTTTCCGGCTATTGGGAGAAAATTGTTTAATTTGTAACAATAATTTCGGGAAATCGTATCTTTGTAAAGAATTAATCTAAATAAACTTGGAAAGAACATTCATCCCATCCGATTATATTCCCATTGTCATTCAATCGGTTGTCGCCCTTGGGTTTGTGGTGGTCACCATGGTGCTTACCCATATTATCGGCGGTAAGCGCAAAAGGATCCGAACCCTGAGGAAGGATGAAAATTTTGAATGCGGCATAGAAGTAAAGGGCAATGCCCGCTTCCCGTTTTCGGTGAAATATTTCCTAATAGCCATATTGTTTGTATTGTTTGATGTTGAAATTATTTTCTTTTATCCCTGGGCTATAAATTTCAAGGAATTTGGGTGGGATGGCTTTTTCGAGATGTTGTTGTTCCTTTTCTTTTTGCTCTTCGGGTTTTATTACATTTACAAGAAGGGGGCTTTGAATTGGGAGGACTGATTACGAATATCGAATGATGAATATCGAATAACGAATGAATAATGACAGATTTTTCATCTGTGTAAATGGAAACTTCAAAACCGATATATACGAAAGCAGATCCGCCTGAAGGATATTCAGCGCCGGGGGTATTTGCCACCACCTTCGACAAGGTGATCGGGCTGGCCCGGAGCAATTCCATATGGCCGTTGCCTTTTGCCACCTCTTGCTGCGGCATTGAGTTCATGGCGACTATGGGGGCGCATTACGACCTGGGGAGGTTTGGCTCAGAGAGGCTGAGTTTCAGTCCCCGCCAGGCCGACCTGTTGATGGTTATGGGCACCATTGCCAAGAAGATGGGGCCCGTGGTCCAGCAGGTGTATGAGCAGATGGCCGAGCCCCGCTGGGTTATTGCCGTTGGTGCCTGTGCTTCCAGCGGAGGCATATTCGACACTTACAGCGTGCTGCAGGGGATCGACAGGATAGTACCGGTGGATGTGTATGTGCCTGGCTGTCCGCCCCGGCCGGAACAGATCATCGACGGCTTCATGAGGATCCAGGATCTTGTAGCCAGTGAACCATTGAGAAGACGGTATTCGGAGGAATACAGGGAACTCCTGATCAAATACGGGATATTGAAAGAGAAATAAACTGCGGATAGAGATTTCCCGGGATCTCATCCGCCGTGAAACTATATGGAAAATTCATTCATCACCGACAGGCTCCGCAAACAGTTTGGAGAAGACATCCTGGATGTTGACGACAGCCTCGATATTCTTACCATTACCGTTTCCTCTCCGGTTTCTTACCAGGTGATTGAATTTTTGAAAGACAATCCCAGTCTGGGGTTTCGTTTTCTGACCGACCTCACGGGGATACATTATCCCGACAGGGGGCTTGCGTTCGGAGTGATCTACCACCTGCACAATTTTTATGAAAACAAAAGGCTGAGGGTGAAAACTTTTGTAAGCGGCGATGCGCCGAATGTAAGGACTGTAAGCGACCTGTTTTCGGCAGCCAACTGGATGGAAAGGGAAACCTATGATTTCTACGGGATCATTTTTGAAGGGCATCCCAATCTGAAGAGAATACTGAATGTTGAATACCTCGATTATTTCCCGATGCGGAAGGAATATCCTTTGGAGGATCCGACGAGGGAGGATAAGGATAACAGGTATTTTGGACGGTGAAAAAGGATAGTGATGGCGTGATGAAAGAAGAGAAGCAATATACCACTCTTAACCTGGGGCCGACACATCCGGCCACGCACGGGATATTCCAGAATGTGCTGAAGATGGACGGGGAAATCATTCTCGATGCGGAACAAACGATAGGGTATATCCACCGTGCTTTTGAAAAGATTGCCGAACGCAGGCCCTTTTACCAGGTCACTCCCCTGACCGACCGCCTGAATTACTGTTCATCGCCTATCAACAATATCGGCTGGCACCTGACAGTTGAAAAACTCCTTGGTATTAAAACCAACAAACGCATTGATTACATGCGGCTCATCGTGATGGAGCTTGCGCGGATCACCGATCACCTGGTTTGCAATAGTGTGATAGGCGTCGACAGCGGGGCGCTCACGGGCTTTGTGTATGTATTCCAGGAAAGGGAAAAAGTTTACGAGATCTATGAAGAGATCAGCGGTGCAAGGCTTACCACCAACCTCGGGAGGGTTGGCGGTTTCGAACGCGATTTCAATACTGCGGTTTATAAAAAGATAAAGGAATTCCTGGATCATCTTCCCAAGGTTTTGCATCAGTTTGAGAAACTCCTGATGCGGAACCGTATTTTCATGGACCGCACTATCTGCGTCGGGCCAATAAGTTCCGAAAGGGCCCTGAATTACGGGTTCACCGGTCCGAACCTGAGGGCGGCCGGTGTCGATTACGATGTTCGCGTGATGACACCTTACAGTTCCTATGATGATTTTGAATTTACAATACCTGTTGGCACCCAGGGCGATACTTACGACCGTTTCTGCGTGCGACAGGAAGAGATCTGGCAGAGCCTGAAACTCATCAGGAATGCACTGGAGAACCTCCCTGAGGGGGATTATCATGTGGACGCACCACATGTTTACCTGCCTGAGAAGCAGGATGTCTACAGTAAGATGGAAGCCCTGATCTATCATTTCAAGATCGTGATGGGTGAGATAGATGCCCCTGTTGGCGAGGTGTACCATTCAGTTGAAGGCGGTAACGGCGAATTGGGATTTTACCTTGTGAGTGATGGAGGAAGGGCAGCCTACCGCCTGCATTTCAGGAGGCCGGGTTTCATTTATTACCAGGCCTATCCCGAGATGATCAGGGGAGGGGTGCTGTCGGATGCCATCCTGACGATGAGCAGTATGAATGTGATAGCGGGGGAACTGGATGCGTGAAGGAGATAACTGGATAACTGGATAACTGGATTAATGGATTACTGGATTACTGGATAGCTGGATAATTGGATAACTGGATTACTGGATTACTGGATAACTGGATTACTGGATAACTGGAATAGGATAATTGGATGCAGGATAATAAGATAAAACATCATCTGTTCGTAAGGGAGAACAAATCTGTTGCATTTTCCGGCAAAACGCTGGAGAAAGTCAACTCCCTTATAAGCCGTTATCCTGAAGGCAGGCAGAAATCGGCTTTGTTGCCGGTACTGCATATTGCCCAGGAAGAGCTTGGGGGTTATCTGAGTGTTGACGTTATGGATTATGTGGCTTTGCTTCTGAACCTCAATCCGATGGAGGTTTACGAGGTGGCTACATTTTATTCAATGTTTTATCTTGAGCAAGTGGGAAAATACGTACTTGAGGTTTGCCATACTGGTCCGTGTGCGATCTGTGGAGGCGAAGAAGTGTTGCAGCATATTAAGGATTATCTTCACATCGACACAGGCGAAACCACCCCCGACGGGATGTTCACCCTGAAAGAAGTCGAATGTCTCGGCGCATGCGGAAGCGGCCCGTCAATGCAGGTCAACACTGAATTTTATGAACATATGACAGCCAAACAGGTTGAGAAGGTGATAGAAGACCTGAGGCAAAAAACTGAAGAAGAAGGATCGTCAAAAGGATGGGCAGAGCAATTCTCCTAGATAAGGCCAATATACCGGGTATCCGGGCCTTCGGGGTCTACCGGGCTCATGGCGGCTACAATGCGGCCGGCAAGGGCTTGCTGGAGATGACCCCTGCGCAGGTACAGCAGGAGGTGATCAAATCGGGGCTTCGCGGCCGGGGGGGCGCAGGCTTCCCCACAGGGCTCAAATGGAGTTTTCTCGACAGGAAATCAACCAGACCCCGTTACCTCGTATGCAATGCCGATGAGAGCGAGCCCGGCACCTTCAAGGACCGTTACCTCATGGAGAAGCTGCCCCACCTGCTTATCGAAGGCCTTATTTTATCCAGCTATGCGCTTGGTGTCAGGACCTGTTACATTTACATCAGGGGAGAGTTCAAATACCTGGTGGGCATACTGGAAACAGCCATCCGCGAAGCAAAGAAAAATAATTACCTGGGTGAGAAGATACTGGGAACAGACTTCTCGCTTGAGATCTATGTCCATCCCGGTGCCGGGGCTTATATTTGCGGGGAAGAAACGGCCCTTCTCGAATCCCTCGAAGGCAAGCGCGGGAACCCCAGGATCAAGCCGCCATTCCCGGCATACAAAGGCCTTTACGATTGTCCGACCGTGGTCAACAATGTTGAAACGCTCGCTGCCGTTGCCCCTGTCATAGGCATGGGAGGCGAGACGTATTCAAAACTGGGGTTTGGAAAAAGCACCGGCACCAAGCTGATGTCGGCCTGCGGAAATATCAACAAACCCGGGGTTTACGAGATTGAGATGGGGTTGCCGGTTGAGGATTTTATTTATTCGGATGAGTACTGCGGTGGAATTAAAAACGGAAAGATGCTCAAGGCTGTAATACCCGGCGGATCATCCGTTCCCATTTTGCCGGCCGACCTGATCCTTAACACTTCAAGGGGGGAAGCAAGGCTGCTTACTTACGAATCCCTTGCCGAAGGCGGGTTTGAGAGCGGGAGCATGCTGGGATCCGGGGGTTTTATCGTATATGACGAAGATGCCTGTATCGTGAGGAATACCTGGAACCTGACAAGGTTTTACAGGCATGAGTCATGCGGACAGTGTTCGCCCTGCCGGGAAGGAACAGGGTGGATGGAAAGGATCCTTTACCGCATCGAGCACGGGAAAGGCCGTATGAGCGATATAGACCTGCTGGTCAGGGTTGCAAAAAATATTGAAGGGAATACTATTTGTCCGCTCGGGGATGCCGCAGCCTGGCCTGTCGCCAGCGCGATAAGGCATTTCAGGGGGGAGTTTGAGGCGCATATAAAATGACCCAATGTTAAAAGTAACCATAGATAACATCGAGATCCGGGTTGAAGAGGGCACCACCATCCTCCAGGCTGCGCGCATGATAGGAGGCAAAGTCGTGCCTCCGGCAATGTGTTACTACAGCAAGCTTAAAGGAAGCGGGGGGAAGTGCAGGAGTTGCCTGGTGAAGGTTGTCAAAGGTTCCGCCAAAGACACCAGGCCCATGCCCAAGCTGGTGGCTTCATGCAGCACGCCGGTCCAGGACGGGATGGTGGTTGAAAACACTATTTCGGAGGAAGTGCAGGAAGCCCGCAAAGGCGTGGTTGAATTCCTGCTGATCAACCATCCGCTCGATTGCCCGGTATGCGACCAGGCCGGTGAATGCGACTTACAGGACCTCAGCTTTGGTTTCGGAATGGAAGAGACCAGCACTGTTGAACCCAGGAGAGAGTACCCTGTTGTGGATATCGGTAAGCTGATAAAACTTCACATGAACCGTTGCATTCATTGTTACCGCTGCGTCCTGGCTGCCGAACAGCTCACCAAAAAACGCGCCCACGGCATGCTGTATCGCGGGGATACCATGGAGATAAGCACATTTATCCAGACTGCCATCGACAGCGATTTTTCGGGAAATATGATAGATGTTTGTCCCGTGGGAGCTCTTACTGACCGTACTTTCCGCTTTAAAAGCAGGGTATGGTTCTTAAATCCCATGAATGCCCATCGTGAATGCAGCAAATGCGGAGGCAGGGTCACGGCATGGATGTTCGGAAACGAGATCTACCGGATCACAGGACGTAAAGACCAGTTCGGGGAAGTGGAAGAATTTATCTGCAACGAATGCAGGTTTGAAAAAAAAGATATTAATGACTGGGTTATCGAAGGTGAGCGCAAGATCAAACGGCAATCGGTAATCAGCGGTAATCATTACGAACACCTGAAAAAGGGATCTATCATCCATCCCATTGAAGGTACAACAGAACCACAGGAATAATGGGCACAATGCTAATATTTAAGATCCTGCTCGCCTCGGCCGTTTTGCTGCTGAGCCTCGTGGTTGCAATGTATTCAACATTGATCGAGCGCAAGGTCGCCGGCTTTTTCCAGGACCGGCTTGGCCCCGACAGGGCAGGCCCATGGGGATTGTTTCAGCCGCTGGCCGACGGCATCAAACTGTTCTTCAAGGAAGAGTTCATGCCCAACACAGCCGATAAATTCCTTTATATACTCGGGCCTTCGCTGACCATGCTCATCGCATGCCTTACCAGCGCCGTCATCCCCTGGGGGCCCGACATCGTTATCAACGGACAGGTTTTCAGCCTCCAGATGGCCGATGTGAACATTGGCATACTTTATATTTTTGCGATCGTTTCCATTGGTGTCTACGGTATCATGATAGGAGGATGGGCCTCGAACAACAAATACGCATTGCTTGGCGCCGTTCGTGCATCTTCGCAAATGATCAGTTATGAGCTGGCCATGAGTTTGTCAATTATCACAATTGTAATGATGACCGGCTCGCTGAGCATGAGGGATATTGTAAACCAGCAGCAGGGCTTCAACTGGAACATCTGGTACCAGCCCCTCGGCTTCCTTATTTTCCTCATCTGCGCTTTTGCTGAAACCAACCGTTCCCCTTTCGACCTGCCTGAATGCGAAACAGAGCTCGTTGGCGGCTATCATACCGAATACAGCAGTATGAAACTTGGATTCTACCTTTTTTCCGAATATATCAATATGTTCATTTCAGGGGCGGTAATGGCCACTTTGTTCCTGGGCGGATATCATTTTCCCTTCATCGACAGGCTGGGTCTTTCCCCCAATGTCTTTGCCTTTGTAAGCTTCCTGATTTTGTTTGCCAAGATCACTTTTTTCGGGTTCATATTCATGTGGATACGATGGACACTGCCTCGTTTCCGTTATGACCAGCTGATGAGGCTGGGATGGAAAGCCCTGATCCCGCTGGCAATTTTGAATGTACTGATAACAGGAGTTGTAATATTATTAAACCAATAATTGCCATGAGCGGGTTGACGAAAAGGAGCATGGTTGTTTCGAACAAAAAGATGTCTTTTTGGGAGAAGATCTATCTGCCTGCCATCCTGGGCGGCATGTGGATCACATTCGGCCACCTTTTCAAAAAGAAGACCACCATTCGTTATCCCGAGGAAAAACGTGAATTTTCGGAGATCTACCGTGGCAGGCATGTTCTCAAAAGAGATGATGAGGGAAGGGAACGCTGCACCGCATGCGGGTTATGTGCTGTGGCCTGTCCGGCCGAAGCCATCACCATGGTTGCATCTGAACGCCAACCCGGTGAGGAAAACCTGTACAGGGAGGAGAAGTATGCTTCGACATACGAGATCAATATGCTGAGGTGCATTTTCTGCGGATTATGCGAAGAGGCTTGTCCGAAGGAAGCGATATTCCTTACAAAAGAAATTGTGAAAGCCGGTTATGAAAGGGATGAATTCATTTACGGGAAAGACCTGCTGGTAGAGCCGGCCGATCCTGCAAAGAGGATAGATGTAACAAAGCGTCAGACAAAGGAAGTACTGGAGTTTAAGAAAGATAAGAATCAGAAGCATAATGTTCACTAACTACATATTCTATTTCCTGTCGGCCCTCGCTTTATACAGCGGGGTGATGGTGCTTCTGTCGAAGAAGCCGATTCACAGTGTTCTCTACCTGACCCTGACGTTTTTCGCCATAGGAGGTCATTACATTCTGCTGAACGCCCAGTTTTTGGCCATTGTGCACATTATCGTATATGCCGGCGCTATCATGGTACTGTTCCTGTTTACCGTGATGCTGCTGAACCTGAACAAGGAAGAGCGGTCCCCGAAACCAATCTGGGTGAAAGCATTGGCAATCACGGCAGGGGCCATGCTGGGACTGGTGCTGATCGGTGTTTTCAGGGGTTATGACCTGCACCTTGTGCAGCATCCGATGGAGACTCAGATTGGCCTTGTAAAGGAACTGGGGAAGATTTTATACAGAGATTATATGCTGCCGTTTGAAGTTTCTTCGATATTGTTCCTGACAGCGATGGTGGGGGCGGTGTTGTTAGGGAAGAAAGAACAAATATGAATGTTGAATATCGAATATTGAATGTTGAACGGCTAATGTTGAACAATGTATGACGAATGGTGAATGAGAAGAGGAAATATGATCTGGAAGAAAGGCTGATCAATTTTTCGATTGTGATTATTTCATTGGCTGAATCAATGCCTGCTTCGCAGGCAGGAAAATATCTTGCAGGACAAATAATCAGGTCAGGATTATCTCCTGCCCTGAATTACGGAGAAGCAAAAGGCGCGGAATCCATCAGTGATTTCCTGCATAAAATGAAAATTGGATTGAAAGAACTTCGGGAGACGCATATTGCGTTGAAAATAATCAATGCAAAGCCATTTACTAAAAATACAGAACTGTTAGAAAAATGTTTGATGGAATGTAATGAACTTATTTCAATATATGTAAAAAGTCTTCAAACCGCTCAGAAAAGGAAATCTAGTAATTCTTAATTCAACATTCAATATTCGACATTCGATATTCAAAAAATGAACGCCCTGAACTCCATACCGATAAGCTACTACCTGATGTTCTGCTCCATGCTGTTTTGCATCGGCGTGATAGGCGTGCTGATCAAGAGGAATGCGCTTATGATCCTGATGTCGATAGAGCTGATGATAAATTCCATCAACCTGCTTCTCGCAGCCTTTTCGGCCTACTCGAACGATCCGGCAGGGCAGATCTTCGTATTTTTTATCATGGTGGTCGCAGCTGCGGAAGTGGCGATCGGCCTGGCGATCATTGTGCTGATTTACAAAACGACGCATTCGATAGATATTGATATTTTAAATAAACTGAAATGGTGAGTCGCTCGCATTCTTAAAAAATCGTCTGGGGTTTGCTTCGCTGCACCCAAGGCCGATTTTTTAAAATGCTCGCTCCTTACAATTAAATAGGAAATGAAGATATTGATAACATTAATTCCTCTTTTACCGCTTCTGGGATTCATCATCCTGGGCCTTGGTTATCGCAGCATTCCAAAGCGTGTTGCTTCCATCCTCGGCCCTGGCACAACATTTCTTTCGTTTATTCTGTCGATCATCCTCCTGTTCAACATTCGATATTCAATATTCAATATTCATTTATTCCCCTGGCTCTCCTTCAGCGGCTTCATGGTGGGGTTTGATTTCCTTATCGATCCACTCTCAATACTGATGATGCTGATCATCACAGGTGTAGGGTTTATCATACATGTATATTCAACAGGGTATATGTCGCATGACGAAGGCTTCAACCGTTTCTTCGCCTATATGAACCTGTTCATTTTTTTCATGCTGATCCTCGTGATGGGCGCGAATTATGCAGTGATGTTCATAGGATGGGAAGGGGTGGGGCTTTGTTCATACCTGCTGATCGGTTTCTGGTTTAAAAACCAGCAGTTCAACAATGCGGCAAAGAAGGCGTTTATCATGAACCGCATTGGCGACCTGGGATTCCTCCTGGGGATATTCCTGATCTTTTTAAACTTCAAGAGTTTCAATTATATAAACGTCTTCGACATTGCGAAGACCATGGCTCCCGGTTCGGGAACCATGATTGCCATTACCCTTCTGCTGTTTGTAGGAGCTGTTGGCAAGAGCGCCCAGATCCCACTGTATACCTGGCTCCCTGATGCAATGGCCGGTCCTACCCCGGTATCTGCCCTCATCCATGCTGCAACCATGGTCACTGCCGGTGTTTACATGGTAGCACGGTCATCGGTGCTTTACGTTCTTGCACCTGCGACAATGGAAATCATAGGAATTACATCTCTTGCAACCATGTTTCTTGCGGCGGCCATAGCCATCTTCCAGAACGATATTAAAAAGGTGCTGGCTTATTCAACGATCAGCCAGCTGGGGTATATGTTCCTTGCCCTCAGCGTCGGGGCTTTTACGGGCGCCATGTTCCATCTCATGACACATGCTTTCTTCAAAGCCCTGCTTTTCCTGGGGGCAGGCAGCGTGATCCACGCCATGGAAGGGGAACAGGACATTCGCAAAATGGGCGGACTGAAGAATGCATTGCCAAAAACATTCTGGACTTTCCTGGTCGGCACACTGGCTATAGCCGGATTGCCCCCGCTTTCAGGTTTCTTTTCCAAGGACGAGATCCTTGCCGGGGTGTTCAGCGCAGGGCAATCGATGTGGATTATCGCAGTGGCTGTAACCATGATGACTGCCTTCTACATGTTCCGCCTTTTATATCTCACTTTTTTCGGGAGTTTCCGCGGTAGTGAACATCAGAAAACACATCTGCACGAATCCCCTGCAGTAATGACCCTTCCCCTGCTCATACTTGCAGTTCTTGCATTTTCAGGCGGTTTCCTGAACATCCCTGAACTCATGGGAGGGAAAGGGATACTTAAGGAATTCCTGGCCCCGGTATTCGCGGATGCTTTAAAGCTCAACCAGGTTCAGCACCTGCTTGTCCCGGAAAAAAGGGAATGGTTCAATATCGTTTTGGTAATCTTTCTTGTGTTGCTGATGGCATTCAGAGCTTACCGGAAGTTCGGGATGCTGGAAACGGGAAACGGGAAACGGGAAACGGGAAACGGGATGCAGGATGCAGGATCAAAGAATGTGTTCATTAGATTGGCTGAAAATAAATTCTATGTAGATGAAATATATGATGCCATCTTCGTTCGCCCGGCATTATGGCTTTCCGGTGCACTGCACCGGTTCGTCGAGGTTAAGTTCATTGACCGCATCGTTGACGGCACGGGTAACACGGTCATTAAATTCAGCAACATCATTCGTTACCTCCAGGCCGGGAATGTTGGGGTGTACCTGTTTTTCATGATCATCGGAATCATTCTGATTTTGTTTTTTAATATTATTCTCTGATGCTGACCCTGATACTGATAGTATTGCCATTGCTGGTCTCGATCTCCCTCTTCTTCGTCAGGAACGAAAGATGGGCCCGGAACCTTGCGCTGGCGGCGGCATTGGTCGAGTTCGGCATTTCCATTGCAGCTCTTGTGCAATATTTCCTGTACTGCCATTGCCAGCTGCTCTTCCGTTTTGAATGGCTGTCCGGTTATGGCATCAGCCTGAAATTCGGGATGGACGGACTAAGCATGCTGATGACCTTACTGACAACCTTCCTGATACCCATTATTATTTATTCTTCTTTCACCCAGAAAGTTGCCAGGTCTTCAACGTTTTACAGCCTGATCATCCTGATGCAGGCCGGGCTGGTGGGTGTTTTCACTGCTTTCGACGGCATGGTATTTTACATTTTCTGGGAGCTCACCCTGATACCAGCCTATTTCATAGCAGCATACTGGGGAGGGGAAAACCGCATCCGCATAACATTAAAATTTTTCGCATACACCTTCACCGGCAGCCTTTTAATGCTGGTAGCCATTATTTTCCTGTATTTCCGCACCCCGCTTCCCCATTCTTTCGATCATATCTGGCTTTATGCCAACAACCTTAACCCGGCGGAACAGGTTTGGGTCTTCCTCGCTTTTTTTATCGCGTTTGCCATCAAGGTTCCCGTTTTTCCTTTCCATACCTGGCAGCCCGATACGTATGTAACGGCGCCATATTCAGGCAGTATGCTGCTTGGCGGACTGATGTCGAAAATGGGATTGTTCGGGATGATCCGCTGGATGATACCGATAACATATTCGGTGTTGAACAGGACCGACGGGCTTTTTATTATCTTCCCCCTGGTCGGAATTGTTTATGCTTCCCTGATTGCCATCCGGCAGGATGACCTGAAGCGGTTTGTCGCTTATACTTCCATTGCCCATCTCGGACTGGTTGCAGCAGGCGCCATGGCATTGAATTCCCAGGCCATGCAGGGAGCCATAATACAGATGGTATCGCACGGGATCAATATTGTCGGGCTTTTTATCATTATTCAGTATATCGAAGTAAGGACAAAAACCACCAGCATCGGAGAGCTTGGAGGCATTGCCCTTAAAGCGCCCCGCCTGGCCGTAATTTTCATGATCATATTGCTTGGAAGCGTGGCTTTGCCATTGACCAATGGCTTTGTGGGAGAATTCCTGATCCTGCTTGGCCTGTTTAAATATTACTGGCTTTATGCGGCTGTTGCCGGGCTGACGATAATTTTCAGCGCAGTATACATGTTGTGGATGTACCAGAGGGTGATGCTTGGAAATACAAATGCGGTCACCGAAAATTTCACCGATCTCAGCTGGAAGGAAATGATACCTTTGATCGGCATCGTGATCATGGTACTTTGGATAGGTGTTGCTCCGGGGATGTTTATGAAGCTGGCCGAGAACGGCGTGGGACAGATAATAGGAGTTATAAGATAATTTACGATTTACGAATGACGATTTACGATTTAGAACCTGTTCACTTGTCACCAGTCACCAGTCACTCATGGCTTAAAATATGAATAGTATAATATCCTTATCGGTCCTTGGTGTTTTAGTGCTTTTTCTCGGTATCCTGAAGAAAAAGACCTGGCTGCTGCCTTTGATCCTGCTGGGCCTGGTAGTTTCACTGGTGATGACCATTCTTCATTGGAACATGAACCGCAGCCTGTTCCACAACATGCTCATCATTGACAATCCGGGAGTAGCCTTCAGCGCGGTGATGATCTTTTCGACCTTCCTGATCTTCATGTTCGCTGCACAATACTACCGCAAGGTTACCAGGCCCCTCGACGATATTTATGCCGTCATGATCTTTGCCCTGGTGGGTGCGGTGCTCATGAGCTATTTCGGCAATCTCATCATGTTGTTCATTGGCATTGAAACCCTCTCCATCGCCTTGTATGTATTAGCCGGAAGTCATAAAGAAGCTATAACGTCCAACGAAGCAACGCTTAAATATTTCCTTCTCGGTTCATTTCTTTCAGGATTCCTTTTATTCGGGATTGCCTTGCTATACGGCTCCAGCGGTTCCTTCGACCTGTATACAATCCATGCATATGTTGCGCAGCATATGCATGAGGGCCTGCCTCCCATGTTCAAGGCTGGTCTTTTCCTGCTGATCATCGGGCTTTCGTTCAAGATCGCCATTGCACCCTTCCATTTCTGGGCCCCCGATGTGTATGAAGGCACACCGACCCTGCTTACGGCTTTCATGGCCACAGTGGTAAAAACAGCCAGCGTTTTCGCAATGTACCGCTTTTTCAGCATAACGTTCTTCGGGATCCACGGGGTATGGGAGATGACGATTGCAATTCTTGCAGGCATTACCATTGTTATCGGTAATGTGACCGGGTTATACCAGCCAAACCTTAAACGGATGCTGGCTTATTCCAGCATTTCCCATTCGGGTTATATGATGCTGGCAATGGTAGCATTCTCGGGAGGCACTGCCAATGCCCTGCTGTTTTATTCAGTTTCCTATTCCATTGCAACCATCGCAGCTTTTGCGATCCTCATACTTGTAAGAGAAGCCAGGGGCAACGATTACTTTGGCTCGTTTAACGGACTAAGCAGGAACAACCGCATTGAGGCCTTTACGCTTGCTGTTGCCATGCTGTCCCTCACCGGGATTCCGCCGCTGGCAGGCTTTATAGGTAAATATTTTCTTTTTGCAGCTGCAATCGAACAGGGATGGTTGTGGCTTGTCATCATAGCCATTGCAGGTTCGGCCATCAGCGTGGGCTATTACTTCAAACCCATCATCGCCATGTACTTCAGGGAAGACCAGGGCACAATCCTGCGGTCAAGCCGCACTTACAAAGTCCATATAATGGTACTGACCATTCTTATCCTGTTGCTGGGAGTCCTGCCTTTCCTGGTCAGCGGGTTGATATGAACGGTTTAACGTACTCCTTAGTACAGCTTCTCCCTCAGCTCCTTTATCCTGTCGTCGGTCACATAGTCATCGTATTCCATGCGTTTGTCGATCATTCCTTTAGGGGAGATCTCGATAATACGGTTACAAACTGTCTGGATGAAAGCGTGGTCATGAGACGACATCAGCAGGTTGCCTTTGAATTTCATCAGGGTATTGTTGAACGCCTGGATGGATTCGAGGTCAAGATGGTTGGTGGGGGTATCGAGTATCATCACGTTAGCATTTCGTATCATCATGCGGGCGATCATACAACGGACTTTTTCTCCCCCTGAGAGGACGCTGGCTTTTTTATAGATCTCTTCGCCAGAGAACAGCATCTTGCCCAGGTAGCCCCTGAGGTAGTTGTCGGTGGTATCCTTTGAATACTGGCCAAGCCATTCCATCAGGTTCTTATCGGTCTGGAAGAGTTTTTCATATTCCAGGGGAAGGTACACTTTGGTGATCGTTTGTCCCCACACAAAGGTCCCGGTGTCAGGCTTCTCATGGCCTTTGAGTATCTCAAAGAGGGCGGTCATGGCGCGGGGATCGCGTGAGAGGAAGATCACTTTATCATCCTTCTGCATGGTAAAACTGACCTTTTTAAAGAGGAGGGTACCGTCCATTGATTTGCTCAGATCGTGAACCTCGAGTATGGTGTTGCCCGGTTCACGGTCGGGGGTGAAGATGATGCCCGGGTATTTGCGGGTCGAAGGCCTGATCTCTTCTATGTTGAGCTTCTCGATCATCTTCTTGCGGCTGGTTGTTTGTTTCGACTTGGAAGCGTTAGCGCTGAAACGGCGGATGAATTCCTGGAGTTCAGCTTTCCGTTCCTCCGCTTTTTTATTCTGTGCCAGTTGCTGCCGCAGGGCCAGCTGGCTCGATTCATACCAGAAGCTGTAATTCCCCGGGAATTGCTGAACCCTTCCGAAATCGATATCGACGATATGTGTGCATATGGAATCGAGGAAATGTCGGTCGTGGGAAACCACAAGTACGGTATTGTCGAAATTAGCGAGATAGCCTTCCAGCCAGTTCACGGTGTCAAGGTCGAGGTCGTTTGTGGGCTCATCAAGAAGCAGGTTGTCAGGTTTCCCGAACAGCGCCTGGGCCAGCAACACCTTCACCTTGTCCCTTCCCTTCAGTTCCCGCATCATCTTATGATGCAGGTCTTCTTTGATCCCCAGTCCGCTGAGCAGGCTGGCTGCATTGCTTTCGGCATTCCAGCCGTCGAAATTTGCAAATGCCTCTTCCAGTTCCGAAGCCCGGTGGCCGTCGTCTTCCGAAAAATCAGGCTTGGCATAGAGGGTATCCTTTTCATTCATGATCTCCCAGAGCTTTGAATGCCCCATCAGGACCGTGTTAAGCACGGTATAGTCGTCAAATTCGGCATGGTTCTGTTTAAGTACCGAGAGCCGTTCGCCCGGACCGAATGTTACGCTGCCCCTGGTATAGTCCATTTCGCCGTACAGCAATTTCAGGAATGTGGATTTGCCGGCCCCGTTGGCCCCTATGATCCCGTAGCAGTTGCCGGGAGTGAACACCATGTTCACATCCTGGAACAGAATGCGCTTGCCGAACTGGATGCCCAGGTTTGAGACTGTAATCATGAATTGAAAATTAGTTTTGTAAGAAAGGGTTTCCCCTGAACACTTGCAGGTACGAGGGTTTCATGGGAAGTTTGCCTTGGGGCGCAAATGCGACCCAAAGTTCGTAAGTATCCATTTTCAGTATGATGGATTGCAAGGTTGGAGCATGATCGTTTGAGCGGAACAAGGCTCCGGAAGATTTTGCATTCCCATCCGCAGATGAAAAGCCCGCGATCAGTTTCATTTTTTCGATATCTATTTTGCCTGATTTCAACTGGGATTTATACTGGCTTTTCAGGCTGGACCAGCGTTTGATGTTGCTCTGGCTTTCGGGGTTTTCAACGAAATTACCCGGGAGGCGGTTGTCGTTGACCGTGGCAAATGTATTCGGGATCCCCCATTCGGAACCAGCCCGCACCTTTGATGAGGGTGTGCGAAGCCCGCGCACCTTGCTGCCGATGTTATCCTCAAGAACCCCGGCAGAATGCTCATCCGCAAGAAAAATAAGATGGTTGAAGGTATAGTCTTTATCTTTCATGAAATTGGCAAGGCCTTCAATTGTTGAATCATTCTCCAGTGCGTAACGCAGATCAAAATGGTATGATTGTTTTCCCTGTACCGGCGGATATGCGGCTCCCGTCTCGCAGTCTAGGATGGCGCCAAACAGGTGGTGATCGTTGAAACCGCTTACGGGAGTAAGCTGCCCGAGGAAATTGATGCAGGCAATGGATTTGCTGCCATTATGGATCAGGGTAATGGTGTGGATCTTTGCGAGGCTGTTATCTTTCAGGGCATACCAGTCGAGGTTGCGGCCCACAATGGTATTTCCTGATGCTGAAGCATCAGCAAATGCTGCAGATGCAGAACACTGGGTAGGTCTTACCACATCGGCATAAAATTGCCATACGAGGAATTCATTCCTTGAAAACCGGCCGTCGCCGGGTTCGTCTTTTGTACCGGAAAACACTGATGCCATGCCTTCGATCTCATCCCTGTATTCGGGCCGGATCTGCTGCAGCAATGCAACGGCCCGTTGTTTGACGACATCAAAGCTAAGCCCTGCCTGCTTCAGAAGGTCAAACTGGTCCTTCATCATGGCATCCATCACAGTATCATAGGAAGGCATAGCCTGCCTGATCTTTTCGCCGTACATACGACCCATATCCTTATGCGAAAGCCCTGTAAGGTTTATCGTTACAAGAAAGTAGGTGTTTAGCATCTTTTTGATTTCCACTGCGGATGACTTCTGCCGCACAATCCCATGGTGGGCCATAAGGATAACCGGCGTGGTGTTCAGCTCGGGAAGTTTCTTTAAAGCCGCTTCCTGGGCAGGAGTATCCATATTGAATAAATCGGTGAAATGGATGAATTTCCCATTTTTATAAGCCACATTATCGCCGGTGGCAAGGTACTCATGGTTGAAGAGGTAGCAGCAGGAACCGGGTGTATGTCCGGGTGTATGTATGATCTGTATCCTGAGCCCTCCGATATTAAGGGTGTCGAGGTCATTAAGCAAGGTATACGGACCATATTTCCAGTGAACGCGGAGGAAGAAGAATTTACCGTTCTTACCGTTGACCATCTGTTCCTCATCCTTATGCATATAAACTTTTGCATTTTTAAACAAGGCCATGGCAGCTATATGGTCCGAGTCGGTATGCGTGAGAAGGAGAGTAGTCACCTGTTCAGGCTGAATTCCCAGTTTTTCCATCTGGGCTTTGAAGTTCTCTTCGTTCACCCCTGCATCCACCATCACATACCCCTGGCTTGTTTTAAAGAAGTAAGCATTCACAAATTTGTCTTTGACGACAAAGACGGAATCGTTAAGCTTTTGTGTTTCGGCCGGGCACATATCCCTGGTGCCATACCAGAACCTGAACCCCAGATAGCCTGCCAGAAGGACAATGATACCGATAAGAATGAGGAATCCGTAAAGGATACGTTTAAGGATTTTTTTCATAGAAAATAATTTCTTGTGCAAAGGTAAGTGAAACCGCGCCTGAATATACTCAACCCGGCTGCAGCGTATTGACAAACGTATGAAGAATGGAGATTTTGGAATCAGCAAATTAACTTACAGGAACTTTTTAATCCTGGCAGCATGGGCTTCTTCCTCGGCGATGATGTGTTTTATGAGGGTTTTTGAATCGCTTTTGGCTTTGGTGTAAAGCTCTTTGTAAAAAGCCACGCTGTCATTCTCGAATTTGAAGGCCATTTCAAGCGTTTCCCTTGGGGTTTTCAGGGTTTTGGCCATGGAGGCTCCGACTTCGGGCTTG
This sequence comes from uncultured Bacteroidales bacterium, assembly GCA_903837605.1. Classification (GTDB taxonomy): domain Bacteria; phylum Bacteroidota; class Bacteroidia; order Bacteroidales; family FEN-979; genus CAIRDP01. Next base: position 12,847 of record CAILVF010000087.1, on the reverse strand, counting down.
CCGAAAATATGTTTATCGGCAAGGTTCTGGATATAGGACGAAAAATTTTCATCGCCCTGTTCGTAATCTTCGGGTTCGAATTTTTCAAACATCTTCTGAAAAGATGCGGTATGCATGGTTTCCTGTTCAGCCAGGTCGAGGAAGAGGTTTTTAATGTCGTTTGGCTCCCTGATCATTTCGGCAGCGGCAATGTAAAAAGCATAGCCGTTCTCTTCTATACGGACGGCAATGTCGACGATTTCTTTTCCCGAGTAATACATAGTGTTTGTTTTTATCATGCAAAAGTATGAAAATAATCTCATCCCGGAATCTGCTGTTAATTAATGCACAATAAATAAATAACCTAACAAAATTCGTCCCAATAAGGCATAATTATTATGTTTGTTATATCTTTGCAATATGCAATAAACTATTCATTCCCCCTAACACAAAATTACCTCCTATGAAGAAATTTTATTTTACGATGCTTGCATTTATTGCATCCGTCGCTTTATTTGCTCAGTCTACAACAAGAAACGTTGTTGTGCTTGAAATTGGCACAGGAACCTGGTGCCAGTATTGTCCGGGTGCGGCAAAAGCTGCAGACCAGCTTATTACGGAAGGGAAATCCATTGCCGTGATTGAAAATCACAACGGAGACACTTATGCCAATGATTATTCCAACAACAGGAACACATATTATACGATCAGCGGATATCCAACTGGTGTTTTTGACGGGGTAACAAGTTCGGTCGGTGGGGCAGCCTGCCCGTCGGGGAATATTTACACAACTTATCTTCCCTTGTATAATACCGCGATCGGTACACCTTCACCGATCAGTATGTGCATATCGGGTTCCCATACCGGGCTGGCATATACGGTTAACGTAAAACTGATAAAACTGGATGCAGTAAGCGGAGCGGATCTCAGGCTCCACCTGGTACTTACCGAGTCGCATATTTCCCAGACCTGGCAGGGCTGCATGACGGAAGTGAATTTTGTAAACAGGCTGATGGTTCCGGGTAATGCAGGAACGTCGTTCAGTTTTTCAGGTGGGGATGTCCAGAATTTCACCCTTAATTTCAACATGGACGCATCCTGGAATGCGGCAAATTGCGAACTGGTTGCTTTTGTACAGGATAATCCGACCAAGGCAGTATACAACGGCATTAAAAGCAGCCTGGCCAATTTGCCTGCTGCCATGCTCACATATACAGATTTTTCAGGTTCGCCCCTGAGTGGTTGTGCGCCTGTAAATACTACCTTTTCGGCAACGGCTACAGGAGTTACAGCATACAACTGGACTTTCCCCGGAGGTAATCCTGCAACATCCACACTTGCAAGCCCGGTAATTTCATATACATCTGCGGGGACTAATAATGTAAGTTTGGAAATAAGCAACGGAGTGTGCAGGGAATCGCATACTAAAACCGGCTACGTTGTTCTCACTGCAGCTCCTGTCGCTCCGGTGGCTCCCCAGGGTAATACTGCGATGTGCATAAATCCCGGGACCCAGACATACACTATCAGTCCGGTCCCAGATGCCGTCACTTATAACTGGGTGATTACACCCCAATCGGCCGGGACGCTTACTCCTTCGGGCACCAGCTGCGCAGTGGCTTATTCGCCTTCATACACCGGTACTGCAACACTTAAAGCCCAGGGCAGCAATAGTTGCGGAGGGGGAGCGTGGTCTCCCGACCTGAGTATCCATATATCCAATCCGCCTGCCCAGCCTGCAGCGCCGGCAGGCTTGACATCTTTCTGCGAAAATACGTTCAATACGACTTATACTGTCACAGCGGTTCCCAATGCAACCGCTTACGCCTGGGAGCTTACACCAAACAATGCAGGGATTTTGACCAATAATGGAACCAGTGCAGTGATCAACTGGGCTACCGGTTGGGATGGAGCTGTCACATTAAAAGTTGCTGCAGTCACCTATAGTTGCCAGGGCCCATGGTCGGCCGTACTTAACATAACGGTTAACCCTGCCCCGGCTACTTTCAATATCACAGGAGGCGGGACTTACTGCGGACAAGGCGGCACAGGGGTGCCTATAGGACTTTCAGGATCTGAGGCCGGAACCACATATACGCTTTTCCTTGGAGGGAATGCAACATCGAACACTGTTGTTGGCACAGGCGGTCCGGTAAGCTTTGGAAATCTGCTGTCAGCCGGTTTTTATGATGCATCCGCAACGATAACCAGCACAACCTGCAGTTCGTTAATGAACGGGACTGTTGCCGTTATGGTTGACCCGGAGCCTCCTTTGGCTCCTGAAGATCCCAACGGCCCCGACAATGTGTATACAAGTATTACCCCCTCGAGCAACTACAGCACCAACGGAGGGAATTATGCCACTACCTATACCTGGCAGCTTACACCTGCAGCCGCTGGTAATATTTCAGGCAGCGGCACTACATCGACAGTGAGCTGGAACCAGAACTTTATAGGCACGGCCAGCGTAGCTGTCCAGGGTATAAATACCTGCGGGCTGGGCTCATTCTCAAACCAGTTCCAGGTAACAGTTCAGCAAACGGTTGGTATCCATGAAAAGGACCAGGCCAGGCTTGTAGCTATATATCCTAATCCCGCGAAAGGGAATGTGAAGATCATTCCTTTCCATGCGATGAAAGCAAGTGTGAAAGTTACTAATTCAATCGGGCTTACCGTCATGAACCTCGATGGAGTCAGCCTGGATGGGGAGTATAAGCTGGATCTTACCGGATTACATGCCGGCTTGTATTTCATAAGTATCAATGAAAACGGGAACACCCAGGTCCTCAAACTTATACTTGAATAAAACAGGATCATATTGAATAATAAAAAAACCCGGGACCTCCGGGTTTTTTTATTTGGTAAATTTGCGGGCATTTTAAAGGCAAGGGTTGGGGCGAAGGGAAAAGGCAGGAATATTTTTATCAGAAGAAAATGGAAAAACTCAAAACCAGGGAATTCAGCTCAAGGGATCTTGAAAAATACAGTTCGGCGTTTACTTTATCCGATATGGAGATCTTCATATTTCCTGAACTTCTCTACGCTTTGGTATATTCAAACATAATGTCACCCGAGATCTGGAAGTGGAGGGATGACCCATGGTTTGCAGGCATCGAAAAAATGGGCCCCCTCAAAAAGCTTCACCGTGTGAAGCAGTATGTAATGGAGCACTATGATTTCAACCTCGACCTTGAAACCTGGGGGCTTACCGACAAGCAGACCGAGATCAACCGCTTCAGGGATTTCATCGACATGGACACCCTTGCCAGGTCCAATGCCCTGTTTGGCTATGAAGGCGATAAGTATTATTTTGATCTCGACATCCGCAAACATTTCGGGCTGGACAAATTCGACACCGAGATAATCCCATACTGGAAGACTGAAACCATTGAGGCCATGAATGCCTTCAGGTTCAAGCCGGCTCACCAGAACGGGGCAGGGGAATGCGTTTCCCTTGCCTGTTTGTATGTTGCAGCCTTGTTCATCGTTGCAAGGGTTCCACTTGAAGATATTTACATGATGGGGACCCCGCTTCATTCACAGAATTTTGTGCTGATCGACGAGGGGGTGATCACCAACAACCGCAGGATCGTGACGAAAAGCATGTGGTACAACGGAACCGAGCTTTCGGCTCTTGCCCGCCGCGCCATGGAGCATGAACAGGTTACGATTGTGGCCCATCCCAGCGGCTACATTCACTCGGTATATCCCGAAGCAAGCATCGACAAGGCTTCATATAAAAGGTTCAGGGAGAAACTATCGAAGTATTTGGAAACCCAGGTGAATTGTGAGATCTTCATTAATTTCCTCAGGGATTACAGCCGTTACCAGAAGCTGTTCCAGATTGCATTCTTCTGCCAGGGGACAAATAAATTTATCAAGCTCGAGAGGGCATACGGGTACGAGCATGGAAGCAAAAACAGGCTGGGCGACAAGACCGGCAGGAAGCTGCTTTGCGAGATGGATGAAGAGGAAATGAACCTCACCGCCTATCCCAACCGGCTGATTTTTACATTCGACGATGATATCTTTATCACAAGGCCTTACCAGGAATTCATCAATTTATTCCTTGAAAAATATCCTGTCCTCAGGGAGAACCATGAGTTCATTACCGACCTGAAAAAGTTTGTACACCTTGTACCGCGCATTCCTTCGGAGAACAGGACGTTCTCATCCGCCCATCATATTACAATTTTAACATCCGATTCGCGAGAAGAAATCATTACGAAAGTCGGCTCTATGCGTTCGACAAATCCATCCGCCGACCTTGCTTTTTACGCCGGGAGGTTCATGGATTCCTGCGACTGGAAACCCTTTTTGAAAGCGGTATTCGAACGCAACCCTGTATCGGTTGCTTATTTTCATGATAAGACTGCGGATGAGGTTTTCGCAGAGCTCCGTTCCTGGCCCTATGAATCCATCTATGAAGGCAACAGGCTTGCCCTGCCCGACGAGGTTGTGAATTTCAAGAGGGGGGATGGTTTGGAGAAAGCGATCACACTCCTGAATATTTTAAAGTTAAAACACCAGGATTCCCATCTGAATTGTCATGACCATATTGCAAGGGTCAAAGGACAGGGATTTTCCTTCGAATTCCCTTCTGCGAAACAGTTTGAAATTACCCTTTAACCGGCAGGTTCACTAAGCAAACTATAATCCCAGCTGGTTCAGCAGGAATTCAAAATCAACAACCGTATTTTCTATCCTTTGTTTGGTAGCCTGCCCTGAACCATGCCCGACATTATAATCTATATAAAGCATTACCGGATTGATCTGCCCGGGATTATTCTGTAAAGCTGCCGTAAATTTCTTGGCATGCAGGGGATCGACCCGGCTGTCGTTGGCTCCAGTACGAACCAGCATTGTAGGGACGTTCAACCCGAGGCGGATATGCTGATAAGGAGAATACTGCAGCAGATTCCTGAAATCGGCTTCATTCTCGGAACTTCCGTATTCGGGGATCCAGTACCTCGCGATCAGGAATTTGTGGTAACGGATCATATCGATCAGGGGAACAGCGCAGAGAATCGCCTTATACAGGTCGGGACGCTGGGTTGCCACGGCTCCCATCAATAAGCCGCCATTACTTCCGCCCCATGCGACGGTACTGTTTGAAGTAGTATATTTTTCACGGACCAGCCATTCGGCGCAAGCATTGAAATCGTCAAAACAGTTTTGTTTCTTCAGAAGCATACCGTTTTCGTGCCAGGATTCTCCGTATTCATCTCCCCCTCGTATCCCCGGTTCGGCAACCACCACACCCCGGTTGATCAGGGCTGCATATCCTCCGTAATATCCCGGCTTTATCCCGTAATTAAATCCGCCGTAGGCTGTAATCAGCAAGGGGTTTGTTCCGTCGAGCTTCATGTCTTTGCGATGGACTATAATGACCGGGACCCGGGTGCTGTCCTTGGAATAATAGAATTTAATCTCCCCGGTGATGTTCGACATATCGATGGGTATTTTCTGCTGGTAGAACAAGCGCCATTTGAAGTCCTTGGGAGAAGCGATATATACTTTTCCGGGCGACGTAAAGGTGCTCATGCTGACATACACTGAATCTTCTTCCCGGTCATATCCGAAGGAAGAGATATCCCCGATCTCGGGAAGCTCGACAGGGCCGATAAGTTTACCCAGAGAGTCATACATTGTTACACGGCTCTGTATATCTTTTTTATCCTGGACAACCAGTCGTCCGTCCTTGAGAACTTCAACATTCTCAATTACCGTTTTGCTTTCGGGGATCAGGACTTTCCAGTCCTTGTATTCAGGTTTTTCCTTATCGGCAATCATGAAACGTTTGTTCGGGGCATTATCATTGGTGAGGATATACAGTTTATTGCCAATAGCCCAAGGGTAAGCCTGGAACTTCGTACTTGAATAGACAAGGATCCCTTTCTCTTCGGTCCCGGTCTTTTTCATCCAGCATGAGTCGGCATAAAAATTACTTGTTCCATAAAATGTGACATCACTGTAACGGTTATCATAAATGAACCAGGAATTCTTAGCATCGTTGGTAGTCCCCAGGAATTTCATGCTTTCGGGGGGATCTCCCACTTTCCAGAGCCATGTTTTCAGGGGGCGCTGGAGTTTCACGTCTTCCTGGCTGCGCATAGAGATATAAAGATGCTGCTGGTCTTTGGTCCACTGCACTCCAAAAGTATTTGCAAGCGGCGGATAAAGAGGCTTCCCCGTCCTGGTGTCGATAATATAAGTCGTGGTGATCTCCGATCCTGATGCCTGTACGCTTACGGCTGCCCTTTCCCCGTCGTAGGTATAGTCCACGCCCGATGTGGATGTTTTACCTGTACTGTCAAGTTTGACAGGGTCCCATATAAGGACTTTGGTTGTGTCGAGTATTGTATACAGGGTGGACTGTTTATCGCCTTTCTTTTTAATGGTCTGGAACTTCCGTTTTCCTTCCTTGTCGAGTGGGCTTTCGTAATCACGGTCAATATAGGCGGTGATCTCTTCCCTCAGTCCCTGGTGTTCCTTTTGGGTGGCTTTCATATAAAGCTGGGTATAGTCGTGCTGGGCCTGGGTCCAATCGATCACTTTCTGATCAGTTTTATCTTCCAGCCAGCGATAATCATCGGTAAGGTAATACCCATGTAGGGAATCAACCACGGGTTTTCTTTCGGTGGCTGGGGGGTGAAAACGGAGCTGGCACATTGCCTGGAAAGGCAGTACCAGAATTAACAGGGCGATCAAATTTTTCATAATACCAGGGTTATAGAATGTAAAAATATCAAGAAGGAAGAATAAATCCAACAATAATCGCCGAAATGCATTAATATTCAAACAAACCCAAGCGGCACATTAAAGTACTCCCGCTTACCTTTGCTTTTCTTTTTTGAGGGGTTTTCTCTGGGGATGACCGGCATTGAGAGCCATTTCGCATAAGGTTCGATAGCTAAACGCCGTGCCGGTTTCTACGGCATGGCGTTTAACGTAACTTATGCGCTTGGTGGCTCTCAAACTATCAGGGCTTATGATTCATCCCCACGTTTAAAGCCGATGCGCTTGCGCTCTTTAAACTCAAGTTCCTGCTGTTTAACCTGCTCGAGCTGCTTGAGGTATTCGAAGATCAAAAGGATCTTATCGTCATGATCTGCCATTTTTTGTTCGATCCGCGAGAGTTTCTCAAGGATATCCCGGTGGGTCAACAGCATTTCACGCATCCGGGTAAAGATTCGTACGATTTGTATGTTAACCTGAACGGCTCGTTCACTGTTGAGAACGCTGGCCAGCATCAATACGCCATGTTCGGTAAAGGCAAACGGGGGATGACGAAGTCCCATTTTATCGGCATCTGACTGCAAGAACTGTGTCCTCCATTGTTGGAACTCCTCCTGGGTAAGCTCGAACATAAAGTCTTCCGGGAACCGGCTGATATTTCTCCGGACAGCTTCTTTCAGTCGCTTGGTTTCAACGTCGTATAAGACGGCCAAGTCCCTGTCAAGCATGACTTTGCGGCCCCGGATCAGGTAGATTTTACTCATGATCACTTCCTCGGGGATCATCAGGGAGTTCTGTTTATTCATAGATGCAGGGTTTCGTGTGTAAAGATATGTTTTTAAAAATTGGAGGACGCAATTTGCGACCTCCAATTTATCCCAGCGGGTGGTATTTATCCAGCTCAGCTTGCAGCCCTTCGAGGTTATCCAGGCGGTAATCAGTGTTACGGGTATGATCGGAGGCCAGGTTCCAGGATTCACCCGGGGCGCTTTGCCTGATGATCCTGTTCAGGGGACTGGGTTCAAAAACGGATTGCGAATAGGGAAATGAGGTGGAAGCGCTGTTCTGGGGCGGGTTCTGATAAAAGGCATTGATCAGTTCCACGGGGTTTGCGATACATAACCCATTGTTAGCGGCTTTGGTGAAGGGTAAATAGTGAATGGATTCATTGCCGCGGGGATCATACACATGAATGGAAACGATATCTTTCAACGATGGGCTTTTCCCAACGAGGATGGATTGAACGGGGCGACCGATCCCATCGAGGTAGGTAATGGTGGTTTGAATGCCGGGGCCGGTTTGCTGGCCCACCTGGCCATCGTTGTGAAGACCAGCCACAAGAATCGAATCCACCCTGATATAATTGTACCCGGCTGACTGGGCGTATAACTCCCCAACACCAACAACCCATGAAATTAAAATCAGAAACAATACCTGTTTTTGCATGAATCGGTCAATCGCGGTTATATAATGTTCCTTGATCTTTTAAAAGTTTGTAAGCCACGCCGAACTTCGGCCGTTTAAAATTAGCAATAATTAACTTTTCAGAACCTTGCAGTTTTAATCTATCGTCACAATCCCCAGAGGTTTCGCATCCTTCCATTCACCCCGGGTAAAATCGGGCATGTCCACTGAATTTCCGCGCTTATTGACTGAAATACTGCTCAGCTCGATCACCGATGACCATGCTGCCGCATCATATACATCCTGGTCGAGGGGCAGGCCTTTACGCAGGCAGTAGCTGAGGCGGGAATCCATGATATAGTCCATCCCCCCGTGACCCCCGACTTTCTTCGCAGTCTTGCCGATCTTAGCGGCGAGGGGGTGCTCGTATTCCTTCATCAGCTTACTGTAATCTTTTTTCTTAAGCCATTGATGAGCTTTGGGTTCCAGCGCGATCTGCTCAACAGGCCATTTCCTGGCCATGCCTTTGGTCCCGCTGATCATGTGGATGCGGCTGTATGGCCTCGGGCTTGTGGTATCATGCTGTATCATAATGGTCTTGCCGTTCACCGTATGGATGACCGTGGTGTTCATATCACCCAGAGCATAAGTCTGGATCGCATCCGGACTCAGGCTGCCGAATTTTTCTTCGGCATACCGCGTCATACCGACCTGGTTGGTCGAAATGGAATTAAGGTAATCCATGCGGTCGCCGCGGTTGATGCACATGATCTGGGCAACCGGGCCAAGCCCGTGGGTGGGATAAGGGTTCCCGTTATGGGTCATATTGTATTTCAGCCTCCACATGCCGGCATAGCCGTTCACCCGGTCAAATTTCAACCATCTCAGGTCGTGGATGTACGCGCCTTCGCCGTACATGATCTCGCCGAAAACACCTTTGCGGGCCATGTTCAGGGTATTCAGCTCGAAGAAATCATAACAGCAGTTCTCGAGCATCATGCAATGTCTCCGGGTTTCCTCGGCCGTATTCACAAGCTCCCAGCAATCCCCGATGGTCATTGCAGCCGGGACTTCAGTAGCCGCATGCTTGCCATGTTTCATGGCATAGACCGATACCGGGGTATGCCAGAGCCAGGGAGTGCAGCTGTAAACCAGGTCCACATCATCCCTTTCGCAGAGATTCTTCCAGTCTTCCTCCCCATTGGAATAACCAACAGGCTCTTTTCTCTTTGCTTTCGTGACGGCCTTCTTTCCTGCCGTAACACGTTCAGGGATCACATCACATATGGCGGTGACTTCAACGCCTTCAACGAACATCAGCCTTTCCAGGGTATCCAGCCCGCGCATGCCCAGTCCGACCAGCCCGATCCTGACGGTTTTCAGAGGTTCGCAGGCCAGCCCCATCACGCTTTTTCCTTTCCTTTCAGGTTCAGGAGGGCGGATGGGATTTGCAGTGGAAGCAAAAGCGCTGAAATCGGCAAGGGAAACAGCGGCAATACCCGCAGCTGCAGTCCGGAGGAAATTTCGTCGGTTGGTTTTCATAAACTACGTTTACTTGAGATATGTTGGAAAGGATCGGTACGTATGATTAAAACCTGTCGGGAAACTGTTAATGCAAACTTACAAAAACATGATTGTTTAACGGTCAAACAATGCAAAAAGCGGTGTATTGATATAATAATTGCCAACACCTAATTTCTTTTTGGTTAAAAAGCCATCCTCCGAAAGCCTTGTAAGATAACTGGAAGCAGTCAGCCTTGATACGTTCAGGTCGTTTTTAAGGAACTCAATTTTAGTATACGGATGCCTGAACAGGTTGTTTATCAATTCCTGGCTGTAAAACTTGTAATTCTCCCTGATGCGAAGCTTGTAATCCATCATAAGCTTCCTGATTTCAAGAATGAGCCCGGTTGTTTCGACAGAGGTTTTCTGAATGCCTTCAAGCATGAACAGAAGCCAGGGTTCCCATTCGGACTTCTGCCGCACATTCTGAAGCAAACGGTAATATTCGGCCTTGTGTTGAATAATGTAACGGCTCAGATAGAGGATGGGGATGTTCAGGAGGGACTTCTGTACAAGGTAAAGGATGTTGATTATTCTTCCCGTGCGCCCGTTGCCATCAAAGAAAGGATGAATGCTCTCAAACTGAAAATGGATCACGGCCATCTTTACCAAGGGATCGGCATCGCTGAGGGAATCATCATTAATATAATTCACCAGATTGGACATGGCTTTCACGATTTCTGAATGATTCTGGGGGGGCGTAAAAACAACCTTCCCGGTCCTTGCATTTTTCAGGACGGTTCCCGGAACCTTCCTGAATCCTGCCTGGTTCTCTTCCAGGGTTACCTGGATCTGCAGGATATGATTTGCGGTTAACAGACCGTTTTTCGATACCAGTGCAAAACCCTTTTTAAGTGCAGCGACATAACGTTGTACTTCCTTTGCCGCACCCGGGAGAGATCCTGAAAGGTTCAGTTCAGCTTTGAACAATTCGTCATGGGTTGTAATGATATTCTCAACCGCAGAACTGTCTTTTGCCTCCTGTAATCCTAGGGTGTTCAGAAGTATGGCCTGGTTCGGAATTGTACCTGCAATTCCTTTCATTTCTGCCAGGGCACGGTGGACGCCGGGCAGCTTCTTAAGAACTGTCCTGGTCTCAAGCTCGGCAGCAGGAGGTAGTAACGACACCTTCCATGGTATGTTTGAAGAGAATTTTTCCATTCGTCATGTTTTTAATATTTTTTATACAAATCAACATTCATTTGTATAGAAAATTGAAAAATCTTTACAAATATAATCCAATATGTATAGAAAAACAAATTATCTATACATATAATTCCAAAAAAGATCGATACTGCTGATACAGGAGCGAAGCAATTTGCCTAAGCGGCCCCGGGTATGGCGTTCGGCGAAGCCGAAATGAGCGCGCAAAAAAAATTCCCAATTAGTGCGAATAACCTAACCCCAGCCGTGATGCAAGATTGCGAGCGAAAGCGGCGGTGTGAAGATGCGAGCCGGATCATGATTTTTTTTACCTTTGTAACCTAATTTCGAGGCAAAATGGCCAATAACGAAGAATTATTCAAAAAGATCATTTCACACGCCAAGGAGTATGGTTTTGTATTTCCTTCGAGCGAATTGTACGACGGATTAAGCGCGGTTTATGATTACGGCCCATTCGGGGTCGAACTCAAGAATAATATCCGCGAATACTGGTGGAAATCGATGGTACAGTACCACGAGAATATCGTTGGCCTCGATGCTGCGATTTTCATGCATCCCACGGTTTGGAAGGCATCAGGACATGTGGATGCCTTCAGCGACCCCATGATAGATAACAGGGATTCGAAAAAACGTTACCGTGCCGATGTGCTTATCGAGGATCATATCCAGAAGACAGAAGACAAGATCTCAAAGGAAGTAGAAAAGGCCAGGGGCCGTTTCGGTGAGACCTTCGATGAGAAAATGTACCGCGAAACCAATCCCAGGGTAAAGGAATACCAGGACAAGATCAATGCGGTCAAGAACCGCTTCTATCCTGCGCTTGAGCGAAACGACCTGGCCGATGTGAAACTGCTGATCGAAGAATTGGGAATCGTTTGTCCGGTTTCAGGAACCAAAAACTGGACCGAAGTAAGGCAATTCAACCTCATGTTCTCAACCCAGATGGGCTCGGTCAATGAAGACGCCAACGAGATCTACCTCAGGCCTGAGACAGCCCAGGGTATTTTTGTGAATTTCCTGAATGTCCAGAAGACTGCCCGCATGAAGATCCCATTCGGGATCGCCCAAACAGGCAAGGCCTTCCGAAACGAGATCGTGGCCCGACAGTTCCTTTTCCGCATGCGTGAATTCGAACAGATGGAGATGCAGTTCTTCGTGAGGCCGGGAGAAGAAATGAAATGGTATGAATACTGGAAGGAAGAGCGGATGAAATGGCACCTTTCACTGGGGATCCCGGCAAGCAAATACCGCTTCCATGACCATGACAAGCTGGCCCATTATGCCAATGCCGCAGCCGATATTGAATTTGAATTCCCGATCGGATTCAAGGAGATTGAAGGCATTCACAGCCGCACCGATTTTGACCTTTCGGCCCACCAGAAATTTTCGGGACGAAAGATACAGTATTTCGACACTGAACAGAATGAAGGGTATGTGCCGTATGTGGTGGAGACTTCCATAGGCCTTGACCGTACATTCCTGGCTGTTCTGAGCCATGCCTACCGTGAAGAAAAACTGGAGGATGGTTCCGATCGCGTTGTTTTAGGGATCCCGGCAAAACTGGCTCCCATCAGGGTGGCTGTACTTCCGCTGGTCAAGAAAGACGGGCTGCCCGAAAAGGCCCGGGAGATCATGGACAAACTCATGTACGACCACCGCTGCTTTTACGAAGAAAAAGATACCATCGGTCGCCGCTACCGCCGCATGGATGCCCTTGGGACACCGTATTGTATTACCATAGACCACCAGACGCTGCAGGATAATACCGTGACCATACGCGACAGGGATACCATGCTGCAGGAGAGGATCACCATGGATGAGGTGTCGGCTGTTGTGACGAAGAAGATCAGGGGATAACGGGATAGCTGGATAGCTGGATGACTGGATAGCTGGATGACTGGATGACTGGATGACTGGATGACTGGATAGCTGGATGACTGGATAACTGGATGACTGGATAGCTGGATGACTGGATAGCTGGATAACTGGATGACTGGAT
>CAILVF010000086.1 GCA_903837605.1 uncultured Bacteroidales bacterium | reverse complement strand
TGTCAATATTCAGTTGGGAATGCTCATTCCAGAATAATGTATCAAGCTTTACAGCCTCATTTCGTTTTTGGCAAATCTCATTGTTGTCATAAATACTATCTACTGCAAGTTTACTTAGTGGATGGTCGTTTTGATAGGTAATGCTAACGGATGACTTCGGTAGCACATTTGAAATTTGCTGTTGTGCTTTGATACCGTGAGAACATAAAATCAAGCAAATAAATAAAATAGTGCATTTTGTGGATTTCTGCATAAATTTCGATATTCAGATGCTTGAATACATGGATGGGATTAGATTGACATTCTACTTAAACCCGAATGGTGCATGAGTGGTAATTGTACCTAATTCCTTCCTGGATAGTTTTGGTTAATTCAAATATACATAATAACTTCTATTCTTAACTAATTCCAATATCAAAGATGTTCTTAATTGGTAGTCATTAGTGGCTACTTGAAAAAATGCAGAACGCAATGCACTTTTTCCCGCAACCAGTAACCTGCAACGAGAGTCAAGGGCAGAAGGCAGAAGGCAAAAGGATAAAGGATAAAGGCGAAAGGATAAAGTAAAGAACGCTCCAATCTTGATTTCCTGTAACTCGTAACCTGCAACTTGTAACTTGTAACCTGTAACTAAAAAAAGAGTGCCTAAACTGTGGAATCCACAACTCCAGGCACTCTAGTCACTTTAGTTCACTTTAGCGCACTTCAGGCACTTATTCCACCGGCTCTTCTTCAAGCAAGATTAGAACCTGGCCTTTGCTTACCTTATCCCCTACTTCGACATTTACCTCTTTTACCTTGCCGGTAAAGGGCATCTCGAGGATGGTCTGCATTTTCATGGCTTCGTACTTGATCAGATTTTCGCCTGCTGCAACATCCTGTCCTGGTTTCACGTAAATCTCCAGAATGGTTCCCGGAATAAATGACCGCACTTCGTTCTGGTCGACAGGTTGCCACTTCTTCCGCATTCCATATTTTTTGGTATGCAGGGTATAGTATTGCGCCGTGTTGACAATAAAAACCTCGTATTTTGGTTTGTTTTCTTCCATAATAGTTTGAAATTATGATCAATTGATCAGAATGGAGGTATTCCGTGTTTTTTTGCCGGTCTCTTGTCAACCTTGTTCTCTGAAATTTCAAGTGAATGGATCAGGCGGGCACGTGTTTCAAGGGGTTCAATTACCTCGTCGATGTAGCCTTTGGAGGCGGCAACAAACGGATTGGCAAATTTATCCTTGTACTCCTGAATCTTCTGTTTACGCATTTCTGCAGGGTTTTCAGCTTCATCGATCTCCTTGCGGAAGACAATATTCGCTGCACCTTCCGGTCCCATGACAGCAATTTCTGCTGTTGGCCAGGCATAAACGAAGTCGGCACCCAAATGGCGTGAGTTCATGGCGATGTAACCGCCGCCATAGGCCTTGCGGATGATCACAGTAACCTTCGGAACAGTGGCTTCACTGTAGGCATACAACAATTTGGCACCATGACGGATCACCCCGGCATGCTCCTGATCTACTCCCGGCAAGTAACCTGGCATATCTTCCAGTGTCACGATAGGAATATTGAACGCATCGCAATAGCGGATGAAACGGGCGGCCTTATCTGAACTGTCGCAGTCGAGTAC
>CAILVF010000085.1 GCA_903837605.1 uncultured Bacteroidales bacterium | reverse complement strand
GAGTCCCCTTTTTTGATTGCTGCAAGGTAATCCTCGTCAAGTTTCTTGAGGCGTGCTATTTCGGCAAGCGCTTTGTCAATTTCCTGGATCTTTGTTTTCGGATATGCTTCCGAAGGCTTAAGCGCGGATGCTTTCTGGTATTCTGAACGGGCCTGGTCCCAGGTTTTAGACGCCAGCAGTTTATCGGCATTAACTATGATCCCCGTATATTGTTCTTCAAGCGATTTTTGCTTTAAAAGCAGATCACCTATACTATCGATACTTGATATCCTCCGCTTCGGCAGGACTTCTTCCGGTTTCAGCGCAAGCGCCTTTTGATACTCGCTTTTTGCCTGGTCCATAGACTTGGCCCTGAACAGTTTTTCTCCCGATGCCATAATGCCGGCGTATTCATTATCAGTATGCTGCTTATCCAGGGCCTGCTGTTTGGCCTGTTGCAACTCCATCTCCTTCTTCCGGGCTTCCTCCGACATTAAGGCTGCCTGTCCTGCAACAAGGGGCTTGACTTTCTCCAGCATCTCTTTCGGATAACTTGCGCCAGGTTTCACATCCAGGGCATATGTGTAATAATCCCTGGCCCTGAGAAAGTCTTTGCCGATATAAAAGCTGTCGGCCAGGCTGATATATTCATCGAATTCCTTTTGCGTCTTTGCTCCCTTAGCCAGCAGGCCGTCGATTTCGGCTATCTTATTTTTGGGATAAGGCTGGTCGGGCTTTATCTTTGATGCGCTTTCATAGTCCTTCCTCGAAGCAATGTATGATTTGCCCGAGAAGAGCTGGTCGGCACTTGCGATAAGTTTGATATAGGCCTCATCCCTGCTTCTCTGGGCTGCAATCAGGGGTGTAAGTTCAGCAATCCTGTCTTTCGGATATTTTTCCTGGGGTTTAATTTTCGAGGCTTTCTGGTAATCAAGCAGGGCCGGCTGCCAGTTCTTTGAATTGTAATACTGGTCGGCGCTCCTGACCGCCTCCGCATACTCACCGTCCTGCAACTGCCTGTCAACCTTTAATTTTATGATCTCATTGATCTTCTCTTTAGGATATTGTTCCCCGGGAAGCAAACGCGATGCATTCTGGTATTCCTCGCTCGCCCGGTCTAATTCCCCGGCCTGAAAAAGTCTGTCGGCATTTGCAACGGCAACATCATAGAGGGTGTTTTGTGCTTTCTGGGACCTCAGCAGTTCCATGGTCTTTCTAAGTTTCGCCTTTGCTGAGGAGTCATTTGGAAAAGTGTTCAATGCCAGCTGGTAATATGCTTTTGCATTCAGGTAGTCTTTCTTTTGAAAAGCAGCATTCCCGGCATTGAGTGATTTGTCGAATTCGGGCTGTTTGTTCTTGTTTTCGGCAATAACACCTTTTAGCTGGACGATTCGTATATTAACCGTCTTGTCGGTTGGTTTCAGTTTCTGGGCTTTCTCAAGTTCCCCAAGACATTCTTCAAGCTTATTAGCGGCAAACAGCAGATCCGCCCTTTCAATCAGTTTGTTAAATGCGCTGTCGGGTGAAGGGGGTTTAGCCTTTGCCAGGGTATCTGTAGTCTCATTAATTCCATGAGTCCCCGAAGGAGAATCAAAACGGGAAGGCCCGGTAATTGTATGGACGCCTAAGGCAAAAGCCGCCAGTGTAGCTAAAAAAAGTAAATGGGGTAAAAACTCAGCTCTCCGGGGATGTAATTTCATGCAATAACTTCAGTTTTAATCGGAATAAATGATCCTGGCATAGGATAACGCAAAAATCTGGAAATAATTTTACTTCATTGAATTATCACACCATCGCGGATCGTCAGCTTTCGGTCGGCCATTCCTGCAAGTTCAGTATTATGGGTAACAATTACATAGGTCTGGCGAAATCTCTCTCTCAAACTGAAAAAGAGTTTATGCAGTTCCATTGCTGAGTTGCTGTCGAGATTTCCCGAAGGTTCATCGGCCAGGATCACACCCGGGTCATTGATCAATGCCCTTGCAATAGCTACTCTTTGCTGTTCGCCTCCCGACAATTCCGAAGGTCTGTGTTTGAGGCGTCCCGAGAGGCCAAGGATATCCATAAGTTCCTTAGCCTTTCCGGTGGTTTCACTTCTTGAGCCTCCCCTGATAAAACCCGGTATACAAACGTTTTCAAGGGCCGTAAATTCGGGAAGCAGATGGTGGAACTGGAATACAAACCCGATATGCCTGTTTCTGAACTCTGAGATCTTTTTATCAGACAGCCCGTCAACCCTGATTTTATCTATCTCAATAAATCCTGAATCGGCTTTATCGAGGGTACCTAAAATATGGAGCAAGGTTGATTTCCCTGCGCCGGAAGCACCTACGATCGAGATTATCTCGCCGTCCTGGATTTCAAGACTGATACTTTTCAGTACATGAAGCTCACCGAATGATTTTACTATGTCCCTGGCAATAATCATGAAAAAAGAAAGGGCAAAGTTATAAAATTCCCGGTCCCGAAATATTTTGTAATTACGAATCAAAGGGTTACTTTTGGTAACCGGTTGAAAACCGGGCAATTCACACAATTCACGATCCATATTACTGATTTCGTTGCACTTACGAAAATATAAAATAATAGATTGAACTATGAACCTGCATGAGTACCAGAGTAAAATCATATTAAAACAGCACGGAGTACCTGTTCCCGAGGGAGGGCTTGCAAATACACCAGAGGAAGCAATTAAAGTCGCCGAAGTGCTTCAATCTTCAACGGGGACCGATAAATTTGTGATCAAAGCGCAGGTTCATGCGGGGGGTCGCGGGAAAGGCGGCGGGGTTAAAATTGCGAAGAATTTCGAAGAAGTGAGGCAGTATGCCGACCAGATCATAGGTATGCGGCTGGTGACGCCCCAGACCACTTCCGAGGGAAAACTGGTGAGAAAGATCTATGTTGAGCAGAACATTTTCTATCCCGGGCCTTCCGAGCCTTGCGAAATTTATCTCAGCCTGCTTTTGAACCGCAAATCGGGACATATTATTATCATGTATTCACCCAGGGGAGGAATGGATATCGAGAAAGTGGCAGAAGAGACCCCCGACCAGATATTTACAGAGGAAATCGATCCAAGGCTCGGACTTCAGCAGTACCAGGCCAGGAAGGTTGCATTCAACCTGAACCTGAAAGGGGATGCATACAAAAACATGATCAAATTTCTGAATGCCATTTACCAGGCCTACATCAAATCGGATGCTTCTCTTATTGAAATCAATCCCTTATTCAAGACTTCCGATGATAAGATCCTTGCCGCTGATGCCAAGGTCGTGATCGACAACAACGCTTTATTCCGTCATCCCGATATTGCAGCAATGCGTGACCTGGACGAGGAAGACCCGACCGAGGTTGAAGCTTCGCGCCATGACCTGAATTACGTCAAACTCAACGGGAATGTAGGCTGCATGGTGAACGGGGCCGGGCTTGCAATGGCAACGATGGATATCATTAAGTTGTCGGGAGGCGACCCTGCCAATTTCCTTGATGTGGGCGGAAGCGCAAACTCCAAACGGGTTGAGGAAGGGTTCAGGATCATTCTCAAAGATCCAGCCGTGAAGGCCATCCTGGTTAACATCTTCGGTGGGATCGTACGTTGCGACCGCGTAGCCCAGGGGATTGTCGATGCTTACAATAATATAGGCGACATTAAAATCCCCATAATAGTGAGGCTGCAGGGAACCAACGCCATCGAAGCGAAAAAACTGATCGATGAATCAGGGTTGAAAGTAGTCTCGGCAGTTACACTTGAAGACGCGGCAAACCTGGTCAATACAGTGCTGAAATAAACCTCGATTCTTCTTCTTTCTCGAAAAGCAGTAAGCGGATCTTTTCCAGTTCCTTCAGAGGTGATCTCTCGAACGAGAAGGATGAAAAATCAATTCCCAGGTTTCTGAGTTGTGACTGGTCATAATTGCCAATCAGGAAACTTAACAAATGCTCCTCATCGGTACCGGGATATTTATCCTGGTTTGACTTCAGATACTGCAGCAACCTTAAGCCGTCAAATTTTTCATGGCAGGCCCTTATGAAATTTTCAGGTGTTTTAAAATTCTTCCTCAGGGGTTCAAAGGGGTCTTTTTCCTTAAGTAATTCCTCGAGAAATTTAACTACAGGTGTTTGGCTGGTTTTATAGAAAAAGGAAGGAAACAGTTCATAGGTTTCCCATATCTCATCAAACAACTCGATAGGGTAAATGGGGTAGCTGCTCCAGTCGCCCGAATCACCTTTGATCATGGCAGGCCCTGTTCCGAAAAACACCCGGTCGCTGAATCTCGCTTCAGGGTATACCTTTTCGTCATTCCAGAATAAGATCCTGCCGTATTTCCTCAGTTTCTGAAGAAAATAAAAATCCTCTCCGCTGGTTTTCGGGGTCATCCCTCCTACCGCCGCATAAGCCCAGACAGGGCATGCTATTGCTGACCCCAGCGCCGTAAATGTATACGGACTGCCTATGCGCCACAGGTTGAGCTGATAATGCCGCATATAAATTTCATACCGTAAAATAGCACGGTATGCGCGGGCATCATCCGAGAACATATGAAAGTAAGGAGCAGAGAGCGCAACTGCGCCGGGGTTATTATAAAAGTTCAGGGCAACCGAAAGAAAATAATTCTCTGTAAAGGTGGTATCGGCATCCAGGCTGAGGATCAGATCATCGGGCATCGCCTTCTTAATAATCAGGTCCATGATCACTTTCCGTGCCCAGCCAATACCGAATTTCTTAAGGTCCCAACCCTTACCCTTTGAAGCCCTGTCGATTATTACAAAAGTCGAGTCATCAAAGGTCCCTGATGAAAAAGCCTCATCAAAACCTGCCCCCGGTTTAACAGCCGTCAACCATTCCAGCGTCATTTCATTGGTAAGGCAGATCTCTGATTTTTCAGGGTCGTTCCACCAGGCTTCAGGCTGGTTTACACATACATAAATCCTGAACCGTTTATACGTTTGCCGGGAAATACAATCTATCAGCCTGCGAAGGAACTGAGGTTCGTTCAGAACCGGCAGTGCAACATGTATGAATGGCAGTTCGTCCTGAAGATCCAAATCAGCGGTCGATCTTTAGCTTGTCAAAAAGTGCATTATCCTCTATCACCTCAACGGCCTTGATCACCTCCTCATCATCCTGGTTGGCAACCTCGTAGAAGGCGCTCAGGTTCCACAATTTCTCGGCGATAAGACCTTTGATCTGTGACTTAATGAGTTTCTCAGAAGCTTTGTATCCTTTTTCATCCAGTTTGACACCCTGTTTTTCGGCGAGTTCAAAGAAAGGTTTCATGAACTGCTCATTCAGGGAAAAGACTTTGTCGAAAGTTTTAAAGTCGGGATATTCCGACTGAAGGGTTCCCCGATTTTTATCAACATATTCACCTACAAAGAGGTTAACCACATTTTTCCTGCGCAGATCAAGGTAATAATCAGAAATAATGGACGAATCCCAGGGAATGAATACATCGGGCATAATGCCTCCCCCACCGTAGACCACACGTTTTTTCGATGTGAAGAACTTCAGGGAATCCGGGAACTTTATACTGTCGGGATGTATGAGTTCACCCCGCTTTACCCTCTTGGCGAAGTCCATGTAATACTTATCCACCCCTTCGGCGTATGATTTCTGTATACAACGGCCCGAGGGAGTATGGTACCTGGCGGTGGTAAGCCTCACCTGGGAACTGTCGGGAAGTGAGAACGGCCTTTGAACCAATCCCTTGCCAAATGACCTCCGGCCTACGATCACGGCACGGTCCCAGTCCTGCACTGCGCCGGCAACGATCTCGCTGGCCGAAGCAGAATTCTCGTTCATCATAACCACCAGCTTGCCCTGCTGAAACAGGCCTTTCGGAGTTGAAGAATAGTCTTCACGCGGGCTGTGGATACCCTCGGTATAAACAATCAGCTTCCCTCCGTCAAGAAACTGGTCTGAAAGGTCAATGGCCGTACCCATATACCCCCCCGTATTATTGCGAAGGTCTAGGATAAGGTTCTTCATCCCCTGGGCCTGGAGCTTCAGGGTAGCTTCAATAAATTCCTGAAGTGAGGTCTGGGCAAAACGGCTCAGGTTGATATACCCTGTTTCGGAATTGACCATGTAATACGCATCAATACTGTTGAGGGGAATTTTATCACGGATAATCGAAAAATCGATCAGTTCTTTCTTTCCCGCCCTTAAAACAGCTACTTCAACCTTGCTGCCTTTTTTACCTCTTAAATGATCCAGCACATACTGGTTCGTGACATTCTTTCCGGTTGCGGCCTGCCCGTCAATCTTTACGATCTTGTCACCGGGCATTACCCCAAGTTTTTCACTGGGACCACCCGAGATGGTATGCACAACATTGATCGTATCGCGCAGTATCTCAAACTGGATACCCACACCCTCAAAATTGCCTTCGAGGGGCTCATTGGCCTTCTGCACATCCTTTTTGGAGATATACATCGAATGCGGGTCAAGCTCCTTAAGCGTTTCAACAATAGCCTTCTCCACCAGTTTGCCGTCATTCACGGTATCCACATATGCAAATTCAACCATCTGGAGAAAAGCGCTGTATTTTTTAAGACCTGCATAAAGGTCTTTCTGGCTCTGGGCATTTGCCTGCATCGCTCCAAGCATCCATAATACAACAACCATTGCTGTCAGTACCAGGTATCTTTTGTTCTTTATCATATCTTTACTCTTAAACCCTGTTTTCAATAATTTGCAAAATTATCCATTTTTGGCATACCTTTTGACGTAGCTTTCTGATTTAACTAATTTTAACCCCCCTTAACACAACATTAACAAGTTTCAATTTGTCAGAACAAGATTATACAGATCCTTTAAAAGAAGAACAAAAACGCTTTCTGCAAAGCATGATCTTCCCTGTTGTGTTTGTCATCCTTCTCTGGCTAATCAGGATAGCCGATGCATTGTGGGACTTTGGAATGAATGAGTATGGGTTAATTCCTCTCAAGGCCATTGGTTTAATTGGCATCGTCACTGCCCCACTCCTGCACGCCGGTTTCTCGCACCTGTTCGCGAATACGATCCCCCTGCTTGTTCTTGGTTCACTGCTTTTTTATTTTTACCGCCCCCTCGCCTGGAAAATATTCTTCCTTATCTGGTTCATGACAGGTGTCTGGGTATGGGTATTTGCCAGGGGAAATGCAGTCCATATCGGGGCCAGCGGGATTATTTACGGGCTGGCTTCCTTCCTCTTTTTAAGCGGGATCATCCGCCGGGAGCAAAAGCTGATGATCATCACCCTCCTGGTCACATTTTTATACGGCAGCCTTCTGTGGGGGCTGTTTCCGCAGTTCTTCCCCAAAGAGCATATCTCCTGGGAATCGCATCTCATGGGCTTGCTTTCGGGGGTGCTGCTGGCAGTCTATTACAGGAAATCGGGCCCCCAGAAGAAAGTATATGAATGGAACGATGAGGAGGAAGAAGACGGTGAAGATGCATACTGGAAATCCACTTCCACCGGCGAAAACCCCGAAAATTAACTACAATTTCACTTTTACATAGGGTTTTATCCTCCTGAAAATTGAATCGTTTATCCCTTCAACCAAATTCAGTTCATCCACCGACCTGAAGATCTTGTTTTTTTGCCGGTATAAAATCAAAGAACGGGTCAATTCATAAGGGAAATATGGATGCCTGAGCAGTTCCTTGAACGAGACGGTGTTGATATCCAGCATGCGCAACGAATCTGAGCTTATGGTAAGTTGCTCCCTGATGAGGTTGTAGAGCGAGGTATCGATACCCCAGACTTCAAGCAGCTGCCTGCAGTTAATGAATCCTCCCAGCTTATTCCTGTATGTAACGATCCGCCTGGCAAAGGACGGTCCTATCCCCTTTAACCTCTGAAATTCAAGGGTGTCGGCCTTATTGACATCCACGCTGAATACCGGTTTCTGATACCTGGGGCCCCTTGCCGTGTCTTTTATTTTACCTGCGGACGACCAGATGGTTTTGAATTTGCCGCCCCTCCTCAGTGAATCTTCGATTTCCGCTTTTCTTATCCCTGTTTCAAATTCATGAAGCTCTTTTTCAAGGGCGGGAAAGTTAACCGACGGAACGACATGCTCTTCGGGAAGAAGCTGGTTGGCCGATGCGACCAGGATCAGCAGGACGAGAAGGACAATAATGCCCCTTAGTTCGCTCCTGTTGAAGGAAAGGTAATCCCTGAGGATTTGGAACTTTTTCATGGCCGGTTATGTTTGTCGAGAATTTTAAGACCTATACGGCATTCAAGGCAGCGCCTGTGGTCGCAGTAATTCCTCTTTAGCTGTATAAGAGCCTGGGATTCCAGTGCATTCCCTGCCCTGATTCCAAGAGAATTCCAAATCCTGGTTTCATGGTTATTTTCTCCTTCAAGACATTCAAGCAATTCAACCGCCCTCATCTTCATCGGGCTGATATCCCTTGCCGATCCGTATGAAAATAAAAAAGGCGCAAGAACATTAATCAGTAGCAGCCTTGCCATTTCGGGCCCGATCTTCTTTTCGCTCCTGCCTGCTTTTTTTCCAAACCTGTAATGTGTGTTCCAGTAATCAGTCGCCCTGAGCCTGAAGAATTCTTCCAGCATCAGGGCATCCTGGTTTTGCAGTAAAAATCCGGGTTCAGCCTTGCATTTTACCAGGCATTGTACAAACTGGCTGATCCTGATGTCAGGAAAATTTGAAGGATGCAGTCTCAGCCGCTTCCACAGCCCGGGCTTTAAAGGTTTTAAACCGGATTTGGCCCGCTGGTGCCCATATTCATATTGCAGCGAACGCAGGTATTTGTCACGGGGATACCCGGCAAGCAGACCCGATTGCCCGTAAAACAGGGCTTCCAGCCTGAAGGGGTTGCCGGCATTCCTCCTCACTATCCGCAGTGGAACCGACCTCGCGAGCAATTCGAACGGTAGTGCATTGATCCGAAAACCAAATCCGGAAGCAAGCAAAATATAAAGCACTTCATCCCAGTCGGAATATTCATCGAGCAGGCTCAGTATAAATCCTGATTTTGCCTCCAGGCGTTCTGCCGCAAGAGCCGGGGCCCATAAACGCATTACAGCGGGAGCAATCCCGTCAAGCAGGTTATAACAGGGGATCCAAAGGTGGTTCTGCATGATCTCCCTGTACCTGTCTTCAATGCTTGCCGGGAAATTATTTTTCACTTCCAGGGTCGCCATGTCCATATTCTGTTTTTTCCTGATTACCTGATCGTTATCATAAACCACATGAAGTATTACATTATCATATGCCGGATCAAATTGATGCCGGTGCCTGATCCAGTCAGATGACCTGGTATGCAATTCAACATTGCCTGCCCATACCGTTTGATTGATGCGAACCCGGGCATTAAAGAAATCAGGCCCCCCGTCGGTATTTTGTATCCCAGGATGTAATATAGCAAGCTCCTCACCGTCGGCTGTGTACAGATCAGGATTAAGAAGCCTGAATTTCCATATGTATTGGAGGAACTGCTCGTTCATAAGTGCCTGGATTAGTGACTGGTGATCGGTGACTGTTAATGAGTAATTCGCTATTCGTAATTATTCGTATTGTTGTTAATTTTACTGGTGCTCATTTCGGCTTTGCCGAAAGTAAATCGTAAATCGTTTCTCCTTAATCCGCCGAAAATCAAAAAGTGACAGGGTAACGGAAGATTTTTTCATAGCAGTCCGGTCATTTAGTCACCTGCCTGAAATAATTTGCTTCCCGACAATCAAATAATTATCTTTGCAAGAATTTCCAAAAGGTTCTGATGTATGGACGATGTCACAACCCTTGTTTCGGGCATTGATTTTAAGGTCCGTAAGCTCGTCGCCCAGCAAAAGAAACTGAGGAATGAGAATGCAAGCCTAACTAGTGATTTAAACCAACTTAAAAAAACGAACGAAGAACAAAAACAGGTAATAAAAGGATTGGAAGAGAAAATCCGGATTTTGAGAATTGCCAAAACGTCTGAAGGGAAAGAAAACAATTCAGATTTAAAGGCAACGATCAATGAACTTGTGAGGGAAATCGATAAATGTATAGGGTTATTAAATACCTGAGATAGATTCCTGCCGAATTATGAACGAATTAGCTATTTCACTGAATATTGCAGACAGGCCTTACAGGCTTGCCGTTGAGAAGGATCACGAGGAATTGTTTCGTAAAGCGACAAGACTGATAGAGAAAAGGATTAAGGATTATTCAGTGAATTATGCCTATAAAGACAAACAGGACCTTCTGGCCATGGTCGCTCTTGAATATGCGACAAGTTTTCTTCAGGACGAAGAATTACTAAAACAGCAGGAAGGACAATGGAAAACGAGGCTTACGGAGGTTGACCGGGTCCTGGCAGAACATCTATCCGAACAAAATGTTCTTTGAAATTAGACAAAGATTTACCCGCACTAATTCAGACAGTTTGTAAACCTAACATTACAAACATTAGGGCAAAGCTCATGGGTTTGTAGAACAGGCCTCGCTCCTGCTTGCAGGATTCCGGTTACGGCCGGACAGTGGACGTTCAAATTACCCGGCAGCCCTATACGTTTCCTATAGAGGTTTATCATAACCTCGCTGTTTAGTGCGGGTTTTTTATTTTAACTATAAACACTACCAAGATGCCAAACATCCTATTATTTGTGATCATCGGAGTAAGCGGAATAATCATCGGGGGGCTTATTACCGGTACGATCTTAAACAAAGCGCTGGAACGCAAACGCGACGCCCTGCTCAAAGAGGCAATGGATAAAGCCGAAGTAATTAAAAAAGATAAAATCCTCCAGGCCAAAGAAAAGTTCCTCCAGCTCAAAGCCGAGCATGAAAAATTCGTTCACGAGAAGAATGAAGAGATTGCCAAGAATGAGAACAGGCTCAAGCAAAAGGAAGGTACAATAAATCAAAAGGTCGACGAGCTTGCCAAGAAACAGAAAGAAATCGTCACGATCAAACAGAACCTCCAGACACAGGTCGATATCGTAAGTAAAAAGCAGCTTGATCTTGACAAAGCGCAGAAAGTACAGATTGAGAAGCTTGAAAGCATTTCCAACCTGTCGGCACAGGAAGCGAAAGCCCAGCTGATCGAGAATCTTAAGGAGGAAGCAAAAGCCGACGCTGTTGTCCATATAAAGGACATCGTTGATGAAGCCAGGATCACAGCCAATACAGAGGCAAAAAAAATCATCATTGAAACGATTCAAAGGACTGCTACCGAGCATGCCATAGAGAACACGGTTTCGGTGTTCAACATTGAAAGCGAGGAGATCAAAGGACGGATCATCGGGCGTGAAGGCCGCAATATCCGCACCCTTGAATCACTCACCGGTGTTGAGATCATCATAGACGACTCTCCCGACGCTATCCTTCTTTCAGGATTCGATCCTGTAAGGCGTGAAATCGCAAGGCTTTCCCTGCATAAACTCGTGACCGACGGGCGTATCCATCCTGCACGCATCGAGGAGGTTGTAGCCAAGACAAAGAAGCAGATCGAGCAGGAGATCAACGAAACAGGCAAGCGTGTCAGCATCGACCTGGGCATCCATAACCTGCATCATGAGCTTCTGCGCATGATTGGTAAAATGAAATACCGTTCATCATACGGGCAGAACCTGCTTCAGCATTCCATTGAAGTCGCGAAGCTCAGCGCAACCATGGCTGCCGAACTGGGCATCAATCCCAAGAAAGCCAAGAGGGCGGGACTTTTGCACGATATCGGCAAAGTTCCCGACAACGAACCTGATCTGCCGCATGCCATACTTGGAATGAAGACAGCCGAAAAATTCAAGGAAAAGCCCGAGATCATCAATGCAATCGGAGCCCACCACGATGAAATCGAGATGGACAACCTCATCTCCCCCATCATCCAGGTTTGCGACGCCATTTCAGGGGCAAGGCCCGGAGCACGCCGCGAAGTAGTGGAAGCCTATATTGAAAGGCTCAAGCATCTTGAAGAACTGGCACTCAGCTACCCCGGTGTTGTAAAAACCTTTGCCATCCAGGCAGGGCGCGAATTACGTGTTATTGTCGGGGCAGATAAGTTAAGCGACCTGGAATCGAACCAGCTGGCTTTTGACCTTTCAAAGAAGATTCAGAGCGAGATGACGTATCCCGGGCAGATCAAGATCACGGTGATCAGGGAAACCAGGGCGGTGCAGTACGCGAAATAATCATTCGCTCGCAACTTCACCCCGCCGCTGCGTCCGCTGCGTCGCTCAATCATGCACTAACCTTAGGCCTCCCCGGCTTAATTTCGCTCCTTGCGCCCAAGGCGGCTTGGGTGAATTGCATCGCTTACAATTATTTCGCTCCCCGGGTCAATTCTCCTTTCTTATAACCTTATGAGCTTTATGCCTGTGACTGCTCCTTTTTGTGAATTCTTTGGATAATACACTGATATTCCCGTCAACTTCAAGGATGGCAAGGTCAACATCTTTTTCCGATGGCACCCCATGCTCGCGGATCGCCTCAAGCACTTCCTCTTTGGTTATCTTGGCAATCTTCAGGTGTGATTCAAGGATCTTGCCATGGTATACCAGCATGACAGGATCCCCCTGCAAGGCCCTTCCAAATCCGGGAAATCTGAATTGAAGGTATTTCATCCCGTAATTCACTCCAAACAATGCAAGAGCCGCAAGAAGCCCGCCGGCCAGGCTGTTGTCGCCAAGAACCATCGCATTCTGAACCGCATTGCTGATGAGCAGGATAAATACAAGGTCGAATACCGATAACTGGGAAAGTTCCTTCTTCCCGAAAAGGCGGATGGCCAGGATCAGGAAAAGATAAACGGCAATGGCACTAAGGATGATCTGAAGATAATGGTTACCGAAAATGTTCATAAGGAAGATAAATATTTGTTTCTGCAGGTAAATATCAGGAATATTTTAGAACATCACCTTTATCACAATAATTATAAATTTGCAGATTGCTGTAACAATTTTCACTTTCACTCTTCTAATTCAAATCACATTGATAAAAATTAAACCGTATACCATGAAAAAATCACTCGGATTCTTAATCGTCGCATTCCTTATGGCCTCAATTGCCGGGCATGCCCAGGAAATGAAACTTGACTATGTTCTCAGCGCTTATTACAAAGCTGCCGGCATTGAAAAGATGAAAGATTGGACCACTATGAAAGAAAGCGGAAAAACCATCGCCCAGGGCATGGAATTTCCCTTTACCATGACCGTTAAACGTCCTTCGAAACTAAGAGTTGAAGCCGAAGTACAGGGGAATAAAATGATCCAGGCTTTCGACGGAAATGCAGGTTGGAGTGTTATCCCCTGGTCGGGTTCATCAACCCCCCAGGACATGACGGCCGATGAAGTTAAAAACGTAAAAGAACAGGCCGACATTGAAGGTCCGTTATATAACTGGAAAGACAAAGGCCACCAGGCCGAGCTGCTTGGCAAGGAAGATATGGAAGGCTCTTCAGCTTATAAAGTCAAACTCACCAAAGCCAATGGAAACATTGACACATACTTTATCGATGCGGAAAATTTTATGCTGCTGAAAACAGCTTCCAAAGTCAAGATCCAGGGCAACGAGGTGGAAAGTGAAAGTCTTTACACCAATTACAAGGATGTCAGCGGGGTGCTGATCGCAGGAACCATTACCAGCAAGGTAAAGGAACAAACCGTATCACAGGTCGTAATAGAGAAAACCGAGTTTAACATCCCGGTAAACGACAGCCTTTTTGTAAAGCCTGCAATAAAAAAATAAGACCTAAAACCTCCCATTATGAAATTGGTGATCAAAGTTATTGTCGCCTCTCTTTTCTGCATTGCTGCAGTTAAGGTTCAGGCCCAGGACCGTATTAAGGTGGATGAGAATACTTTTGGCGATATCCAGGCCCGGCAGATAGGCCCGGCAATCATGAGCGGACGTATCGTTGCCATAGACGCCGTGGACCGTAACCCGGCTCTGGTGTATGTTGGAGCTGCCACAGGCGGACTGTGGAAATCGAAAAATTACGGTACCACCTTCAAGCCTGTTTTCGATAAGTACATCCAGTCGATAGGCGCCATTGCCATCGACCAGAATCATCCTGATACGGTATGGGTAGGTACAGGCGAAGTCTGGGTCAGGAACTCGGTTTCGGTTGGTGACGGGATTTACCGTACAAATAATGCGGGGGAAACATGGAAACGAATGGGCCTCGAGAAGACCGAAAGGATAGCAAAGATCGTGGTCCATCCTAAAAACCCGGACGTTGTTTTTGCGGCGGCGCTCGGGAACCTTTGGAGCCCTGGTACCGACAGGGGTTTATACAGGACAACCGACGGGGGGAAGACCTGGGAGAAAGTCCTTTATGTTGATGAAAACACCGGTTGCAGCGATGTTGCAATTGACTGGAACAACCCCGACATCATGTATGCAGGCATGTGGGAATTCCGCCGGACGCCATGGTCGTTCAGCTCGGGAGGCAAAGGCAGCGGGCTCTACCGCTCTGCCGACGGCGGAAAAACCTGGTCAAAGATCACTGATGGCATGCCGGCAGGCATACTTGGAAGGATAGCTGTTTCGGTAAGCCCTGTAAAACCGGAGCTGGTTTATGCCCTCATCGAAGCTGAGAAAACTGGTTTGTACCGTTCTTCCGACAAAGGTATCTCCTGGAAAATGGTTACCCAGTCGGAAGCAGTCAACGACCGTCCTTTCTATTTTTCATTTCTTGCGCTAGACCCCATCGATACCAATATCATTTATAAACCAGGCTTTAACCTGAGCAAAAGCGTCGATGGAGGCAAGACATTCAGTTCGGCTGCTGTTGAAGGAGGAAACTACCATAGCGACTGTCACCCGGTATACATAAGCAGAAAGGATAACAGCCTTATTTATATGGGCACGGATGGCGGTGTGTATTACTCCATGGATAAGGGAAATACCTGGCGGCTGATGCGCAACCTGCCTGTCTCCCAGTTTTATCATGTGAGCTGCGACAATGCAGACCCATTCAATGTATACGGGGGATTGCAGGATAACGGATCATGGTACGGCCCTTCAAGCTCTTCAAACGGCATTACAAATACCAGCTGGAAAAATGTTGGGTTTGGAGACGGTTTTTACGTTTACTGCGACAAGCTGGATTCAACCATTCTTTACTGGCAGTTCCAGGGTGGTAAGATCGCCAGGTATTACAAGAAATCGGGGCAGTATAAATCACTGATCCCGTTTAAAGACAAGGACACCAAGGAACTGCGTTTCAACTGGAATGCCCCGATGGTGTTCAGTCCCACCAGCAACCGGTTCTATGCCGGGGCCCAGTATCTTTATAAAACAAACAACCGGGGCGACTCCTGGTCTCGCATCTCACCCGACCTCACAACCGACGACCCGAAGAAGCAGAAACAGGAAAAATCGGGCGGGCTTACCGTCGATAACTCATCCGCCGAAAACCATTGTACTATTTATACAATCAACGAATCACCCCTCGACAGCCTGATCATTTGGGCGGGAACCGATGACGGCAACCTGCAGGTCACCGCCGACGGGGGTAAATCATGGACCAACGTCGTTGGCAATATACCCGGTCTTCCGGCTAATACCTGGTGTTCCTATGTTGAACCCGGGCATTATGATAAGAACACAGCGTATGCGACATTTGACGGCCACAGGATGGGAGATAAAACCCCCTATGTATTCAAATCGTCAGATCTTGGGAAAACCTGGAAAGCGCTGGCCGATACGACCATCAAGGCATACTGCCACGTGATCAAAGAAGATATTGTAAAACCGGATCTGCTTTTCCTCGGGACCGAAGGAGGGCTCTACCTTTCTGTAGACGGCGGACAAACCTGGTGTTTCTTTAAAGGGAATGTTCCCAGGGTCCCGGTAATGGACCTGGCCATCCATCAGCGTGAAAAGTCTTTGGTCCTCGCCACTCACGGAAGAGGCATCATGATCATCGACGACCTCTCCCCTTTCAGGCAGATCTCAAAGGAAGTGCTCGAGGCGGATGTTAAATGGCTGCAGCCCAAAGATTTTATTATGAGGGAAGGCTCATTTAGCCAGGAATGGAACGGGGACGATGAATTTATAGGGCAGGTTCCCCAGGATGCCGCTCCCATCGTATATTACATGAAAAAACGGCATATTTTCGGCGATATCCATATGGAGATCTATGATGCCGGCGGCAAAATGATCAAACGGCTCCCTGCAGGCATGCGCAAAGGGATCAATGTGGTCCAGTGGACTATCCAGATGAAACCACCTAAAGTGCCCGTGTCGCCCCAGATGGAAGGTTCGGCCTTTGCAGGCCCTCAATATTCACCCGGTGAATACACTGTGAAACTATTCCGCAATAATGATGTTTACGAGACCAAAATCAGGCTTCTACCCGATCCTAAATCGATGTATTCGCTTCAGGACCGTGATATAAGGCAGAAATCACTTATGAAAGCCTATGACCTGCTTCAGACCCTTGCATACACCGACAGGCAGCTGAGGGAAGTACGCGACCAGTCAAAGAAATTGTCAGGCCAGGTTTCCAAATCCTTTTCAAAGAAACTCCTCACCATATCGGTACGTATGGACACCCTGCATTGCAGGATTGTTTCTACCAAAGAAGGTAAAATAACAGGCGAAGAAAGGCTGAGGGAAAAGATTGCATTTATCTATGGATCAATAATGCAATACCCGGGCCGGCCAACAGATGCACAGATCCAGGGACTTGATCTTTTAGCGGCAGAATCAGATAAGATCATAAACGAAACGAACGGTTTTATTACCGTGGATCTTCCACTGCTTAACACTGAACTTATAAAGGATAAAAAGACGGAAATAAAAATTATTTCCAGGGAGGATTTTGACAAGGAGCCTTAAAACAGGTGGGTGATAATTACTTCTGTTGGATGTTCGATTCATAATCTGTATTTTTGTATCACAATAGAGAACTCAATTCCAACAAATATTAACCATTAAAACCTCTTCGTATGTCAAAAGGACAGGATGTTAAAAAGAGCGTTAAGAAAGAGCCTACCAAGACGCTGAAAGAAAAAAGACTCGAGAAAAAAGCGAAAAAAGAAAAGAAAGGGAAATTCTGAGAAATAAATTACTTCAGGAATTGGTGTTATGCTAATGATCAGGAGTTTCCGGATCTTTTTAATTCTTTCTTTCGTTTTTCTTACTACCGGGATCTTTGCGCAAAAACTTTCGTTGATTGATTCACTTAACCACATTGTTAACAGTAAGGTCAACGATACAGTAAAGGTCAATGCGCTAAATGATCTAAGCATTCAATATTCAGGGTCAGGTGACGGCATATCAGCCATCAAATCTGCCAATGAAGCTCTTCAGCTGGCCCTGTCCATAAATTTCAAAAGAGGAGCTGCTGCTGCCTATAAAAACATCGGCAATGCACAAATAGGCCAGGGTAATTATTCCGACGCCCTGGCCGCCCTGAATTCTGCGCTGAAGATAAGCCGGGACATCGGTGATAAAAAAGGCATTGCCTATGCCTACTCAAACATCGGGAGCATTTATTATTACCAGGGCAATTTTGCAGAAGCACTTAAAGGGTATTTTGCATCCCTCGAGATCAAGGAACAGCTCGGCGACAAAAAAGGCATTGCCAGCGCTTACAACAATATCGCAAATATTTACTTCGAACAGGGTAATTTTCCTGAGGCCCTTGAAAAATATATGCTCTCCCTGAAAATCAGGAAGGAGATAGGAGACAAGAAAGGCATAGCCGTATCCTACAATAACATTGGGAGCATTTATGACAATCAGAGGAATTATCCCGAAGCAATAAAGAGCCATCTTGCCTCCCTTGAAATCAAAAAAGAGCTGGGTGATAAAAAGGGTATTGCTTACTCGTATAATAATATCGGCATAGTATATTTTCACGAAGGCAACTACCAGGAGGCAGTGAAGAATTATATTACATCTTTTAAAATCTATGAAGAGATAGGTGATAAACGGGGTATTGCCAATGTTTGTATCGATCTCGGGAAGGTCTGTTCAAAACAGGGACTTTCAGCTGATCATGAAAACGCCGGTTTGAAATTTTCCGAAGCCAGGCAGTATCTCAGCAAAAGCCTTGTAATTGCTACAGAAATCGGGGATAAGGATGGACTGAAGAGCTGCTATGCCTGTTTGTCAGAAATAGATAGTGCCCAGGGTAATTACGAACAGGCATTGACCCATTATAAACTGTTCTCTCTTTATAAGGACAGCCTGCTCAATGAAGAAGGCAGCAAGCAGGTTGCCCAGATGAAGATCAGGTTTGAAACTGAAAAAAAAGACAGGGAAATTGAACTTCTTGGCAAGGAAAACAGCATCAAATCACTGCAGGTGGAGAGGCAGGAGGCATCCCTGCTTGCATCCCAACTCCAGCTGGAAAAGAACCAGAACGAGATACTTTTTTTAAACAAATCAAAAGAATTACAGCAATTACAGTTAGCCAGGACCACCCAGGACCTGGAACACCAGCAACTGAAAGTGAAAGCACAATCGGCCGGGATAAACCTTATGAAGAAGGAAAAGCAGCTAAAGGAGCAGCAGCTCAACCTGCTTCAATTCCGTAACCGGCAGCAAATGATCCTCCTGATTGTTTTCATTGCCGGAACTGTACTTCTCATTATTGTCGTGATTTTCATTATAAACAGCCGACGGCGGCTTAACAAGGCCTATTTGACCGTCAACCAGCAAAAGGAGGAAATAAGCAGGGTCCTGGGTGAACTTGAAAGCACAAACATGGACAGGGACTCGGCAAACCAGGAACTGGAAGCCTTTACCTGGTCGGTTTCGCATGATCTTCGTTCCCCGGTGCGGCGCATCGAATCATTAAGCAGGTTATTAAAGGAGGATTATGACAATCTGCTGGATAAAGACGGTAAAGATCTCCTTGCCAGGATCACTGAATCGTCGGTGCTCAGCCTTCAGCTTATTGAAGAATTGCTGAAATTATCAAAAATCACCCACCAGCCGGTTTCAAGGATCAAATGCAACCTTAGTAAAATGTCGCAAAAGATATGCGAGGGTTTAAAGCAGAATTATCCCGGGCACAGCGTTACCTGCAATATCGAAGAGAATATAATGGTGGATGCCGATTTCCAGTTGATGCAGATCGCCTTGCAGAACATACTCGATAACGCCTGGAAATACACCAGGGATACCCTTAACCCGGAGATATGGGTAAGCAGTAAGATTTCTGAAAACAAAAAGCTCATTTTGGTCCGTGACAACGGGATTGGCTTTGACATGGCTTATGCCGTGAAATTATTTACCCCTTTCCAGCACTTTCACAGCGACGATCATTTCAATGGAACCGGGATAGGGCTGGCAACTGTAAAACGGATCATCATGAGGCATGGCGGCAAAATAAGCGCTCAAAGCGAACCCGGCAAGGGAACAACCTTCAGTTTCACACTCGAATAAGGATCGCCGCCAATCGCCGGGAAGGGAAACCAGCTTCTCAAATTCATCTTTACAACTGAAATACCGGGTAATAAAAAAGCCCCTTTTGGGGGCTTTTGCGGACTGGACGAGACTCGAACTCGCGACCTCCGCCGTGACAGGGCGGCATTCTAACCAGCTGAACTACCAGTCCTTCATTCAGACTGCAAAAGTACATTAATTTTCCGGACTTTCAAAAATAAATTATATTTCTTCCTGATAAAATCCGCTTGTTTTCAAATTGTAAAACTTCACGCCCAGCCTTTTTGCCTGGTCCGACCAGCCTGCAACCCTTGAATGGGACGCTGTTGAAACATTCAGGATGATCAGTGGTGTAAATATTTTTTTCAGCTGTTCGATCTTATAGCCTTCATTCCTGCTTATGAGCAGGATGTCGGCATGAGTCTTCACGTTGAGGTTTTTACCTACAGTCCCGTTGAGTATATAGACCCTCCTGTTCCCTGCAGCAAGCATGTTCCCGGACTTCCCGACTTCGGGGAAGCCCAGGGCTTCCTGCCGTCCCCGGATATTTATCCAGCGTTCCTTTACAGAGTTCACACTGCCGGCCATTCGCTCGTTGCCGATCTGCCCGGCGATAAAGAGGTCAGTCCTCATCCGCAGTCCTGAATAAAAACAGATCTCCTTTCTTCCCCTGATATACCTGATGACATAACCCCGGCTGCCCTGGTGTATTGCCAGAATGGAGCGGGAATAGCTGCACCTTCTCTCAACCAAGGCCGAAAATTCCAGGATGATGATGCAAAACAAGGTTAGCAACAGAAACTTTTTATTCCTGAGGGTAAGGAACAGAAAAATGCAGATGATTACAAGGTACCAGAGGATGATTTCCGTAACGGAAGGGAAAAAGCCGGGGGTCACGGCCCCGGGCAGGGAACCAATCCACAGCACGCTCTTGTTTAAACAGGCCAGGAGCAGTTTCAGGGCTGATATTGAAAGCCCTCCGGCC
The DNA here is from genome assembly GCA_903837605.1 of uncultured Bacteroidales bacterium. Classification (GTDB taxonomy): domain Bacteria; phylum Bacteroidota; class Bacteroidia; order Bacteroidales; family FEN-979; genus CAIRDP01. The sequence continues at coordinate 32,009 of CAILVF010000085.1, read as the reverse complement.
AGGGGGATCGAGGAACACAATAAGGCGACTATCCCCATGAGGATGATCCCGTTCGAAAGGGGAACGATAAGCAGGTTTGCAAGGATGAAGTAATTGGGAAAGCGGTGAAAGTAATAGAGACTGAGGGGACATGTAGCTAACTGGGCCGCAACGGAGACCGCCACCAGCGCCCAAATCTTATCGGGCAACCAGGAATGGGTTACATAAAGATCATAGATAGGCTTATATAGAATGACTATCCCTGTAACTGCAAGGTATGAAAGCTGGAATCCCACATCGGTGATAATCATCGGATCCATGATCAGCAAAAAGAACACGGAAGCGCAGATGACATTAAGCATCTCGGGTTTTCGCCTGATGGCTTTGCCTGCCAACAGGAAACTAAGGCAGGTGGAGGCTCTTAATACCGCCGGGGAAAAACCCGTCACTGCCGCATAGGCCCAGATAAACACCAGCTGGACCAGGAGTTTCAAATACGTCCCATACCTGAATTTAGCCATGAACGCGAGGACGGTCTCCAGGAAAAGGAAAATAACCCCAACATGCATGCCCGAAACTGAAAGGATATGCATTGTACCGCTTGCGGCAAAGGCCGATTTAAGCCGGCTGTCGATCTCATTAACGTAGCCCAGCAACAGGGCCGCTGCAACAGAGAACTCCTGCCCCGAGAGTCCTTTATCCCGTAATATCTTAAGCAGGCGGTCCCTGGCATTAAACGCAAGCCTGCTTATCATGTTCGCATCATCGCCCGGAACAGGCATACAATTACCTGCCCTTATTCCTGTTTCGTACTTCACTCCCTTGTTGTACAGGTATTCCCTGAAATTAAACGAATGGGTGTTATGGAAGAATTTAAGGGGGTCAGGCCTGCAGTATATTAAATAATAATTTCCGTACGAAAGTATTGTGTTCGCCTTGTCACCATAGAGCCTGAGATAGAGTTTATTTTTAAGTGGTTTCCATGCGCCGGAATGCCTGTATGAAACCATTTCTGTTATTACGCTTGCAGAGCCCTGCCTGACCGATGGGCAGTCGCTGGCTCTTAAAAGCAGGATGACCGCGGCCTCAGTATCAGGTAACTGAATGCTATCCTGCCGGAAGTTCAGGCCGGCAAGCTGGAAACCCGAAACAAAAAAGGACAAGAGCACAACTGAGCCGGTGAGCCACCTGAGCCTGTAACTCAGTGTAAACCTGTGAAACAGGAACAGGGCCAGGCAGGCCGTGGCCAGGATGCAGAAAAAAAGGGTAAACGAAACAAGGACTTTGCAGAAGATCCCTGTCAAAGTCCCGCAAATAAAAGGGATCACCAGCCTGAGCAAAGGCAAGGGCCTCCAGGGATTCATCGTTTTCAGTCATTTTCTCAGGACTTAATCCGGGAAATGATGAAAAGTGATACTATTTTTTGCAGTATTTAAAGATATACGACCTGGCCTTGTCATTTCCGAGCTCAACTGCCCTGTCCCAATCACTGCAGGCCTCTTCATTCCTTCCAAGGTACTGCAATGCGACACCTCGGTTTGTAAGGGCTTCATCGTTCCCGGGCTGGAGGTCAGTCACTTCGGTATACGTCTTTACCGCGTCTTCATATTGCTTCAGGTACATCTGTGCCAGTGCTTTGTTCATGTGTGCCTGTATATCGGCAGGCCTCATGCTGATCACAAAACCGAAATCAATGATCGCATCCTCATATTGGCTCAGGGCGGCCCTGGCAGCTCCCCTGCTGGCGAAATAATCGGCCTGCGAGGTATCCAGTCTGATGGCCTCATTGAAGTCCTGGACCGCAGCTGTATAATCCTGTTGATGGTAACGGCAAAGCGCACGGTTATAATAGGCTTCGGGGAACACAGGCTTGTATTGCAGTGCGCGGCTGAAATTCATAACTGCTTCTGTATAATTTCCCATTTCCATCAGGTCGAGGGCTTTATTGTGATAGGCCTCCGGGTAATCGGCTTTCAGCGCAACAGCCTTAGTGTAATCTTTAATTGCGCCATCATAATCTTTCAGCCCGTCTTTTGCAAGAGCCCTGCTAAACCAGGGTTCGGGATATGACTGGCGTAATTCCAGCACATGGTTGAAATCATCAATCGCCCCGTGATAATCTTTAATCTCATACCTGACCACGCCACGGTTAAAAAACGCCTCAGCGCTGGCGGTATCCATCTCAATTGCTTTATCCAGGTCTTTCAGGGCAGCCCCGTAGTCGCCCAGTTTCGCTTTAAGAATACCTGAATCAATAAATATCTTATTGGGTTTTGCCCGGGGATTGAATTGCCCGAAAACCCCGCAGGAAAATAAAATAAACGAAATAAGTATAGCTGCCGCCTTCCTCATCCGAAGGGTTACTTGCAGTATTTGATGATCAGGTCCTTGGCTTCGGTCAGGCCCAGATCAAACGCGGTATTCCAGTCCTTACAGGCGCCTTGAGTATCGCCCAGCGCCTGTTTCGCCCTGCCCCGGTTGTTATATGCATCCGGGTATGAAGGGTTCAGTTCGATGGCTTTATCCAGGGACTCCAAAGCTCCCTTATTATCGTTAAGCATCAGCTTTGCCGCTCCAATATTATTATAAGCAGAGGGATTCTTCGGATTTCTTTTCAGAGCAATCTTATAATCAAGTATAGCACCGTTGTAATCCTGCAGGTAATGCCTTACCATCCCGCGGTTAGTGAAAGCGTCGGTAAAAGAAGAGTCAATTTTGATTACATTAGTATATGCGTCGAGTGCACCGTTGTAATCCTGCTTCTGGAGTTTTACGGCTGCCATATAATTAAATGCTGACGGGTTCCTGCGGTCAAACATAATTGACTGGGCCAGGTCTTTCTCGGCCTTGTCAAGGTCATTCAAATAGTATTCGGAGACCCCGCGTACATATAAAGCCTTTGCATTTGTCTTGGATAATTCAAGTGCTTTTGTGGCATCAGCAATAGCAAGATCATACTTAGTCGTAAGCATGTAGCAAAACCCCCTGCTCATATAAGCCACGGTGTTTTCAGTAGTCTGTATTGACTTGGTATAATCGGCGATAGCGCCTATATAATTGCCTTGTTTGGTCTTTTTCATTCCCTCATTAAAATAGCCCTGGGCTACTTTCTGTTCAGGTGTAAGGTCAGGCTTCTGTTGCTGGGGGCCTGCTCCTGCCGGCTGACCGCTTTGGTGAGGAGGAGCCTTCTTTTTCCCCTGCTTGTGGTTGATCGAGTCAAGTTTTACAGGATCAAGCACCATGATCTGCCCTTTCTGGTTCGGATCGGTTTTCTTATCCTGGGCTTTCAACAATCCTGAAAATCCCGGTATTATCAAGCATAATAAAATAAAAATCGTCTTATTCATCAATGTAATTTTCTGCATATTCCCGTGTTGTTAATTATCCTGCTTATTAACTGATTTCCTGCTTAAATATTGTATGATCCTGGCAGCTGTTCTTCCCGATGCGCCCTTTCCTCCCAGCAAGGCCTTTACCCTGCTGTAACCTTCAGAAATGTCGCTCTGCCCGGCGGGCTCAAGGAGTTGTTTCAACTCAGCGGCCAGCCTGGGCGGATTGAAGTCATCCTGAATAAGTTCTTTTACGACCTGATGCCCGGCTATCAGGTTTACAAGGGAGATAAAGTCAACCTTGACCAGCCTCCTGGCAATCTGGTACGATAAGGGATTGCCTTTATAACAAACCAGCTGTGGCACATTCATAAGGGCGGTTTCGAGTGTGGCTGTCCCTGAAGTGACCAGGGCCGCGACTGAATTACTGAGCAGATCGTATGTTTGTCCTGAAACAATGCCCACTTCCGCCCTGCCAATCAGGGATGTATAAAACTCCCTCTTTACTGAAGGAGCCGAAGCAATTAGAAACTGATGACCCGGAAATGAAGGAATGATCTCCAGCATCACCGAAAGCATGCTCTTTATTTCCATTTTCCTGCTCCCGGGAAGAAGGGCAATAATTGGCTTATCCACCAGGCTGTTATCCTTAATGAAAGTGTTGCGGTCTTTCAGCTCCATCCCTTCATGGATGACATCGAGAAGCGGGTGCCCGGGGAAATCGGTATTTACGCCGTATTTGCGGTAAAACTCCTGCTCAAAAGGCAGGATCACGAACATATGTTCCACATATCTCCTTATCACCTTAACCCGGGATGATTTCCAGGCCCAGAGCTGGGGCGAGATATAATAAAAAACCCTGATACCCCTGGAAGCAGCATACTTTGCAACTCTGAGGTTAAATCCCGGGTAATCTACAAGTATCAGGACATCCGGATTATACTGAAGCAGATCACGCTCGCAGTACCTAAGGTTCCCCATGATTTCGGGAAGATGGGCCACAACTTCCAGAAAGCCCATAAACGCAAGATCCCTGATATGTTTTACAATCACAGCTCCCTGCTGTTGCATCAGGTCGCCTCCCCAGCAGCGGAATGAAGCCTGCCGGTCAAGCACTTTAAGCTCCCTGATAAGATTGGAGGCATGGAGGTCCCCTGAAGCTTCACCCGCTATTATGTAATACTTCATATAAACCAGTTTGTAATCGGTTTAACAGCTTTATTTGCCGTGAAATCAAACTGGACCGGTACTACCGCAATATACCTGTTGTCCATAGCCCATTCGTCGGTGTCTTTACCATGCCCTGTTTTAACAAACACCCCTGTCATCCAGTAATATTTCCGGCCCTGGGGATCTGTTCTTTCAACAAAATCTTCTTGCCAGGTTCCTTCGGCCTGCCGGCAAACTTTAATTCCCTTAATCCTGTTTTCGGGTATGGCAGGGATGTTCACATTGAGGCAAACCCCATCAGGAAGCCGGTTCTTAATTACTTCTGAAACGATTTTCTTTATATAGGGGGCGGACGACCTGAAGTCGGCATCCAAACGGTAATCGGCGAGCGAAAACCCGGCCGAGCTCACACCGGCAAGGGCCCCTTCAAAAACAGCAGCCATGGTCCCCGAATAAATTATGTTTATGGACGAATTCGTTCCATGGTTGATCCCTGAGAAAAGGAAATCGGCCCTCCTTTTCAGAACAACCTTAAAAGCAAGTTTTACGCAATCGGCAGGCGTACCGGTACAGCTGTATTCCTCGTAATCCTTCTCCTTCGCAATCTCGTGCAGGCGAAGCGGATGGTTCACCGTAACCGCATGGGCGGTTCCCGACTGCGGGCGGTCGGGCGCCACAACGACCACCTTTCCGAACGGTTTCACGATTTCAATCAAAGCTCTCAGTCCGGGCGCTTTTATGCTATCGTCATTGGTGAGCAATATAAGGGGTTTCCGTTTCATTCTGGAGTATCCGGGATCGTTCGTTCAATTAAAATTTAAGAAGCTCTTCATATAATTCCTTGACCGGTAATCCCATGATATTGAAAAACGATCCTTCGATCTTGCTGATACCGATATATCCTATCCATTCCTGTACTCCATACCCCCCTGCCTTGTCAAAAGGCTCGAAATTCCTGATATAATATTCGATCTCTTCCAGGCTCAGTTTTTTGAAATAAACCGAGGACCGTACATGGAAGGTTTTTTTCTTCTTCCTTGATTTCAGGCAAACCGCTGTTATCACATCATGCTTGTTGCCCGAGAGCTTTTTCAGCATGATCACCGCATCGTCATGGTTGGCAGGCTTGCCAAGAATTTCATCACCCAACACAACGATGGTGTCGGCGGCGATCAGAATGGTTTTCTGATTCATCCGGCCGGTTTCAAAACTTGCAGCTTTGAGCTCGGCCAGGTATACCGCAACCTCATCCGGCAAAAGGCCTGAAGGATATTCTTCCTTTACCGTGGTGATGCATATCTCGAAATCCAGCCCTAATTCCTTGAGCAGGTACTGCCTTCTCGGGGAAGCCGAGGCAAGGACGAGGTGATACCCTTCCAATCGTTTGTTTATCATATTATCTGCTGATTGCTATTAGTTGCATGGATAAAACCCCGGCTACCATGATGATTTTGCAAATGTTGCTCATGATATGGTATTCCTCAGGCGTGTTTGAAATGAATACCCTGTAAACCAGGTAAATCATTGGGGAAAGTGTGGTCAGTACCAGGTACCAGAACACACTCATTATTGCCAGGTGGTAAACCACCAGAAGGCCGGCAAGCAGGAGAATTATTGTCAGCACAACGAGGGCTGTCACTATCCAGCGGCTTGTGGTTATACCGAATACGATAGGGATTGTACGGCAGCCGACTTTCGCATCGCCTTTTACATCTTCCATATCCTTTATGATCTCCCTGTAAAATGTGACAAGAAAAGCAAACATGGCATAGGCCAGGAATAATTTGCCAACCCAGAAAAGGTCGGGGACCAGGTCGGCGAAGAAATCGGGATGCAGCCTCAGCCAGAAAAATTCAAACAAATACACGATAAGCACAACCAGGGCCGATAGCAGGGCAACAATAAAATTACCCCAGAACAGCAGCCGTTTATATTTTGCAGAATAGAACCATAACAGCAAACCTACTGCCGGGAAGATAAGCCCAAAACTTAACAACCTGACCTTATAAGCCAGGTAAAACCCGATGAGGCTCCCCAATCCCGTAAGAAGTATATGCCATTTGATCGCGGTCCTTCCGGGAATAAGCTTACCGACTACCAGTTGGGCAGGCTTGTTGATTTCATCTATCCTGATATCAAAATAATCGTTGATCATATAACCGCCGGAGGTGATAAGAAGGGTCGCAAGGCAAAGCAGGGAAAAATCAAGAATTGAGCTCATGACTTCAGTATCCCCGTTATATAAAAAAGGAGAAAAAAGGCAGTACCTCAGGAGGAACTGGGTAAGTATGATGATAAGCAGGTTGGGAAGCCGGATGAAGCCTGCGAACTTTCCAAGTTTGCTGAAAAATGACATATTCTGGTTTTGCATAGTATCCTGGTTTGTGACTGGTGATTATTCCCTGTTCCCTGTTCCCTGCTCCCTGCTCCCTGCTCCCTGTTCCCTGTTCCCTGTTCCCTGTTCCCTGTTCACCACCTCACCATTTCAACATCTCCGTCCATCCATTTCCCCTGAACCTTCATAACCTGTTCAATAACATCCCTTGCACAACCTTTACCCCCGTTGCAATGCGAAATATACTTTGCGATCTTACGGATCTCCTCGGCAGCATCGGCAGGGCATGTCGCCACACCGGCTTCAATCATTACTTCATAATCGGGGATGTCGTCACCCATATACAGGACCTGTTCCGGTCTAATATTCAGGGAAGCCATATAATTATGAAAACATTCAATTTTATTTTCAACTCCCATAAAAACATCCTTAACATTCAGGGCCTTCATCCTGTGCTCCAAAGACTTGGAAACGGCCCCGGAGATAACTGCAACATGATAGCCTTTCTTCACGGCAAGTTGTATCGCGTACCCGTCTTTTACGCTGGATATCCTGTGTCCTTCACCCTGGCTGGTCATTATCACCATGCCATCGGTGAGCACACCGTCATAATCGAAAATAAACGTGGTGATATGCCTGAGTAATTCCTTATAGTTCGTCATTTCTGTTTTTATGTTTAATAATACTTTTGCTGATAAGGTCATAAATCTCCATGTAAACCCCATGCTTTGCAAGCATTTCAAGGTGTTCCTCCATAATCCTCGTATCACCCCTGACAGCTGGCCCGGTTTGCCTGCTGAAAACATCCTCATGCCTTGCCGTTGCGGCAGTTTGTTGTATCAAAGGCTTCAGGAGGTTAAAGGGAATATCATGCTTCTTCAGCAGGTCTTCTGCAATAGTATACATGAAACTGGAGAAATTGCCTGCAAAAACAGCCGTCATATGCAGAACTTTGCGTTGATCGCTGTTCAGCATTTGAGTCTTTTTGCTGATCAGCCTGGCAACCTGGATCAGTTTCTCTTCATTTTCCTTAGTATTCGCCTCGACACAAACCGGGATGTTGCTGAAGTTAATCCGTTTCTCTTTCGAAAAAGTCTGAAGCGGATAAAACACTCCTGTGTTCGACGAGGCCCCCGAAAGCGCGGCCAGGTCAACGGATCCTGAAGTATGGACAAGAAGCTGGTCTTTAAGATGAAGGCTCCTGGCTACTTCCCCTATGGCCGAATCGCTCACAGCGAGAATAAAAAGGTCGGCCCTGAAATCGGCAGCCCTGAAATCATTATTAAACCCGGCTTTCACACGGCGTGCAAGCCTTTCGCCCGACTGGCGCGACCTGTTCAGCACCTGGATGACGTTAATCCCTTTGCGGTGCAAGGCAAGAGCGAGATGGGTTGCCAGGTTGCCGGCACCAATGATCACTACATTCTGTATCTTCTGACGTTCAGGCACTCTTAGATCTGAAATTTCCAATGCAAATATAGAGCAATACTTTTTTTTCCAATCTTTTTCACAGCAATTAAATAGTATAAACCCCGGGGCAAGCCCGGTCCCCAAATTCCGCAGCAAGCCTGGGGGGAATTGACCGGGAGAGATTAAAAACAGCCCCGGATGTTTTCATGGCTCCTGTTTACAGGCATCCTGAAAAAAAAGAAGGCAGCCTTTCGGGATGCCTTCTTCGGTTGTTTTCTGAAATATGTGCTGATCAGGCCTGGCCCGGCATACCCATATTGAAAGGGATCTCCCCTTCCGAATCACGGATATCACCATGGGTCGCCTCATACTTGGAGACATTCTCCTTCAGAGCCTTATACAGGCGTTTTGCGTGCTGGGGAGTCAGGATGATCCTTGACTTGACCTTGGCCTTTGGCACACCCGGCATCATCTTGACAAAATCAATGATGAATTCAGCCGGGGAATGAGTGATAATGGCAAGGTTTGAATAAATTCCTTCTCCCACTTCATCCGATATTTCGATATTGATCTGGTTACCTGGGTTTTTTATATCCTGCATATTAATCTTCTTCTTTGGATGCCATTAATGCTTCGTATTCTTCCTTGCTGCCAACGATGAGGCTTTCGTATTCACGGAGCCCGGTGCCGGCAGGGATCAGATGCCCTACGATTACGTTTTCCTTAAGGCCAGCGAGGTCGTCTTCACGGGCATTAATTGCTGCCTGGGTAAGCACCTTGGTGGTTTCCTGGAAGGAAGCTGCCGAGAGCCAGCTGCGGGTTTGCAACGAAGCCCTGGTAATGCCCTGGAGAACCTGGCGTGCCGTGGCCGGTTTTGCGTCGCGGGCCTCGACCAGTTTCTTGTCTTTACGTTTCAGCATTGAATTCTCATCGCGGAGCTTACGGGCGCTGATGATCTGACCCGACTTGAAAATAATCGAATCACCCGGGTCTTCAACGACTTTCTTTGCATAGATCCAGTCATTCTCATCCTGGAAATCGATCTTGTTGGCAAGTTCTCCTTCAAGGAAACGGCTGTCGCCCGGATCTTCCACTTCGACCTTACGCATCATCTGCCTGACGATAGTCTCAAAATGCTTATCGTTGATCTTCACACCCTGGAGACGGTATACCTCCTGGATCTCATTAACGATATACTCCTGCACTTTCATCGGGCCTTTGATAGCAAGGATGTCGCTGGGTGTAAGCGCTCCGTCCGACAGGGGAATACCTGCCTTTACGTAGTCGTTCTCCTGGGCGAGGATCTGCTTGGAAGTCGGTATCAGGTAACGTTTTTCTTCATTCGTTTTGGAAGTGATGATAACCTCACGGTTGCCCCTCTTGAGTTTCTTTGCAAAAGACACAACACCGTCGATTTCGGAAACCACTGCGGGATCCGACGGGTTTCTTGCTTCAAACAGCTCGGTAACCCTGGGGAGACCCCCGGTGATGTCACCTGCTTTACCAATGGCGCGGGGTATCTTGACAAGGATCTCCCCGGCTTTTATCTTCGCACCGTTTTCAATAATGATATGGGCTCCAACAGGGATATCGTAGATCTTGATGATCTCCTTGGTGGAATCGAGGATATTGATAGCAGGGTTCTTTCCCTTCTGGCGTGATTCAATAATGACTTTTTCGTGGTACCCGGTCTGCTCGTCGGATTCAACGCGGAAAGTGACACCTTCAAGAATGTTCTCAAAGCTGACCTTTCCGGCGACTTCTGAAAGGATTACCGCATTGTAGGGATCCCAGTCGCTGATCAGGTTGCCTTTCTTCACTTCCACACCGTCGCGGAAATAAAGCTTTGCACCGTAAGGTATATGTGCCGAAGTGAGGGCGATACGTGTATTCTTGTCAACAATACGCATTTCAGCCGAACGCCCGATAACAATTTCATATTTTTCACCGGCTTCGGTCTGGTAGTTGATAGAACGCAACTCCTCGATCTCAAGAACGCCGTCATACTTGGCTTCAATTCTCGAAGCGCTGGCGATATTCACACCAGCAACACCACCGACGTGGAATGTACGCAGGGTAAGCTGGGTTCCGGGCTCCCCGATAGACTGGGCGGCGATTACTCCCACAGCCTCGCCTTTTTCAACAAGGCGGCCTGTTGCAAGGTTTCGTCCGTAACACCTGGCGCAAACGCCCTTCTTTGATTCGCAGGTCAATACCGAACGGATCTCAACACCTTCCACGGGGGAATCATCAATAACCGTTGCGATCTCCTCGGTGATCTCCTGACCTGCCGCAATAATGATTTTTCCTGTCTGCGGATGATATACGTCGTGCAGTGCAACGCGGCCGAGGATCCTGTCATACAGGGATTCCACGACTTCCTCGGCTTTCTTGAGGGCCGTGATGGTAAGACCGCGAAGTGTTCCGCAGTCTTCCTCGGAAATGATCACATCCTGTGAAACGTCAACCAACCGGCGGGTAAGGTACCCGGCATCAGCTGTCTTAAGAGCTGTATCGGCAAGACCTTTACGTGCACCGTGGGTTGAAATGAAGTACTCGAGAACCGAAAGGCCTTCCTTAAAGTTGGAAAGGATAGGGTTTTCGATGATCTCGCCACCGCTGGCCCCTGATTTCTGGGGTTTGGCCATAAGACCACGCATACCTGAAAGCTGGCGGATCTGTTCCTTGGAACCACGGGCGCCGGAGTCAAGCATCATATATACCGGATTGAATCCCTGCTTGTCTTTCGACAGCTGGTTCATCAGTGAAACGGTAAGCTGCGAATTGGTATGGGTCCAGATGTCGATGATCTGGTTGTAACGTTCATTATTGGTAATAAAGCCCATGTTGTAGTTGTTCACTACCTCGTCAACTTCTGCCGATGCGTTGCCTACAAGCGTTTCCTTGATCTGGGGAACGATCACGTCGTCAAGGTTGAACGAAAGTCCGCCCTTGAAAGCCATGCTGTACCCCAGGTCCTTGATATCGTCGAGGAACTTGGCGGTTTTGGCGGTGCCTGTCTTTTTAAGGATGGCGCCGATAATGTCGCGAAGGGATTTCTTGGTCAGCAACTGGTTGATGTAACCATATTCCCTGGGAACGACCTGGTTGAAGATCACGCGGCCCACGGTGGTTTCCATCATAGTGCTGACTTCCTTGCCATCTTCGAGCAGGTTCATGCGAACCTTGATGATAGCGTGGAGGTCGACCCTTTTCTCGTTAAAGGCGATGATAACCTCTTCGGGGGAATAAAACGTCATGCCTTCGCCCCTGATCTTCTTGTCGGCGTCGGTCTTACGGGCCTTGGTCATGTAATAAAGACCAAGAACCATGTCCTGGGAAGGAACGGTGATAGGCGCTCCGTTAGCAGGGTTCAGGATATTGTGGGAAGCCAGCATGAGCAGCTGTGCTTCAAGAATGGCAGCATTGCCAAGCGGCACATGCACAGCCATCTGGTCACCGTCGAAGTCGGCATTGAACGCCGTACATACGAGGGGGTGAAGCTGAATGGCCTTGCCTTCGATGAGTTTGGGCTGGAATGCCTGGATGCCCAAACGGTGCAGTGTTGGAGCACGGTTCAGCATGACAGGATGGCCCTTCATAATATTTTCGAGGATGTCCCATACAACGGGATCCTTGCGGTCAACGATTTTTTTGGCTGATTTCACGGTCTTTACAATTCCGCGTTCAAGCATCTTGCGGATGATGAAGGGTTTGTAAAGTTCAGATGCCATTTCTTTCGGCAGACCGCATTCGTTAAGCCTCAGTTCGGGGCCAACCACGATGACCGAACGGCCGGAATAGTCGACACGTTTACCAAGAAGGTTCTGGCGGAAACGGCCCTGCTTACCTTTCAGGCTGTCGGAAAGGGATTTCAGTGCCCTGTTCGATTCAGTCTTTACGGCGCTGGCTTTACGGGAGTTGTCGAACAATGAATCAACAGCCTCCTGGAGCATACGTTTCTCATTACGGAGAATGACATCCGGGGCCTTGATCTCAATAAGCCTTTTCAAACGGTTATTACGGATGATCACCCTGCGGTAAAGGTCGTTCAGGTCGGAAGTGGCAAAACGTCCGCCATCAAGAGGCACGAGAGGCCTGAGCTCGGGAGGGATCACGGGAACCACTTTCACGATCATCCACTCGGGACGGTTGTCCATACGCTTCTGGGCATCCCTGAAGGATTCAAAAACCTGCAGCCTCTTCAGGGCTTCGGCTTTTCTTTGCTGGGAGGTTTCGGTGTTTGCCTTATGGCGCAGATCGTAAGATTCCTTGTCCAGGTCTATCCTGGAAAGGAGTTCGTACAATGCCTCGGCTCCCATCTTGGCAATAAATTTATTCGGATCGCTTTCATCCAGGTACTGGTTTTCCTGCGGAAGCTTTTCAATGATATCGAAATATTCTTCTTCGGAAAGGAAATCCAGGTAATTCAAACCATCCTGGGCTTTTATACCCGGCTGGATGACGACATATTTTTCATAATAAATGATGGATTCCAGCTTCTTGGTCGGAAGGCCGAGAAGGGATCCTATTTTGTTTGGCAATGAACGGAAAAACCAGATATGGGCTACGGGGACGACAAGCTGTATGTGTCCCATGCGCTCACGGCGGACTTTCTTTTCGGTCACTTCAACTCCACAACGGTCGCAAACGATACCTTTGTAACGTATCCTTTTGTATTTTCCGCAGTGGCATTCCCAGTCTTTTACAGGGCCAAAGATCCGTTCACAGAACAAACCATCCCTCTCGGGTTTGTAGGTCCTGTAATTGATGGTCTCAGGTTTCAGCACTTCGCCGCTTGACATCTCCAGGATTTTCTCGGGAGAAGCCAGGCTAACAGTGATCTTGGAATAAGCGCTGTTTATTGGACCTTCTTTTTTATATGCCATAGTTTTGCTGATTGACAAATGTTGAATTAATCTGTTGTAATATTCAGCCCGAGGCCGCGTAATTCATGCACAAGCACGTTGAAGGATTCGGGAACGCCCGGTACCGGCATGCTTTCGCCCTTGACGATAGATTCATAAGCCTTTGCACGGCCAACAACGTCGTCGGACTTAACAGTCAGTATCTCAAGCAGGATGTTGGCTGCCCCGAATGCTTCGAGGGCCCATACTTCCATTTCACCAAAACGCTGACCGCCAAACTGTGCCTTACCGCCCAGGGGTTGCTGGGTAATTAAGGAATACGGTCCGATGGAACGGGCATGCATTTTATCATCCACCATATGATGAAGCTTCATCATATAGATAAACCCAACAGTCGTAGGCTGATCGAATGGTTCACCCGACAAACCGTCATGGAGCCATACCTTCCCGTTCCTGGGCAGCCCTGCCTTCTCGAGATACGCATTGATCTCATCGATGTGGGCTCCGTCAAAAATAGGAGTTGTGAAACGCTGGTTAAGTTTGTTTCCTGCCCAGCCGAGTATGGTCTCATAGATCTGCCCGAGGTTCATACGTGAAGGTACGCCAAGAGGATTGAGAACGATGTCAACCGGGGTCCCGTCTTCAAGGAATGGCATGTCTTCGGCCCTTTGAATCCTTGCAACGATACCCTTGTTCCCATGGCGCCCTGCCATCTTATCCCCTACCTTAAGCTTGCGCTTCTTGGCAATATAAACCTTTGCCATCTGAACAATCCCGGCAGGAAGGTCATCCCCGACCACAGCAACGAATTTCTTACGGTTGCTTACTCCAAGGACTTCCTTGTACTTGATGATATAATTGTTGATCAGTGACTTGACCAGGTCATTTTTATCCTTGTCGGTCGTCCATTTGTTGGGATTGACCGTCATATAATCGATTTCCATAAGGATGCCTGCAGTGAATTTGGCGCCTTTAGGAACAATTTCCTGTTTGAACTGGTTCATCACTCCCTGGGAGACTTTATTGTTAACCAGGGCTCCGAGTTTTTCAACCAGTTTTGCTTTCAGCTTATTGATATCGACCTGGAATTCATCCTCCAGTTTCCTGAGTTCATCCTTCTCCTTGGTTTTGGCTTTCTTGTCCTTGATGATCCTCGAGAAAAGTTTCTTCTCAATGACAACGCCTTTCATAGAAGGGGGCGCTTTCAGGGAAGCATCTTTCACATCACCTGCTTTGTCGCCGAAGATGGCTCGCAAAAGCTTTTCTTCAGGAGTGGGATCGCTCTCACCTTTAGGAGTGATCTTCCCGATAAGGATGTCTCCCTCGTTGACTTCAGCTCCTATGCGGATAAGACCGTTCTCATCCAGGTCTTTTGTTGCTTCGGTACTTACATTCGGGATATCGTTGGTGAGCTCTTCAACCCCGCGTTTGGTATCCCTCACCTCGAGTGTGAATTCTTCGATATGGATTGAAGTAAAGATATCCTCGGAAACAACCTTTTCGGAGATTACGATAGCATCTTCAAAATTGTAGCCTTTCCAGGGCATGAACGCAACCATGAGGTTTCTTCCAAGCGCAAGTTCGCCGTCGCGGGTAGCATAACCTTCGCAAAGCACCTGTCCTTTCTGGACCTTATCACCCTTGCGGACGATGGGGCGCAGGTTAACGCAGGTGTTCTGGTTGGTACGCATAAACTTTGTAAGCCGGTAAGTTTTGGTATCATCCTCAAAGCTTACAAGTTTTTCCTTTTCACTCCTGTGATAGCGGATCATGATCTCGTTGGCATCCACGTATTCAACCACGCCGTCGCCTTCGGCATTGATAAGTACCCTTGAATCCCTTGCAACAAGGTCTTCAATCCCGGTACCAACAATGGGGGCTTCGGGTGTTAACAGGGGCACTGCCTGGCGCATCATGTTGGATCCCATCAGGGCACGGTTCGCATCGTCATGTTCCAGGAAGGGGATCAGCGAGGCTGCAATCGAAGCGATCTGGTTGGGAGCAATATCGATAAGGTCAACTTTATCTTTTCCAACTATAGGGTAATCGGCAAGGTAACGAACCTTGATCTTATCGTCGTTAAGATTGCCTTTGGCGTCCATTTCGGTAGTCGCCTGGCCTATGATTTTATGTTCTTCCTCTTCTGCTGTAAGATAAACAGGTTCCTCTTCAAGCTGAACCCTTCCGTTAACGACTTTCTTATAAGGGGTTTCAATGAAACCAAGCCGGTCGATCTTTGCATAGACGCAAAGAGAGGAAATAAGACCGATGTTCGGTCCTTCAGGTGTTTCGATGGTACAGAGGCGTCCGTAGTGGGTATAATGCACGTCGCGTACTTCAAAACCTGCACGTTCGCGTGAAAGACCACCGGGGCCCAGGGCAGAGATACGGCGTTTATGGGTTAACTCCGACAAGGGGTTAGTCTGGTCCATAAACTGCGAAAGCTGGTTGGTCCCGAAAAATGAATTAATGACCGATGACAGCGTCTTGGCATTGATCAGGTCCATAGGCGTGAACACTTCGTTGTCACGCACGTTCATACGTTCACGGATGGTACGGGCCATCCTGGATAAACCTACTCCAAACTGGTTGTACAGCTGTTCTCCCACAGTACGTACACGGCGGTTGCTGAGGTGGTCGATATCATCGACTTCAGCCTTGGAGTTAACCAGTTCGATCAGGTATTTAATAATTGAAATGATATCTTCCTTGGTAAGCACCTTGGTTTCCATCGGGGTTGACAGGTTCAGTTTCCTGTTGATCCTGTATCGCCCTACATCGCCGAGGTCATACCGTTTATCGGAAAAGAAAAGCTTTTCGATGATCCCGCGGGCAGTTTCCTCATCGGGAGGTTCAGCATTACGCAGCTGCCTGTAGATAAACTCCATGGCTTCTTTCTCGGAGTTCGCAGGGTCTTTTTGCAAGGTATTGAAGATGATTGCGTAGTCGGTCGACTGGGCTTCTTCGCGGTGAACCAGTATGGTTTTGATCCCTGCGTCGAGTATCTGGTTGATATGAGAATCTTCCAGTAGCGTTTCGCGTTCGATGATCACTTCGGTTCTTTCGATGGAGACAACCTCACCGGTATCTTCATCAACAAAGTCCTCGATCCAGGCACGTACAACTCTTGCTGCAAGTTTTGACCCTACAACACGTTTGAGCGCTGCACGGCTCACTTTGATTTCCTGTGCAAGGCCGAAGATCTCCAGGATGTCTTTGTCTGTTTCATACCCTATGGCCCGGAGCAGGGTCGTGACCGGCAATTTTTTCTTGCGGTCGATATACGCGTACATCACATTGTTGATGTCGGTCGTAAACTCTATCCATGAGCCTTTGAAAGGGATGATCCTCGCCGAGTACAACTGCACGCCGTTGGCATGGTAGCTTGTACTGAAAAACACGCCCGGTGAACGGTGCAACTGTGAAACCACAACACGTTCGGCGCCATTAACAATAAAAGTGCCCCTTGGTGTCATATAAGGGATCATGCCAAGATATACATCCTGTATGATGGTCTCAAAGTCTTCATGTTCCGGGTCTGTGCAATACAGCTTCAGCTTTGCCTTCAGGGGTACGCTGTATGTAAGTCCGCGCTCAATGCATTCTTCGATGGAGTAACGGGGAGGGTCAATGAAATAATCGAGAAATTCCAGCACGAAATTATTACGTGCATCAGAAATCGGGAAGTTCTCTGAAAAGACTTTGAAAAGTCCCTCGTTAACCCTGTTTTCAGGGTTTGTCTCCAGCTGGAAGAAATCCTGGAACGACTTGACTTGAAGATCGAGGAAATCAGGGTATTCGGCCTGGATCTTGGTTGTTCCGAAGCGAATTCTTTCGATTTTTTTTGAAGCCAAGGTGTTTTATTTTTACGTCTGCCCCGGGGGGCAAACAGGTTAGAAATTAATGTTAAGTTTCAATCGATATTAAATAAGTAAAGACCTCCCCTGAAAAAGGGAGATCTATACTTATAAATAGAAATTCGAAAGTACCGTCTTACTTAATTTCAACCTCTGCACCGGCCTCCTGTAATTGTTTCTGTAATGCATTTGCTTCATCTCTTGAAACGCCTTCTTTGATTGCTTTAGGTGCAGCGTCAACGAGTTCTTTTGCTTCCTTCAGGCCAAGGCTGGTAAGTTCTTTCACGAGCTTAACAACGGCCAATTTTGCCTGGCCAGCATGTTTCAAAACTACATCGAAAGTTGATTTTTCTTCAGCAGCAGGAGCAGCTGCGGCAACCGGAGCGGCGACTGCTACAGCAGCTGCTGCTGGTTCAATCCCATACTCATCCTTGAGAATCTTTGCCAATTCATTGACCTCTTTTACCGTCAGGTTAACTAACTGTTCTGCAAAAGCTTTTAAATCTGCCATTTTATCTAAAATTTGCGCCCCGTAAATTCCGGGACAGGTTATTAATTCAATTTATTTTTCTTTGTTATTAAACATCGTCGTTTACTCAGGTTTTTCCGATAGGGTCTTAACAATTCCCGAAAGCGTGTTGCCTCCCGATGAAAGGGCGGAGATAACATTGCGGGCGGGGGACTGCAATAAGAGGATCAGGTCACCGATGAGTTCGTTCTTCGACTTGATGTTGATCAAGGCATCCAGCTGGTCATCGCCGAGGTAGATGCACTCTTCCACGAATGCTCCTTTAAGAATGGGCTTCTTGGCAGTTTTGCGGAACTCCTTGATAAGTTTGGCCGGGTCGTTATTCACTTCCGAAAAGAGGATGGAAGTGTTTCCGACGAGCAACGGGAACAAGCCCTCGTAATCGGTCTTGCCGGTGCGTTCCATGGCTAATCTGAGCAGGGAATTCTTCACTACCTGAAGAGTAACATTCCGTTTGAAGCAAAGTCTCCTGAGTTTGCTGGTACTTTCGGCATTAAGGTTGCCGATATCAGCAATATAAAAGGAGTTTGCGCGGTTGAGCTGTTCTGCCAGGGTATCGATCAACTGGCTTTTTTCTTCTTTTTTCATATTATTACAAGCTCAATAAAAATGAGTAATTAAGCCGAAACCGACTTTGGATCAATCTGTATGCTGGGGCTCATGGTTCCCGAAAGATATATGCTCTTTACATAGGTTCCTTTTGCCGATGCAGGTTTCAGTTTGACCACGGTTGAAATAAGTGTTTCAGCATTTTCCACTATTTTATCCCTGTCAAAGGAAGCTTTTGCAACAGAGGAGTGGATAATGCCGAACTTATCAACCTTGAAGTCAATTTTACCGGCTTTAACATCTTTAACGGCCTTACCAATTTCCATGGTAACGGTCCCTGTCTTTGGATTCGGCATCAGTCCGCGGGGTCCGAGAATCTTTCCGAGCGCACCAACCTTGGCCATGACACTGGGCATGGTGATGATAACATCAACATCAGTCCAGCCGCCTTTGATTTTTTCTACGTATTCATCAAGTCCTACATGGTCGGCTCCTGCTGCACGGGCTTCTTCCTCCTTGTCGGGAGTACAAAGAACGAGTACACGAACCACCTTGCCGGTACCGTGAGGAAGCGTCACGATTCCGCGGACCATCTGATTGGCCTTGCGGGGGTCAACCCCGAGGCGTATATCAAGATCAATGGATGAATCAAATTTTGTGCTGACAATCTCCTTGAGAATACCAGCAGCATCTGTGAGTGAATAAACGGTGTTCCTATCAAATTTGGATAAGGCAACCTTCCTCTTTTTTGTCAGCTTTGTCATTTGCTATTATTTAATTAATGTATGAGGTGTATACAATTTCTAATCCGGTTGCAAGATTAACGTTTAAACGGGGTATCACCTGTAACGGTAATTCCCATGGAGCGGGCCGTTCCGGCTACCATTCGCATGGCCGATTCCAGCGTGAATGCGTTCAAATCGGGCATTTTGTCCTCGGCGATCTTTTTCACCTGGTCCCAGGATACTGCAGCGACCTTGTTCCTGTTTGGTTCCGGGGAACCTTTAGGGAGTTTGGTTGCTTCCAGCAGCTGTACAGCTACCGGAGGGGTTTTCAGGATGAAGTCAAACGACTTGTCCTTGTAAACGGTGATGATCACGGGAATGAGCTTTCCGCCTTTATCCTGCGTACGAGCGTTAAACTGCTTGCAGAATTCCATGATGTTCACACCTTTGGCACCCAATGCGGGTCCAACCGGGGGTGAAGGATTAGCTGCTCCGCCTTTGATCTGCAACTTAATAATACCACTAACTTCTTTTGCCATTTTACTAATATTTATTCTATTCTTTTTGTACTTGCATGAAACTCAACTCAAGCGGCGTTTTACGGCCGAATATTTTAACCATTACCTTCAGCTTTTTCTTTTCTTCGTTGATCTCTTCGATCACGCAGCTGAAGCTGTTGAAAGGGCCGTCGATGACTGTCACCGTTTCACCAATGATAAACGGAATATTAACTTCTTCTCCCTGTTCCGATAGCTCGTCAAATTTGCCGAGGATGCGTTTCACTTCGGAAGGCCTCAGGGGATGGGGTTCGCCTTTAGCCCCTAGAAAACCAAGGACTCCGGGAATGTTCCTGATCAGGTGGGGTATTTCTCCGGTAAGTACTGCTTCGACCAGCACATACCCCGGGAAGAAATTCCTTTCTTTGCTTACCTTTTTCCCGTTCCGGATCATGTAGACCTTTTCCATAGGGATGAGCACCTGTGAAATGTATTCCTGCAGATGCTGGATAGAAATTTCACTTTCCAGTATCTGCTTGACTTTTTTCTCGTTACCGCTGATAGCGCGGACGACGTACCATTTTTTTACATTCTCACTCATGCCTGTAATAGTTATTTTCCTTTTGGAACCCGGGATGAATTCTGATCAGCAGGGGATCTAGAAAAGTTTGTAGAACTGCTGAAGGACATTCCGAAATACTTCATCCATTGCAAAAACTATGATCGCAATAATGAGAGTAGCTACTGAAACCACGATGGCGCTGCTCTGGAGTTCTGCCCATGTAGGCCAGCTCACCTTGTGCATCAGCTCATCATAGCTTTCCTTAATATAATTAACTACTTTGTTCTTTGCCATTGATTTTCCGATTTGCACGGGTGGTAGGAATCGAACCCACAGCCTACGGTTTTGGAGACCGCCACTCTACCAGTTGAGCTACACCCGTGTGTAATTAATAATTACAGGTATATGGCAGGCGCAGGGACCTGGCATGATCCCTGCACCAGAACCATATTGTTTAGTCAAGAATTTCAGTTACCTGGCCGGCACCGACAGTACGACCGCCTTCGCGAATAGCGAAACGCAGACCTTTACTCATGGCGATTTCGGAGATCAGGTCAACCTGAATAGTGATATTATCACCAGGCATGCACATTTCAACGCCTTCCGGGAGATGGATTTCTCCGGTAACGTCGGTGGTCCTGAAGTAGAACTGGGGACGATACTTGTTATGGAACGGAGTATGACGGCCACCTTCCTGGGTCTTCAGTACGTAAATTTCAGCCTTGAATTTCTTATGAGGGGTAATTGAACCGGGTTTGGCAATAACCATACCACGGCGGATCTCATCCTTGTCAATACCACGGAGCAGCAGACCGGCGTTGTCGCCAGCTTCACCGCGATCGAGGATCTTACGGAACATTTCCACACCGGTAACAACACTCTTCAGTTTCTCAGCGCCCATACCGATGATTTCAACGGGGTCACCTGAATTAATGACACCTGTTTCGATACGTCCGGTAGCAACTGTACCACGGCCGGTGATCGAGAAAACGTCTTCAACGGGCATGAGGAAGGGCTTGTCAACATCACGGACTGGCAGAGGGATGTAGCTGTCAACAGCATCCATCAGTTCCATGATCTTTTCAACCCACTTCGGTTCTTTATTCAGGCCACCAAGTGCTGAACCCTGGATAACAGGGGCATTAGCGCCGTCAAAACCGTAGAAAGTAAGAAGATCACGGATCTCCATCTCAACGATCTCGAGAAGTTCAGGGTCATCGACACTGTCGCATTTGTTCATAAAAACCACCAGCTTGGGAACACCAACCTGACGGGCGAGAAGGATATGCTCGCGGGTCTGGGGCATAGGACCATCGGTCGCAGCTACAACGATTATAGCACCGTCCATCTGGGCGGCACCGGTAACCATGTTCTTGATGTAGTCGGCATGACCCGGGCAGTCAACATGCGCGTAATGGCGGTTTGCTGTCTGGTACTCAATATGAGCAGTGTTTATCGTAATACCACGGGCTTTCTCTTCCGGAGCATTGTCGATTGAATCAAACGACCTGAACACCGATAATCCCTTATCTGCGAGGACGAGCGTGATAGCTGCCGTTAAGGTCGTCTTACCATGGTCAATGTGGCCGATTGTGCCTACGTTGACGTGAGGTTTGGAACGTTCGAATTTTTCTTTTGCCATATACCTAAGATTGATTAGTGAGTTTAATTTTATTTCATTATCAAACTGAGCCTTTGAGCAGAATTGAACTGCTGACCCCTTCCTTACCAAGGAAGTGCTCTACCCCTGAGCTACAAAGGCGAAGGACTATGAGCGGAAGACGGGGCTCGAACCCGCCACCTGAAGCTTGGAAGGCTTCCGCTCTACCAAATGAGCTACTTCCGCAAATTAGCTGGTGATACGGAGCAAAAGTGAGTAACTCACTTTTGCTCCGTATCACCATTTCCATCATTCGTGGGGAGAGGAGGAATCGAACCTCCGAAGGCTACGCCAACAGATTTACAGTCTGCCCCATTTGACCGCTCTGGAATCTCCCCCTAATTGCCTGTTAAAACAGGTTTGAGCCGATGGACGGACTCGAACCGCCGACCTGCTGATTACAAATCAGCAGCTCTACCAACTGAGCTACATCGGCATTAAGGATTATGATGGATTGAGCTCTACCGCGCCTGTCGCGGTTTTTGAATCATCTCAGTAAGTCAAAAAACTATCCCTTATAAAAAGGACTGCAAAAGTATGAACATTTCCAATACCATGCAAGCGTTTTCTGAAAATTTATACCAAAAACCCTGTTTTTTTTTAACAAACTCCGTACCGAACTTGTAACAATTTGATTAATTGTTGTTTAGATAAGGTCATTTTCTCTTATTCAACAAAAACAGATCAATAATTTATTGCAGCCCTGCCAAAAAAAAGGGGGCGATGATCATCGCCCCCTTCCTGCAGTAATTTACTTTATATCCTCCGAACTTTTGCTTTGTACTTGACAAGTTGCTTCCTTAATGCTTCAACAGCGGTATCGGAAGCCTCCTCAAATGATTTTGCCTCCTTGATTGCAAATAAATCGTTTCCCTTTATGATCAGGCGCATTTCTACAATTTTATTCTCCCGGGAATCATTATTGTCAACCTTCAACTTCACCTCCGCTCCGATAACACCTTCAAAAAAAATATGCAATTTTTGCAGGCGCTCGGTGATGAAATCCTCGAGTTTCTGATCCGCCTTGAAATGAACTGCATTAATTATAATATTCATTTCTACCTCCTTTTTTATGCCCTTGGATGGGCTTGTTTATAGATTTTCTTAAGCTTTTCAATTGTATTATGTGTATATACCTGCGTGGCAGCAAGATTGGCATGCCCAAGCAACTCCTTAACCGCATTCAGGTCTGCTCCGTTGTTAAGCAGGTGAGTCGCAAAAGTATGCCTCAGAACATGCGGACTCTTCTGCGCCAGGGTAGTTACACCGGCAAGATGAGTCTTGACAATCAGGTAGATGAGCTTGGGATAAATTTTCGCACCGGTATCGGTGAGAAATAACTCGGGCACATACCCGAAATTCTTTTCCTTCTCCTTAACGTAATCTTTTAACACGGAACCGAATTTCTTAGTGAACGGGATTATACGTTCTTTATTCCGTTTACCTAAAACTTTAACAGTATCGGTATGGAAATCAATATCTGTTTCCTTCAGGTTCATCAGCTCCGACAAACGCATCCCGGTATTGTAAAACATTTCAACAATTATCCTGTTCCTCAGCCCTGTAAATCCCTCGCTGTCACCCATCTGCCCAATCAGATCCGACATTTTCCCTGCTTCAACAAACTCGGGAAGCCGCTTTGAGGTTTTAGGCGAAATGATCTTCCGCATGGGATTGTTCTCAACAAACCCCTCTTTTAAAAGAAAACGGTAAAACGATTTAAGGGATGTAAGTTTACGGTTGACCGAACGGGGAGAATCACCCTTTTCCATCATGAAGACAAGCCACGATCTTATCATGGAGTGATCAACGCCCCTGATATCATAAACCAGGTATTGTACACTCAGAAAAGCAAAAAACTGGTCCAGGTCTGTGCGGTAAGCGGTTACAGTATGTGGCGAGTACCGTTTTTCGTATTGTATGTATTCCAGAAAGCGTTCCTTCACTCTTCAACAAAAAAAAAGTAGAGACTTTGTTGATTGCCATTCGACAGGTAAATATACAGGTATATTTACCATCAACAAAATTTCTACTCGTAAAAATTGTTAAACGCTGTTAGATGTCCGCTTCGGCCGCCTGCAGTTGCTGGATGTAGATAGCTTTCTGAATACTATCACGTTTTTTTACAGAAGGTTTTGTAAACTTCTGACGCTCGCGCAATTCTTTAACCACACCGGTTTTCTCAAATTTACGCTTCAGTTTTTTTAATGCCCGGTCGATACTTTCACCTTCTTTAACAGGAACGATAATCATGCTTTTAACTCGCTTTCTTTAAAAGGTTAATAAATGTTAAATTCTCCAAAAAGGGCTGCAAAGGTATAACCTTATTTTTAATTATACAACACAGATGCACAATTAACATCGATGTGTGAGTAAAATTCAGGATTAATTGTTTTAACTGGTAATACAATTAATATCTTTCCGGCTGCATTTGCCAGCATAAAGGCTGCGAAAACTAATTTAAACTTGCCAAACACAAGCTAACACCCTATATTAGCTGTTAAATAATCAGTTATGAAAAATATTCATCCGTTTGCAGTTTCCGCATTGTTTGTATTGTCATTATTCTTTAATGTCTCCTGCAATAAGGATAAAGGTTCTGATTCTGCAGTGAAAACAATGGATCAGCTTAAAGTTCCTTCTAACTTTACCTGGGAAACATCAAGGGAAGTATCGCTTTCTGTTGCCGTTGATCTCCCATCCATGATCGGCTCCCTCTCGAGGATCAGGGTATACGATGGCGATCCTCTCGGAACGGGAAAGATCCTGCTTACCGGTTCGGCCGGATATAATTATCCTTTCGTTAACCGCCTGCGAATTCCAACCGCCCTGAAACAACTTTACCTGGAATTAAAAAACCCCGACGGAACAACACAATCGGCTATGGTGGCGGTCGCCGATAATATTCAGTACAGCTTCCCGGGAACCAAAGCCAACCTGAAAAATGAGTTGAATGTTGCAGAGCCTGATTGCAGCAGTAGTTGCGATGTAACTCTTTCGGGCAGCGGATCCACAACCATCTCAGGCGGTAAAACTTATTGCGTGACGGGAACTTTTACCGGCACCATCACAAGCTGGACTTCGGGAACGCTTAAAGTATGCGGTACGGCAACAATCCCGTTCATTAAGATCAATGCCGCCGGTTGCAATATCATTGTTACTTCAGGAGGACGGCTTACCGTTGATTCCCTGTATATGAGCAGTACGACCACACTTACAGCATATCAAAGTGCACATGTTTCGGTCAGAGGCTTTTACATGGCCATAAACTCTAAGATCATTAACTATTCCAATGATTTCGTATTTCAGGCTCCGTTTACATTCAACGGGCAGATCCAGAATTTCGGGAACATGGTATTAAAAGGCGACGCAACCCTGCAGGGAACCGGGGGCATGCTGACCAATTCGGGGTATTTCAATCCCCAGGGATATTTTAAAGTGAGCGCACCCCTAACCAACGACGGGGTCATTGAAGTCAATAATTACCTGCATCTTAACAAGCCCGACGGCAGCGGATCAGTTGTCAATAATTGCAGGATAATAGCCCATGCCAACATTCACGTTTACGGCGCAACTTTAGTCATGAACAACGGTTATATGAAGAGCGACCAGGAGGTCCATCTCTTTCAGTATACCAGCACTGTCACCTTGCAGAACCAATCCATGATCTCGGGCCAGACCTTTGTGATGGAACGCAATTTACTCGGGGCGGGGGGAACCAGTACGGTTAAAGTCACCGGGGCTGCAACACTGAATGATGTGACGAAAAAACTTGATGGTCCGCTTGAACTTGCCACAGGGAACGGAACGTTTACAGGCAGTTCTTCATCCACATTCGTAAACGGGGCAAAACTCTCCAGTATTGCAAATGCAACGAACTATATACCCGTCACTACCTGCAACCCTGAAGGTATCGGGGCGCCGGCTCCTCCCGACACGGATGGTGACGGGGTGCCCGACAACCTTGACGAATTCCCGAATGATGCCAGCAGGGCGTATGTCAATTATTACCCTGCCAAAAACCAGTTTGGCTCCCTGGCCTATGAAGACCTGTGGCCTGCCAAAGGGGATTACGACATGAACGACCTTGTTATCGACTATAATTTTAAAATCGTCAGCAATGCGCAGAATAAAATAGTGGATATCCTGCCTTCTTTTTACGTGAGGGCTGTTGGAGCATACCTGCAGAACGGATTTGGTTTCCAGTTCGACAACCTTTCACCTGCGGCAGTAGGTTCTGTCAGCGGATATTCCATTAAAGGAAGTTACATCAGCCTGGCTTCAAACGGGCTTGAGAACGGCCAGGGAAACGCCGTAGTCATTGTGTTTGACAATGCCTCCAATGTAACCCATGTTACCCCCGGGAACTTCTTCAATACCCAGAAAAATGTTCCGTATGCTTTGTCTGACAGCCTTAAGCTGAACATTCATTTCGCCACCCCCCAGGATGCTTCTGCAGTGGGGACGGCACCTTACAATCCCTTCCTGATCAAAAACCTGCAGCGTGAAGTGGAAATTCATCTCCCCGACAGGATCCCGACTTCCCTGGCCAACCAGGCACTTTTCGGGACCGGCAACGACAATTCAAACCCGTCGGCAGGACGTTATTATAAAACATCCGGCAACCTGCCCTGGGCTATTAACCTGGTCCAGAGGTTTGATTATACCTGGGAAAACGTGCAGGTGATCACCGGGTACCTCAAATTCGGGAACTGGGCCGAATCGGGTGGTTCTTCTTATCCAGACTGGTATACGAACCTGGGCGGATACAGGGATGCAGCCCAGATCTATGTCATCCAGTAGGGCCGGTTTGTTCTTATAGGTTCTTCAGGATAAAGTCTGTCATCCTTTCATACAGGTGGTATGAAGTATTCTTCCCTGTATAAATACCATGGTTGCTGTTTGGATAGATCTGCATCTCAAATTGTTTGTTCGCACCAACAAGAGCAGTGATCATATCATAGGAATTCTGGGTATGAACATTGTCATCGGCCATACCATGAATCAGCAGAAGTTTGCCCTTGAACTTGTCGGCGAAATTCACCGGGGAGTTGTCCTCATACCCTGAATTGTTTTCTTTCGGGGTGCGCATATACCGCTCTGTATAGATGTTGTCATAGTATTTCCAGTTGGTGACGGGAGCAACAGCAACTCCCAGCTTAAAATAATCAGCTCCCTTCGTTACGCAGGAGAGTACCATATACCCACCGAAACTCCAGCCCCAGATGCCGACCCTGTCCTTATCGATAAAAGACAGTGAATCCAGGTACTTTGCGGCATTTATCTGGTCGATGGTCTCTAATTTTCCCAGTTGAAGGTAGGTGCATTTTTTAAACTCCTCCCCTCTTGCCCCTGTTCCACGGTTATCAACCGACACCACGATAATCCCCTTTTGTGCGAACAACTGGTTCCAGGAAGAAGCGGCGCCCCAGCTGTTTAAAACGGTCTGGGAACCAGGCCCCCCGTAAAGGGTAAAAAGCACCGGGTATTTCTTCGCAGGATCAAAATCGGGGGGCTTGAGCATCCAGGCATTCAGGTTGATCCCGTTATCGGTAACAACCGTAAAGAAATCAGCTTTCCCGAAATTGTATTCCTTTATAACATCCTTAAGTTTTGCATTTTCCTGCAAAATCCTCAGCTCCTTGCCTTCGGCATTATTAATGGTGACTGTCGGAGGCGTATTTATATCAGACCAGCGGTTGACATAAAAAGCGAAATTTGAGCTGAAATCGGGCGAATTGGTTCCTTCCCTTTCCGAAAGCCGGACCGGTTCACCCCCGTCAAGGGAAACCGAAAACACTTCCCTGTTCATCGGGCTTGAAAATCCGGCAGTAAAAAACACAAGCCTGTTCGGCTCATCCACGCCTGCCACCCTGGCAACATCCCATTGGCCGTTTGTCAGCTGCCTGAGGAGTTCCCCTGTAATGCTATAGAGATACAGGTGCTTGAATCCGCTCCTCTCGCTGCTGATAAGGAATTCCTTTCCATTCTTCAGAAAACACCAGTCATCTGTAATGTCTATATAACATTTGTTGTCCTCCGACCAGATTGAATGCGTATTCCCGTCAGAAGCGCCTGCAAGTAAAAGCTCCAGCTTGTTCTGGTGCCGGTTCAGCCTGTAGAGGGCGAGAGTGGCGGGATCGCTTGTCCACCTTATCCTTGGAATGTAGATATCGGTCTCCTTACCGGTATTCACCGTCGTGGTTTTACCGGTTTTAATGTTATAAATATAAATTCCGACTACCGAATTGTCCTCCCCTGCTTTGGGATATTTGTATTTGCTCTGTTCGGGGTATAAGTCACCGTAATACGTAAGCTGGTATTCCTTTACCCTGCTTTCATCAAACCTGTAATAGGCAAGACCTGAGCCGTCGGGGGACCAGAACATGGCCTTGGAAAAGCCGAATTCCTCCTCATAAACCCAGTCGGTTGCACCGTAAATGATTTCATTGATCTTACCGTCGGCCGTGATTTGTTTCACGGAATTAGCGGTATCCTTATCGCTCTGGTTAAGGCTTTTGGCGATATCCCTGATAAAGATGTTGTTATCCATAACAAAAGCGACCATTGACGCATCCGGGGAGAATGTGGCAAGCCGTTGTTTGCCTTTGGCATACAGCGGGATTATTTTTCCGCTGGCCAGGTCCAGGATGAAGTAATTTGCTTTGGACGAATGCCTGAAAAGAGTCTCGTCATCTTTTGAAAACATCAGCCTGCTTTCGTCACCGCTGAATTCATATGAACTGACAGGCAAAGACGTTGTATCGCCAGCAGGAACAAGCTGTTTCGCAGTCACGATGGTTCTTACACATTTGCCCGTTTCATATTCATATATATTTAAACTGTCATTCTTCACCTGGGTGAAATGGATGCCGTCTTTCATGGAGCGCATCCCCGAGACCCCTTTTGACGCGAATTTCCTGCTCTTGAAAACATCTTCAAGGCTGATGGATTTTTGTTGTGCCCTTAGCCAGGCCGGAGAAAGAAGAAGCATGGCGAGAGCCATTACCATTAATTTAAAGAATCTTGATTTCATAAGCAGGGAGGGAATTAAATGAATCACTAATTTTGAATTTCAAAAATAGGAAATTATGATGAAAGCTGCGGGCCCGTTCGATATGTACCATGAAACTATCGGTAAACTGGCCGGAAACGGCATAATTCTGCTTGCCGGCGACCCGCCCAACCCCATGACCATAGGATGGGGAACCCTGGGCGAGATCTGGCATATGCCCATATTTACCGTGCTGGTGCGTCCCACCCGTTTCACTTTCGGATTAATGGAGAAAGCCAGGGATTTCACCGTTTGCGTTCTGCCTGAAGGATATAAAAAGCACCTCGCCATTTGCGGGTCCAAATCGGGCCGTGATATGGATAAGATCAAAGTCTGCGGATTTACCCTTGGCCAGAGCGCCAATGTTGGGACACCGTTCATAACGCAATCCGCCTTCCATTATGAATGCCGGATTGTACACAAACACCGGCTCGACCCCTCTGTGCTGGATAAGGCCATAGATCATAAATACTACCAGACGAAGGACTGGCATATGGTGTATTACGGGGAGATCATGGGAACGTTTGTAAATAGCGAGATAGTATAGCGCTTGCATCTTCACACCGCAGCTGGGGTATCTGCGTCGCTCATAATAAAATTATTCCAGGGCCAAACTAGTTACTTTCGCTCCTTGTACCCAAGGCTGCTTGTGTGAAATGCTTCGCTTACTGAAATTCGCTTTTCACTGTTACCTTCTTGTTATATACGCGGGAATTACTATTTTTGCACCCTCAACCCCGGGATGTTAGCTCAGTTGGTTTAGAGCATCGCCTTGACAGGGCGGGGGTCGTGGGTTCGAATCCCTCACATCCCACAACAAAAATCCTAAAAATCAATGAAAATCAATGAAGACCGCCACTCCAGGCGGTTTTTCTTTTACAGTCGTTTACATCAAAATACAGCCTGTTAATAACTTTTACAGGCAAACTTGCCTAAATTGTTGCCTATAGATACCTTTGTACAGGCAACTTCTTTAAAAATATAGGCAACTTTTACAGTATTATGGCGACAGTAATGTTTTATGCAGATAAGGAAAGGAAAAACGGATGTTTAATTCTTTTAACATTTACGTT
This sequence comes from uncultured Bacteroidales bacterium, assembly GCA_903837605.1. Lineage (GTDB taxonomy): Bacteria > Bacteroidota > Bacteroidia > Bacteroidales > FEN-979 > CAIRDP01. The sequence continues at coordinate 2,412 of CAILVF010000085.1, read as the reverse complement.
TAACCATCAAAGGCTGCGTCTTTCAACAGGGTTAAATGTACCATCGAAAGCCTGGGATAGCGATGATCAGAAGGCAAAACCACTAAAGGATTATACCGAAACAAACAAACAGCTCAGGGAGGCAAATAGCTTCCTGTTAAATACTTATGATGAACTTTTCCCGAAAGGTGCGAAATTCTCAAAAGAAGAGGTCAAAAAGAAAAGCTTGGAAATCAGGGCAGCTTACCAAATATTTGCTGGAAGGAAAGATGTCACTGTTTCAAATACAACCACTTTGGTAGATTTCATTCCCATATTCCAGTTACGTTACAAGAATAAACTCTCCCCGAATCATATTCAGCATTTTAATGGCATCAAGACCCATTTGGAAACCTTCCAAAAGAAAACTAGAACTACCGTAACTTTTAACAGTATCAACAAAGATTTCTATATCAATTTTACTGACTATCTGAAAGCAGCTAATCTTAAACCGAACACAATAGGATCACACATTAGGCGTATAAAGCGCCTGATGAATGAAGCCAATGAGGACAAACTGACAACAAATCAGGAACACCGAGCAAGAGGATTTAAGGTATTGAAAGAAGATGCTGACACCATATACTTAAATATGGACGAAATCCAGGCCCTTTATAAGTTGAAGATAGAGGATGAGAGAATGAAGCGCATCAGAGACCTCTTTATTCTAAACTGTCACACAGGTTTAAGGCATTCTGATTGGTCAAAAGTTATACTGAACAATATTGAAGATGGAAAGCTCTACGTAAAAACCCAAAAAACAAAGGAACCTGTAATCATTCCTGTTCATCCCATTATTCTGGAGATCATTAACAGATATGGATCCGAATATCGGATCCCGACCAATCAGGAAGCAAACCGCGTATTAAGATGGATTGGCGAATATGCAGTGACGAAAAAGATAACCAAAGGAAACCTTGATAAATGGCTGCAAATTCGTACCCATACCGTCAGAAGATCATTTGCTACAAATGCTTACCTCAGCGGGGTTCCAATACTTTCCATTATGCAAATCACTGGGCATAAGACAACTGAATCATTTCTCAGATATATCCGTATTTCAAAATTGGAAAATGCCATGAAATTAAAAGACCATCCTTTTTTCAACGTTTAACAGCAAAATATAAAGCAATTTCAGTACAAAGTGTCCAATCCAAAAGACGTGTTGGAATTCCTAAATGTTTTGCTGGCGCCAGCCATACCAGTATTGGTTAAACCCATTTAGATTTTGAGGAATATCTATCATAATTTTGTATTTCTGGTTTTTAGCTCTTTCATCGCTTTTTCATTGAGCTGATAATATATATAAGCATAGGCACTACAATGTAGCTCATTTGCAGATGGGTCAACTCTTCTATCTCCAATATTAGCACGATATCCATTTGTTGATTCAGAATAGCCTTTTTCAGGGTTGTATATACCATTTAAATCAAAGCCAGTAAAGAATGTAATGTTATAATATTCAAGTTCCCATTTGATTGTTACACCAAGATCACTATTATTTTTTTCTTCTGAAAGGGAGTTGCCATTAATCATAAAAAAAGTATTTAAACTTGAAGTGTTGACACTTTTTGGTTCTCCATATTTAGCAATATACATTTCTTTGATTTTCTCAATAACTAAGTCATTTACCTCTAATCTAACATATTTTTCATTAATTGAATTTTTGAATTTTTCTAAATCACCCCAAAGCCACGGTTCATCAGTATGACATAGAAGAACAATCAAAGCGAAATTGTTTTCAGTTCCTTCCAGTGTAACAGGTGTCAAACGCCCTAAATGCTCAATTGAAAGCTTTGGAATATTAAATTGGTTGAAATTAAAAAGGTTAGTAAAATGTGAAGAATAGTAGATATTGGAATTTGATAGATCGTTAAAGTTCTCCACAATAATTCTATTAAAAAATCTTTTTTGTGGAATTTGTAGACTATCTATCTGCTTATTAATTGAGCTTTCTGAGCCTCCTAAAGTGATATTCTCAATAACTGTAAGTTTTTCTTTTGGAATCCCATGATTACATGAAGTAAAAAATGTAATTAAAATTATAAAATAGTAATGCGTCTTCATAATTGAAAATTTATTTTTTATTGTTATATAATGGGTAAAAATCTTGAACTAATTAACGCGAATTTCTTTTGTTATTATCATACCCATTTTTCTTTTTCAGTTTCAAAGTTTCATGGCTCTTATATACTGCAACAAACATCCCGCTAGCTACTGCAGTGCGGGGTTGCTATATTAAGGTTTGTTTTCCTGAGTTAGTTTATTGATTCGTTGAATGCCAACTTTCCGAAACTCACCCGCATTGAGACCGACTCATTGGCCGTAACCATTATCATTAGAATTTTGATGTCCTCAATTTTAATTCATCAATAGTTTTTTCTTTTAATTCAT
>CAILVF010000084.1 GCA_903837605.1 uncultured Bacteroidales bacterium | reverse complement strand
GGCCGGTCTCGAAGTGCGCATCGAAATACCACCACTCATACATGCCTTTTGCGCCCATATCGATATGAAGCCCGTCTTCCACCAGTGTCAACGGTTTTATCGTGGCATCGCGACTGCCGGGTCCGGTCCATCCCTCTTTTACCATGGAGACTGCCTTGTTTATCATCTATTTCCACCTCTCTAACTTATTTTTATTGGCCGGCTTTATTTATCAGCCTGCGGCTTGCATCACTTTGTGCAACTTCGCGCAATTATGTGTGATTAAAAGAACGTGTACCCTTCTTTTTCATCAGGGAACGCCTTTTCTGACGCGCCGCTGTACGTCCAGGAGTCATATGAAGAATTGGGATCGAGTTTCTCTTTTATTTTCATGATCATCTTGTGATAGTTATAGCAATGCGGGCCAAATAGCTGGTTCATCGGGCCGCCGAATGCGGCAATCGGAAGTCCCAGGGACCTCTCTATCGTGCCGTGAAGAGACTCTTCAACGATGGCCTTGGTGGCCTTCCTCGACTCGGGATCATTGGTTGAATACTCTCCAATCCCTTCGATGTAGCCGAGATGTCCGAAGTCAAAGGTCCCGCCGCTGCCGAGATCGCCGCCATCGTCTAAAATCAGGCCTTTCTCAATGGCCGGCCTTTTGACCCCGGCAATATAATCAGCCTGTTCAAAACCCATGTCCCAGGTGTCAAAAGCTCCGACCGAGGTAAACATGCCGGATGACGCCCGGAAACCCCCCTGGCTGTTGTTAGCGTGCCGCACGAGGATAAAAAACGCCGTCGTAAAAAGCTTTAGACGCATTTCCTCGCTGGTTTTCATCAAATCCGTTATTTCCTGTATAAAGGGTATCCTGGTTATCAGCTTCAATGGATTTTTAAACATCTTGAAGAACGGCTTTACTATCTCAAAAGCGGCCAACGGTATCTGCTGCATCGGCAGTATCAGTCCGCCCGATTCCTTGACTATTTGTTTAAGAGCCTTTACTTTCCACTGGTATTCCTTTTTGGAATGCCCGTGAACACATACTGTCAACACGTACCTGGCAAGTTTCTGGAAAACACCGGTTGACCACAGCTGTTTTAATTCAAGGTTATTATCGGTGAAACCGAGCGCTATGAAGAAGGCAGGCATCCTGAAATCCGAGTAGTTGCATTCCGCTTCCCCAAGCTTATAACCGGCATCGGTTATCTGCTTTTTGCTGGGAAACATGAGAATAAATACACCCAGGTTCGGCAATTCACGGTTCAGGACATATTTAGGCGATCCGCCATGGACCTCATATTCGGGATCGGAATCCCAGCGGTATAACTTCACACCTACTTTTGTGAAGGTACCCAGGCCGCCAAATGTACCCTGGAACCCCCGGATGAGTCCCCTGACGCCGGGTCCCGGACCGTCGGTGCTGAACCACTCCGCTCCGTCACCGGGACTGCCCAGTGTAAGGATTTCTCCGGAGGGCATTACCCACTCAACCCCCAGCATATTCCTGGCCTGATATCCCATGGAGGCGCCTGTTATGCCGTATCCCCACGCCGCTGCTGTAGATGCCAGGATCGAGTGATTACCCCCGCAGGAAACAGCATGCACGTTTAACCCGTGCTTCCATAGCTCCGACTGAAGATCTATGGCCCTGACATAGGGCTCCACAACTGCGATCTGGTTCTTAATATCGATATCGATGATTTTATCCATCCGCTTCAGATCGAGTAAAATCGTTTTTCGGCTTCCGGGCGCCGAGGAAGTGATCCAGCCTGTTGAAAACGGTTTAAGCATGAAATCCTTTCTATTGCAGAATTTCGTGAGTTCTGATATTTCCTTGGGTGTTTTCGGCATAATTACAGCCGCCGGCCGCGCCGTCCACAGCTTGTCCTCCTTGTTCAGTGAAGAGGAGTTATAGTAAATAGAGTAGGCATCCCTGGTAGGGAGATCATCCTTCACCCACTCCTGGCCAACAATATCTTTAAGCTCTTTGAGTTCATCAACCGTTAACATTTTAGCCTCCCGTAGTTATCGTATGAGATTTACCGTGACTTGTTTCCACATAAGTAAGCCGGGGATCCCTTAGAGGTTGAATTTTCCCGGGCTAAGTATATTTTCCGGATCAAACAGGCCTTTGATCACACGAATAAGTTCCGTATTCCCCGGATTATTCTTAAAAACCATTTCAGCAGCCTTGCCGTATGGCCTGCTGAAAAACGCCCTGGCCTTAATCAGGCGCTCAGTTACATCAGCTTCGTAATTTTTCAGGTTTTCGACTTCATGATTGTCATCAGGATTAAAAGGAACCATGAACTCGATATGGCAGGCGTGGTTC
>CAILVF010000083.1 GCA_903837605.1 uncultured Bacteroidales bacterium | reverse complement strand
ATGACCATCAAAAGCCTCTATGTTATGCCTGAGTTATCCATTCCCTGTACTTATGAAAGTGAAGTTTCTCTTGCTTCAAGGTCATATTACGGGATCGGCGGAACAGCTCATTTCCTTGCTCATCCCGGAACTCCTGCAGAACTTGCCGATCTTCTCTTTTGGAACAGGGAGCATCAACTGCCTCTTGCCATCATGGGAAAAGGGAGTAATATCCTCTTTTCCGATTCGTTTTTCCCCGGTATTGTGGTCACTTTAGACCGCATGGAACGAATGTTCTGGATATCCGATGATGAACTTTGGTGCGAGGCAGGTGCAGACAATACCCTTATTGCCGAAGAGCTGCTTTCATGCAGCAGGGGAGGGGGGGAATGGCTTTACCGTCTTCCCGGTCAGATTGGATCAACGGTCAGAATGAATGCCCGCTGCTTCGGAGGCGAAATCTCTGCCGTTACCACCGGTATCCAGACTATGACTATTGAAGGACGATTGCAGTGGCAGACCCCTGATGATGTTTTTCATGGGTACAAGCATACATCGCTGATGGATAATCCTGAAATTGTCTTAGCTGTGCTCCTTCGTTTTCCCGAAACACGCACGAAAGAGGATATAAGACTTAAGATGGATGGGTATGAGGAGGAGCGCAAAAAAAAGCATCATTTCGATTTTCCGAGCTGCGGTTCAACCTTTAAGAACAACTATGCTGTCGGTCGTTCCAGCGGGACTATTTTTGAGGAACTTGGTTTTAAGGGCCGTCGTGAAGGAGGAGCTATGGTCAGCGAACACCATGCCAACTTTATATATAACAGGGGTGGGGCTACAGCAAAAGATGTTCTTAGCCTGGCCGCACAGATGAAAACTGCCGCTCAGAATGAAGCGGGCGTTCAACTGAATCTTGAAGTACAGTGTATCGGCTTGTTCGATGAAAAGCTTCTAGCTTCATGCGGGGTAAAGAGTGTTGAGGATGATCAAGACCCTTCAAAAGGCTGGGCCGGGCTTCTATGGTCACCACAGCAGTTCAGCCGGAAGATGGAAATTCCGGAGAATCTCTTTCCTCAGGTGCTTATCGAGGGCTCATTTGTTGGTTATAAGGGTACTGACAGGGAAATTCCCCCCGGAGGTTTTGTGGCAGTTGAACAACTGCTTTCGATACAAGATGCCATAGCTGTACCTGAAGCCCCTTTTCTTCGGTGGACCACCCGTTGCAATTCAGCTCTTTTTTCACTGAGATCCCCTTCTGTTACTCTTGGTAGCAAGTTTACTGATGGACTATGGCAGTATGGGGTTTCAGAACTGTTTATTGCTCATACCGATTCCTCTGGCAGTTATCTGGAATTTGAAATAACTCCGGAGGGGAACTGGGTCGCACTGCGATTCGATACTCCAAGAAAAAGAGCTGAGGGGTACGCAATCCTTTCTGAAAAGCCATGGTTGGAGGATATTTCCATAATGAAAGGTGAGGGATATTTCGGAATGGAATTTTCCTATAAGCTGCTGAAGCCATTTATTAATAGGCAGAGTATTGCATTGCAGTGCTCTGTATCTTCAGGCAGGGGAGAGTATGGTTTGTTTCCCTGGTGGCAGTGGTCCACAGGTCCGGCCGATTTCCATCAGCCGGATAATTTTTATCCAATCACTCTTTTATAGGTCGGCTGCCGGCATGAGTGAAACCTCAGCAGCAGTAAATACGGGTCCTTCCTTGCATACGTAGACCGATCCGACATTGCATCGCCCACATTTACCAAGTCCGCATTTCAT
>CAILVF010000082.1 GCA_903837605.1 uncultured Bacteroidales bacterium | reverse complement strand
CAGGTTAATCATTACCAAAGAAATTGATTTTCAATCTCTGGGATATTTGCTACTTTCTTACTTCAAACTTTCAAAGAACTTTTCTATTTCTAAACCCCTTTCGGGTACTTCGTTCAAAAACGGACTGCAAAATTACAACTTTTTTCTTTCCATCCAAATTTTTTTATCATTTTGTGATAAAAAAGTTTTCAACTTCATTTAAACCCTTGATCTAAGCGGGTTTTAGTTGGTCATCTGCAGTTGTGATAAAAGAACGTCGAAATCGGAGTGCAAAATTACAGCTTTATTTCATACAAAAAAGGAAAGTCAAGCTTTTTTTCAATTATTTTTATTTACCTATTATATATAGCAAAACAATTGTAGCAGTCTTTTCATGTTTCTGTTGTACCTTTGTACTGGTATCAAAGGAAAAGGTTACATTCCTACACGAAAAATTATCAGAGATCAATGAGAAAAACCGCTATAATCCTCAGTTTCCTCCTTTCAGTTTTTTTTATATCCTTCCACGCCGGCGCCCAGGATTCAGCAAACATTTTCCACCCTGCAAAGCCCGCAATCCCTAAGGATAACTTCTGGAGAAGACTTTCCGTTGGCGGTAACGTGGGATTCCAGTTCGGAACTGTCACAGGCATCATGATCTCACCTGAAGTGCGCATCCGCACTGTCGACCAGCTGTACGTCGGACTTGGTTTTACCTATCAGTATTTCCGGTACAGGGATTATTACTGGGATGACATAAACAAAAACTACCTCGACTTTTCCTCAAATGTTTACGGAGGAAGGATATATCTCAGGTATTACCTCCGAAGCCTTTTCCATAGCTGGATCGGAAACCTGTTTGCCCATGCCGAATATGAATACATGGCCTATATTCAGCCATACCATTATGATCCGCTCGGCAGGATCTATGATCCATACAATAATACCCTGGCACCCGGACAAAGCACTGTTTCCTACAACAGCGTGCTTATAGGTGGGGGTTATTCCCAGCCCATAGGCGGCAGGGTGTTCATGGACCTCCTCATATTGTTCAACCTCAACGATACTTACTACTCACCGTATTCAAACCCTGTGTTCCGAATTGGAGTAGGGGTGGGGTTATAGGGAACGGGGAGCAGGGAGCCGGGAAACGGGAGCAGGAAGCCGTGAGCCGGCAGCCAGCAACAGGCAGGCGATAGTCAGCAGTCAGCAATCAGTAACCAACAGTCAGTACCCGGCAGTCAGCAGTCAGAACGACAGCTGTTCACCTATGTAAGAAAGGATAAATCCAGCCATCTCGAAATCGAGAATAATCCCCGGGACTTTCCTGTATCTGACTTTTTCCCCTGTTCCTGCTCGTCCGACGAGTTCTTTCGAATACTTGAGGATTTCGGTCATGCCGGTATAGTTGATGGTCTCAGGCTTGTCTAAAGGGGTATGGTAACGGTCGTGAAGACCTGTGTTCAGATAAAGCACAGGGATACCCGCATTGTAAAAAGCATCCTGGTCGGAAAAAGGAAGTGATGCAGTGACCTTCTCCAGGCTGAAAGCGGGATGTTTCACTTCCCTGTATAGTTTTGACCAGGCCGGGGAACTCCCTGTCGCCTCTGCGGTAACCTGCAGTCCCTGGCAACCCAGCCTGCCGATCATATCAAAATTCAGCATGAAATTGATGGAATCTTTCATGCCCTCCCTCATCTGCCTCACAAAATACTCGGAACCAAATAAGCCTTTCTCTTCAGCTGAAAAGAAAATGACCAGGTAATTGTTCAGTGGATCCTTGTGTGCAGCATAATACCTTGAAAGTTCAAGGATACCGGCAGTGCCGCTCGCATTATCATCTGCCCCCACACAATAAGCCCCCTTATCCCTCGGTTCCCGGCTTTTTCCCAAGTGGTCGTAATGCCCTCCCAGGATGATGGTCCGGGCCGCCCCGTTGTTGATATAAGCACAAACATTAGTGTAAATATTCCTGATCCGTTCCGTATGAACAGCCATAGTAACGGGCTCGCCGGGATGCTTTTTAATAAAGTCAATGACCCCGGTTGTTACGTACATGACCGGAATACTTACAGAGTCGCTCCTGGAAAAGTCAAACAGCCTGCTGTTTTCAATGCCCTGGCCGTTATAAAGTATCACTCCTGTAGCTCCTTTTATCACTGCATCGGCTATCCTGACAGCCGGCGTCAGCTCAGCCCCCCGGAGACGTTCTTTGCTGATTCCCGGTGGCGTTCCCAGGTTGATCAGGACGATCTTCCCGCTCACCGCAGGAATGTCTTTGTAGCTGTCGATCCCATCGGCAGCAATGACCAGCCCGAAACCTGCATCAGCCCATGGAGAACTTACAGAATCACTGGCAGAATATGCACATAATCCGAAATCATTTCTCCATTCGAATGATCTTTTCCCGGCAATAAGATGGGGAGGTGTTGTGAACTTAACATGCCCTGTAGTGAAGGGCTGCAGGTAATTGTTACCCGACAGGGGAGGTACGCCTGCCTCTTTGAGTCTGCTGATGATATAAGCGTATGCCTTTTTCTCCCCTTCGGTTCCTGCTTCCCTGCCTTCGAAAGAATCAGAAGCGAGTACGTATATATCGCGCCTTATCCTCATTCTTACTGAGGAATCGGAGAAACTGAACTGGGCGGTGGAAGATAAGCAGAATGTACAAAATGTGAAGGCCAGGAGAAACGATCGCATAACCTTTTGTTTATGGAATACAGTAAGCGGGATGCGGGATGCTCGGTAGAAGACATCCTGCTTCCTGCATCTTAAATCTCTTTAAGTACTTCCAGTGTAAGGTCCCAGAATTTGGCAACTGAAGAGATTTCAAGCCTTTCATCGGGAGAATGAGCCCCTTTGATCGTTGGTCCGAACGAAACCATATCCATTCCCGGGTAGATGGCACCTACCAGTCCGCATTCAAGCCCGGCATGGATGGCCAGGACCTCAGGTTCCTTTCCGAACAGCTTTTTGTACGACTGAACAGTAAGCCTGAGTATCTCCGAATCAGGATTGGGTTTCCATCCCGGGTATCCGGCCGACTGTTCCACCTTTGCGCCAGCAAGTGCAAAGACACTTGCCACCATGTCGCCGGCATCTTTCTTTGAAGACTCAACAGAGCTCCGCTGGCTGGTTGTGATGAAAACATTTCCGTCTTTCTCCTTCACTGAAGCCAGGTTCGTGGAAGTTTCCACAAAATTGGGTATCTCCCTCGACATGGCCAGTACACCGTGAGGACAGGAATAAAGGGCATTCAGTACCGAATTCTGCAGCCCGCTTGTCCAAACTGTTGAAACTGCGGATGAGGGAGCGGCGGAAAATTTCAATTGTGGTTCGGTAACATGGAGTTCTCCGACCAGGTCCCTGTAAAAAGTTTCAGCTGAGATTTCGAATGCCTTCGCATGGGCAGAAGGCACAGCTATAACGGCAAAACCTTCCCTGGCAAGGGCGTTCCTGAGGTTCCCGGCATTGTATGAAGAAATCCTTATTCCGAAATCCCTGGATGCATTCCAGAGGAAACGGTTAAGAAGCTTGGTCGCATTTCCAAGCCCTTTATTAATATCATCGCCCGAATGGCCCCCTTTTAACCCAGTTATGCTCACCTTATAGGCAGAAAGGGAAGATGGAGCAGTTTCGGTAGTGAGAGGCAGGCTGGCCACTGTATCTTTGCCTCCTGCACAGCCGATGAATACCTGGCCTTCGTCTTCCGAATCAAGGTTGATAAGCACCCTGCCCTTCAACAAGCCGGGTTTCAGGCCGAAAGCTCCGGTAAGGCCCGTTTCCTCATCCATGGTAAATAATGCTTCCAGCGGCCCGTGGGCAATATCATCTGCCTCAAGAATCGCCAGCTGCACGGCAATCCCTATCCCGTCGTCGGCGCCAAGTGTGGTACCGGCTGCCTTGACCCATTCGCCTTCGATCCCGGGAATGATAGGATCCTTATCAAAATCGTGGACTGTCCCTGAGTTCTTCTCACAAACCATATCCATATGGGACTGGAGTATCACTGTTTTCCGGTTTTCATAACCGGCTGAGGCGTTCTTGCGGATCAGGATGTTACCGCATTCGTCCTTTATATATTCCAGCTTGTGATTTTTTGCGAAATCTATGAGCCAGGAGGCTATTTTTTCTTCTTTCTTCGATGGTCGCGGCACTTTGCAGATCTCGGTAAAATAGTACCATAGCCGTTCAGGTTTCAGGAGGTTTAATGCTTTATCCATTTATAATAATTTATATCAGTACAAATATATTCTTTTTTAACTTTACTTTCGCAAAGTCAGTTACAGCTATAACTAAGAACCGGGCCAACCAGCCTGAACCGAATATGGAGAATGAAAACCTGTCAACCGGCAACGAAAAGCCCGGTATGCGGCTGCTTGGCCGGGGTAGCCTGGCAATCCGGTATACCCGCTTTTTCATACTGGCCTTCCTCGTCGTTTTCAGCATCGCATTTTATTATACTTTCTCTTACACCCGTGCAATCCTGGACCAGGATGCGCTGCAAAGGGCTTCAAATATTACCGACCTGACTATTTCCCGCATCAGCAATGTGATCAGGCCTGTAGAACAGGTGCCCTATACCCTGTCGGGTGCCCTGGAAGCTGAAAAGCCTGATTACAGCATGATCACCGACCTGGCAAAAGAGTTTGTCCTCGACGACACTGTTGTTTTCGGCAGCGCCATTGCCTTCGAACCCTATATGTTCGATAAAAATCATTACAGGTATTGCCAGTACGTTTTTGAAACGGGCCATACGATTGTGGAAAGGGACCTCTCATCCGCCGAATATGACTATCTGAACAAAGACTGGTACCGCATTCCCAAGATAAAGGATGAAGCAGTTTGGTCGGAGCCTTATTATGACAAGGGGGGCGGTGATACTCTGATGTGCACTTATTCGGTACCTTTTTACCACTGGGTGGACCACAAGCGCGTTTTTGCAGGTGTTATCACTATGGATATCTCGCTCCAGACTTTCAGGCATATCCTGACATCGGCAAGGGTATCGCAGACCGGTTACAGTTACCTGCTGTCGCGCAAAGGCAAACTGATTACGCCGATAAACGAACAATACGTGAATACCGATATACGCACCCTGCTTCTCCGTAAAGGTGACGTGGCACATGATTCTATAATAGACAAGATGTTGCTTGGAGAAAGAATGTTTGTTAAAATTACTGACCTTCAGCATGTAAAGGTTCCAAGCTGGATCTATTCAGCACCGGTACCCCATACTACATGGATATTTGCAATCACATTCCCTACTAGGGAATTGTATGCCGGCCTCTATGATTTCTTCAGGAAGCTCATAGCCATTTTCTTTTTCAGCCTCCTGGCTATGATGCTGATCACCATCCTGATCACCAGGAAATTCGTCAGGCCGATAAGCCGGCTTGTGGAAGCAACCCACAGGATAGGACAGGGGGATTTTGGGACTTCTCTCCCTGTTTACCGTTCCAAGGATGAGATTTCACAGCTTACCAATGCCTTCTCCCTGATGAAAGATGAACTGGCTCATTACATCAGGAACCTGCAGGAAGCGACTTCGGCACGGGAGAAAATGGAAAGCGAGCTGAGTGTGGCCCACGATATCCAGATGGGGCTTCTTCCAAAGAATTTCCCGTCAAGGGATGACTGGGACCTGGCAGCTCTTCTGGACCCTGCCCGGGCAGTCGGAGGCGATTTGTATGATTTTTATTTTCTTGACGACGACCACCTCTTCATCGCTATCGGCGATGTTTCGGGCAAAGGTGTGCCGGCCTCCCTGTTCATGGTGAGTGCACGCACCCAGTTCCGTTCAAGGGTCTCACTCCATGTTCCCCTGAACCAGAGCGTGTATGAGATCAACAAGGAAATCTGCCGGGAAAACCCAAACCAGATGTTCGTGACCTTTATTGCAGGGATCGTTGACCTGAAGAACGATACCCTCACCTATTGCAATGCAGGTCACAATCCCCCTTTCCTCATCCGGCCCGGTGGGAAAACCGAAAAGCTGAAAGATGTCCATGGCATACCCCTTGGGATTTTTGAACACGCAACATATGGCTCGGGAACGATACTGTTTTCCCCCGGTGATGCATTGCTTTTATATACCGACGGAGTTACGGAAGCCTTAAACAAGGCTGACAGGTTCTATGGGGATGAACCCATGCTTGAAATTGTCAGGAGGAATTCTGATCTTTGTCCGGCAGAGCTGATACACTGTCTTGAAAATGATTTGCTTGATTTTATGAAAGGAGCTGATCAGGCCGATGACATAACACTGCTGATACTGAAATCAAAAAAGATGCAGGGACAGGAAAACACATCCCCGGATATAAAGCAGGTTCGATTACTCAATAAACTGGGGGAACTGAACCGCATGGTTGCATCCCTGGAACAGGTTTCTGAACTTTGGGATATCCCCCCGAAAATTACTATGGAGCTGAACCTCATCCTGGAAGAACTTTTTACTAATATTGTTTTCTATGCATATGATGACGGCCGAGACCACGAAATAGTTTTGACATTCACCAGGCTTGCCCAGGCTTCAATCCAGATTGTATTGGAAGACGATGGAAAGGAATTCAACATTCTTGAAAAGAACACCGGCGATACAGTTAATAAACCCATTGAAGACCGCCAGATAGGCGGGCTTGGTATTCATTTCGTGAAACAGTTGGTGAATGACATCCGGTATGAAAGACGGGATGGAAAAAATATTGTACTTTTAATCCGCAATTATTAACACAATCTTCTGGTTATGGAACTTATTGAAAAGAATAATGAGAAATGCATGATCATCGGCATTAACGGCAGGCTGGATACAATCAACTACAGCATCCTGGAAAAACGGCTTATGGAACTCCTTGATCAGAATGTTACAAAAATACTGGTCAACTGCGGGCAGATGGATTACGTAAGCAGCTCCGGTCTCAGGATCCTTTTAATGGCGCTGAAAAGGATTACAATGGTCAAAGGGAAGTTTGTTCTCTGCAGTTTGCAGGAGAACATCCGCGAGATTTTTGAAATATCAGGATTTACAACAATCTTTGAAATTTATCCCAACGAGGAAGATGCCCTGAGGGTGTTCTGATGGCTTACTTTATCCATTTTAAAGATCCCAATTCGGAGGAGATGGTGCGCTATCTGGCTTCCGTCCCTCCATGCCCGGGAACTTGTTTTTTTATGGATATCAACCGCTCAACGGATATGAAATACCTGGGCGGACTGACCGACTGGGGGCGTAAACTGAACAATACCTTTAATTTTCTTTCGCTTCTGAATGATTTTCCCGAATACATAGTCAAGGGAATAGGTGATGAGATCATGTTGTTCATCCCTGATGATGTGCTGAAATCAAAGCCTGCCATCAATTCCTACTATATGCTCCTTGAAGAGATTTATGCTACTTTGTACAACATACAGCATTATCCTGTAGCCGGCACTTTTCTGCCGTGCAAAGTTGCCATTCATTATTGCTCGGAAGTGTATAACATCAGTTTTTTCGAGGGAACGAACGACTATTATGGCTCTGATGTGGATCTCACGGCACGCCTGATGACCAAATGTCTTGAGAACCGCATAGTGCTCAGCGAGAAATTCCTTCAAAAGGTGCGGAAGGATCTCTACACAATGGGTTTGCCTGAGAATACCGGCTGCCTGAAAAGAATATCGGAAAGGTTCCTTGAAAATTTCAAAGGAGTTCCTATGAGCACAAAGTACCGGATCATAGATGTGGAATGACGGGATGGCGGGATAATGGGATAGCTGGATAACTGGATAACTGGATAGCTGGATAGCTGGATAGCTGGATAACTGGATAACTGGATAACTGGATAGCTGGATAGCTGGATAGCTGGATAACTGGATAACTGGATAGATGGATAGCTGGATAGCTGGATTGATGGAGATCCCGGATCGGCGCGAAACGCCAGATAAATTGCATAAAGATATTGCCGAATCATGAACATTTTAATCTATTTCGTCCTTATCGCTACCGTGATCGCCGGTGGTTCCCTGGTATTCCTGATCCCCCGCGACGACCAGAAACTGCTTAAGCTTTTACTTGCCTTCTCAGGAGCCTTCCTGATCGGGATAAGCTTTCTGATACTTGTACCTGAGGTTTTCTCAAGACCTGCGCCACTGGCAGGCCTTTTTGTGATATTGGGGTTCCTCATCCAGTTAGCTCTTGAACTGATCACGGAGGGGGCTGAACACGGCCACAAACACGAACACAGGGAAGGGGAGAAGGTCGCCCCATGGTTACTGTTAACAGGCTTGTGCATCCATGCATTCCTTGAAGGCATGCCACTGGTTAGTGGTTTTGCAAAACAGGTTCAGCATTCGCTGGTCCTGGGTATCGTGGTCCATAACATCCCGATTTCACTTACATTGATGGGACTGTTTATGCATTACGGCTGTAAAACAGGCAAAGCCTTTATCTATCTCGGCATTTTCGCTTTGATGACCCCCCTGGGTTCATTGGCAGGATTGGTAATTCAGAACAGCGTCGTCACCTCACTTGACTTTTTCTTCACCTACAGCATGGCGGTAGTAATAGGGATCTTTCTGCATGTGTCTACATCAATCCTTTTTGAAACTGAAGAACATCACAGGTATAACCTTCAGAAATTCCTCACGGTATGCCTGGGGATCCTTGTTGCATACCTCGTCTCCCTCTTAGCCCATTAACCTCATCCGCAGTCCTTTTTTTAATAAATCGTAAATCAAAACTCGTAAATCGTAACTTTTTTTATACCTTTGCGCCCGGTTTGAACGATTTGTTCTTATAAAACATCTGAAAATACAGCATTGGTTATTGTACTTTCAGAATTCTTTGCCCAGGTGGTGAAATTGGTAGACACGCTACTTTGAGGGGGTAGTGGCCTCAGGCTGTGCAAGTTCGAGTCTTGTCCTGGGCACCATAACCGGCTGTTATCAGCCGTTTTTTATTGTTCTTTTGTTCTTTATTGCCCGGATGGCGGAATTGGTAGACGCGCTAGTTTCAGGGACTAGTGTCCCCAGGATGTGCAGGTTCGAGTCCTGTTCCGGGCACCCATCAACAAAGTTAAAGCGCTGTTAACGATATGTTTACAGCGCTTTATTCGTTTAAAGGTGACGGTTTAGCGGACAGTAAATCAAATTAATCCTTTTGTACATACATATATCAGTAGCATTTAGATTGTAGGTTGTACCTTGGTTCAAGTCCTTCAGGGGGAGCAAAGAAAATCAGCCACTTACAGCAAAAGCAGTAGGTGGCTTTTTCATTTATAGTGCAGTTGTTGTAAAAATATTTAAAAATTGCTGCCCAAATGATTCTTTGATTTTGCAGATATGTCTCGTCCTGAATAGTTTTGATGTGACAAGCTATTTCAGGACGAGACATATCTTTCAGCGTTATTAATAAATACTTGATAAAAATGATTTTTTATTTGTTAAAAAAATCACAATGATTAATTTGGTTTTGTAAAATTGCGTATTTTTGATAGTATAAAAGAAACACGGGAAATCATGTTCCGACGATTATGCTTTAATTTATTTAGTTTCTTTTACAATTAGCGGCCATATACATATATGGCCGCTAATTATTTACCGGAATCCGGGATGATAAGAATGGGATCAGCTTCATAGTATACTTGTTTATTTATTTGCAGAAAATCATGGCAATATTGCAGTTACAGGGATTTGAATTCCCGGACAGTCTCTTCTCTGATTTGAAAAAAAATGAGAAAAAAGAAAATTCCCTATGATTGATGGCCTTGGTTCATGTTTCCATTATCCTTAATCTTCCTGATCATTGGCTGTTTACTTATGATACGCCCGTACTTTAATCCAACTGGGCTTAAAAAATGATTTATGCACCGGATATTGCTTGTCATTCTTATGTTTTTTTCTTCCGGGGGCCCGTTGACTGCTCATGCCCAGGGCTTGGGGAAAGGCAGGCTTTTAATTATCGGAGGCAAAGGAACTTCTTTTAGATATATTGTTGCCAGGGGACCGGTTTACAATTGATGGATATAATATTTTAATAATTAACCTCTCGACAAATGAAACATTTTATATTCACTTTCTTCATAGTATTTATGCATATTTTCAGGCTGTCGGGGCAAACCTATATACCGGGAGATGTTTATTTCGGTGACCATGGGTATATTGAATATCATGCAGGCAACATGCCTGTGGTCATTTCCGAGCCGCATGGGGGCTACCTTACCCCGTCCACTATTCCCGACAGGACCTGCAGCGGGAGTGTAACTCAAGGGGATGCCTATACCGAGGAACTTGCCTATGAGTTAAATGATGCTATCCATGCATTGACGGGATGTTACCCGCATATTATCATGAACAAACTGGATAGAAAAAAACTTGATGCAAATGATGATTATACAACAGGGGCCTGTGGAAATCCATTAGCAGAAGTGGCCTGGCAAGAATTTCATGCATTTATCGATAGTTCAGAAGCATATATAGTCAAGACTTTCACAAAAGGATTTTATATTGACCTGCACGGACAGAGCCATACGAAAGAAAGGATTGAACTTGGTTATCTGTTATACACTAATGAACTGCAGATGAGTGACAGTATTCTGAATACCATCAAATATATTAATTACAGCAGCATCAGAAACCTGGCAAAACATAATATTGATTCCTTAACCCATGCACAGTTGTTGAGAGGACCTTATAGTTTCGGAAGTTTATTGTATGACAAAGGCTATCCGGCGGTCCCAAGTCTGACAGATCCTTATCCGCAAACAGGCGATCCATATTTCACCGGAGGATACAACGTTGCGCATCACAGTTCATATCAGGGAGGG
The DNA here is from genome assembly GCA_903837605.1 of uncultured Bacteroidales bacterium. Classification (GTDB taxonomy): domain Bacteria; phylum Bacteroidota; class Bacteroidia; order Bacteroidales; family FEN-979; genus CAIRDP01. The sequence continues at coordinate 10,292 of CAILVF010000082.1, read as the reverse complement.
ACGATTGACGGGGTTCAAGCTGAGTGTAACTATAATATCCGCGCTAATCTGTCGGTACGTCTAAAGTTCGTTGATAGTCTGGCTATAGTCATCAGGGATTACCTCGAACTTCATTATTTCCAGAATTATTCACAACAACCCTGTATCAATGCCTCGATCGGCGAGATTGAGCAGGATCAGTTCCTTGTATTTCCAAATCCGGCGTATAGAAAAGTGTTTGTTGAAGTACCGGCTGCTTATTCTTCTTTAACCCTGATTAATTCCGCGGGTAATATAGTAAAAGAGTTCGAGGGGGCGAGCCAGGGAAAGCAAGAGATTAATATTTCCGGGTTCCCTGATGGTATTTACCTTTTTCTCATGGATTTTCCCGATGGCAGGACTATTAATAAGAAATTACTGATCATGGATGACAACATCCAATATTATTAATTAAAAAAAATTATCTGAAAGTCAAACCAAAGCCCTTTTTTATGAAAAAAATCTTCACGAGCCTCCTTATTCTATTGCTGTTTCCACTCATCGCTCTGGCTCAGAAAAAACCGATAACTGGCACGGTCACTTCACTAGAGGATAATAACGCGCCCCTGCCCGGCGTAACGATTGTTGTGAAAGGAACAGCCCAGGGAACCAATACGGATCTTGACGGGAAATTCATCATTAATGTGGATCCTGATGCAATTCTGGTATTCTCTTATATCGGATTGCTCACCCAGGAAATTCCCGTCAATAATCAAAAAGTGATCAATGTCTTAATGAAACCAACAGCTACTAACCTGGGTGAAATGGTTGTTGTGGGTTATTCAACTGATAGCAGAAAATTGATTTCCAGCTCCCTGGGTGTTGTTAATGAAACTCAGATCCAAAATATCCCGATAAAAACTATAGATAACATGCTTCAGGGACAATCGGCAGGGTTATATATCAGTCAGAATGCCGGTACTCCGGGAGGAGCACTTACCATAAGAGTAAGGGGAAGCAGCTCGATCAATGCAGGGAATGAACCCCTGTTTATTGTGGACGGGATCCCAACGAATCAGGTAAAGGACCAGCTTATTGGGTTTGGAGGCCAGCAGGTCAGCGGACTTACTGATCTCGGGCCCAATGAAATTGAATCCGTCACAATCCTGAAAGATGCCAGCGCTACAGCTATCTATGGTGCCAGGGCCTCCAACGGGGTTGTACTGATTACTACAAAAAAAGGTGCACTGGGAAAGTCCAGGACGGCCGTAGATTTTAATATAAACCTGGGCTGGCAGGAATTTCCCAGAGAGCGGAAACTGAAAATGCTGAATGCTCAACAGTACGCCGCATATAAAGGAATTACGGTCCCCGACTCGATTAACACCGACTGGCTCAATGAAATCATGAAGAAAGCCTTGGTTATGGATTATGAGTTATCGGTAAGCGGTGGAAACGATAAGACTAAGTTCTTTCTTTCCGGAGCATATTTTAAACAGGACGGTATCATCATGGGTTCCTCCTATGAACGGTTAAACGGCAGGCTCAATATCGAACACAAACTCTCAAAAGTTGTTACAGTTGGTGTGAATGTTGCCGTAAGCAATTCGAAGAGTAAAAAGGTTGAAGGCGACGATACATTAAACGGCCCCTTACCGAATGCCATCTCCGATCCTGCCATCTATCCGGTTTATGACAAGAACGGCAAATACGATGAGTCGATGCCTTATGCAAACCCGGTTGCTATTGCAAAAACTGCAGTCAATAATGATTATACATTGCGTACAATCGGTAATGCATTTATCAATTTTCAGATTATAAAAGGCTTGAACTTTAATACGAAATGGGGTTTTGACGCATATTCATACCGGGAACACAGTTATGATCCGATCACCACTAGGAGGGGTGCAAGATATAACGGTAACGGAATTGATGCAACGACCAATGCCTCCAATATTGTGAGCAATAATGTACTAAGCTATACCAAAAATTTTAATGAAAAACATTACCTGGATGTTTTAGCAGGTTATAGTTTTGAGAAATACACCAATTCAACCATGTACACTTCTGCCGTTGACTTTCCTGACGAGCGTCTTCAATATATAGTTTCGGCAGGCTCCATCAGCAGCGCCACGTCCAATGCATTTGACCGTGGATTAAATTCGTTTTTCGGACAGGCAAAATACGATTTCAGGCATAAGTATATTATTACCCTTACAGGTCGTGCAGATGGCTCCTCCAAATTCGGGGAAAACCGGAAATACGGATATTTCCCTGCTGGTTCTGTCGCCTGGAGGATGTCAGAAGAGAAGTTCATGAAACCGGCAAAATTCATCACCGACCTGAAACTGAGAGCCAGCTATGGTTTAACCGGTAATGACGGTATTCCCGATTTTCAGTCGCTCGGTCTATATACCGGCAAGCAAAATTACAATGGACAATCGGGTATAGCTCCCTATCAACTTCCCAATCCGGATCTGCGCTGGGAGACTACGCATCAGGCCGATCTCGGATTGGATATCTCGTTCCTGAAAGACCGGATCGGTGTTATTACCGATGTCTATTATAACAAAACAACAGACCTATTAGTGAACGTGCCAATTCCATTATCCTCCGGGTTTACTTCCATGATGTCCAACATCGGGGAACTCGAAAACAAAGGGCTGGAATTTACATTGCATTCCCTGAATATTGATGGAGTACTGAAATGGACAACCAGCTTTAATATCACCTTCAACCGGAACAAAGTTACTTCACTATACCGGGATCAGCCTATCGACCTCAGTTCATGGGGAGATAACCGGATCATGGTGGGCCAACCATTGGGTGTTTTCTGGGGATATCGCTCTCTTGGCGTTAACCCATCTACCGGGGATATCGTATTTCAAGACATTAACGGAGACAAAAAGATCAATGCTTCAGATATGACCGTGATCGGAAATCCATACCCGAAATATAGTGGTGGTATAACCAATGTTTTTACATTTAAGCGTTTCGAACTGAATATTTTTATTTTCTACAATTACGGTAATGATATTTACAATGGTGAACGCATGTATATTGAAGCAATGAAGGGCCCCGACAATCAGCTGGCGATTACTCTGGACCATTGGAAAAAACCTGGTGATATCACTAATATCCCAAGGGTTACCGAATCGGATCCTAATAACAACAACCGTAATAGTTCAAGGTTTATCGAAGACGGCTCTTACGTGAGGATCAAAAATGTGACACTGACTTATTCATTTGGTGCTAAATTTTGTGAAAAACTGAGTTTACGCTTCGCTAAATTATATGCAACTGTGAGCAACCTGTATACATTCACAAATTACAGCGGAATGGACCCGGAAGTCAATTACGCCAGTAACAGCAGCACAAGAATCGGAACGGATTTCTTCACAGCCCCTCAGCCAAGGTCATATACCTTCGGCTTATCATTTGGGTTTTAACTATAAAATCATTCGAAAATGAAAACAACAACATGTCATAAAATAAGACTTACTGGAATGATTCTTTTCAGTATTTTCTTCCTGATTTCCTGTCAAAAATTATTGAATCCCAAGCCTAACGATGCAATCACATCTGATGATGCGATCCAAGATGGGCAAGGGGTTGAAAAAGCCATCATCGGTTCATACCATGCCTTGCAATACAGCACCTATTACGGGCGAAATTACCTGGTCATGGGCGACATTGCCACAACTAACCTGGTATGGACAGGGACTTCACCTGACTATAACCAAATCAATAACAACGCCATCCTTGCCGATAACCTGATTGTCAATGGAATGTGGGGAACCCTTTATGATGCAATAAACAGGGTAAATAATGTAATAGTAAAATTGCCCGGTATCGGAGATATGAGCGAGACCGATAAGGAGAATGCTTACGGCGAATGTTACTTCCTCAGGGGGCTGCATCATTTTAACCTGGTGCGACTGTGGGGAGCCGTACCTGTAAAACTCAATCCGACTACCGGAAATCTGAGTGATCTCCAGGTCGCCAGGGATCCGGTTGAGGCAGTTTATAACCAGGTGATCACAGACCTTACAATGGCTGAAAAGTCGCTCCCTGTTGCAAATGCCACTGGAAGAGCAACCCAGGCTGCCGCAAAAGCACTTCTGGCAAAGGTTTACCTCACCAGGTATAATATGTTGAAGAATAATGCCGACCTTGACAGCGCATTATTGCGTGCCAACCAGCTGATCAGTGATCCCACATTTACGCTGTTAACTGACTTTAACACCCTCTTCACACCTAACGCGAACCGGGAATCTATCTTTGAGATCACCTTTAATGCACAGGATAATAACACACTCGCAGTATATTATTTTACAAAGTTGCTTTCCGGCAGATATGAATTTGCTCCTACCGATACACTGATCAATTCCTTTGAAGCAGGCGATCTCCGTAAAAATGTTTCCATCAGATTTGACTCTGCCGGCTCACCTTATGGCTATAAATACAGGGATATGACTACAGGAACAGACCGTGTATATGTTTTTCGCCTTGCGGAAATCTTCCTGATCAGGGCTGAAATAAACATTTATAAACAGGGTTCCGCCTCCGACATACAGGCTGATATAAACAAAATCCGCAACAGGGCCGGATTGGCTAATACTGCAGCCGGTAATTATCCGTCACTCATGCTGGCATTAGAAAATGAACGTCGCCATGAATTCATTTTCGAGGGCCAGCGCTGGTTTGACCTTATCCGGACCGATCGTGCGATCGTTGTGCTTCCTAATGTTAAATCAAGGGATCAGTACCTGTTCCCAATCCCTTTAGCAGAATTAGAGGCAAATACTAACCCAGGAATGTATCAGAATCCGGGTTATTGATTTAGTAAGTAATTGTTGATACAGAAAATTTGTAATATGAAAAAAAAATTATTCAAGGCATGGTTGATAACAGGAGCACTTATTTTCCTTTTTACTTCCTGTAATAAAAAAGAGAACCCTCTTCCATTGGCAAGTACAGTGGCTGATTTTACATATACCGTGTCGAATAACGGGTATGCTCCGTGCGCGGTGACTTTTACCAACAAATCGATCCTTTCTGCGGGTTACTTATGGGATTTCGGAAACGGAAAAACATCAACGGAAACAAACCCGGTAATCACTTATGATTCAGCCGGTATCTATAATATAACACTGACTTGCACCCCGGAAAACGATGTCTATTATAATGTACTGACTAAATCCCTGGGCGTCGTCCTTAAAAGCCCTGAAGCCCCGGCAGTTAATGTGCTCTATTTTGCAGACCGGGCTGCCGGTAAGTTGAAATTTGTAGTGCTTGACGGAAATCCACCTGTAGTGCAGGAATTTCCCGACGGAGGCTTCAGCCAAATGTATGGAATTGCTGTGGACACTGTAAACCGCAAGGTGTATTTCACAGATTATTCCGGCGGGGCTATATATAGGACAAATATCGACGGATCAGGGTTGACTAAAATAATTACGACTGATCTTTCCCTGGATGGTCCGTATGGTATAGTGGTGGTTGGTTCCAAAATATATTGGGCCATGCAGAATGCTATCTGGGCTGCCAACCTCGACGGTTCCAATCCTGCTATCGATATTGATTTTGGAGGGAATATCCCAAAACAACCCATTGACCTGAAATTTGATCCGGCTGGTCAGAAACTATATTTTGTCAACGACCGGTATACTGTTACCAATGGAGGTGGCTTATGGAGTGTGAATCTCGACGGCAGCGGTTTGACTAACATTATCCCGGATCTCGATGCAGGCGCACTTGATTTGGATATCCCGAACAGTAAAATGTACATAGCCGCTTTTGCAGTCGCAGGAACGGCAATTACTGCTGATGGGATTTATATGAGTAATATCAATGGATCCGGTATCCAGCAGATCGGTAACCCTGGCGCCAAAGCAACATGGGGTATTGCCCATAACCATGTAAGTGGTAAATTATACTGGGGATCCAGGGCATCAGCTTCAGCGGCTGACGGAAAAATTATTCAGGGAAACCTGGATGGAGGAAGCCAGTCGGATTTCCTGACGCAAATTAACCCATATGCCCTCACGATTGTAAAGATTAAATTATGAACCAGTCAGAAAAATTAATTGAACTAATTATGAAACCATACAGAATTATACTGTTTTTGTTAATCCTGCTTCCATTTCCCTGTATTGATCTGCTTGGATGCACTACCATTATTATCTCGGCGAAGGCAAGCCCGGATGGCCGGCCCCTTTTATGGAAACACCGGGATTCGGATGAAGAACGGACAAAACTGAAATATTTCCATGAAGGAAAATTCGAATTCATCGGAGTTGTTGATGTATCGGACACCCTCGCGGAGAATGTCTGGATCGGAACCAATAGTGCGGGTTTTGCAATTATGAATTCAGCATCCTATAACCTGAACATACCCGATACGTGTAAACGCAAAGACCGTGAGGGGATATTAATGAAACTTGCCCTGATGTATTGCGCCAACCTGGCTGACTTTGAAAAAATGCTCGACACTTTATCCAAACCATATGGCGTTGAAGCTAATTTCGGGGTAATTGATGCCGAAGGTGGCGCTGCATATTACGAAACCGGGAATTTTAAATATAAAAAGATCGATGTCAATGATCCTGCTTCCAGCCCGTTAGGATATGTGATCCATACAAACTTTTCTTTTGCCGGGAAAAAAGACCTGGGGGGAGGATACATCCGTTATATGACAGCTGAAAAACTGTTTATGCTCGGATCTCAGACCAATGACTTGTCGGTCGAATATATCCTCCGGAATGTCAGCAGAAATTTACAACATTCTCTTACAGAAGTTGACCTTAGCCAGAATCTTCCCCGAACAGACAACGATACGCGGTTTGTATATTTCGAGGATTTTATCCCCCGGTTTATCTCTACCTCCTCCGTTGTTGTTCAGGGGGTTAGAAAAGGAGAATCACCTGATCTCACAACCATGTGGACAGTCATTGGCTGGCCCTTGGCGTCTGTTACAATTCCGGTATGGGTTTGTGGCGGAGATCAGTTGCCGGAAATACTTACTGCCGGTACACATAAGAATTCCCGGCTTTGCGATTGGTCCCTGCAACTGAAACAACAATGCTTCCCAATTAAACCCGGATACGGTTCCCGCTACCTTTTGTTAAATAAGCTGATAAACCAGGAGAAAAATGGAATTTTGCAGAAAACCTTAGCAATTGAAAGGCGAACTCTGCCAGAAATCAATTCTCAGCTTGCCAAATGGAGAAAGCAGGGTGTAAATAAGATAGAGATACAGTCAATGTATGTCAGTTTAAATGACTTAATAAAAAAGGAATATCTTCAGGAATTTAATTTACAATGATTCAGCAAATTTGATATCAGAAAATTGGTGATAAAGAATATTGTTTTTGTTTTACGGTGGAATTAGAGGTGAATCTGTTTTTACCAATCGGCATATAATCCTATTGGATAAAAGAAGAAAGTGAATAAATTAGAATATTCTAATTTAAGATCAGTAATATGAAAAAAATACTTTTCTGGGTATTTACAGGTTTCAGTTTCATAACATCAGCTCAATCCTATACTTCTTATTTTACAGGGAATCCTGTTAATTCGGATAGTATACCACATGGTGGTATATGCATGATGGGTGGAGCAACGGAAGATGATAATGCCATGAAATGGTTTCTCAAAAGAGCAAATGGTGGTGATATCCTTGTTCTGAGAACGGATAACAGCAGTGGGTATAATAGTTATATGTTCAATTTGGGACCTAAGGTTAATTCAGTTGAGACAATTGTTTGTAATAATCCAACGGCATCATATCAGACTTACGTTCAACAAAAAATCATGAACGCCGAGGCAATCTGGTTTGCAGGTGGAGATCAGTGGGATTACGTTACATACTGGCGAAATACTCCGGTTGACAGCTTAGTGAATGATGCCATTCAAAACAGGCATATCGTGGTTGGAGGAACAAGTGCAGGAATGGCGATACTGGGCAAATTTTATTACACCGCGAAAAATGGCAGTGTAACGTCCGCTGTTGCCTTGGCAAATCCATATAACGGAGAAGTTACAGTTGATTCCCTTAGTTTCTTAAAAATTAAATATTTGAATGATGTTATAACAGATACCCATTATGACAATCCCGACAGAAGGGGGCGGCATGTTGTTTTTTTAGCCCGGATACTAACCGATTACGGAGTTATTGGAAAAGGGATAGCTTGTGACGAATATACTGCTGTTTGTATTGATACCAATGGATTAGCAAGGGTTTATGGACAATACCCGGCTTATGATGACAATGCGTATTTCATACAGCCAAATTGCGAATTACCCAATATGGCACCTGAAACATGTTTACCCGGCATGAACCTTAATTGGAATTTAGGGGGAAAGGCCCTCAAGGTATACAATGTAAAAGGAAAAACATCAGGGATTAACACCTTTGATCTAACTGATTGGAAAACAGGTCAGGGAGGCGTTTGGCAAAACTGGTATGTTGCTGCCGGAACATTGTTTGACACAATAGGATCTCAGATTGATTGCATTCCGCTTATTATTGACAATTCCGGCATTTCTAATACATTACTTGTTTATCCTAATCCATGCCGGGAAAGAATTAAAATTGAGGCTGAGAATATGAAAATTTTGGAAATTTCCATGCTCAATTCGAATGGAGATATTATAAGATCGTTAAAGAACGTGAACTCCAGCTCAACTTCAATTGATGTCAAAACATTACCTTTAGGCTTGTATTTACTTAGAATCCAAACCGATAACGGAATAATCTCGCATAAGTTTATTTTGGAATAAAACTTAATACTGCTTAAAATGAACAATCTGGAACATTTTCCGAACAGCATTTGTATTCAGAAGTAATATCCGGCATATCATTTTCACTTTTCAGAAATTTCACTAGGATGAGAAAATATTTATTCTTTGGACTGATGATGTTGGTTTCATCAATTCAAGCCCAAAAATTCGAAGACCTTGCCAAAACCCCGCCTATGGGGTGGAACAGCTGGAATAAATTCGCCTGCGACATTAATGAAAAAACTATTAGGGAAACTGCCGATGCCATTGTCAGCAGCGGGATGCGGGATGCAGGTTATATGTACCTGGTCATTGACGATTGCTGGCAGGTGAAAAGGGATTCCAACGGAACCATCATTGCCGACCCTGAACGCTTCCCTTCCGGGATGAAGAACCTGGGTGATTATATCCATTCGAAAGGTTTGAAGTTCGGTATCTACTCCGATGCCGGCACAGCAACCTGCCAGGGAAGGCCGGGCAGCCGCGGATATGAGTTCCAGGATGCCCGCACCTATGCCTCCTGGGGAGTGGATTACCTGAAATACGACTGGTGCAATCACGGTAAACAAAACTCCGAGGCAGCTTATTCCACAATGCGTGATGCTCTCTATAAAGCAGGCAGGCCTGTTGTATTGAGCATTTGCGAATGGGGCACCACCAAACCCTGGGAATGGGCTAAAAATGTCGGGCATTTGTGGAGATCAACGGAAGACATTATCAACTGCTTTGACTGTAAAAATTACTGGGGCGGACTTGGAGTGGTTCAAATCATCGATCTCTTTACCGAGATCGGTACCTATACAGGTCCGGGCCACTGGAATGATGCCGATATGCTTGAAGTCGGGAACGGTGTCCTTACTCCGGATGAAGAAAGACTGCATGTCAGTATGTGGGCCATGTTCTCTTCCCCGCTGATGGCAGGGAATGACCTGAGAACCATGTCAAAGGAAACTGTTTCAATCCTTACAAACAAAGAAGTCCTTGCAATTGACCAGGATAAACTGGGGATCTCTGCAATACGCTGGATGCAATTCGGGGATTACGAAATATGGTTCAAGCCGCTTGAAGACAATGCCTTTGCATTCTGCTTCATCAATCGCGGGAACCAGCCTGTCACTGTCGACCAGGACCTTAAAACCTCGATAAAAAAGTATGTGATCGACGGATCATACGGGATCAGGGACCTATGGAAACACGAGGATATCGGTAATACTAAAGATAATGTCAGGGCTGTTCTTGGAAGTCATGCCGTTTTAATGGTTAAGCTTATAAAGAAGTAATCCCCTGATTAAATACAGGCCCTTTCCCATATTCGATTCAATCCCTGCTTCTCCAAATACTGTAGGTGGAAAAGCAGGCCGATGCAGGTTCACTTGATCCATCAGAAAAAACGAAAATAAGATCTGCTTTTTTGTCATTATCCTGCCCGGCATATTCAAAACGGCCGATATACCGGGATGACGCATAATCGTACACCTTGATGTTGCCTGTACTCATAAAGTGATCCCAGGCTTCCCTGGTCCCTGGTTTCAAACCTGAGAAATCTCCAT